>NZ_CP130565.1:2445479-3088138 GCF_030534335.1 Marivirga harenae | reverse complement strand
ATGCTGCATCACATCAAGCATTGACCATGACCCTACTTCTGGGTGAAAATTTAACTGCTCTGGACTGAATACTTGAAGTAAAGCATCGTAATAAGCTTTACCCTCTTCCATACGTTGCCAGTGCTTCTGAATTTTTGAATCCATAATAATTTCTAAAAATTTAAAGAATTTGAAATTAGGAATTTTATTGAAAACAATTACTTAATTATAGCAAAAGTCATCCATACAGGTAGGTGGTCAGAAATATCTTCTGCATCTCTTAAGACGTCAGAATCAATTTTTCGAATCTTGTTATTATTATAAAATATATAATCTAATCTTTCATAAGGATCTTCTGAATTGAAAGTGAAGAAGCGCGATTCATTCTTAAGGTATCTATCTTTATCTATTGCCTCACCGATGAACGGACAATCTAAAAATATTTTAATACTTTTTTCAGCTTCACCCACACTTGTAGCAAAAGGTGGGCGACTATTAAAATCTCCCATTAGTATTACAGGAAACTCTTTTGCAAAATTATTAAAAACTTCTAAAACTATTTGAGCCTGACTTTCTCGAGTCTCCTTATCGAAGGCTTCCAAATGAACATTCATGATAATTAAAGTATCTGCACCAACTTGCACTTTACTTATTTGAAGTACTCTATCCAAATAAAAGGCATCATAATAAAAGGGTGTATTAAATGGTTTATCCAATACCACTAACTCGTTAGATAGTATTTGACTTTTACTAAGAATACCTTGCCCAGAATACATCCTTCCAAAATGAATATTTATTGGAAAGTAAGGGAATGGAACATATGATTTATCCCAGTTTACTGAATAGGCACCCTGTCCAAAATTCAGATATTTTCCTAAGCTGTCAAATTGGTTATATGTAAAGCTCCTAGCAGAATTAAAATCAACTTCTTGCAATCCTATAAAATCAAAATTGTAGGGCTCAAGAAGATTCACTGCTCTTTCAAAATTACCACTAAACAAGGACTCCTTTCTAGTAATTGAAAGGTTATTTGTCATACCTGATAAGTACCCTATATTATAACTTAAAACGGACAAAGTATCATAGTCCCTTTTCAACGAATCGCCATAGGTAACTACTTGATTATATTGACTCTGATCATTAAAGGATGAACTAGCCCAGAAATAAAAACCAGTAATAGCAAAAAGTACTAGTGCGGAAATGGATACCACGATCTTCTTCATTTTATGAAAATACAAAACTCCAAAGAAACAAACTGAATAATAGAAAATAAATTCAAGATCTAGCAAAAAATAATATTTAATTATTCTAAGATCCAAAAAATAACTAAAACAGAAGAGAATGAAAGTAAACTTAAATCAAACTTCTTATGCACCTTCATCAGATAAAATATTAGAAAACTACATATCAATATAATACCATTTACAGCTTAGAAATAAATCTCACATAAACATTAGTGATATTACATTTAAGCGAAAATACGCATCTTGGTAATGGTAAAAATAGACCAAATATTATATGGGCTGTAAAATAAAACAAAGAACTTCACCTGGGTAATTAATTAAAGTAATACTACACTTAGTACCGATTATGATTTCATTCATAACATCTTATAACAAATCAACCAAGTATTACATTAACATAGGAACACTGTCCAAATAATATTCTGTTAAGAAGTATTTTTTTTAATTACGCTAAAAGTTAAATAAGCAGATGAGATTTTAATAAAATTCGCACCAACATCGTTTAATACAATATATATTTATTAAGATCAACGTCATCAAGGATGCTAATCACTGATAATTTTTTAGGTGTTGAAAAAGATACATAAACTAGATATTCACTAAAATTGTACTTTAACAATCTACCCCAGCCTTTTCTGTAAATTCTTAAAACTATCACCAATTGCTTAAGTTTGTGATGGGACCCATAGGAAAAACAGATATGAAAAGATTTTCTAACATTGAGCAGTACGGTACATTTTTCAAAAGCTTAATTCAGAAAGAAAGGAAAGCAGAAATGGAGTTTCATTTGCACGAAATTCAGCACTACTCAGGCCGGCAACGGGAAGCAAAGGGCAGGGCCATTTTAGGCTTAACTGGTAAGGATGCAGGTTCAGGAATTGGAGGTGTATTTTTAGTAAAACTGGTCAAAGCGTCTGGGCTTTCTGACAATGAAATTTCCAATGGTGATGTAGTCATTATCTCGAAGGAAACACCAACCGGAAAAGAAGACCAGGCGACAGTGGTGAGCAAGACAAAACGCAGTATAACTATAGCATACAATAAGCTACCACCCTATTTGGTTTTTGGCAGAAATTTAAGATTAGATTTGTTCTCCAATGATATCACTTTTCAAAGAATGACGGAGGCAATTGACAAACTACAATTGCTGCCTTCCTTGCAAAAATACATACAATCAGTAATTGCATTAAATGAAGAAAAGAATAATTCCGATTTAAACAATATTGATGATGACATCTTGAATAGCAGACAAAACAAAATCATTCAAAAAGCACTTTTATCAAATGATATTTTTCTAATACATGGCCCACCTGGAACTGGTAAAACCACTACCCTATCTCATTTGGTAAAAGCATTGTTCAAAAAGGGTAAAAAGATATTGCTGACAGCTCCTTCCAATACCGCTGTTGATAATATTTTAGAAAAATTGCAGAGACTGGAAATTCCTGCTACCCGAATAGGTAACCCTATTCGCATGGATGAAAACCTACTTAGTTTGAGCTTAGATGTCCAGTTGCAAGATCATCCTGATTATCAACAAGCCAACAGTATTTGGAATAGAATTCAAGTGCAAAAAAAAGAACAAAATGATTACGTACCGGCTACAGGACAAAACAGAAGAGGGCTAAGTGATAACAAAATAATACAATTGGCCAGCTCTAAAAAAACCTACAGAGGAATACACTCTGGAAAGCTCAGAAAAATGGCAAAATGGATTTCAATTCAGCAAGAGATTAACAAAAATTATGAAGAAGCTCAGGCTCTGCAAAATGAAGCCATTGAAAGTATTTTGGAGAAAAGCCAGGTGATTTGTACTACAAACTCTTCAGCCGGCAGTGATCTTTTAAAGGATATTATCTTTGATATTGTATGCATTGACGAAGCGACTCAATCAACGGAACCAGAATCTCTGATCCCATTGGTAAAAGGAAAAAAATGGATTCTAGCAGGCGACCATCAACAGCTACCACCAACTGTAAAAGCTAAAGAAGCAAATGAATTAAAAACCAGTTTGTTCGAAAGATTTCAATCGGAACTTCCGTCTGACCGAATGGATCTATTGACAATTCAGTATAGAATGCATCAGGAGATAATGAGATTCTCAAATGAAAATTTTTATCAAAACAAATTAAAAGCTCATCCCTCGGTTTCAAAACACAGTTTAGACGATCTACCTGGATTTGATCCTTATCGTTTTGTAAACCCAATGATTCAAGAGGTAGTACAAGCTTCTAAACCAGTTGTTTTTCTTCCTTGTCCAGAAGGAATTGAAAAACAGTTAACAGACAGCTATTCCTTTTTCAATCAAGCAGAGATAGATTTAACTAAAGAAGTCACTGACTCTTTATTGTCTTCCCGTCTGTTTCCTGAAGACATCGGGATTATTTCTCCATATGACCAGCAAGTAAGCCGTTTAAAGTCTGCACTAAGGGATTACCATGTCGAAATAAAATCCATTGATGGATTTCAAGGAAGGGAAAAAGAAGTCATTGTCTTAAGTTTAGTAAGATCGAATGCAGAAGAAAACATAGGTTTTTTAAAGGATTATAGGCGTTTAAATGTTGCACTTACTAGAGCCAAAAGAAAATTAATAATAATAGGGAACCCTAAAACATTGATTTCAGATCCCATGTACAAATCTTTGATCAAAAATAACTATATTCAAGAACAAGCATGATTTAAGACTTATATTTGTGTTTGTGGCAATAAAATCCATTATCCTGCATGAGATTTAACTTTCTGATACTTTTTACGGTTTTCTTCAATTTATCTTTTGAATTACACCCCCAACAATTATCTAGTTCCCAAGACAGTATCATTTCAACGCTTAATTCCTTGAGATTCAATTATCCTGATTCTGCTTTGGATCATGTCAATAACGAAATACAGGCAACAAAAAATACTAAAAGTGACTACTACGCAGAGTTACTTTTCCTAAAATCAGCTATTCAGTATGTACAAAGTAATTATCTGGAGTCCAGAAACACGTACAGAAAACTATATAATCTATCTCATGAAATCAGTAATGATATAGGAATTGCCCGAGCATTAAATGGAAGAGGATTAATTTATCTAGGAAGAGAACTCTATGACGAAGCTTTAGGTGAATTCAGTAAAGCACTAAAAGTCAATAAAAAAATAGGCAATGAAAGAAATATTACTGTCAATCTACTCAATATTGGAATTTGCTATCAGGAGTTGGGAGAGATAGAAAAAGCACTAGATTCTTATAGAAAGTCTTATAGTATTGCAGAGCAAAATGATCTCCCTATTTACGCCTTGATGAATATGAATAGACTAGGGACAGTTTTTTTAGACCAACAGGAACTAGATTCGGCTGAATATTATTTACTAAAAGTATATTATGAATCACCAAATCAATGGGAAAAAAGCTATAATTTGAGTGGCTTGGCTGAATTAGAATTAAAAAGAAAGAACTATCACAAAGCAATAGAATATGGAGCTGAATCATTAAGAATTGCCAAGGAAATTGGTGCTAAATGGGATGCCTCGGAAGTTGCTCTTAAATTAAGCCAAGCACAGGAAAAGTTAGGATACACCAAAAAAGCGCTAGAATTCCATAAATTACATAAAAGCTATAGTGACAGCCTGTTAAATGAGGAAATGAATCGCGAAATCAACTGGGCCGAACTACAACAAGCTAAAGCTGAAAATAATCAACTCAATATTGAAAAAGAACTACTTTCCGCCAAATCAGATAGGAATATGCTGACCATCTATTTGATGAGTGCTCTCATTTTATTTTTGGTAATTTTGGCTTTTCTCTATCGGAGACATTTAAAACAAAAAGACAAATACAATCAAAATCTAAGCAGCATCAATAAGCAGTTAGCTGACAAGAAACTTTTAATAGAAATACAAAATCAAGAGTTAAAAGAAATCAATAATACTAAAAACAGGCTCTTTTCAATTCTTTCTCATGATTTACGATCTCCGATTAGTTCTGTTAAACAATTATTAGAAATTGGTGACAAAATCTCTACAGAAGACTACACAAAGTATAGTAAAAAGCTAACCAAAGAAGTTGGGAAAGTTGATGAACAAATCAATGCCCTCTTGAAATGGGCTAACACGCAAATGGATGGTTTCGAAACCAATCCCCAGAAAATCAAATTAAGTGATTATATCAGTGCCTACATAGAAGACATTAGTTTTATCGCAGATGAAAAAGAGGTGGAAATCATTCATCATATAGCTGATTTTTATGCGTGGATTGACCCGTTTCAATTAAAAATAATTGTGAACAACTTACTCAATAACTCGCTAAAATATACTTCCAAAGGAGATCAAATTAAAATTGATTATTTAGCACATGGCAATCAAATCCAAATACGTATTGAAGATAGTGGAATGGGAATGGATGAGGAAACCTTAGCAATAATTAAATCCAGTAGTAATAACCGAACCTACTCAAAAGAAGGTACCTCAAAAGAAACCGGAACAGGTTTAGGAATGCTTCTTGTGAAACAGTTTTTGTCCTTCAATCACTCATCAATGGACATAGAAAGCAAAGAAGGGACAGGAACACGCTTTGTTCTAAGCTTCCCTAAAGCGAAAGATAACTGACTATGATTTCCACTCTTATTCATTATAGCCTGCATTTTATTGCACCATTAGCTATTGCATATCTATACAGCCCTAAAAAATGGAAAAGGGCTTATTTGATTTTAATCGGAACTATGCTGGTGGACCTAGATCACCTGTTAGCAAGCCCAATTTTTGATCCTGAAAGATGCAGTATTGGTTTCCATCCTCTTCACTCCTATTTCGCAATATTGATATACTTATTCTTATTATTTCCAAAAATAAGTCGTCTGGTGGCAATCGGCTTGCTTTTTCACATGTTTACTGATGCCCTAGACTGTATACTTCAAGGAACTTTCTAAATTGACTGAAACGGAAAAATTATAGGTAAAAAGACAGTTGCTAAAATCCAAAATAATAAATTAAGCATCACCCCTACTTTCGTGAAATCGGTGAATTTGTAACTACCGGCTGTATAAACCATGGTATTAGTTTGATAACCAATAGGCGTCATAAAACTTGCAGAAGCAGCAAAGGTAACCGCCATCAAAAAGGGCGTAGGCATTAAACCTAATTGCGTGCTTATCGCTATTGCAATTGGGGCCATTAATGCAGCAGTGGCATTATTAGACATTAGTTCGGTCAAAAATGATGTTGCCAAGTATAATCCGCTTAACACTACAATGGGGCCGAATGAGCCTAATTGACCTAAAAGTCCCCCAGCGATTTTTTGATCTAAGCCGGTATTGGTCAATGCTACTCCAAAGCTTAAGACCCCTGCTAATAAGAAGACAATCTTCCAATTAATGGCTTTATAGACTTCCCGCATATTCAGGACATTCAACAAAACCAAGGCCACAACTCCTGCCATAACCGAAATTACAATATCTAGCATTCCGAAGGTGGCTAAAGCAATCACGATACCAAGCACGGAGATTACAATCAAAAATTGCTTCTTATTAAAGTCAATTACATGATCAGATGAAAGGAGAGCAAAAGGAGCGTTCTGACTCATTTCCTTTTTGCGAAGTTCTTTTACGTAGTGAGATTTCACTTCTGCCAATAACACATCCCCTGCTTTTAGTTTAATATCATATAAATCTTCGTGCAAAACCTCTTCCCGATGCTTTATTGCTAGCGGAGAAGCCCTGAATCTCCTACGAAAATCTACTTCCTGCAAGTTTTTACCGTCAAATTCGGAATTAGCACTAATAACCATCTCCACCAGGGAAGTACCAGTACCTTGCAAGTTATCGCCTGCCATTTTCAAGGATGAACCTTCCAATACTTTAGCTCTGCTTTTTAACTCTTTAATATTTGATAAATTACAACGCACCTTAAGTATATCTCCAGCATGTAAAATAAAGTCCCCCTGTGGTAAGTTGTAGCGCGTGCCATTCCGATTGATTTCTAAGATGTCAATTTTTAAATCATTAACCAATGCGCTTTGCATTATGGTTTTTCCTATGGAATCAGTGTTTTCTTGTAATTCAATTTCAGTGAGATACTCTCTCATACCAAATTTCTCTTCAAGATTTTCATCGTTTCTTCGATTTTTAGGCAAAATCCGTGAACCAATTAGCATCATATATAAAGTACCTACCAAAACCAAGATTAAACCAAACGGCAACAATTGAAACATACTAAAACCTTCATAGCCGTACTCTTGCGCTATACCGCTTACTAAAACATTTGTAGAAGTACCTATGTACGTACAGGTTCCTCCAAAAATGGAAGCAAAAGAAAGTGGAATTAGTAATTGAGAAGGACTTTTACCTGTACTCTTAGCAATTTGTATAACCACCGGTATAAAGACAGCAACCACCGGTGTATTGTTTATAAAAGCGGATATCAGAGCAATCAATAACATCATCAAAACCAATCCCCAACGGAAATTCCTCTTAAAGATGTCAGATAGTTTATAGGCCACAAATTGCAAAGCGCCAGTTTTCAAAAGAGCTGCACTCATGACAAACATAAAAGCCACAGTAATAGTGGCGGTATTGCTAAATCCTTGAATTCCTTCAACCGGACTAATTACACCAGTTATCACCAAAGCACAGATAATAACCAATCCGATCAGATCAACTGAAAGTTTTTCAGTGACAAATAAAACAATTGCCAATAGAATGACCGCTAGCGTCACAATAACTTGAAAATCCATACATTAGGTTTAGTCACACAAATATAGGATGGAAATACTATAAATCTACTAAACCTATAGAGAATTAGATAAATTCAATGATTGACGATTAATAAACAGCGATGAGAATGATTATTGGGGTTAAACCAAAACGATAAAAACTAAATACTTTTCAGTACCTAATAATCATTGAAGTAAATCAATTAATTTCTAAAACATTGAATAAAAACTTCAAAGAAAAAATCTAAGAAACTTAAAAAACTATCATAAAAAGCTAAATTACAATAATGGACCACGTCAGATTTGAAAAAATTCAAGATACAAGTTTCCTGATTCTCGATTATTCTAGGCTTCGGAAGACTTGATGATAGATAGATTAGAATATGCAAAAGAATTACTTTTAGAAAGAAATATAATAACACCTATCATCATTATTGTTAATGACAAAAACTACTTCACACCAAAATTTATGAGGAAGAGTGAACTTGTCTATGCCGAAATAAAGCACTTAATAAAAAAGGATATTGGAATTCTTGGTTTATCCTCAACCCAAATACTAATTTTTAAGTCATTCGTAATACTGGGTAACCGAAAACTAAGAGAGTTCAATTCAAAAGATGAGGTAATAAAATTTCATCGCTTTGGAGACTCTTAAAACTAACCACCTGATTCGTTTTATATTCCATATTGCATACTAAAACAGATCCATAATATTGCCTTTTAATTATCAAGATTTGTCAAAAACTTAAATGGAGTACCACCTAGGTTTCGCTCTCCAAACTGTTTTTTCAAAATAGCGAATTCTTTTTTGTGATTAGTAGGGAATACGTTTCGAATGGCATTCAAATTCTTGATATTGCTTATTAAATCTACATCTAATTGATCGTAAGGTAAACCAATCATTCCGCAAATTTTCTCCCCTAAAAGATAAGCCATCATGGTTTCAGTTGGGAAACGAAATGGAAGAGGTTGATTTTTAATATAGTTTTGTAAATTTATAGCCAACATTTCCCCTTCTTTTGAAGGTCTAAAATTTCTGCTTTTTATCTTGTGCTCTAAAATAAAAGAATCTTGATTATTTTCAGGAAGAAGATGACTTGCTACTCCCAGCATTTTCCCGATAATATTCCAATACCTAATATAGTGCAAAGAATCACTACTTGAGATGCTAAAACCCAATTTTCTCAAGCCACGAATGGCTATCAAAGAGAAAGAAAGATTAGTACCTGCCATGTCCTCCTGATTCACAGGGACACCTAGATCAGAACTCCATTTATTAGATTTATTTAAATGGTAACGGATGGCCGCATGCATCAATCTTACCTTAGCTATACTAATAAATCCTTTCCCGTTTGGAGTAAAAGCTTCCGGGCTACAAACATCAAAAACGAATTCAGCCGTTTCCGTTAATCGCTTTTCAGGCTGTTCATATATCCTTTTGGAAAAACTCAGTACTTTAGCACCCTCAGCTGCAGCATAACAATATGGCAATGAAAGCATTCCTAAACACAGCATGATGGCGGAAGCATGCTCTACATAAAAGTTTGCCCCCCTCTCTTTAAGATTTTCGTCAATTTGGTAGGCTTTTATTTCTTTAAAATACTGTTTCAAACTCTCTGGAAATGCATCAGGAATGTTCTGATGATTGAAGACCAGTTGATTGTAAGCGTTATTGGATAGCGGATTAAAGCCACTCTCAAATAAGTCTTTTACTGTTTCATCGGCTAAATTGTCACCTGTTTTACGGGCTAAATCAAGAGCTTCATTAGGATATTTAATTGCTTTTGTTTTCACTATATGCTTAACTCAAAAGTAGAGAAATTGATTTGATAACTTACCAATAATTAAGCTGGAGAAAACAAAAAAGTTGCTAGGTGCATCCTAAACCCATCCTCAAAAAGAATGAATAGTATCAACCCTACTTCTCAATATCTCCCATCTGAATATTTAAGGCTTTTACGCTGATTTGAATTTCTAGAATAGAAAGCAATAAGGAAATCATCAAAAGCACCAGAGAAAATCCAAAAATGATACTGCCCATCATTTGATATTCTTGATAAATTGTGAACATGCTTACTACGCAAAAGAATAGGGAGGAAATCCCTAATAACTGCATATTTCGAATCAAAATCACCCTTTTTTTCAAATTGGTAATTTGAGCTTTAATATTTACATCTTTCTCATTCATATACCTACCATGCAAATTTCTTATCAAATTGGCTAAAGCTAAAAACCGATTGGTATAGGCCAATAATAAAAGAGAAATTGCTGGAAACAATAATGCAGGTGTCGTTAAGGAAATCTCCATTAAAATTTACAAATTCATTTTCTTCAATTCAGAAACGGCAAAATCCACAGCCCGTGCCGTTAATGCCATATAAGTTAGGCTTGGATTTTGACAGGCTGAAGAAGTCATAGCAGAACCATCAGTTACAAATACATTGGGTACTTCATGCAATTGGTTATGTTTGTTCAACATAGAAGTTTTGGCATCTCTTCCCATTCTGGCAGTTCCCATCTCATGAATACCGAAACCCGGAATTGCAGGTAAATTCACTGCCTCAATATTTTTTCCCCCAGCAACTTCTAGCATTTCTTTGCCCGTTGTCATCATATCTTTACGCATGGCTTTTTCATTGTCTTTGAACTCGCAATCGATATGCAATGTAGGCAAGCCCCATTTATCTCGTACATTTTCATTTAATGTTACTTGATTGTCTTCGTATGGCAATGTTTCTCCAAACGGCATAAATGACATTTCCCAAGGACCTGGTTTCATTAAAGCATCTTTAAAGTCAGCACCGAAACCAGCTAATCTGTTTCCATAGCCCCATCCTACCCTATTCCCTCCTCCTTGAAAACCATAACCTCTAATAAAATCAGGATGTTGCGATTTTATATTTTGGAAGCGGGGAACGTAAATACCGTTGGGTCTATAACCTGTATGATATTGATCTTTAAAATCATCAAATTCTGCCTTCACATACACTTCAAAATGATGATCCATCAGATGTTTACCCAAAGTACCGCTCGTATTACCTAGTCCTTCTGGAAAGCGATCACTTTTGGAATTGAGCATAATCCAGGTTGAACCAAGTGTAGAGGCGCACAGGAAAATCACTTTGGCATAATATTCATGATACTCATTAGTTTCTGCATCAATAATTCGAACGCCCTTAGCTTTATTGGTTTTATCGTCTAATATTACCGATTCTACTATTGAATGAGGTCTTAGAGTCATATTTCCAGTAGCTGAAGCTGCTGGTAGTGTAGAGGCCTGACTGCTAAAATATCCCCCATAAGGACAGCCCCTACTGCAAAGATTGCGGTATTGACATTTTGTTCGGTTATGTTTATTTTGCGTTAAGTTTGCCGTTCTACCAATAGTCATAAATCGGTCATCCCAATTCTTTTCTATAGCTCCTTTTACTTTGTCTTCAACGCAATACATATCCATGGGAGGTTGAAATTTACCGTCAGGCAATTGCTCATAGCCTTCATTTCGGCCAGAAACCCCAATAAATTCTTCAACTTTATCATACCATGGCGCTAGGTCTTCATATCGAATAGGCCAATCCACTCCTATTCCATCTTTTGCATTAGCTTCGAAGTCCATCGGAGCTAATCTATAACTTTGTCGTCCCCAAGTTAAAGATCGACCACCAACATGATTACCTCTTATCCAGCGGAATTCTTTGTTATCAGGATGAGTATACGGGTTTTCTTTATCATTAACCCAGAAATGTTTTGAGCCCTCATCAAAAGCATAAGTTTTACTCTGAACATAGTATTCTTCCTGAACTTCTCTTGATTCCTTTCCCCTATGTTCAAACTCCCATGGAGCCCTGTTCATAGTAGGATAATCTTTAATATGCTCAACATTCCTACCTCTTTCAAGCACCAATGTTTTCAGGCCTTTTTCACACAATTCTTTTGCTGCCCATCCACCAGAGATTCCCGATCCCACTACGATGGCATCAAATTGATTTTTTCCTTTACTCATTCTTAAAAATAATTTCCTACTCTTAATTTTTGGTTTGATTTCATTGGTTCACAAGCTAGAAGTTGTGATGGAACTGGGATATAGTCCAAATGCTTTGTCATAATTTCTTCAGAAGTGAAATACCCTAAAAGCACAAGTTCCTTAAGCATAAGAAAGAAAGGTTTTTTCTGAGGGGCAGAATCAAAAGATAAGTGTTGTATCTCGCTTTCCAGACCATATAAGAAATCGTACTGTTCTTGATTGTTTAAATCTGTAAAAATTTTTCCGTTCTTTAATTGACTTTCTTTTTCAACAGATGCTAACCCATTTAAAAATTGCTTTTGTTCATCATCATTATAAACCTCATCTACCATTTTATCTACAAAAACATCAACTCCAACATCTAGTGCTCCAGGGGTATTTGTTCTTGGTAAAATTTGATCAACCATAGCAGCTATTATCAATGCTTGTTTTTCATCGAGGAATTGAGGCTTCCATCCCAAAGGCTTTTTACTATCACAAGACTGAATCAAATGCATCAACAGTGGTGAAGTAGCAGCAAAACCTAATGCCATTCCTGTTTTCTTTATCGCTTCTCTTCTGTTCATTCTCGAAATTTATGTAATCAAATTTAATATTAAGTAAGTTATTGTTTAGTTTCAAGAAATAAGAAATGAATTCGAATAAAGTTTATATAAATGGGAAAAGATATCTATAAAATCAGCCATTTATGCAATTCCTTTCCTGATAACTCCAGTTGAACAGTGCTAATTCGACTCGCTGGCTATGAGTCACTGTCATAAAAATATGGTTTGATTAGAAATTAAAATTGAAGAACTTAAAAGGTTTAATATGAGCAGGATCTTAAAAATGGGAATGATTGGGGGCGGACCTGGCTCCATGATCGGAGATATACATAGAATTACAGCCACCACTGGTGGCAAAGCTGAATTAGTATGCGGTTCTTTTAGTTCCACATTAGAAAAGTCATTGATTAAAGGCAAAGAATTAGGATTGAAAAGGAATAGGATTTATGAATCCTACCAAGAAATGATTGAGAAGGAAGCTCAATTAAATGAAAAAGAACGGATGGATTTTGTAGCTATTGTAACTCCAAACCATCTCCATTTTGAAACAGCAAAACTGGCATTGGAAGCTGGTTTCCATGTTATTTGTGATAAGCCTCTAGCTGTAAACTATGCAGAAGCCTTGGAATTTCAAAAAACGGTGGATAAAGCCAAAGGCGAATTTGCTATGACCTATACCTATAGAGGTTATCCACTACTGGAAAAGGCGAAAGAATTAATACAATCAGGCCATTTAGGACAAATAAAAAAGGTAAAAATAGATTATTCTCAAGGCTGGTTGTCACAATTAATTGAGGCAGATGGACATAAACAAGCAAGTTGGCGAACGGATCCGAAAAGGTCAGGAATTGGTGGCACTATTGCGGATATAGGGACGCATGCCTTCAACTTATTGGAGTCGGTTAGCAGCCTCCAAGTTAAATCGCTTACAGCTGATGTCTCTACTTTGGTACAGGGGCGGAAAATTGATGATGACACCAATGTTTTGATGGAAATGGAAAATGGTGCCAAGGGATATTTGTCAGCCAGCCAGATTTGTACGGGTGAGGACCAAGATTTAAGCCTGCACATTTACGGAAGTAAAGCTGGGTTAATATGGGATCATAATCAACCCAATTTACTCACTATCAAATATCCCGACTTCAAAGAAGAATCCATTAAGGGTTTGGAAAAAGAAGCAGGAGAAGGTAGTAAAGTAAATATACCCGGTCATTCACCTTATTTCACCGAAGCATTTCAACGAATTTATGAAGGTTTCTTTGATTCTATACTTAGTAATGAAAGTAAAAAAAGCTTCGTACAGGCTGGAATTAAGGATGGTGTGCGGGGGATGTTATTTATTGAGAAAGCGATTCAGTCTTCTAATGAAAGGAAGTGGGTGTCCATGTGAGCCTTTCAAATATTTTAACAATGGCTTAAAATCAATAGACCCCTACCTTCACAGTGCTGACGCACACAATAAAACAAGCAGGAAATATAATATGTTGAATTCAATTTCCTGCCCAATTTCACACTCCCCTAAATTTAAAATAGTAATTTTGCTTTTCATTTAAAGTTAAAGCATGAAACCCAATACAGATCCCAGTAATTTTAAATTTTCTGAAGATATTCAAGTTCGATGGACTGATTTAGACCCCTTAGCCCATGTCAACAATTCGATCTATATACAGTACTTTGAAATAGCCCGAGGCAGATATATGCTAGAGGCATCCCCATCATGGGATTGGCATAAGAATATGTTCTTACTCGCCAATATCAATTGTAATTATTTATTGGAGTTAAAAATCGGAATGCCGAGTACAAAATGCTGGGTCCGTACAAAGGAAATAGGCAAGAAAAGTTTTGTTATAGAATACATGATCACAACAGAGGATAAGGTGGTACATACAATTGGTACATCTATTCAGGTGATGTTCGATATGAAAAGTAAAAATACTATTGAAATTCCACAATGGTTAAGAGAAGAATTAATTGCCTATGAAAAAGATGGCAGTATTATTATGAAATCTTAACTTAATCCTTTTCGAATAAATATTGACTGAATAAAAACAATGAATCTTCTTGAAAAAGCATCAAAAATAGATTTATCAGAATACCACTACGATTTATCAGAAGATCGAATTGCTAAGTTTCCATTGGAAAAAAGAGATCATTCTCGATTATTGGTGTATCAAAATAAGCATGTTCATCACCAACATTTCTATGAAATTACTTATTACCTACCTGAAAAAAGTAGCTTGATATTCAATAATACCAAAGTCATTCCAGCGCGAATTCATTTCAAAAAGCAAAGTGGAGCTAAAATTGAGATCTTTTTACTTTCTCCTATTGAGCCAACTCCTGAAGTAGCCCAGGCTATGTTAGTGAAGAAAAAGTGTATATGGCACTGCATGATTGGCAATAGGAAAAGATGGAAAGCTACAGATACATTAGAGCGCTATTTTGAGTCGGAATATGGAAAAGTTAAAATTTCAGCCACTTATACAAATTATGAAAAGAACGAAATCCAATTTGAGTGGGACAATCAAATAATTCCTTTTGTAGAAATAGTGGAAATGATGGGAAGCACACCTCTTCCACCCTACTTAAATAGATCGGCCACTGAGGAAGATAAACCAAGATATCAGACGGTTTATTCAAAAAATGAAGGAGCGGTGGCTGCTCCAACCGCAGGTTTACATTTTACTGATGCTATTTTATATAAGCTTCAGCAATCACATGCTATTCATGAATTGACTTTGCATGTAGGGGCTGGCACCTTTCAGCCGATTAAAGCAGAGAATGTGTTGGACCACAACATGCACTGTGAGCAAATTCAAATTGCTAAAGCTACTGTTGAGTTCTTAGCAGAAACAGAAAAGCCCATAATTGCTGTCGGGACCACCTCAGTTAGAAGTTTGGAGAGTGCGTACTGGTTTGGAGTGCAATTGATTAAAGATACAACCAAGACTTTTCATATTAAGAAGCTTTACCCATATGAGCATGGATTTGAAAACTTACCTAGCAGAAAGGACAGCTTTCAGGCCGTATTGGAGTACATGAATGAAAATCAGCTGGACAGTTTACACGGAGATACTGAAATATTCATTTTCCCAGGTTACGAATTCCAAGTCGTAAATGGATTAATCACCAATTTTCATCAACCAGAATCAACATTAATGCTTTTGATTGCAGCATTTCTTGGAGCGGATTGGAAAATAGTATATGAAGAAGCATTAAATAATAAGTATAGATTTCTATCTTATGGAGATTCCTCCTTATTATTACCTTAAATCACTATATTCGATTTATGGAATCATTTGAAACTGGAATAAAAGACTTTTGGGCAAAATTAAACGAATTACTGAATGTAGTAATTTTTGATATTAAGGGCAGTGATTTTACTTTGCTGACACTGATGTTCATTATTATTTCCAGTATATTATTAGTTTTTTTATCTAAAAGACTTAGTAGAATACTTGTCAAGCGTGTCTTAAACAGATACATCAAAGACACAGGCGTTTCTGATTCTATAGGTACAATTTTCAGATATTCTGTTATTGTGATTGGCTTCATTACAATCTTTCAATCCGCGGGATTTGATCTTAGTACTCTAGGTTTATTAGCAGGGGCTTTGGGTGTAGGTATTGGTTTTGGTTTACAAAACGTTACCAACAATTTTATTTCAGGAATTATTATCCTTTTTGAAAGACCTATTAAAGTTGGAGATAGAATTGAGGTTGGTGATATAAATGGTGATGTACATTCCATTTCGATGCGTTCTACCACAGTGATTACAAACGACAACATATCCGTCATAGTTCCTAATTCAGAGTTCATTAATAGCCAGGTGATTAACTGGAGCCATAATGATAGAAGAGTTAGATTTAAGTTTCCTGTAGGAGTTTCTTATAATGAAGATCCAGAAAAGGTACGAGCAGTAGTATTGGAAGTAGCCAATAACCATCCTGGTGTTCTAACCGAGCCTGCTCCTGACTTATGGTTTGAAGGATATGGTGATTCTTCTTTAGATTTTAATTTAACGGTTTGGACCTCAAGTTTCATTCAAAGGCCAGGTGTTTTCAAGAGTCAATTGTACTATGATATTTTCAAGAAGTTTAGTGAACACAATATCGAAATTCCTTTCCCGCAGCGAGATTTACATTTGAAATCAGGATGGGAGAAGTCCACTGACCTTAGAAAATAATCTAAAAAATAAAGTACTTGGTGTAGAGAAGTTAAAATAGTATTAGTATGGGTTAATTTGAGCATATTAATAACATAATAAAGTGCTCAATATTGATTCTTGTAATCTGCAACATGTTTTCTAGAATTTTAATACCTAATCCTCAAAATGGACAAATTTTTCATCATAGATTTTGACAGCACGCTGACAAGAGTTGAAGCAATGGATTTATTGGCTTCTATTTCACTTCAGGGTTTACCGCAAAAAGAGGCCGCTGAAGCCAGAATTAAAGAACTAACTGATTTGGGAATGAATGGTGAAATCTCATTTCGCGATTCTTTAAAAGAAAGACTTTTGTTATTGGAGGCAAATATATCTCATCTACCTCAGTTAATAGAATTACTAAAGAAGCAAGTTTCTATATCATTTCAGCGAAACAAGGAGTTTTTTGAAAAGTATGCAGAAACAGTATTTGTAATTTCAAACGGATTTAAAGAGTATATTACACCTATAGTTACTGAATTAGGAATTAAAGAAGACCACATCTATGCCAACGATTTACTATTTGATGCAAGTGGCAAAGTAACAGGGTTTAGTGAAGATAATCCATTATCACGTGATGGCGGCAAGGCCGAAATTATTCGCAAACTAGATTTGGATGGTGATATTTATGTAATTGGGGACGGACATAATGACTATGAAATAAAAGCGGCAGGATTAGCCAATAAATTTTATGCCTTTACTGAAAACGTAAGTCGCGAAAAAGTAATGAAAAAGGCAGATCATATTGCACCTTCACTAGAAGAAGTACTATTTGAAAACAAAATTATGTCAGCATTCTCGTATCCTAAGAACAGAATTAAGGTTTTACTGTTAGAAAACGTTCATCCCATTGGGGTAAATCTTTTGGAGAAAGAAGGTTTCACGGTAGAAGAATACCCAGCCGGGCTAGATGAAGCAGAATTGGCAGAAAAAATAAAAGGAGTTTCAATTTTGGGGATACGTTCCAAAACACAGGTTACAGCTAAGGTCTTAGAAAATGCCGATCGACTAATGGCTATAGGAGCTTTTTGCATTGGCACCAACCAAATTGATTTGGAGGAAGCGCAAGAAAGGGGAATCGCAGTTTTCAATGCACCTTTTAGCAATACACGATCCGTTGTTGAATTAGCAATTGGTGAAATTATAATGCTTACCCGTAATATATTTGATAAAGCCGTTTTAATGCACCAGGGAAAATGGGATAAATCAGCAACTGGCAGCAAAGAAATCAGAGGTAAAAAACTGGGAATTATCGGTTACGGTAATATCGGTGCTCAGCTATCTGTGGTAGCAGAAAGTATTGGCTTAGATGTTTACTATTATGACTTAGAAGAAAAATTAGCACTGGGGAATGCTACCAAGATTGATAGTTTAAAAGATTTGCTTCAGACAGCAGATATAATCAGCTTGCATATTGATGGAAGACCGGAAAATACAAATGTAATCACGGAAGAACAATTCAAGCTCATGAAAGACGGGGTGATTTTCATCAATTTAAGTAGAGGCCATGTTGTAGATATTGCAGCATTGAAAGGCAATATAAAATCTGGTAAGATTGCTGGTTGTGCAATAGATGTTTTTCCTGACGAGCCCAAAAGCAACAAAGACCCTTTTGAGTCCGAATTGATAGATTTACCCAACACTATACTGACTCCCCACATTGGCGGAAGTACTGAAGAGGCCCAAGTAAATATAGGTAATTTCGTTCCTAACAGGATAATGGAGTATATCAATACGGGAACGACAACAAATAGTGTAAATTTTCCGAATTTAACTTTACCTAGGTTACAAAATGCTCATAGACTAATTCATATACATAAAAATGTTCCCGGCATCATTGCTAAAATCAACCAGCTTTTTGCTAAGCATGAAATCAATATTGCTGGACAGTATCTAAAAACTAATGAAAAAATCGGGTATGTTATTACTGATATTGACAAAGCCTACTCCAAGGATTTGATTAAGGAATTGAGGGCGATTGAGCATACTATTAAATTTAGGGTCTTGTACTAAGTTCAGAGGTTTTTAGGTAAATAAGTATCTAAACACTCTCCAGAGTCAACATTTTTTAGTTTAAGCAGTATAAGGCTATAAAACAGCTTATGAAAAAAATTATAGGAATCATTAATATTGTATCTGTAATCGCCATTGTTTATTGGAATTATTATGTAAGCACTGCGGCAATCAATGGCAATAAGATGGGCCAACTAAGTGATGAAATAAACAGCCTCTTTACTCCTGCTGGCTACGCTTTCTCTATCTGGAGCATTATATATTTAGGCCTATTGATAAATGCTATTTGGTACTTGATTCAAGCTTTCAAAAATAAGTATTCTGAAACATTGACTCAACAAGGGATTTGGCTGGCCCTTGCTAATATTGCTTCTGGATTTTGGTTATGGTATTGGTTAAACGAGCAGTTTTTACTGTCCGTAGTTTTCATGCTAGCGATTCTAATTGCCCTAATGATAGCGGTAATTCGCTTGGGAATGGAAAGATGGGATGCGCCAGCCAACATCATAGGTTTTGTCTGGTGGCCAATTTCTTTGTACAGCGGATGGATTACAGTGGCGACAGTAACTAATATCGCAGCATATCTTAAGACGGAAAATTTCAGTCTATTCTTTTCTGAAGAAGTTTGGACCATTATTATGATATTGGTCACTACCATCCTGTTTCTATATTTCTTATATAGACGATATATGCGTGAGTTTAATGCTGTGGCTGTTTGGGCATTAATTGCAATAGCAATTCGACATATGAATGATTTTAAATCAATAGCATATACTGCTATTTCTTGTGCAGTATTGATTACCATTTTATCCTTAATTCAAGGGTTCAAGTACCGGAAAGACAATCCTTTTGTTCCCAAATTTCTAAAATAGGAGATTGAAGCAGTTAGATGACTAAAGAGTTACAATCGAATTATCTACTGGGTAAAGGAGGATCACTAATAGGAGGTTCAGGTATCAGGAATTGAATGAGAAAACCAGCACCAACTCCTATTACGGCAGTGCTTACAAGTTGTAAACTTAAGGGAATTTTTCTCTTGATAATGAAATAATCAGTATAAACGACATCATCACGGTTTCTTTTATCGCTAATTCGGAACCTATAATTATCGCCTGGTTTAACTTTTACAGGTATTTGAATACTAGTATTTCCATTATTAGGCCTTTCTTCAAAAGAAACGATTAAATCTTCTCCTCTGTATAGTTCAAAATTCAAAATATTATCTCCTCTACCCCCTGACCAAATGACATCGTGCTCCTTACCTCTTTCGAATTCCCTCCCTTCTGTTATTCCATCAATAGTAATAAATGGAACATAGTAATTTCCTTTTAATTCAAGTGAAATGTCCCCCTCAAAGTCAGCTCCCAATTCATTTTTTGCATGCCAAATCAACTTTTTATTATTACCAACAGGTATATCTACTCCTACATCGCCACTCACCTGCTCCATCGGTTGAATAAAATTATCCTTGGAAATGTAAAGATTCACAGTATAACTGCGATCAATTCTTTCATCCAGAAGGTTGTACATCACTTCAATGTTTTCACCCTTCATTTGCACGTTCATGATCTGAATTTCCTGGGCATAGGAATAATAACCAAAAACCGTTCTTAAAAACAAAATGAGACATATATTTTTCAATTTCAAAATCATAATGAATTCATTAATTGGCCACAAATACAAAATCACTTCCATTTTCATCAGTTCCAAATTCACCAAACCTAGGAGTTGTGCTTAATCTCTCCATATACAATTTGATTTCATCCAAAATGAGAATTCTATCTTCCCCTCCATAAGTTTTTAATGCCTCTAAAAAGCTTTTAGCAAAAGGAGAATGTGATCCTCTAACGCCATCGGACACATATTCTTTTCCTCCAGAAGTCAGATATTTTCTTGTTCGCTTAGATAATTTCTTGACCAAATAGGCTTTGTCATCAATATCATCGTATAAGGCAGATCTTGAAGACGCTAAAACTGGATCAAAAGTACCTCCGAAACAAGCATCCATTGCTAAAAAGATGTGTTCACACGGAATGTTATTAATATTACTTCGGATTCTGTTGTGCGATATATAAGTATTTTTACTCACATCATTTATGATGGAATTTCTGGCCACCAAGAAGCCCTCTCCGAAAACTTCATCGTAAATGCCATGACCTGCGAAAAATATAAATAATTGATCTTGTGGTTTATATTTTCTTTGCGCGTATTCCCGCAATTTTGTCATTACCTGATCTTGGTTTGGATCCTTTACAATCTCGATTTCAAAGCCATACCTGTCTTCTAGTTCCTTTCCGATTGCCTCAGCATCGAATATTGGATTAACTAAATCATTCCAATTATCATATCTATTGGTAGCAAAAAGCAATGCATAGTCCTTTCGATCAATGGTGACAGCATCTCCTATGGCATCCAATCCTACCATTATGCTTCTATGCTCTTTTACGATGCCTCCTTCCTCATTTGTAGCAGTGAGTTCGATCCAGTTTTGACCTTTGATTACATTCATAGTCAAATCTATTTGTACATTAAAAGGATCATCAATTTCACCAGCCCTTGAACCAATTTTTCTTCCATTTTCTCCCAGACTGACATCAAGCATAACACTTTTTAAGGGAATACTAGAAGTTATAATTGCCTTTAATTGCACATAATTTTCCTGGGTATTGGTATATTCAACTTTTGGAAAAACCCAATCAATGGTCGGTAGTGAAGTATTAAGTTCAACACCTTTATAATCTATAACAATTTTATTGGTCTTATCTGTCACAATTTGAGCAGATGCCCAGATTGCCACCATGGAAAACATAATTGTTAGCCCAGATTTCAAGCTCTTAAAATTCATATTATCCATTCTCTATTTATTTAAAATTACTTTTCTGAATATCGTTTGCCCATTAGGACCACTTACTGCCAATTTATAAATCAGCATACCAGAACTTACATTTTCAAAATCCTCAAAATCTAGTTGAAAATTGTAAATACCTGCTTCATAAACCCCTTCTGCCAAAGTTGCTAACTTACTACCGTCAGCACTATAAAGTGAAAGCAAAATCTCATAATTCTCCATTGCCTCTGGTAACAATATATTCACATTGTTCATGCGGTTCGTTGGATTAGGATATGGATTTCCCATCAACATTTTAAACGGAAGTGGCAGCTCATTTTTATTTTCAGTGAGATGAATTGAGATTTGATGGTTATCCTTTATATCTAGGGAAATGCTGTTGATCTCATTCATATTGACCAGGACCCCATTCTCTTCATCAATTATCCATAGCTGCTTCACACTATTTTTAAATGCTTCATTATCCCAGCTTAGTTTTACGGTTCCTTTCAATTGATTGGAAGACAAATTAAATAGCCACCTCTCTATATTAGCGGAAGGTCTAATATCTTGCTGGAAATAAGGGTAAAAATAATCCTCATGACGAGTATACATCTCTGTGAATTCCACAAATCTAGGAACTTGCATCTTGTCTAAATGATCCTTTCCTAATAGAGCTTCTTCCGACATCCCGATGTTAGCTATGTTTTTCAATCCATTTGCAAACTCAATATTTATTGGACACTTCCATCGAGCTTGGTCAATATTACCAGAAAAATAATTCTCTTCATTCCCGGCTACTCTAAAGGAAGAAGATCCCCGTAAATTGATCACTAATTCCGTGTCAATATCAGACCAAACAAATGCACCTTCAAAAGCATTAATTAAAATATCTTCTTCGAACCCATTATCTTGAGGGTCGTAAGTTAAAGTCCTTGCAACGCTATTAAAAACTTGATTTGCAGAACGTACAACATCCCAATTTAAGGTGACATTATAGGGATTACCAATTTGGTTCCACCCTTCACGCAAAACCATATTAAAAGGAGATGCAATATTCACTTTTCCACTTCCAACTTTAATTTGGGTTTCCTCTTGGGATTTAAAATTTAGCCAATAGCCTTTGCCAAGTTCTATTCGATTAATACCAGCACCTGCGTCCACATAGTTAGTTCCATCATAATGCACCAATCGCCACTCGGTTTCATATTCCAGCTGACCAAGGCTGCTGAAAATAGTTTCTATTAAGTTATCGTCTAGAATATATGGAATTGAAAACATCTGCCAACGCGAACTTATGTTCAAAAGTGGAATTATGCTACTTTGTTCGTTACTAAAACTTCTGGAAATTAGATTTCTTGACCTCAAAATACTTGTAATACCATCTGTAATAAAAAGCTCAAATTCAAAGCCCAATTCATCAAGCATGAACTCTTGAACCGTAAACCTGTACTGCTGGTTACCTATGGTCGTCAAGAGAACACTATCTTGCCAATTATTGTCCAGTATCCCTTTGTATCGAATCAGGCAGCTTATTTGCCCCTGGCCTCCACCGAGTTGAATATCTATGGGAACTGATTCTTCTCCAGACCGAAAATCCTCTTGGAAATCAAAATTAGATAAAGCTAAGGTTTGAGAATTGGTGGAAACTATTACTTCAACTGCATTTGAAGGAGGTGAAACACCAGATGAATTTCCTGCTTTAACTCTGTATTTGTAAGAATTCCCTTCTACTAAGTTAGATACGCGACTTGGAATGGCCAAGTCAATAATCTGTTCGGTGTAGGTAAAAAAATCATCGTCTGTCACCTCCAAAATATAATAATCAGCACCAACTGATGGATCCCAATTAGCAGTAAAGGAAGTAGCAGCCACGGTTGAAGCATCTCTAGCGATCGGTTGCGCAGGAATGGTTCTAAAAACATATACATTAGAATAAGCTGAATTTCCAGAGCCATTTTGGGATTTTAATCGCACCTGGTATTGAAGGCCAGGACTTAACTCTTCAATGAGAAATTCATTATCATCTACTGCGATTCCTTGGTAATTATTAATATAAGTTTGAAATCCATTATTTGATACATCCAAAAGATATCGATTTGCTCCTTTTACATTTTCCCAGCTAATTAAAGCAGTATTTTGCTGTATCTCCAGAGCTGTCTCCAAAAATGGATTAGCAGGAATCGTGACAAATGAAGTATCACTATAATCGAATGGCGTTATTAGACCACTGCTTCCGTTTTCATTTGTAGATTGCAGTCTGGTGTAATAAGTGGTACCCGGTTCTAAGTCCTCCAAAATTTGAAAAGCCACTGCAACAGGAAAATTCTCAAATATTGCACTATCTGTCAAATATTCCGGACTAGTATTAACATCAATTAAATACGATTCCGCTCCGGAAGGATTACTCCAGCTTACAGAGGCTGAGTTTTGAGTGATATTATTGATAATATTAAAAGAAGGCGCTTTAGGAATGGTCTCTATTGCAACCACATTAGAATAATTTGAGCCTCCTGAACTATTAAAAGCCCTGACCCGAGCAAAATAGGTTGTACCTGCTTCAAGATTTCTTACTGTATCTGTACTTTGACTTTTGTCAATCGTTCTCGAAATTTCATCCTTGCCATAACCAGCTAAAAATAAGTTTTCATTTGAAAAGCTAAAGTCAAGAGAAAGTTGTAATTCGTAGCCATCAAAAATTTCAGGAATGACCTCCCAATTTAAAATCGCGTCATTTTGTGTAACTCCCGACAAATAATTAGTTGTGTTAAATATTGGAGCTTCAGGTCTAGTTAAAATCATTAAAGTATCGGAGGTCTCTGAAACTCCAGATGAATTCTCGGATAACAAAGTAACGAAATATTCGCTTCCAGGCACTAAATCATTTATTATGAATGTATTTACATCTTTTGAAATATCCACTCCATTGAAGGAAGTTACAAGATTTTCAAATTGCATATCTTCAGCTAAATATAGTATGTACTTGTCAAACACTCCAGTTCCAGGATTCCAAATTAGCTGAAAACTGCTCTGCGTTATTGAATTACGAATAGTAGTTTCATTTAAATCTGGAGCCGAGGGTTTAGTAAGAAAACTAACTACATCACTATAACGAGAGCTACCTGAACTATTATTGGCCTTAATCCTGCCATAGTAGTTGGTCCCAGAAGAAAGCCCCTCTATCAAAGTGCTATTTATGTCACTGTCAATTGATTTTGAAGCATATCCTGAAATCAAATCTGCCTCATCCGTGAATGTTGAGTCAGTAGAAATCTGCAAAATATATTCATCAATTTCGCCAGCTAATAAATCCCATACTAGTACAGCATCTCTCTGATTTAATTGTCCTTTGGTGATGGGTTTAAATGAAGGCTTAGCAGGCAAGGTTAATACTTGATTTTGATCTGTAAAGTCTGACTCTCCATTAGCATTTATTGCCTTAATTCTATAATAATATTTGGTGGCAGGATCTAAATCTCCTATAGAAATACTTCTATCAGTTATATTGAACTCAGAGATAATATCACTAAAGTCCTCTTCAAATGATAATTGAACTTGATAAGACGAGGCCCAAGCCTCATCAAAACTTATGCTGAACGAGTTAGATTGAATAGTATCGAGAGGATATAAATACGGTTTCCCTGGTACAAAAGTGATTTGCCAAAGGTCATTATATCCAAGCACAGTATTTGTCCTTCCCCCAAATAACCAAAAAGCATTATTATCATTTTTAAATCCCATGGCGCGTTCTCTGTTGCCAATAACGTTAGTCGGATCAACAATTCCTTTGGTTCCGTAGTTACTAAAATTATAGTGTGGGGCCAGAAGAACTAATTCGTCAAATGTTGCCTTACTACCTCCAAACCACGTCCATTCATTTGTTCTGACATCATATCTCCATAGGTCATTGAACCATTCGCTAACTGCAACTCCACCAAAAAGCCATAAATTACCAACATTATCTTTCCAATGCGTATAACCATACCTTGCTGGTGGATTATTATCGGGATTAGGAACACCTAAAGTACCATAATGACCAGTTGCATTGACGCTATTGGAACCTTTCATCCATATCCAATTTTTCGTTTCCGGATTATATTTCCATAAATCGTTAAGCAGCCCCAATTGTGAGGCTTTGTCTCTACCTTGTCCACCAAATACCCAGAAATTACCTTCATCATCAACCCAAGATCCCGTATATCTTCTTGACCCAATTTCATTTTGGTTGTTTTCCTCTCCTTGCACTCCATAAGACCCCGGAATATTTTGGCTGTTGCGGCCTGAAATCCATGTCCAAGTTTTAGCAGTCGGATTAAATTTCCACAAATCATTGTAGTATTCGAAGCTTTCATATCCACCAAATAGCCAGAAATTGCCCTGTTCATCTACCCAAGAAGTGGCACTGCTTCTTGCTCCTGGACTATTATTAATATTAGGAATACCTTTGGAACCATACTTCCCTTGTTCATTTGCTTGACTGCTACCACTTTCCCAAGTATAAATTTCCCCAATAGGATCATAGCTCCAAAGATCATTAAGCCAAACGATATCTCCTCCATCACCAGCAGCTGAAATTCCACCAAAAAACCATAGCTTGCCGTCATTGGCATACCAGGAATTACCATGCCATCGTGATCTGGGTTTGTTGGTTACTGCTCCTAGTCCTTTTGTTCCATATACTCCTTTTGTGCTATCTGCATCCACCGACCCACCATAATAAGTCCAAAAGTCATTATTGGAATCGTATTTCCACATATCATTCAGCATCCCTAATCCTGAATTAGCATTGGGACTGCCTCCATACAGCCAAAAATTCCCATCATTGTCAACCCATGTGTGACCTCCATTTCTTGCTTTTGGAAATAGTTTAGTTCCAGCTCCTAATTCACCAATCGAGCTTGTTACCCTTAGACCGGCAGTTTGATTAATTCCGTCTAACCATGTCCACTCTTTTGTTTCAATATTATAACTCCACAAATCATTATAAGTACCTGCTCTACCTTGAGTAAACTTATAGCCACCAAACATGATTAGCTGACCTTCATGATCAACAAATGTATTTCCATTATCACGAGCCCCCGGAATGTTTTCCGATGAAGGAATCCCTAATTCACCATAATTGCCAGTGTTTCCAGCAAAGTTAGGTCCACCCTCCCAAGTCCAAAAATTACTATTAAAATCAAAGGACCAAAAATCATTGAGTCGATCTAAAACTTGACCATTGACATCAACTCCCAATCCTCCAAAAACCCAAAGTTTATCATCTTGGTACCAAACTTGCGCACCTGACCGTGCGCCAGGTTGATTAGAGGGATCAGCCTCACCAAGGGCAGTATAAACGCCAGCTTCATCACCCTGATCTCCTCCAGAAACCCAAGTCCATTCACTATTTTGAGGATTATATTTCCATAAATCGTTTCGATTACTATTTTCACTAGATGTTTGACCGCCAAAAAGCCAAAAATTACCTTCTCCATCTTGAAAGGTGGAAAATAACTTCCTTGATTCGGGAATAAAGTTTTCATTTGATACCCCTTTTCCCCCGTGGTTACCTAAGGAATTAACTGTATCAGCTCCAGCCAACCAAGTCCAAATATTATCTCCAATGTCATAAAGCCATAAATCTCCCAAAAACCCAAGTTCACCATTTTTATCATAGCCTTCACCCCCGAAAATGAAGATGGAATCATTGGTAATCCAACCATTCGTGGCGAGTCTGGCCCTGGCCGATTATTGACATTTGCTTCATTGAGATTACCATATATTCCACTTGCATTGTCATCTTCAATACCTGAAATAAAATCCCAAGTTGAGGTTTCAAAATTATATTTTCTTAAATCAGCAGTCATTACCTCACTGGCAAATTCATCTAGGCCTTTACCTCCAAACATCCATAAATTACCGTCATTATCAGAAATATAAAAACTTTGAGATTTGGAAATTTGGGCTTTTCCATCCTTTCCTGGCACCCAATTTGAGGTGCTATTAGGAATTAATCCACCAGATGAGAAATCTAAAAACGGAAAATTAAAATTTGTGAATCCAATTTTGGAAATAAAATTACCGCTTCCATCATTAATAATATCTGAGAAGTTATAGAAGCTTTCGTTTTCCAGAACCCCGTCAATATAAATTCGAATCCTTTCATTTATTCCGCTGATATCTTTTTCAATTGTAAATGCCACATGATGCCATTGGTTATCCGTAATATCATTGCCATTCTTCCTAACGCCATAAGGCCCTCCGACATTAAATACATCAACTGCCAGACCTCCACTTTGTATAAAAAAAGTGATCCCTCCTTCAAGCCAGAAACTTTCAGCCCCTGGTGGCGCCCACGAAAATAACGTTCCATCTTCCGCGGTTTTGAACCAGGTTTCAATAGTATAGTTATCCTTAAAAACTGCTAGGTTAGGAATTTCAATATTATCTTTTAAACCATCAAATTTTAAAACTCCTGTAGATTCAGCTGCAGCAGGTAAAGTACTTTGATTAAAATTGGAATTAATACCATCTAAATCAAATCCAATGATATTGCCATCGAAATTATTAGAAGTATTATCTAACACATGTGAAATTCCGCTGTTATCCCCCTCAGGAATTCCGTCATTAAAATCGAAATAGGCCATGAGCCCAGCACTTTCAGGATCTACATCTAATAAATTGTTGACAAGCTCTTGTTCTGTTCTTGCCACGTTCCAGACTCTTAATTGAGCTATTTCTCCCTTAAAATAGGGAGCATCTCTATTTGTAAAATTAACTAGCTTTCCATCGAAATCATTGATTGATTTGTCGGCCAAAGTATCGAAAGCAATAGTTTCCAAAACTTCCGTATAAGACACTGCAAATCCCCCTCCTCCAGGGCCACCTGTGGTAGAGGGATCTTCCGTGTATTGTGAGAATTCTACATCAAAGTATCTGTTCTCCTCTGGCAAAAAAAGTGAAATCGGATTATCCACAAAGCCCTCGGGACTATAGTACATATTTAAGTAAATCTCATAGAAGGTATCATAACTTTCTGGCTCAGCTTCTGCGGTAGTCCCTGTCGCCCACTCGGTCTTAAATGGTTGGTCAAAAGAATTGAAAACAGGAGTAGTAGCATAATTAAATAATGGATAGTCATTTTCCCTGGTAATCTTTACGTCAGGTGATAGCCTCCATTGGTTTTCCACTAAACTATTATCTACAGAATCTTCCCTCGAAAAATATTTGATTTCTGTATCTAGAATGATGGTTTCAGTATTATCGCCATTTGCAATACCTTGATTAAAATCAAAGTAAGCTGTTAATCTACTATCATTCGGTAAAACGGCAGTGTTCAATTCGTTTATTACTTCGCTTTCTGTCTTCGCGTAATTCCAAATTACTACATCATCAATTGAGCCTTTGAAATACGAAAACCGTTGACGACCAATCATGGTCGCCATCAATGTAGTATCAGTATCATCTATAAGCGCATCGAAATCATCTTCAAGGGAATTGATAAAATCTCCATTGATATAAAACTTAATCAATTCATTTGCACCATTTTCATTAATTTCCACAGACATGGAGATATTATTCCATTCGTTGGTTTCTATATTATTAGAAACAAAGTGTTGGACAAATCCGGGACGTTCAAAATATAAGGCATTATTAACCAAGAATAATCCGAAATTAGTGCTTACACCATCTGGATAGCAACAGCTAAAATTGTCTAGAGAAATAAGCCCTTGATAAGCATTATTGTCAACTCCTTTTCTAAATGTAACTTCCCATGTAAAATCACTTCTATACGGGATTAAGCCGTCTACTTGAACGTAATCATCTTTTCCGTCAAATCTAAGTGCATTGTCATTTTCTGCTATGCTATTAACTGCTATATTTCCACTGAGGTACTTCCAAACACCATTGTCTTGGTCATATTGCCAGAAATCGTTTAGGATTCCGTATTTCCCCTCGGATGAATATCCTTCCCCACCAAAAATATAATAATTTCCATCTTCATCCTGCCAAGATGCCGCAAACTGCCTTGGACCAACATAAGTCTTTTGTAAAGAACCAGAGGGATTCACAGTCGTATCTCCCCCAACCCATTTAAAATTAGGGGTTTGACTATAAACTTTAATGCTGAAAAGAATCAATAAAATTATAAGAAGTTTTTTCACTCTATTACTCAATTTTTGCAACCACCACAAACAGTAAACTGAACTGCTATTATATACTTTTCTGAATATCAGTAGCTTACAAAAACAATGTAGCAAAAAAACTTATCTCATGCTATTTTTAGGATATATTTTTTACTAAATATTAATATTTTAATATTAGTATCGGGATATTTCTGATTATCAACAGAATATATCAGAAACAGATGAGCGAGAGCAATAAAAATGATTCAATAGCTTTTTCCTGAAATTATGAAACGTGAGAACTAAAAATGAAGTAATACTTTGTCTAAAAAGGTTCTGCTATTATTACTAAAAACTATTAATTGTAGAAGTGCCTTAAAATTAAGGATAAAGAGGAAATTATTCTTACTGCAATTCAATCTTATCAATAATCAAGCGGAAGCTTTCTTTTTTCTTATTGCCAATCAAAAATACCAGCTGTTCAATCGAATCTCCAGAAAAATTGGGCATATCTAACTTTCGACCTCTAAATGACGGGGACATCTCGTGCAAAGGAATTGAAATTTCCTGCCATTCGCCAGAAGTGGGAAACTCATTAATGTAGGAATAATAATCGCTTTGACTTGCCTTAATTCTAAATTGATATTTTTTCCCATCTCCTTTTAATCTAAGCACTACTTTATTGTAGCCTTTTACACTCATCTTTTCAAACTCATATTGAACAGAGGAAAAACCTCCATTATTTTCCGTAGTTACATATCCAGTGAACACTCCATGACCATCCTTAGATAACTGAAAAGTTCCATTTGACATCCCTCCCATTACGGTATCATCCACTACACTCCAGGTATTTATAGCTTTATTGGAATCAAAATCATAGATTATGTTTGTATGCATTGTAAATAGGATTAAACTGATAAATATAAATTTGAACATTATGCATTATTTATATATTCTTACTAATGCGATGAAAACAACTAGGAAAGTGGATTTGTTTATATTACCTGCATGGCATCGGAGATTAGATGATTAAGCACTAAATAAAGCTAAATTTATTTTAAAAAATACTAAAATAATTTCTTATGAAATCAGAATGAATTGACACAAAAGACCTGAATATACCCAATGTCTGTTTTCTATCACAGAAAAAGATAATGAAAGAGAAGTTTAAACAGCAAAGAATCGAGAGAGGGTTTGACGAGAGTGAAACATGGGGCCTCGATCACACCATTGCTAGTTTTATCATTCCCCGATTGGAATGATATCAAGAAATAGCGAATAAGAGATTAGCAAGGGATAAAAAGCAAGTTGAAAATGATGATACTGTTTTAGAAGCTATGAAATTGATTGAAAGAGATGAAGGAATTCATGATTGGAAGAAAGAGGAAGAAGAAACAGTTGCAACAGGCCTAGCACTCTTTCCAAAAGTGTTTTTAAAGTTGTGGTGGTGACATGATTTAAAATTGTTTCATATATTCTACCTTAAAATATTGATTTCAATTTCAGACAGACGCTATTCAAATTCAGAAGAAAATTCAAAGGTACTACTAAGTGAAAATTTCCTTTAGCGGAGATCCAAAGATATGAATAGAATTTTTAGAAAAGTGAAAAAGTAATAGCTAAATTCATTAAGCATTTGAGTATTACATTTATAAATAGGAATAAGAGTCCTAGATCTATTCCCTAAACCAATTAGCTCAGGGAAATAAAAATACTATGAATCACTTTATAATATGGAAAGATATGAGGGTGTTTTACGGCAGCCACCCTCGAACTATCACAAATCACAGCCACCCTATAATTCAAGTTGTGGTAGCCGTGAGTGACAATTTTTTATCAAAGGATCATTTAGGTAAATGGGTAAATAAAAAGGGTCTATTAATTGCGCCGAATTTTCCTCATGAGTGTGACGCCAGCAATATTCCCATAATCAGCATCGAAATTGATCCCGAGTCCAGTCTGGGAGAATGGATATTGAATAATCAATTGAAAAAACATGCTATAATTGATATTTCTTTAACTACTCTTGATGCAATGGATATCAATACATTTTTAGAAAATCTTAATCATAAAAACTGGTCAGCAATTCGAACTATGATCCATGAGGCTTTCTATTTAACGGTAGACGAAAATGTTTCTCGAAAGGACGAACGGATCACCAATGTGGTAGAATATATTTCTGAAAATATTCATCAAAATCTAAATACAGAAAGCTTGATGGAAGTAGCTCACCTCAGTGAAAGTAGATTGCTACACCTTTTCAAAGAAGTGATGGGCTTGCCGATTCGTAATTACATTTTATGGCACAGACTTCAAATCGTAATTGAAATGGTTATGCAGGGAGAACCCCTCACTGCTGCATCTTACCAAGCTGGGTTTGCCGACCAAGCCCATATGACAAGAACTTTTACTAAAATGATAGGGATTCCTCCGTCCCTACTAACTAAGAATAGCAAATTCGTTCAAGTTTCCATTCCCCACTAGCAATAGCTTTGTAAAAAAGAAAATACAAAGTTATGAGTAAGACAAACAGAATATCATTAATTGTGCTAATCGTATCGGTAGTAGTTATTGCTATCAATCTAGTGTTTATTTTGAACAGTGGAGAAAACCCGAGTAGAAAAAATTATAAGCTTCCTGCCACCGAGTTATCCGAGAAAGCCTGGGGAGAAATATTAGCTAATAATTCAGCCATCGATCAATTTAAAGTACTTAAAACAGGGTCTGTTAAAGTCCCTCGCAGTGGGATGTTAAATACTGATAAATTAGACGATAAAAGTAAATTAAAAGAGTTTTTATGGGTAGATGTATTTGTTTTCATGTTCCATCATCAAGATAGAGGCTGGTACATTATTGATACGGGACTAGATAGTTCCTTCCAAAAGGATGGTAATATTAACGGATTTTTGGCCTCTAATTATATTATCGAGTCAAAACAGACTTCAGGTCAGAATATTGGCGCACAATTACAAAGAGAAAACAAAGAGATCAAAGGAATATTCTTTACGCATTTACATGGAGATCATACTGCTGGAATGCCCGAGATTGATCGTTCTATACCTAAATACATTGGAAAAGGAGATAAATACCTCGATTTACCTTTTTTATATAGCTCCAACCATCTAACTTCTAAATCAATACTTTACGAAATGGATTGGGCGGAAGGATTCAGCAAAAAACCTTTTGATTATGTAATGGATATATTTGGTGATGGATCAATATTAGCAATTCATACACCTGGTCACTCTAAAGGTCATCTGTCGTATTTATTAAATACCACAGAAGGTTCCATACTTTTAACCGGTGACGCCAGTCATACTAAGTACGGCTTTAAAAACAATATAGAACCAGGATGGGTGGATGATCAAAAAGCTGCAGTAAACAGCTTAAATCAGTTAAGAAGTTTTCATGAAATGTTCCCTCAGGTCGAAATCATCTATGGCCATGAGCGCTAATCTAAATCAGTGTAGGATTAAAAATAAGCATTTAACAAATTGGCAGTACTTTATGAAATAAAATAGATCAAGAAATGAAAAAAGCATATATATTTTTATTTGACGGGTATTCAGATTGGGAGATTGCATTTTTAACTCCTGAGTTAAAGAAAAGCAAGGATTGGGATTTAGTTTACTTTTCTCAGTCCGGTAGCATGGTATCTTCTGCAGGGGGGCTTCAAATACAACCCAGCATTTCGCTAGAAAATCTAATTATTGAAGACATTGACCTATTAGTGCTACCCGGAGGTGATGCTTGGGAAAAGGGATCTAATAATGCTCTGGAAGCAATGCTAGTAGAGCTAATCGAGGCTGAAAAGCCTATTGCTGCAATATGTGGGGCGACTACTTTCCTTGGTCAATTGGGCATATTAAATGGTATAAAACATACCAGCAATGATCTTTACTATCTGAAATCAAGTGCCCCAAAATACAAGGGAGATGAAAATTATCAAAATACACTTTCAGTTACTGATGACAATATAATTACAGCCAATGGCATCGCTCCGATTGAGTTTTCAAAACATGTTTTTGAGTTTATTGAACTTTATGAAAGCAGTATTGAAAAGTGGTTTCAATTGTTTAAAAATGGGATTTGGAGTGAATAGAATAGTAAGAACTGAGACAAAGAGCTCATAAATTTTCCAACTGAAAGCACGAACCAATATGTTGGTCAACCTAAAAAATAACTTATGTTAGAAATAAGATTGAATTGTGAAAATTGTAACAAACAACTTTCAAACGATAGTAGCGAGGCAATGATATGTACCTATGAATGTACATTCTGTAAAGATTGTGTCGAAAATGTTCTGCAGAATGTCTGTCCTAATTGTGGCGGAGGTTTTGAAAAGCGGCCTACAAGACCAAAAGAGATGCTTAAAAAGCATCCCGCTAGGGATAGCAAAATCTATAAACCTGTAATAGAAAATAAATATCTAGAACTATACGTGGATATTAATCCAAGAGAAAGATAATGGAATGAGATTCCTTTGCCAAAACTTGCTCAATAACTTAGGCAAAGTAATTCAAGCAGTGTGGGGAAAGAAACAAATAATTGTATGTATAATCACCTATTAAAAACAGGTAAATAATGAAAATTCCGATTTATCAGATTGATGCTTTTACTGATCAATTATTTGGGGGGAATCCAGCTGCTGTTTGTCCGCTGGAGAATTGGCTAAATGATAAGGTACTCCAACAAATAGCTATCGAGAATAATCAAGCTGAAACAGCATTCTTTGTAAAGATTAAGTCAGGCCAATACCAATTAAGATGGTTTACACCTGAATTCGAAATGGACTTGTGCGGGCATGCCACCTTAGCATCAGCTTTTGTAATCATGAACCATATTGAAACAGCTCTGGATTCCATAACCTTTGAAACCCAAAGCGGCACCTTGAAGGTTCAAAGAACAGGAAAGTTTTACGAATTAGATTTTCCATCTAGGCCAGCAGCACCGTCTTCTCTTCCTACTATCATTTCAGATTCTTTAAACATACAACCTAAGGAGGTATGGAAAGCACGTGATTATTTATTATTATACGATAGTGAAGAAGAAATACGTAACCTAAAACCCAATCAGCAGCTATTAAACCAAATCAATATTGATCCCGGAGGAATAATTGTAACTGCTAGAGCTGATCGCAGTGAAGTAGACTTTGTTTCTCGTCTTTTTGTACCTCAAGCCACTATCTTTGAAGATCCTGTCACGGGTTCGGCTCATTGCACGCTTGTTCCTTTCTGGGCAGAAAAATTAAATAAAACTCATTTTAGTGCCCATCAAATTTCAGAAAGAGAGGGCCAATTAATTTGTGAATTACAAAACGATAGAGTCTTGATCAAAGGAAAAGCAATTCAATATATGGAGGGAGTAATTGAATTATAAAGCAAGCAAGTCTCGATTATATTAAACATAACTTCATTAAAGATATGGACCAGTTCCCAGGTAATGCTTCATCAGCAAGAATGAGCAGTCCTTCTTGGTGCATCATAAAATCCAAATTGCCGTTGTCCAGGTGCAAGGCGCCAAGATAATCGTTTTTGTTGGGGATTTCTATAGGAAAGGAAAGGTTTTGGCCTTATGGAGACCCTAAGACCAGAGTGGGTTTAGGGATGAATTCTTTGATTATTGGGTTGATCCTAGGGATAATGTAGAACCAAAAGATTTAATTCTATTGCTTTTACTTCAACTCAATCTTATCAATGATTAAGCGGAAACTCTCCTTTTTCTTATTCCCAATTAAAAAGGCGACTTCTTCAATTGAGTTCCTAGAGAAATTAGACATATTCAGTTTCCTACCTCTAAAAGAAGGGTAAAAATCACTGAGAGGGATTGATATTTCTTCCCATTCACCTGTGGTAGAGAATTCCCTAATGTAGGAATAGTAATCGCTTCTACTAGCTTTTATTCTAAACTGGTAATCTTTTCCATCACCTTTCAATTTTATCACCACATTTTCATAGCCTTCCACACTCATCTTTTCAAACTCATATCGAACAGAGGAAAAACCTCCATTATTTTCCGTAGTTACATATCCAGTGAACACTCCATGACCATCCTTAGATAACTGAAAAGTTCCATTTGACATCCCTCCCATTACGGCATCATCCACTACACTCCAGGTATTTATATCTTTATTGGAATCGAAATCAAAGATTATGTTGGTATGCATTGTAAATAGGATTAAACTGATAAATATAAATTTGAACATTATGCATTATTTATATATTCTTACTAATGCGATGAAAACAACTAGGAAAGTGGATTTGTTTATATTACCTGCATGGCATCGGAGATTAGATGATTAAGCACTAAATGAAGCTTAATTTATTTTAAAAAATACTAAAATAAAAAAGTCTCTCAAAAATTAATTTGAGAGACTTTACTTATGAAATAGTACACCCGAAGGGAGTCGAACCCCCAACCCTCGGAGCCGAAATCCGATACTCTATCCAGTTGAGCTACGGGTGCATTTCTAATTAAGAATTAGTGAATTACGAATTACGAATTTTAGTATTGCCATTCGTAATTCGTAATTATTCAATTCATAATTCGTAATTAAGCTAGAGCTTCTTTTACTCTTTCTGCTGCATCTTTCAATACAATGGCAGAAGTAACTTTCAAACCTGACTCTTCTATGATTTTTGCGCCTTCTTCTGCATTTGTTCCTTGTAAACGCACTATGATTGGCACTTTAATGTCTCCTATGTTTTTATAAGCTTCTACCACGCCTTTAGCCACTCTATCGCAACGAACGATACCGCCAAAGATGTTGATCAAGATAGCTTCAACTTTAGGGTCTTTCAAGATGATTCTAAAACCTGCTTCAACAGTTTGCGCATTTGCGCTTCCCCCTACATCCAAGAAGTTAGCAGGATCACCACCTGATAGTTTAATGATATCCATAGTGGCCATTGCAAGTCCGGCACCATTTACCATACAACCCACATTACCATCTAATTTTACATAATTCAAGCCTGATTCAGCCGCTTCAACTTCAGCCGGATCTTCTTCTGACTTATCACGCATTTCCGCAAGATCCTTATGTCTGAACAATGCAGAATCATCCAAATTCACTTTTGCATCAACTGCTAAAATTTTATTATCAGAAGTTTTAAGGACTGGATTGATTTCAAACATCGATGAATCAGTTGCATCATAAGCATTGTATAGTGAATGAATGAATTTCACCATATTTTTGAAAGCATCCCCTTCCAAGCCTAACTTAAAAGCAACTTTTCTTGCCTGAAATCCTTGTAAACCAACTCTAGGGTCGATCCACTCTTTAATAATCTTCTCTGGTGTATTTTCTGCAACATCTTCAATATCAACTCCACCTTCTGTAGATGCCATGATTACATTACATCCTTTGGCTCTGTCTAGTAATATACCAACATAATATTCCTTTGGCTCATTTTCACCAGGATAATAAACATCCTGAGCTATCAATAATTTATTGACAACTTTTCCTTCTTCACCAGTCTGATGAGTTACCAATGTACCACCTAAGATAGCCTTAGATTTTGGGGCAACATCTTCTAAGCTTTTGGCCAATACAACACCATTTGAGTCTGTTTCTTTCACTTTTCCTTTTCCTCTTCCTCCTGCATGGATTTGTGCTTTTAGCACATACCACTCAGTACCAGTCTCTTGATTGAGCTTTTTGGCAGCTTCAGTAGCTTCTTCCGGTGTATCGGCAACAATTCCTTTCTGAATGGTTACTCCGTACTTTTCAAGTATTCCTTTAGCTTGATATTCGTGTATGTTCATTCTTGGATAATTTTTGTGCGAATGTACGGCATTAAATATTATTATTCAACCAGAATTGGCAATATTCAAGTGAAAAAGTGTTGATGTATTGAGGTGGGCAAGGGTTGGGGTTTTTAGGCGGATTAGTTTTTAGGTGAGCAGCTTTGCAGGTTTGCAGCTTTTCAAGTTGGTTTTGTACAACAAGATTTAAAATAGGATGCTGATGATTGAATTTTTTTTATTTTCATATTCCAGATAATTCAACTTTCATATTTCAAATTTCTTGTTTTCATTATCTTTGAGCCATGAGTATATTGAGAGCTGAAAATATTCAAAAGCATTACGGAGACTTAAAAGTCTTAGACGGTATTGATTTCAAGCTAGATGCAGCAAAAATTAATGCTATCGTGGGGCCCAGTGGTGCTGGAAAAAGTACCTTATTACATATTTTAGGAACTTTAGATCAGGCCGACAGTGGCGAACTTTTTTTCAATGATCATGATATTAGTAAGCTTTCCGGAAGTAAATTATCCAATTTCCGTAATAGCTCCATTGGTTTTATTTTTCAGTTCCATAATCTTTTGCCTGAATTTACCGCTGAAGAGAACATTTTAATCCCCGCCTATATTTCCAAAATAGATGAGAAATCTTCGATAGCTAGAGCTAAAGAATTGATGAAAATTCTTGGTATCGATAAAAGAGCAGATCATAAACCAGGTCAGCTTAGTGGTGGTGAACAACAAAGAGTGGCGGTTGCGAGGGCCTTAATGAATAATCCGTCTATCGTATTTGCAGATGAGCCAAGTGGCAATCTAGACTCTAAAAATGCTGAAGAGCTTCATTCACTATTCCTGAAATTACGCGATGAATTTGGGCAGGCGTTTGTAATCGTTACGCATAACAAAGACCTTGCTGCTATTTCGGATGAACGACATCAAATGAAGGATGGTAAGTTAAGTAGATTGCTTTAAGTTTACCATTTGATTAGGTCATTAATGCCCTAATTACCTTTTTCAAGAGAACATACTAAAGTCGAGAGAAAAAACAAATCAAATATGGTAGCTGATTAATAATGCTTCCTTATCACTCCTAAGAAAGACTATTTTACATAAATTCTAGAATTGTCATTTTACATTCAGATTTCAGGTTTCTTTTCTCCCCTAAGTATTTCCCCTAATTATTATTTCCGTTTTCTGCCGATTTATAGGATGATACTGTCCCGCATATTTGTAATATCATTCATCAAAATAAATCAAAATGAAAAAGGTATTCATCATTCCGACCATTTTAGCATTCTTGTTAGGATTCAAAATGAATTCAAAAGCCCAAGACGTTTATTTCTCACAGTTTTACGCCAACCCTATTTATTTGAATAGTGCCTTGGCAGGTTCCGAAGGAAATCCCAGATTAACTTTAGCCCACAGACAACAATGGAGCAACTTGCAGGCTTATAACGCCTCTTATTTTTCATTTGATACGCCTTTGGGCAAACAATCGGGTCTAGCCATACATGCACTTAACGACCAGCAAATGGACGGGGTCATCAAAAATAATGCAATAGGTACTACCTTATCCCACAGAATAGAATTAAATAATAGAGCTGTAATCGGTAGTGGTATTTCCTTAAACTATTTTCAAAAATCATTTGACTGGAGCGGCCTAACTTTTGAAGATCAACTTAGCGCAGGTAGCAGTGACCGCTACCCAACAGCCGAACGATTTGGTCAGTCCAGAACCAATATGGTGGATATTGGTGTAGGTTTTGTATATGCAACAGACAAGTTAGTGGCAGGATTAAATATTTCTCATATCAACACTCCTCAAGAAAGATTTAATCCAGAATCAGATGCTATTTTACCGAGAAGATATTCTGCTCATATCGCTTATAGATTTCAAAAGTATTCTTACAGCAAAAAAGCTTATTCCCTCACGCCATCTATTGTTTACGAAAACCAAGCGGCTATGGAATATTTAAATGTAGGTGGCTATTGGAGTAACAACTTCCTGACATTAGGAACATGGTACAGACTGAAGCAGGCAATGGTTTTTACCATTGGTTTTTCCTATCAACAATTCAATTTAGGATATAGCTACGACCACAGCTTACAAAATGCACAAATTAATTACGGGGCCACCAACGAATTCACAATGTCTTACCGATTTCAATGGAAAGGAAAAGACCCAAGCAAACAATATAGAGGGAAATGTCCTGATTTATATAAAAGCTTAAGATAAAACTAAAAATATTTGGGGAGTGATGACCCTAAATGATGGATGATGATGAATTGGGCAGATTGTGCAAGCAGTCTGCCCTTTCTATTTGACTAGATTTATAATTAAAAGTGTCAACAAGAATAACATTTTCACTTCTCATTTTTAGCTTGAAATTAAAAAGCTTAATTTCGCTTTTATAAATTTATGGAAATGATCAACACAGCATACATTGTAGATATAGCCCGAACTCCGGTTGGCAAATTCGGAGGCACTTTAAGTAGTATAAGACCAGACGATTTGGCTGCACACATCATAAAAAGCCTACTGGAAAGACAAGCTAATTTTGACAAATCATTACTGGAGGATGTCATTTTTGGCGCTGCCAATCAAGCAGGGGAAGACAACAGGAACGTGGCGAGAATGGCTGGATTAATGGCTGGTTTACCCTTAGAAGTTGGCGGGATAACTGTCAATAGATTATGCGCTTCGGGTTTGCAGTCCATTATGGACGCCAGTAGGGCCACCATGTTAGGCGATGGTGATGCATTTATAGCCGGTGGGGTTGAAAGCATGACTCGCGCTCCTTTTGTAATGGCAAAAGCAGAAACAGCTTATTCCAGAGTCCAGGAAGTTTACGACACCACTATTGGATGGAGATTTATAAATCCCAAGTTAGCAGAAATTCATTATCCTTTTGCAATGGGTGAAACGGCAGAAAACGTTGCAGAAAAATGGAAGATTAGCAGAGATGCACAGGATGAATTTGCACATAATTCCCAGCTTAAGTATGATGCCGCACACAAAGCAGGAAAATTCGATAATGAAATAGTTCCAGTGTCTATTCCTCAAAGAAAAACAGATGATATATTATTCGATAAAGATGAGCACCCAAGGCTCTCTTCTGTTGAAAAATTAGCTTCATTAAAACCTGCTTTCAAAAAGGACGGCTCTGTTACCGCAGGAAATGCTAGTGGCGTAAATGATGGTTCGGCCGCCAGCCTAATCGTAAATGAGGAAACATTAAAAAAATTCAATTTAAAACCAATAGCGAGGGTTGTGAGCATGGCAATCGCAGGAGTAAGTCCTGATACCATGGGAATAGGGCCAGTGCCAGCTACCCAAAAAGCATTGAAAAGGGCCGGACTTAGGGTATCGGATATTGATCTGATTGAATTGAACGAAGCATTTGCTTCTCAATCTATTGCCTGCATACAAGATTTGGATTTAAATCCAAATATCATAAATGTCAATGGTGGTTCTATTGCAATAGGTCATCCTTTGGGTGCTAGCGGAACTAGAATTTCAGCTACACTTTTACATGAAATGCAAAAAAGAGGTGATGTTAAATACGGATTGGCGACTATGTGCGTAGGAGTAGGCCAGGGCGCAGCTATTATATACGAAAAACTTTAAAGAAAATGGATTTAGAGAGAGTAAAACGATTTTCATCATTTATCTATTGGATCCCAGCGGTAATAATCATAATGGGCAAACTTCCAATTCCTGAAATGGCATTTATTGCATTGCCACTCCCCTATTATGCAGTATTCTATTTTCTATATACTAAAACAGAAAAATCACAAAGAAATAGAATTGAATTTGCCCGTTTGATACTGGTCACAATTTCACATTTTGTATTATATTATATGATGTTTCATAGGTAATTTTCAGCCATTTATTAACTTTAAAAATTATTTCAATACACAGCAATTAAATCAAAGCAAAATGAAACAGTACCACGACCTAATGCAGCACATTTTAGATAATGGAACACAAAAAGGCGATAGAACCGGGACCGGTACAATCAGCGTTTTTGGGTATCAAATGCGTTTTGATTTATCGGAGGGTTTTCCAGTCGTGACTACTAAAAAACTGCACTTAAGATCCATTATTCATGAATTGCTTTGGTTTTTAAAAGGGGAAACGAACATTCAATATTTAAAGGAAAATGGCGTATCGATTTGGGATGAATGGGCAGATGAAAATGGAGAATTAGGGCCTGTCTATGGTTCTCAATGGAGAAATTGGCCTACACCAGATGGAAAGCATATTGACCAAATCAGTCAAATAATTGATCAAATCAAAAATACTCCTAATTCGAGAAGAATTATGGTAAGTGCATGGAATGTATCTGATGTTCCGAACATGGCTTTACCACCATGCCATGCCCTATTTCAATTTTATGTAGCGAATGGTAAGTTAAGCTGCCAGCTATATCAACGCTCGGCAGACGTGTTCTTGGGAGTGCCTTTTAATATTGCATCTTACGCACTTTTAACTATGATGGTGGCTCAGGTTTGTGATTTAGAAGTTGGAGAATTCATCCATACGCTAGGAGATGCGCATTTATATTCCAATCATTTGGAACAAACAGAATTGCAACTTTCCAGAGAGCCCTTCCCTCTTCCTACAATGAAAATCAATCCAGATGTTAAAAGCATATTTGATTTCAAATTTGAGGATTTCGAATTAGTGGACTACCAATGTCATCCACATATTAAAGCAGTCGTTGCAGTCTAATTATTTTACATATTGAAAAAGTTAATTCTTGCTGTACTCATACTATTTTGTAGTTTTTCAACGATAGCGCAAAGTTATGATTGGTATCTTAATGGTCAAGTCATTAAAGGCTTTATTCTCAAGCATAATGAATACGTGAGTCATTTAGCCAATTCTCATCCCACTGGAATTGAATTCAGTTTGCAGCAAAAGCTAAATGGGAAAAGAGAATGGGAAAGCCTGTACAATAAACCTTTGGTCAGCTATGGCTTGTCATATTACAATTTACACAATCCAAAGTTAGGTCATTTAGTGGTGGGAAGTGCAGCAATGGATTTACCACTTCGCAGAACTGAAAATACTGCCTTATATTTTCGCATTGGTACAGGATTGGTTTTTAGTACAAATCCTTATGACAGGGAAACCAATAACCAGAACAATATGGTGACTAGCACCATTACTTATCTGTTACAAACTAGATTAACTTATGAAATAAAGTTTAATGAAAACATAAGTTTTACACCGAATCTCAACATTACACATAGTAGCAACGGAGCACAAAGAGCCCCTAACAGGGGTGTTAATATTATTACAGCTAATATTGGTTTATCTTATAAAATCAAATCTGCAAATGAAGATGAGTCCCGCGAAATCAAGCCTTTAGATGCACCTCCCTATCAAATATATCTCTTACTAAGTGGAGGAAGAAATACCAGAACTTTGCAAGTAAGGAAACCAATGCCCTTTTTCAACCTCCTTTTGTTCGGCCAAAAATTTGTTAATGCTAAAAGCGATTGGGGACTGGGCCTAGAATATTTTCATAGTTATGCTTTAAAAGAACAAATCAGAACCAGTTGGTTTAGGATTAATCGTAATGAAGAAATACGTGACTTTAGGCGTCTAGGTCTACTCATTGGTCATGAGTTGAAATTTGGAAAGCTAGGATTTATTACTCAATTGGGTCTGTACATTTATGATCCTAGTAAATTAAATATGCCAATTTACCAACGCTATGGCTTGAAATATCAATTTCATGAAAACTTTTTGGCACAAGTAGCTTTGAAAACACATGCAGCAACCGCTGAACAGGCAGAAATAGGAATTGGATGGAGATTTTAAGAAGAAATATCGTACTAGTATTTGCATTTTTGTTCATCACTATTGGTTCAGCTTGCGATTCTGAAGAAGCTTTTGACTGCTTCAAAAAATCAGGAGAAGAAATTACTATTAGAATTAATGACTTTGGAAGTTTTAATGAACTCCTAATTTATGATGATATTGAATTGGAAATAGTGGAAACGGATCGTGAATTCTTTGAATTAACTTATGGCGAGAATTTGATTTCCAAAATAGAGATGGAAAATGAAAATGACTCCCTTAGCTTTTTCAACCAGAATTCCTGTGGTTGGACCAGAGATTTTGAAAAACCAAAATTAAAATGGTTCACTAATAAAAGTACTATCAATATTCTATGTTTGAGTGATGGAGACATTTCAGCTCCAGATACAGTTAGAAATGATTTAAGATTAAGAATTGAAGATGCCAGCAATGAAGTTGATTTAAACATCAATAATAATAACACCAACATATCAAGCAATTCTTCAACGAATTTTAATGTATCAGGAAAAGCAAATAGCTTAAGAATTGCAGCTTATTTTAATGATGGACAGTTTGATTGTAGCGAATTAGTAGCAAATAGGGCTACAGTACTACAAAGAGGTTATAATGATATTATTGTCAATGTAAAAGATAGTCTGAAAGGCAGCATTGAAAATGCGGGAAGGATTCTCTACACTGGTAATCCAGGAGTAGATGTTTCCGTTAGTAATGGTGGAGAGTTAATCGATTTGGAAAAAGAGTAATTATGAATATCACCAAGCCAACATTATTACTAAATAAAAATATTGTTTGTAAAAATATTGAAAGAATGGCTGCAAAAGCCAAAGAATTCAATTGTGAACTTCGGCCTCATTTCAAGACTCATCAATCGCAACAAATTGGAGAATGGTTTAGGGAGTATGAAATCAACAAATGTGCTGTCTCCTCTTTAGAAATGGCAAAGTATTTTTTCAATGCAGGATGGACAGATATTACTGTGGCTTTTCCCTTAAATATATTGGAACATACCACAGTTAACGATCTAGCAGGAAAGATAAAATTGAATTTATGCGTTGAATCTCTTGCAACTGTTCAAGCACTGAATGACTTTTTGGTGCATCCTATTGGTGTTTTTTTAAAAATAGATGCAGGTTACCATAGAACAGGCCTTGGTGCTGAAAATTATGAGGAAATTGAAGACATCCTTATAGCTTTGGAAAGTAATAATCTCATTACCATAAAAGGTTTTTTACAGCATGCCGGACATACTTATCAGGCTAAAGGCAGAAAAGAGGTTGGTAAAATCCATGATTATACTTCAGAAAAAATGATGAAGTTGAAAGAGCATTTTAGTCAAGAATTCCCGGATTTGATCATTTCAAATGGAGACACTCCTACTTGTAGTGTATGCGAAAACTTCGATCGTATAGACGAAATGCGCCCTGGTAATTTTGTATTCTATGATGTGATGCAAGCAGAAATTGGTTCTTGCAGATATGATGATATAGCCGTAGCTATGGCCTGTCCGGTAGTGGCCAAACATCCCGATAGAAATGAAGTGATTGTTTATGGGGGTGCCATTCATTTCTCCAAAGATCGAATAGAGAAAGATGGCAATACTATTTATGGTCTGATTGCAGAATCAGGAGAGCATAGCTGGAGCAATCCTAAGAATGGCTGGTTTGTCAAAAAGCTTTCCCAAGAGCACGGCACAATTCATGTACCTGATGAAGCTTTTGATTCTATTAAGATAGGAGATCTGCTGTACGTTCTTCCCATTCATTCTTGCCTCACTGCAAATTTAATGGGAAAATATCATACGCACGATGGCGAGGAGATTAAGATGTTTCAGTACAGAAGCTAGAAGTTTGGAGCAAGAAGCCCGTAGTGTCTCAATCCGCCTCCATATAATCCAAAGTCAAATTGATAAATGCTTTCACTCCTGTGAGCATTCCGCTTTCATCAATATAGAAATCCGGGGTGTGGTGACCTCCTAAAGCTTGTCCTTCTAACTCTGTTTCCGGTTTCCCACCGATAAAGAAATATAGCCCTGGAATTTCATTTTGGAAGTATGAGAAATCTTCTGCTCCAGTAATGGCCTTCATTACATGCAGTTTTTCTTCTCCTACTGTTTTTTGGAGAGATGACACCATCTGATTGGTTAAATCAATGTCGTTATAGGTTAATGGCGCATTTTCAACTATTTCTACATCCGCAGTTGCCCTGGCTATTTCAGCAATATTAGTAGCGGTTAATTTAATTTTTTCATGAATCATTTCTCTCATACCTTCATCTAAAGTCCTGATTGTTCCTTCCAACATGGCTGATTCTGGAATAATATTAAATCGGTTACCTCCTTTCATGATTCCTACTGTCACCACAGCTGCTTCTTTAGTCAACTCTGAGTTTCTAGAAACAATATATTGCAAACTGTTGATGATTTGAGCTGAAACAGCAATTGGATCTACACTAGCCCAAGGAGTAGAACCGTGAGCTTGCTTACCTTTGATGTTGATTGTAAATCGATCAGAAGCAGCCATTATGCCTTCTGTTTTGTATTTAATATGTCCGACTGTAGTTCCGGCATTAATGTGCAAACCAAAAATAGCTTCTACATCAGGGTTTTTCAGCACACCTTCTTCCACCATCATTTTGGCTCCTCCCCTTTCTCCGGCAGGAACACCTTCTTCCGCGGGCTGAAATATAAACTTTATGGTGCCAGGAATATCTTCTTTTATCTCACTGAATACTTCTGCAACGCCCATCATAATAGCGATATGTGTATCATGACCACAGGCATGCATTACTCCTGTTTCCTGACCGTTATATTCAGTAACGACTTCAGATTTAAAAGACAAGTCATTTCGTTCAGTAACTGGTAAAGCATCTATATCAGCTCTTAATCCGACTACTGGCCCTGGCTTCCCTCCTTTTAAAATAGCTACAACACCAGTGTGAGCAATCCCGGTTTCAACATCTAAACCTAAATCTTTCAAATGCGCTGCTATTTTTTTAGCAGTTTCATACTCTCTATTGGATAATTCTGGATTTTCATGAAAATACCTCCTCCATTCTATTACCTTGCCTTCAATAATATCAGCTTTTTGTAAAGCAATTTTGTGTAAATCTTGTGAGTAGCTAAAGGCAGGAAATATTATTATGGCCAATAGTAAAGTAATGAGCTTTTGCATGATGTTAAGATTTTAAAGAAGCTTAAATATATTAAAATAATTTAAGGAAATGTATACAGGTTTGAGCCAAGTAGTTTGAGTTGGAACTAAACAAATATATTTTATCCCCTTTTAAAAGCTAATTTGCTATCTGTTGAATCTTTTTCATCAAAGGCGTAACCATCCAAATCAAAGGCTTTTAGATCCTCTACTTTGCCAATCTGGTTTTTAACAATATATCTGGCCATCAATCCTCTGGCTTTCTTTGCGAAAAAGGAAACAATTTTATATTTCCCATTATTAAAATCCTTAAACTCCACGTCAATGATTTGGTAATCCTTTTTCAATTCTTTTATATTGACAGACTTAAAATATTCATTCGAAGCCAGATTGACTAATATTTTATCGCCCTGTGATTTGATATCCTTTCTGAGTTGGTCGGTGATTTTATCTCCCCAAAATTCATAAAGGTTATTGCCTTTATCCGTTTCCAATTTAGTACCCATTTCCAATCTGTACGGCTGGATTAAATCTAAAGGTCGAAGTAAACCATACAAACCAGATAAAATTCTGATATGTTGTTGGGCAAAATCGTGTTCTTCCTGAGTAAAATCCTCAGCTACCAAACCTTGATAAACATCTCCTTGAAAGGCTAGCGCAGCTTGTTTGGCATGTTTTGGAGTTCGCTTTTTAAAATTATCATATCGCTCCACATTTAATTTTGCCAAACTATCACTAATACTCATCAAGTCCTGAACTTCCTCTTCTGATTTCGTTTTGAGCACTTCTATTAATTGATGAGTTTCCTCATTAAAGCGTGTTTTTGTACTTCTTAAATCAAATTGTTTTTCAAAATCCAGACTTTTTGCTGGTGAGAGTATTGCAATCATGTTTTTTCTTTATTTTGAATTATAAACTTAGCACTTATTAAAATGTTACGAATTAGATATTAGAAGCTAGAGTCTAGAATCTAGATCCTAGATTAATTCGTGCTTTTATGCTTGAGTCCATAGTATTACATGCCAGTTACTATTATAAAATCTTTCTTCCATCTTTAGGCTGATCAAAGCTATTAATATCATTTCCATCTTCATAATTTAGCCGTTGTATTGTTCCCCCATTGGGGTTTATCGGGCTTTATACTTTTCTTTCATTTCCTCAGGAATCCTCTTTGGCCTTTTGCTTTTTGCATCCAATAAACACCAAAAAGTTCTAGCTTCTGCTTTGGTCTGGGCTGTTTCAGGATTAAAAATTCGCGTCATTCTTTCTGATCTCACCCCTTCCATGGAAGCCACCCACGTTTCAGCAATAATTGGCTCATCGGGTCTAATTTCCTTTTTGTAATCAATTTCATGCCTCAATGCTACCCAAAGATTGACTTCATCATCATTTTGACCGGAAATATGTTTCCAATGCGCTTCGGCAACATCCTGCACCCATTGGAGATAAACCACATTATTTACATGTCCCAAGGCATCAAAATCAGTGGTTCTGGGTTCTATTTTTAGCTGGAATTTCTTCATTTGAAAATAATTGATTGACTAGCTTTAAGCTTCCCATTGTCCAAATTTTCTTGCCCGTAAACAAACGTCTTCGGACTAACTTTCAAAGTTTGTGATTTCGATGATAAATTATGGATAACATGCAGTTTCTCATCATCAATAGCTCTAGTGAATGCCAAAAGATTTCTATTCTGATTTTCAAATTCTTCGATACTGCCTTTTGTCAGTAATTCATTGTGATTTCGTAAATGAATCCACTTTTTATAATGATTTAATAAGGAATTAGCATTTTCCTCTTGTTGGCTTACTGGACCCACTGTTTCATCTGAGGTAAATTCAGGATCCATCCAACTCGTTCTCAAAGTATCACTATTGGCATCTATCCATAAAAATGGTTCTCTGATATTAGGATCGGGTTTTTTGCCCAACATCCCGATTTCTTCCCCGTAATAAATATACGGAGTACCTGGCAATGTTAATAAAATGGAAGCTGCCGTTTTAGCTTTAGTAATATCTCCTTTAAAATTACTCATCACTCGGTTTTGGTCATGGTTACTTAGAAAAATAGCATCTTGATAATCATCCGTAGCAGATTTAAAAACTTCCCTTTGTTTAATCAAACGACTAATCAAATCCTCATTTTCTAGATTCACCCATTTAGGTCCTTCAATAGTTGCTGCAACATTTTTACCTTGGATAACTGACTGCTGTATGCTGCCAGCTAAATCAAAATTAAATAGCGCTGGCAGACCTTTAGCAAATTCTTTTACGATTTCAGATGAAGACCAAACTTCTCCTACCAAATAGACATCCGGCTTAATCTTACGCATCTCGTCTCTGTATTCTTGCCAAAATTTGTAGGAATCTTTTAATCGATCATCTGGAAAAATATGCTTGGCCGCATCCAATCGAAATCCATCCACTCCTATATCGTCCAGCCAGAATCTTCCTATATCATATATTTCTTGCCTTACTTTAGGATTATCAAAATTTAAATCTGGCATGCCGCCCCAGAAGAAACCATAATAATGCTTTTCATTTTTTTGATTATTCACAGCATGCCATTGGGTGATATTATCAGAATCTTGGGTTACTTCTTTTTTAGCAATTTGATCTGCTATACTATCTCGATCTGCCCAAACATAATAATCTCTATAGGGGTTATCACTACCTTTTTTAGCTTCCTGAAACCATGGATGATCAGATGCGGTATGATTAATAATCATATCTATCACCACTTTGATATTTCTTTTATGCGCCTCTGAAAGGAAAATTTTAAAGTCCTCCATGGTACCATAATCAGGATGAATGGCTTTATAATCTGTTACATCATACTTATGGTAACTGGGCGAAGGCATAATAGGCATCAACCAAACTGCTGAAATCCCTAAGTCCTGTAAGTAATCAAGCTTCTGAGTAGCGCCTTTAAAGTCCCCGATTCCATCACCGTTACCATCTGCCCAAGATTGGATGAAGATCTCATAAGCCACTCCATTAGGAAAATCTGCTTCTGCTTGGGATTTTTTTTCTTTCATATCTGGCTTATTACAGGCGGTAAAGTTTAACAAACAAATAAGATAAAAAATAGTCTTGAAGGAATTCATAAGGCTGCGAATTAAATAATCTTTGTAGAATTTCAGTATAGTAAAAATAAGAAAAGTTGCCTGGAATTATGTTCTAAAATTGTAAATCTAAAATTCAGCTCTATAAAAATAGAAAAAGCACAAGCTCTAAGCCTGTGCTTTTAATCCTTTATTCTAGGCTGTAAGTTCTAGACTCTAGATTCTATCAATTACGCCAATTTATTTATACAATTCAATTCTTTAAAAGCTTGCTTCAAACGTACAACCATACTTTCTTCTCCTTTTCTTAACCAAGCTCTTGGATCATAGAACTTCTTATTTGGAGCATCAGGATCTTCAGAAGTTCCTATTTGTTGTTGTAACCTATCTTCGTTATCGTTATAGTAATTTCTTACTCCATTCCAGAATGACCACTGCATATCTGTATCAATATTCATTTTTACTGCTCCATATCCGATAGCTTCTTCAATTTTTTCTGGTTCTGAACCAGAACCACCATGGAATACGAATAATACTGGCTTATCATCTGTATTATGTTTCTTTTGGATATGATCTTGAGAATTTTTTAAGATGTCAGGACGCAATTCTACATTACCTGGCTTGTAAACTCCATGAACGTTGCCGAAAGACGCAGCAATTGTGAAATTATCGCTCACTTCTTTTAACTGCTCATAGGCATAAGCAACTTCTTCCGGCTGCGTGTATAATCTACTGCTGTCCACTCCTGTATTATCAACACCATCCTCTTCACCGCCTGTAATACCTAACTCAATCTCTAAATGCATTCCCATTTCAGCCATTGGTTTCAAGTACTTTTTACAAATCTCAATGTTTTCTTCCAACGGCTCTTCAGATAAATCAATCATATGAGAACTGAATAATGGCTTTCCATGAGTTTTATAGAATTCCTTTCCAGCTTCCAATAATCCATCAATCCACGGTAATAATTTTTTAGCGCAATGGTCGGTATGCAAAATTACTGGAACACCGTATTCTTTAGACATTAAATGCACGTGATGAGCACCCGCAACTGCTCCTGCAATTGCTGCCTTTTGCCCTTCATTTGACAACCCCTTACCAGCATTAAAAACCGCACCTCCATTGGAAAATTGAATAAAAACAGGAGAGTTGACTTCTCTCGCAGTTTCCAAAACTGCATTGATAGAATTATTTCCTATCACATTTACTGCAGGCATTGCATATTTATTGTCTTTCGCATGATGAAGCAGGTTCATCATTTCTTCTCCGGATAATACTCCTGGTTTAGCCATGTTTTTATGTTTTAGTGAGTTAATTTTATTTTAGAATCCAAAAATGACAATAATGGTACAAATATAAAAGAGAAAGCGGTTTTAATGTTTATGATTTGATGAGCTCACAAACTGATTTGATAATTTAGCATGTAATGTAGGAAATATGATATTGATTTAAAAAAAACAGGGAGCAAAGCCCCCTGCATTTTCGTTTTATAGTTGTTTATGAAGAAGAAAAACTTTAATTAATATCCATCATTTTGTTCTAGTTCAGGATTAGCTGCCAGGTCAGTAGCCGGAATTGGAAATATTTCTAAATGATTACTAATTGAAGTACCATCAATGTTATTTCCTTTCCATGGCCAAGTGTATTCTCCGCCTGTATAAAGACCGAATCGAATCAAATCAGCTCTTCTATGACCTTCCCAATATAATTCTCTAGCTCTTTCATCCAAGATGAAATCCAATGTCAAATCTCCTGCAGCAATGTTCCCAGAATTATCACCATAAGCTCTTTGTCTTAGTTCATTAATGAAGCCTAAAGCTGTGGCTTCACTGCCGCCTCCACCTCTCAAAACAGCTTCTGCATACATTAAGTACGCATCTGCTAATCTAAACATGGGATAATCAGTATCTGCGAATTCAGTATTACTTCCCTGTTCTCCATCGGTGGTCAAATTTGTATATTTTGGAACTGCATAGCCTTCCGTGAAAACGGTTAAATCAGCGATCTCTAAAGACTGCCCATCAGTGAAAAATATAGCCCTATTATCAATATCACCTGTTTCATCAGGAAACAATTGAATCAAGTTTTTAGTAGTCCTTAAACCTGCCCAAGCTCCACTAGTACCGTAATCAGCAGATACCATATTACCGCCCATTGAACCGTTGATTAAAAACGTTGTACTTCCATATCCTTGGGTCTGGATACCATCTGAAGGTAAAGTAAAAATCAGCTCATTGCTTGTGTGATTATCTGCTCTAAAATTCAATTGATAATCTCCTTCAATGGAATATGGGCCATTTAATACTTTTTCTAATGCTGTAACTGCTTCAGTATAATAGTCTGTACCAGTATAAACCTCTCCATTAAGATATAATTTTGCTTGCAGCATCCACAGGGCAGCTTTGTCAGCTCTACCATATTCATTTTGCTGAGGATCAGGCAATTCATTTTCAATGGCACTTAACTCATCTGTTATGAAATTAAAAACCTCCTCTGGATTGTCCTGAACAGGAAAATCAGTAGTAATACTTGTCACAATCGGTATATTTCTAAATAGATCTAAAGCATGCCAATAAGCAAGCGCTCTCAAAAAGCGAACTTCACTTCTATAGCTCTGTGCCAATGCTCTTTCCTGCTCATCATATCCATAATCAGCCAACAAATCATCTGTACTTTGCTCCAAGAAGTCATTGCTATATGAAATGATCAAAAATAATCGGTAATACAAAACCCTAACGAATTGATTGTCTGATGACCACGAATGAGTATTTAAATCCTGAATACCCGCATCTTGCCAAGCAATAACCGCTTCATCAGTGGTTAATTCTTGAGCTTTCCAATAAGCTCTGATGTAGGAAGTAAACCCCTCATCATTTACCAATGCTAAATCAGCATCACCTGCCGGTCCTTGCTGACCAGTTAAACTATAAGATGCATAAATCTTAGCCATGTACCTTTCCAAGTTTTTAACATCTTGAAAGGCTATATTGGCTGTTTCTCCGAACTCAGGTCTTAAATCCAAATCAGTACATGAAAGGGTGAAGCCTGCTAGAATTATATATATAAATTTCTTCATTTTCTTAGATTTAAAATTTTGCGTTTATACCGAAAATAAATGCAGTTGATGGCGGATAGATGTTGTTGTCAATCTGAACTTCTGGGTCCAATCCACTATATCCTGAAATCGGAAGCATATTTTGAACAGTACCATATAATCTCAACCTAAAATCTTGGATAGCATTAAAATTATATCCTACAGTAAGGTTATCTAACTTTAAGAAATTACTGTTTTCAATGTAGTAGTTTGACAGTAGTTGTCTATTCTGAAAACCCGTTTCAATTACAGATTCATGCACATTATTCAAAATTTGTGCTTCAGTCAACCTACCATACCATCCATTGGCGGAGGCGGTGTTATTATAAGTTTGTCCACCTAATTTTGCTCGTAGCGTCAGCGCTAAATCAAAATTCCCATATCTAATGTTTGATGCGAAATTTGTCAAAATTGGGTGAATGGCTACACCTTGCGTTTGTAAGTCATTTTCGTTGATAATGTTGTCACCATTAACATCTTCATAAATGCTGTTTGTACCACCTACAAGTGGTTTTCCTGCAGCGTCATATAAATGATTGTAAGAATAGAAAGTAGAAATCGGCTGCCCAACTTGCAAAACCTGTATTGTTCTACCGATATCGCCTGATATTCCACCTACCTGAATCCCAGGGCTATCTTCATCAATTTCATTATTAAGTTTCACAATTTTATTTTGATTATAGGTGAAATTATAGCCTATATCCCAGCCAAATTTTTCGTTGTCTATTGCTATGAAATTCAGTCCCAATTCAACTCCTTTATTGTTCATTTCTCCAATATTGGTAGTTACCCTATCTCCAACATTAGTTGCAGCAGCTACTGGTACATTAAATAACAACTGATCAGTTGTTTTATCATAAAAATCTAAAGTACCTGATAATCTTCCATTTAGTAATGAAAAGTCAATTCCGATATTGGTTGAAATTAATCTTTCCCATTGAATATTCGGATCCACTGCAGTAGGTCTTAATAACTGAATATATTCATCTCCAAATTGGTAAGTCGCACTAGCATCACTCAAGAAATAGAATTTATCATATAAGTAATCTCCAATATTCTGATTTCCTGTTTGACCCCATCCTACTCTTAATTTCAAATCGTTAAATGTTCCTGTCAAACCCTCGAAAAAATCTTCTTCAATAATTCTCCAACCTAGGGCCGCTGAAGGGAAAAATCCATACTTATTTCCAAAACCAAAGCGAGTGGAACCATCCATTCTTCCGGTTACTGTCAGTAAATATTTATCATCATAAGAATAATTAATTCTTCCGAAATAAGATTGCAATTGATTGGTAATTGGAATCGCTCTGTATAGATCTATAAATTCTCTTGGTATAACAGTTGGATCGTTAAAGCCTTTGCTATCATCAGTTAAATTAATACCTTCATAGCCAGTCGTTTCTCTAAAAACTTCTTGGAATTCATATCCTCCAAGCACATCAATATCATGTGATCCAAACGACTTATTATAGTTTAAAGTAGTAAATAAAGTGGTGGTGTATGCATTGTTAGTGGATCTTTGCATATACCCATCTCTATTGTCATTTCTTAAGGTGAATGGCTCAAAAACCTTATTCTGACCGTTTCTTAAATCATAAGAACCGGTGGCACTCCATGTCAAACCTTCTATGCCCGGAATCTTTAAGTCAAAATTAATTGAGTTAAAAGACCTTCTATTTTCACCGATACTTTGAGTTTGTTCAAGTGTTGAAACTGGGTTAATCGGATCAATAGAAGAAACATCCCATTCATAATAGCCTCCAAATTCTTCTGCTTCAGAATCATAAACTGGTTTGGTTGGATCGAAAGATACCGCGCCACCCACAACATTTGGTTTATATTGATCGTTCGTCAATGCATTTTTGGTATTAAAAGTAATATCCAAATGATCATTCAAGACCGTAGTTTTTAATCGCATACTCAATCGAGTCACTTGGTTCCTGTCTCCTCTTAATACTTCTTTATTATCCATATGATTGACAGAAACCAGATAATTAATTTTTTCAGTTGCACCAGAGAAAGACAAATTATGATTTTGACTTAAAGTACTTCTAGTTACCTCATTGAACCAATCTGTGTCTTGGTCACCTAATCGCCCTTCGTTTTGGGGACTAAATTGACGGATTGCATTTCTGAAATTTTGAGTACTTAAAAAGTCTGGTTCTCTTAAAACTTCTGAAAAAGCAAATGAACCATCATAAGCAACTGTGTTTTGACCCTTTTTACCCGACTTGGTGGTGTATAAAATAACCCCTGCAGCCCCTCTAGAACCATAGATTGCTGTTGCAGATGCATCCTTTAAAACAGTAACACTTTCGATATCGGCTGGATTTATGAAATTATTCGCGTTTCTTGTTCCAGAGCTACCATCATTGCTAATGGGAACACCATCGACCACAATTAATGGTTGAGCCTGTGCATTTATTGAGCCCACTCCTCTAATAGTGATTCCTCCACCACCAGCTCTTGTGTTCCCAGGAGTCACGTCAACTCCAGCAATTTTACCGGTTATCAAGCGCTCTGGACTAGCAATTTGTCCTCTATTGAATGACTCTTCCTTTACCGTACTTACAACACCAGTCACGTCCTTTTCTTCTTGCGTTCCATAACCAACAACCACTACTTCTCCCAATTGAGAAATATCTTCCTGCATCTGAACATCAATTATAGACCGAGCGCCTACCACTATCTCTTGCTTGGAATATCCAATAAAAGAAAAAATCAAAACATCATTAGCATCTACTTCAAGCTTGTATTCCCCTTCCAAAGAGGTAGTTGTTCCTTGCGAAGTTCCTTTAATTTTAACACTGGTTCCAGGTAGAGTCTCACCAGTAATAGCATCAGAAACCGTTCCTGAAACGGTCCTTTCTTGCGCTTGCAATTGTAAAGTGATAAAAACCACAAGGAAAGCTGTGAGCATCCCTTTGAAGATAGCCGTGCCATCCCTCCGTAGCGTCCCACTTTGTGAGTATGTATAATTTTGATCCATATTATGATTTATTTAAAAAATTAAAACTTTATGATTTTTTGTTGTTTGCGAATACCCTCTTCTTGAAAATTGACTAAATAGACTCCTGAATCCAATTGAGATAAATCAATTACAAATCGATTTTGGTTTTCTTTTATTTCAAACTGGATGGATTTACCACTTAGGTCTGTAATAAAAATATTTTCAATTTGCTTTTCTGTCTCGATGAAAATCTGATTTTGAGCAGGATTTGGAAAAACTTTTACATTTGAACTCCAGCTTGATTTTTGACGAGCAAGAACTAATTCTTCTTGATCTTCATCATCCACATAATTTTCTATAGGCTCGCTGGTCAATATTCTAAATTCCCCTGCGATTAGAGTAATGGAGACTTCGTTTCCAATTTCATATTCTTTTCCAGTGAAGTAGTCATACCATGTACCCGCTTGAATAATCTGTTGGTCAAAAGTTTGAGTACTTTTACTGAAATTTCCCACCATCACTATTTTTACATCATTATTATTAAACCTAGCCCATTTCAAATCGCCACTCGCAGACCATTGGAAATTATCCTTGTTAATATAATCAGTTCTTGTTTTCAATTTGATTAGGCTTTGGTAAACCTGAAAAAGCTTTTTTCGCTCCGGATCTTCAAGGTATTCCCATCGGGTTGGCTTTACCCCTAACCTATCATTGTTCAATTCCTCATCGTAACCAAACTCACCAAATTGCCAAATCATTTTAGGCCCTGGAGCCATAAAGAATAAAGCCGTATTCAACTTCAATCTTTGCATTTGATCTGCTAAGCTACTTGATGAACTATTTTTCAAATCCCAGGCCACTCTTTCCTCATCGTGGCTTTCCATATAACCAATTACATGAGGCTCTTTCCAACCTTTGCTTTGATAACTCAAGCCACTGACTGAGGCACTATTTCCTTTGGCCAAATTTCTAAAATTGTGGTTTTCATTACCCCAAAGCATCATACCATAATCAGCCAGTTCTCTTTCTTCAGAATTTTCAGCAAAATGTTCTAAAATCACGTATGATTCTGGATCAACTGACCATTGAAAATCGGCTAGCCTTTTTAATAATGTAATTCTTGAAGCATCATATTGACCCCAAGCACCCACGTTTCCTAGTGTGTTTTTTTGAGTGAAGCCTTTAGATAAATCATATCGATAACCATCCACGTGGTATTCTTGCAACCAATAAGCCACTACCCTATCTACATAATCTTGGGTGTATTGACTTTCGTGGTTCATATCATAGCCAACATTAAAATCGTGACGTGCACTGGTGTTAAACCAAGGGTTTTGTGAAGTTGGGTTACCGTAATCTCCTTGATTAAATAATCTTGCCAAAGAATTTCTACCAAACTGGTGGTTTAAAGCAATGTCTAAAATGATCGCGATTCCACGATTGTGGGCTTCATTAACCAGCGTTTTAAAGTCATATTCCGTACCGTAAAATTTATCCAAAGCCAACATCGCATAAGGATTATATCCCCAACTCAAATTTCCTTCAAATTCCATTACAGGCATAAATTGGATGGCATTAATGCCTAAATCTTCGAGATAATCTAATCTCGCAGTTACAGCATCGTATGTCCTTAATTCTGTGAAATCCCTGATCAATAATTCATAAATCACTAAATCTTCATTTGCTGGCTTCTGAAAACTGTCATCCGTCCAAGGAAATTGGACTTTATTGGTTTGAATATAGCTCACAGCATGAGCTGTTTTTCCGGATGGATATGGCATTAAATCAGGGTATCGGTTATCCCTAATTATTTCAGGATCATCATATTCCGACCCTATTTTTTCAGCATATGGATCAGCAATGGTAATTTCTCCGTCCACTAGGTATTGGAATTGGTATTCTTGGCTTGGTGTTAAATTGCCAATTTCAATCCAAAACTGATCCCCATCTTTTTTCATTAGAAACTCATCCGAAAGGCTCCAATCATTAAAGGTACCAATCACAAATACATTTTCCTTAGCGGGAGCAGTCAGTACAAGGTGGACAGCAGTGTCATCTTCGCCATAATTTATTCCGTTTTGCAAACCATCAGGAAGCGGTTCATTGCCAACTACTGGATTCACTATATAGGAATAATTAAATAACTCCTCATCCGTACCATTTCCTGCTTTGATGATTAAGTCGTGAGCTTGACCATCATCAATTACAGTATGCTCGTAAGAAAATTCGGAAAAGTCTGATTCTTCATATTCCAAATTTCCATCCACAAAAAATTGAAAATGTGCTGGCTCAGAAGAAGATAATTCAATACTTACAATCTCATTTGCTTCATAAAATCCATAATTACCTGTTGGGGAAGCAATATTCACTGAAAAACCTTTACTTATTTCTGTAATAAAGTCTTCAGTTTGACCATCAGCCCAATCATTGCCTTTTAAGAGCATTCCTATTTGGGAAATAACATCAGCGTTTTGGTCGTAAAATGTCGTGGGAGTTAATGAAATACGGAATAAGGTTTGACCGTTTTCAGTTATTTTTTCAAGTTTAGCTTGATTGCTTGCTTCTGGATCAGAATCTGCAGGATTAATATTGGAGGGCGCATCAATACTTTTATCAGGTAGCCACATCCACATATAGGCATCATCGAGTGAAGCTAGGTTTGTTCCTGTCACATCATATGTGATGGTAATCTCTTGATCCGCAGAAAAGAACTCAGGGGTAATATCTGGTTGAATATCACCTTGAGCCTGACTTAAGGCAGGAATACAAAATAGAATTAGGAGGGAAAGTAACTTGTAAAATTGTTTCATATAAATCTTAAAAGAAAGACATGAGCTTTGGCTCATGTCTTAAAAATATGTTTGAATTTTATTATTGAGCAGTAATGGAAGAAGTATAATTCTCCCCATCAAATGTCAATGTTACCGTATAAGTACCATCAGCATCTACACTTAAATTATCTCCACCTGCAGATAGTGCAGTTGGATCACCACCTAAGTTGAAATCCCAGCTGTCACCAGCTCTGAATTTATACTCTCCACTGAAATCTCCTGTAAGCGTATAAGTGGTAACACCTTCCGCGAAACCTTCAGCAGTCATGTCTAAATCTTCATCCCAACTTGCTGATGGAGAACCTTCACCGATTACTCCCCAGCCAGTAGCACTCATAGTCGAAATCCAAGTATCACCTTCATCTGCGGTAGATAGCGTTATATAATAAGCTCCAGCAGCTGGCGCTTCAATATCCGCTCCATTCACGGCTAACGTAGCTTCTGACCCATCAGCAGGCAATGTTCCGCCTATGTTGAATGCCCAGTCATCATTTGTTCTGAATTTAAATCTTCTTCCTTGATCATCAACACTGTTTTCACCAAAATAAACTACACCTACCCATTTATGTACTCCATCAGTTTCACCAGTGTAATGTAAGTTTCTGTCAGCATCAAATCCATTAGCATTTGCACTTCCTATAACTCCAAACTGGTATTCTGCAGGGTCAAAAGTAATTTCTTCAGCTTCACCAGTCTTGTTAAATTCAACAAATGCACCCCCGTCATTTTGCAACTCTACACTAATGGTGTACAAACCATCCTCTTCTGAAAATGGAATATCACCTCCGCCAGGAACAAGTGCATCAGCAGCACCTCCATAATTAGTAAATGCAATATATCCCGTTCCTTCTTCATTACTTCTAATGATTTTCCAGCCGTTATTGATTCTTAATTTGTAGTTTTCATTTTGTCTTATTTCAACATCAGTAACTTCAAATGCAAAGCCATCTTCTGGATTTGAAGAAACTACATCCATATTAACATCAGACCATCCAGAAGGAGCACCAATGAAAGAAACGTTTACGACTTCCATTACAATCAATTCAGTAGTTGTTTCATCGTATGAAATCTTAAAGAATCCATCATTAGAAATAGTAATTTGGTCTCCACCTTCTTCCATAATTGCCAAGCTATATCCAGATGTCACTTCATCTCCTGTTAAATCTTCTCCAGCTACTTCTGTCATAGCCCCTCCTAATGTTGAGGTAATTTCTCGAGATTCAACTGAAACTAGATTATAAGCACCAGCAGATAAAAACACATAGTTTCCAAAAAAGCCTTCTCTTTCAACTGCAACATTCCCTTCACCTTCTACCGTTTCTGGCTGAAGTCTAGTGTTCTGTGTTGGGTCTTCACCATCTACTGCGAAATAGTAGCCATCCGCAAGAGCAAGACCATCCTCATCAACATCAATTGTTGGCTCGTCTTCATCACATGAGACCATAAACATAGCTGCGGTCAGCAACAATGCTAGGCTCCATAATTTTGTTAAGTTTTTCATAATTTAATTGTTTTAAAGTTTACTTAATTTTTTGGTCCTAAAGTCGCTTCATTTTTGTTGCGCAACTCTATTTTCCACTGTTCAAGTTTAGTGTAAGAATTAGCCTCAAAACAGTTGAAAGGAATATTTTTTACCGCAATCGGTTGCGCAATCGTTTGCGTAAACCAATGTTTTTTCAGATGTTTGATGGATTTAAATTCTTAATGAGATAAACTGGTGATTATCAATTAAAAATTTGATTTTTACCGCTATGTCTTCTGAAAAAAAAAAATTGAAAAGTAGGAGTTACATGCCATAAGTATTAAATGGTCGGTGCGCCACCAACCATGGTTGTAGAATGATCGGCATGACACCGACCAGCAAGAAGAAGATTAAATTAAAAACCAATGAAAAAAGCAAACATCACCATAAAAGACATAGCGAAGGAATTGGGAGTCTCTCCTTCTACGGTTTCTCGTGCCTTGAAAGACCATCCAGATATCAGTGTTGATACCAAAAAAGAAATCAACGAATTAGCCAAGAAACTAAATTATCAACCGAATACAGTAGCCCTAAGCCTTCGACAAAGCAAAACCAACACTTTGGGTGTGATTATACCCGAAATTGCCCATTTCTTCTTTTCTGCCGTCATTAGCGGCATTGAAGATATCGCCCATGATGCCGGATATCACGTCATTATCACGCAATCCAATGAATCCTTTGAAAGGGAAGTGATGAATACCAAAGCCTTATTTAACTCTCGCGTTGATGGTATCCTGATGTCGGTTTCTAGAGAAACAGAAAATTACGATCACTTACAAAGTTTATTGGATTATGATATCCCATTGGTTTTCTTTGACCGGATTATTGATTCGCTTAATGCATGTAAAGTGATTGTCAATGATGAGCAAGGGGCCTATGAAGCCACCACGCACCTCATTGAACAAGGTTGTTACAGAATAGCTCACTTGGCTGGACCACAAAACTTAGCCATCAGTAAAAACAGATTAAATGGATATAAAGCCGCATTGGCAGATAACCGGTATATGATAGATGATAATCTGATCAAAGTCTGCGGTTTGGGCACCTTTGAAGAAGCCGAATCTATTACCAATGAAATTTTGGATTATCGTTTTCCACCGGATGCCATCTTTGCTAATAATGATGTGGCCGCTTATGGGGCTATGATGGCAATTAGAAAGAAAAAGTTACGCATTCCAGAAGACATTGCCATTGTGGGCTTTAGTAATTGGCGGTTTTCAAGTCTCATCCAGCCTGCTCTGTCTTCAGTCACCCAGCCAGGCTTTAAAATGGGGCAAGAGGCAACGCGCTTGTTAATGAAGCAAATCAATAAGGGCGAAGATGAAGAAAGCATTACGGAGACCATTTCTTTGAAGACCAATTTGGTAGTAAGGGAATCTTCGAAGAAGATTTAAATAGATTCACAAGCGATTTTATTTGACCACTACTTAACAGGTATTTTTTGGCAGAAATACTATAAAAAAAATCTTAACTCTTAAATAGAATGTACCAGTCGCATAAGTATCCGTCAGTAGCGGGACGCTGGCGACAGGGTGAGACAGTGGAAATTACTGTCGCCTCTAGCGGATTTATTGAATGCATTATTTGTCAAAGCGAATTTTCCACTATCCGCAAGCTTGAAAAATTACAAATCGTATACCTGTAAGACCCCTATACACTTTTGGTTCTCTACCACTAAAAGCGCATTAATTTTATACTCCATCATTAATTCTTCGGCTTTCTTAAGTTTCATTTCTTTGTCAATGAATTTAGGTGAGCTAGTCATGATGTCTTTCGCTTTCATATCCATAAAGGCATTTTTTTGGTTTTTCATCCCTCTTCTCAAATCACCATCTGTAATGACACCTGCTAACTGCCCGTTTTCTTCCACTATAGCAAGCCCTAGCCTACCATTAGACATAGTACCAATCACTTCATCCATTTCGCTTTCAGCATCAATTACGGGCAAATCCGTAGAGCGCATCACATCCTTCACCGTCATTAATAGCCTTCTACCTAATGATCCTCCCGGATGAAACAAGGCAAAATGCTCCGGTTTAAAGTCACGCTCTTTCATTAAGGCCACGGCTAAAGCATCTCCCATCACTAAAGTAGCAGTAGTTGAAGAAGTAGGCGCTAAATCAAGCGGGCAAGCTTCTTGCTCTACATTAACATTTAAATGAAAGTGCGTATTTTTAGCCAATGTTGATGCGGGATTACCACTTACTCCTATCACCTTATTACCATTACGTAAGAAAAAAGGTATTATTTTTAACAATTCATCCGTTTCTCCTGAATTGGAGATGGCCATCACAATATCATGATCTTGAATCAGTCCCAAATCCCCATGGTACGCTTCTCCAGGATGGAGAAAATAACTTGGGGTTCCTGTGCTGGAAAATGTTGCTGCAATCTTCTTTCCAATAATACCAGATTTACCCATTCCTGTGACGATTAGCTTTCCTTTGCTTTCCATGATGGCGTTAACAGCTTTCTCGAAATCATCCGTCAACAAACTAGCTAAATCCTGTACTGATTTAGCTTCAATGGCAATCGTTTCTTTAGCAGATTCTAAAATTCGACTCATGCTGTTAATTTTTTTATTAAATCTTTTAAATCCTTTAAAAACAATTGGTTTGGTCCGTCACTCCATGCCTCCTCTGGGTTTGGATGTGTTTCAATAAAATATCCATTGGCTCCAAAAGCTTTTGCTGCCAATGCCATATTTGGAACAAATTCACGATTCCCACCGGTTTTTCCTCCTGCTCCTCCAGGTCTTTGGACCGAATGAGTACAATCCATCACAACAGGAAAGCCATGCTGCAACATATCTGGGATATTCCTGAAATCAACCACTAAATTATTGTAGCCGTACATATTGCCACGCTCTGTCAATAAAAGCTGCTTGTTTCCTGCTTCAGTTACCTTTTGGCAAGGATATAACATATCTTCTCCAGACAAAAACTGTGCTTTTTTTATATTTACAATACGACCTGTTTCGGCAGCTGCCAACAATAAATCAGTCTGACGGCACAAAAAGGCAGGGATTTGCATAATATCCACCACATCCTGCAATAATGCTGGTTGATACGATTCATGCACATCAGTTGTCACGGGCAGATTGTAGGTTGCTTTGATTTCCTTTAACCATTCCTTCCCTTCTTCTAAACCAGGGCCTCTTTTAGCTGATGCTGAAGTACGATTTGCCTTATCAAATGAAGATTTAAAAATAATCTCGACTCCTAATTCATTTTTAATGCTCACCAATTCTTTGGCTACTGAATGCAGTAAATCCATACTTTCCATCACACAAGGGCCAACAATAAAAAATGGCTTATCTGCGGTTAAATTCTGATATAGTTCTTGCGACATCTATTTAATAATAAATATTATAACTGTTAAAAGTAAATCTGAGTGCAAAGTTGCTATTTTAAAATTCAAAATAGAAATAAATGAATTCCAATCCATAAAAAATATCCCAAAGAGTTATCCCCCTCCAGAAAACCCCAAAAATCGACCAATTTAAAATCCTGTAATAGCTATATAATTTAATTTTTAAATACAAAAAGTTAAATTGCAAACGTAACCGCAAACGATTGCGCTGATTTTATAGTTAATTGAATACTATGAAATTTTAATATTCAATACTTTAGCAATTCTTTTAAAGGATAAATAGATGATTAGTTCACAAACCATAAATAAACCCAATCTCAACCTTCACTGCGGAAAAATTGAAAACTATAAGCGCAATGCTTATGGAATTTCCGGAAAAACCGAAAATGCCTTTTTTAGAATATCCGTTGTACAAAAGGGGATTTTTAAAATTCATATAAGCAGAACAGAAAATTTTGACGAACATTCTTATGCAGTGATCTCTAAATCGGTAGGTATTGATTTCTCCATTATTGATTCTAACGGACATATAGAACTAAAAACTGAAGCGCTAACTTTAGAAATTAAAAAGGATCCGTTTACTGCTATTTTCAAAGATATAAATGGTGAAATAATCAGTGAGGATGACCATGCATTGGGAACTTCCTGGATTGGCGAACAAGTTACCACCTACAAAAAGCTACAAAAAGGAGAGAGATTTATCGGATTGGGTGAAAAAACGGGACCGCTGGACAGAAAAGGCACAGGCTACCAAAACTGGAATACAGATCATTTTGGATATCCACCAGATAGTGATCCTTTGTATTGTACGACTCCTTTTTATATCGGCATCCATAGCGGTTTGAATTACGGTATTTACTTAGACAATTCACATAAAACTCATTTTAATTTTGGTGCTTCAAACAGACGATTCTCTAGCTTTTCAGCTGATCAGGGAGATATGGCCTATTATTTCATCCATGAAGATTCTATTGAAGATATTATAAGTTCTTATACCGATCTGACTGGTCGAATGGAACTGCCCCCTATTTGGAGTTTGGGCTACCAGCAGTGCCGTTACAGTTACAAACCCGACAAAGAAGTAATTAGTATAGCTAAATTTTTCCGGGAAAAAGAAATCCCAGCCGATGTAATTGTTTTGGATATCCATCATATGGAGCAATACAAGATTTTCACCTGGGATGGAAAAGATTTCCCCAATCCAAAGCAAATGATTGAAAAGCTTGAGGAAATGGGATTTAAAGTGGTAGTGATTTGTGATCCTGGAATAAAAATCGAAGAAGGCTACGAAGCTTATGATTCCGGTAAAAAAGAAGATGTTTTTATTAAATATCCTGACGGTGAATACTATGAAGGAGAAGTTTGGCCCGGATGGTGCCATTTCCCTGATTTCACCAATGGACAAGTCCGAAATTGGTGGCAAGATAAACTAAAAGCCTATACTGACTTAGGAATTCTGGGGCTTTGGAATGATATGAATGAAATTGCCACCTGGGGGCAATATTTACCTGATTTAATGGAATTCGATTACGAAGGTGAAAAAGCCTCGACTCGAAAAGCCAGAAATGTTTATGGCATGCAAATGGCCAGAAGTACCTACGAAGGGGCTAAGCAAAATTCTCCCAATAAAAGAGTATTTAATCTAACAAGAGCCGGTTTTTCTGGGATTCAGAGATACGCTGCCGTTTGGACTGGTGATAATGTTGCAGATGACGAGCATATGTTATTGGGCGTTCGTTTGGTCAATAGCTTAGGATTAGCAGGAGTTGCATTTTCGGGTTATGATATTGGAGGTTTTGCGGGAGATGCAGATAGTCAATTATTTGCTCGTTGGATTTCCATTGGGGCTTTCGCACCATTCTTCAGAGGACACAGTATGATTAACAGTAGAGATTCTGAACCTTGGGCTTATGGAGAAGAAGTAGAAGAGATTTCCAGAAATTATATCAATCTAAGATATAAAATGATGCCTTATATCTATTCAGCTTTTTACGAAGCACATGAAAAAGGTATTCCGGTAGCTAGAAGTTTGGCTATTTATCATCCTCATGACGAGAAAATCTATAACTCTTTGTACGAAAACCAGTATTTCTTTGGACCGGACATCATGGTGGCTCCCGTAGCCAGTAAAGTTAATTTAGCAAAAGTATACTTTCCAGAAGGGGAATGGTACGATTTATTTGATGATACTTTCTATAGAGGGAATCAGGAAGTCATCGTTGAATGCCCAATTGAGAGATTACCTGTTTTTGTGAGAGCTTCGGCAATAATTCCAATGCAGGACAAACTGGAAAATTTAAGCCAAAACAATAATGATTGTCTGCATTTGCATATTTACGGGGGCAAAGAAAAAAATAAATATGAATACTATGAGGATGATGGAGAAACTTTCAATCATGTGAGTGGAGATTTTTATAAAAGACTGATTGAGTTCAAGCCTGAAAACAGACAGTTGACTCTACATCAAAAGGAGGGAAATTACAATAGTCAATATCAGAAAGTTAAGGTTTTCTTTCATGGATTCGAAGGAAAATTAAATGGGAAAATCCACATTAATCAACAAACCATACCGTTGGACAAAGAAGATTTTAATTTTGTAGATCAAATTTCTAACTTCGATCCCTTACCTGAAAATGAAAGAATTAATTTAAAGGTAAACGATCTACCAAATGCTATTTTCAATTTAGAAGATGGGAGAATAGATATTGATTATTAGTCCTTACTATGCAACTAGATTTTTATATGCAGAAAAACATCTTTTTAATCGCCATTGCCATATTTCTTTACTCTTGTGAATCTGTTAATGAGAACCATCAACAGGAATCTATCTTATCATATCCTGAAAAAGCTAAGGCTATGAATATTTATGAGGTAAATATTAGGCAGTATACTCCAGAAGGTACAATTGAAGCCTTTCTCCCTCATCTGGACAGATTAAAAAATATGGGAGTTGATATTTTATGGGTTATGCCTGTTCAACCTATTGGAGTAAAGAACCGGAAGGAGCCTTTGGGAAGTTATTATTCTATTAAAGACTACACTGCTGTAAATTCCAATTTTGGTGTTTTGCAGGATTTCAAAAAATTGGTTACCAAAGCCCACGAAAATCAAATGATTGTACTATTGGATTGGGTGGCTAACCATACCGCTTATGATCACCATTGGGCACAAGAACATCCTGAATTTTACAATTTAGATTCTGCAGGCAATCTACAATCACCTGTAGCAGATTGGACTGATGTTGCAGATCTTAATTATGAAAATGAAGATTTACATCAAGCCATGATTAATGAAATGAAATGGTGGATTACCGAAACTGACATTGACGGTTTCAGATGTGATGTGGCAGGAATGGTACCAAATGAATTTTGGAAAAAAGCTATTGATAGTCTTGAGGCTACAAAAGATGTTTTTATGTTGGCAGAATGGGATGAACCCAAAATGCATGATGCAGGATTTGACATGACCTACGGCTGGGAATTTCATCATTTATTGAATGATATAGCAAAAGGACACGCAAATGCTGATTCTCTAGTAGCATACCTGAAAAAAGATGTTGAAAAATATGATTCTTCAGCTTTCAGAATGTATTTCACCTCCAATCATGATGAAAATAGCTGGAATGGGACGGTTTTTGAAAGGATGGGGAATGCTTATGAAGCTTTGGCTGTCTTAACTGCAACAGTTCCAGGAATGCCGCTGATATACAGTGGTCAAGAAGCAGGACTGGACAAGCGATTACCATTTTTTGACAAAGACACTATTGACTGGTCAGAATTAGCTTATGAAGACTTTTATAGCCGATTGTTGCTACTTAAGCATAATAATCCTGCCTTGTGGAATGGGGCTTTTGGAGGAAGTTTTCAAGAAATTAATAAACCCCAAAATTCATCTAAGATGCTTGCGTTCAGCAGAAAAAAAGATGATAATGAGGTGTTAGTCATCATGAATTTATCTGATTCTACGCAATCATTTGTCATTGATAAGAACTATACAGGAAAGACCTATCAGAAGGGTAATAATCCAGAACTTACAGTTACCTTTTCTGAAAATCGAGAACCTCTTGCCTTTGATGCTTGGTCTTATATGATTTTAACTCAAAACAGTTTGAAAGATAAATAATGGATAACATATCGATAGCCTCTGAAAAACCAAAATTAAGCTTTTGGGAAATTTGGAATATGAGTTTTGGTTTTTTAGGTATTCAATTTGGCTTTGCCCTTCAAAATGCAAACGTAAGTCGGATATTTGAAACACTAGGTGCAGAAAAAGAGAGTCTACCTATATTATGGTTAGCCGCTCCAGTGACAGGCCTAATAGTGCAGCCCATCATCGGCTATTATTCGGATAAAACCTGGATTCCAAAATGGGGAAGGCGAAGGCCGTTTTTTGCTATTGGTGCTATTCTAGCGACTATTGCATTATTTATTATGCCAAATTCTCCTAGTCTGTGGATAGCAGCCGGAATGCTTTGGGTAATGGATGGTTCAATCAACGTCAGTATGGAGCCATTTAGGGCTTTTGTAGGCGATATGTTACCTAACGAACAGCGATCCAAGGGATTTGCACTACAAGCATTTTTCATAGGAATTGGAGCGGTGGTTGCCTCTGTATTACCTTATGTCCTAACCAATTGGCTTGGATTCAGCAACGAAGCCCCGGATGGACAGATACCTGATTCAGTCAAATGGTCATTTTATATCGGAGGTGTTGCATTTTTAGCTGCGGTAATGTGGACCGTTTTCAATACAAAGGAATATCCTCCGGAAGATATTGAGAAACTCAAAAAGGAAAATAGTGAAAGAGGCGTTTTTACAGGCTTAGCAGAATCATTTATGGGAATATTTAAAATGCCCAAAACAATGGTTCAATTGGCATTCGTCCAGTTTTTTTCATGGTTTGCTTTGTTTGCCATGTGGATTTATACCACTCCAGCAGTAACTGAACATATTTATGGAACCACTGATCCTAAATCCATTCTTTATAATGAAGGAGCTAATTGGGTGGGAGTTATGTTCGGTGTGTACAATGGAGTAGCGGCTTTTGCAGCATTTTTATTGCCAAAATTATCCAAATACTTTGGTCGCAAAGGAACACATATGATCGCATTGTTTTGTGGTGCTGCCGGACTCATCTCCATATTTTATATTAGCGATCCAAATTTATTGGTATTCAGTATGATTGGCGTAGGAATAGCTTGGGCTAGCATACTTTCCTTGCCGTATGCCATGTTAAGCAGTGCTTTACCTTTTGATAAAATGGGCTATTACATGGGTGTTTTCAATTTCTTTATTGTAATCCCACAAATTGTGGCCGCGGGAATTTTAGGATTCATACTGAAAAATTTCTTCAGCAACGATGCAATTTATGCTTTAATCATTGGAGGCACTTCTTTAATTCTGGCTGGAATATTAAGCCTTTTTGTTACTGATGATGATAAGGAAAAACAGCTGGCTTAGAGAAGAAGCAAATTCCTTTAAAGCGATTAAAATTTAACCCCTAAATATGAAAGATCAGGATTTGATTTGATAGATGTATTAAATCTTTACAATTTGATCAAAAATGCTTGGCTTTATTTATTAAATTTATGATTTATGATGTCATCAGTTTAGACATTTGCTAAAACATAGAATTGATCGAAATGAGGCTACAACGATTTTTAATATTTTTAATTGTTTTTTTTACCGGCTTTGTTTCGCATGCTCAGAATTATAATGGGCAATTTTGGACGGAAAGTAATGCTAGAGCTTCTGCAAGATTAATTTCGACTGAAAAACAAAAAATTTACAAATTAGCTGTTGACCAGTTAAAGGCAAAATTAAATCAAAATTCAAAATTAAATTTTAGCATCCCCTACCCTGACGGAGCATTTCAGGAATTCAAATTGGAGGAAAGCCCTATTATGGCACCGGCTTTAGCTAAAAAATATCCCAACATCAAAACCTATAGTGGGAGAAACCCTACAACTGGTGAAACTCTACGATTAGACCTAAGCAAAAAAGGATTTCATGCCATGGTCTATTCCACTGAAGGCGTATTTTTTATTGACCCCGTCCAAGATCAATTCAACGACTACCAAATCTATTATAAAAAAGATTTGAAAAGAGATCCCAAAAAGCCAAGATTTGAGGAATTAGAACCTATCATTGCAGATGATGTTCAATTTCAACGAATGCAATCCATGGTTGAATCTGGTAATGTAAATCAACCTTCCGGAACACAATTAAGAACCTATAGAATAGCCGTGGCAGCAACGGGCGAATACACTGAATTTCACGGAGGTACTGTGGAAGATGGTTTGTCTGCCATAGTGAGCACTATGAACAGGGTCAACAGCATTTATGAAAAAGAAATTGCAGTAAGAATGGTGTTAGTAGAAAATAATGATGAAATTATTTTTACAAATAGTAGTACAGACCCTTTTACAGTTGATGATGTCGGGATATTAATTGATGAAAATCAAGTAGTCCTAGACAGTATAATTGGTAATCAAAATTATGATTTAGGGCATAATTTCTCAACTGCTGCTGGTGGACTAGCAGGATTAGGAGTGGTATGTAGATCAAATTCAAAAGCAAGGGGAGTAACAGGTATTAATCAACCCATTGGTGATCCCTTTGATGTGGACTATGTTTCACACGAAATTGGTCATCAATTTGGGGCGCCACACACATTTAATGGAACAGTCAGTTCTTGCGGGCAGAACCGTTCCGCTAATTCCGCATATGAGCCAGGTAGTGGTTCCACCATAATGGCTTATGCTGGTATTTGTGGTGGCGATAACATTCAAAATAATAGTGATCCATATTTTCATACGGCCAGCTTAGATTTCATGAATGCGTATATTCAAGATAATGCGGGGAATAATTGTGCCGACATTACGGAGACAGGCAACAACCTTCCGATAGTAGAAGCTGGCCAAGGTGGTTTTACAATCCCTATTAGTACACCTTTCCAGCTAAATGGGTTCGCTACAGATCCTGATGGCGATCAGTTAAATTACGCTTGGGAGCAATTTGATTTGGGACCTGCCGGTTCTCCGAATTTACCTCAAGATAATGCACCATTATTCAGATCCTTTTCACCTACTCTTGACAGTTTTAGAATCTTTCCACAAATATCGGATATCCTTAATGGTACACAGACCAAGGGTGAAATATTACCGGATTATGCAAGGAATCTTAACTTTAGACTTAGCGTACGTGATAATCAAGCAATAGCGGCTGTGGATCATGATGAAATTAGTTTTAGTGTAACAGATATAGCCGGCCCGTTCATTGTTGATACCATTTCTGGGGACTACAGTGGACTCAATATTATCACAGTAAGCTGGGAAGTGAATAATACCAATATAGCTCCGGTAAATGCAGCATTTGTGGATATATACCTCTCCACTGATGGAGGACAAACATTTTCTGTAAAAGTGTTGGAAAATACAGAAAATGATGGCTCAGAACCTATTGAATTACCAAATATCAATACCAATCAGGCAAAAATAAAAGTGGTCGCCTCCAATAATATTTTCTTTAACATTAGCCCGGACGTTTTTACCATTACAGAAACCACCGAGCCAACCTTTACTTTGGAAGCTGAAATTGACAGTGATCAATATTGCCCTGAGGATGAAATTACATTTACCATCAATATAACTTCTATTTTAGAATATGATGAAAGCATTAATTTATCAGTAAGTGACTTAGCAGATTTTGAGGTTAGTTTCGATCAAAATACACTTACCCCTGGGGAAAGCACTATCTTAACAATCACCAATACCAACCAAAATACAGGAGAATTTAATTTCACACTGGAAGCCAATACGGTGGACAAATCAAAAAGTAAAGAATTGAGCTTTAATGTAGTTGATTTCCCGACAGCACCAAATATTACTTTTCCTGTGGAAGCGGACAACAATATCAATTTAAGCCCAACTGTAATGTGGGAAGACAGTGATTTGCAGGCTGACTACTTATTAGAAATCGCTTTAGATAATAATTTTAATGAAAAAGTAGATTCTGTAGAGGTTGTTAATGCAAAAGAATATAAACTACAAGAGAACCTGCAAAGACTCACAAGCTATTTTGTGCGTGTAAAGGCAATTAATAATTGTGGGGAAAGTGATTTTTCTGATGTTATTTCCTTTTCAACTGCAGATATTATTTGTGATTTATACGAAGGAACGGATTTGCCTTTATCAATTTCATCTGAAAATGTAGATACAATTCAATCTATTATAAATATTCCATACTCAGGAAAAGTTGAATCTATTGCCATAAGCAATTTAGTAGGTACGCATTCCTATATTAATGATTTAAGTTTCATATTAGAAAGCCCTACTGGTACTCAAATCACTTTACTCTCCAATATTTGCGATGATCAGGATAATTTTAACCTATCCATTAGTGATGAGGGAACATCATCAGAATTACCTTGTCCTCCAAGCGATGGGGAAACCTATCAATCTGAAGAAGCCCTCAATACCTTAAATGGAGAAGAATCAGAAGGAGAATGGAAATTAATAGTTATTGATCGTTTTGCAGCGGATGGTGGAGAATTGCAGTCATGGTCACTTGATCTGTGCTTACTGGATGTTGTAGCTCCTGAAATTCTAGCACCCACTAATTTAACCGCGAATGAAAATGTAACAGGAACTGTGGAACTCTCTTGGACAGATAATTCTGAAAATGAGACTAGTTTTATTATTGAAAGATCGACAGACAACAATTCAAATTTTCAGGAATTTGCTGATGTAGACTCCAATAGCTCAACATATTCTGATACCGATATAGTAGGACAAACCCAATATTTTTATAGAGTGAAGGCTGTATTGGATATATTTTCATCGGATTATTCGAATGACATCAATATTACTACCCAATTGCAAGTACCTCCTGCCCCCTCTACAATAACTGCCTCTAATTTAGAAAGTGGTAATGTTTTGATTCAATGGACAGATAATACTGATTTAGAAGAAGGTTATATATTGGAAAGATCGCAGGGTGATAACACTAACTATAGTAATTTAGCAGAATTAGAAGCAAATTCCTTTGATTTTGTAGACGAAACAGTTGAAGAAGAAAGTGTATATTTCTACAGAGTAAAGGGATTTAATGAGAACGGAGACGGCAATTATTCCAGCGAAGTAGAAATTGAAACTTTGATTGGATTGCCGCTTGCCCCAACCGATCTAGACTTTGAGTTATTGAATGATAGTACGGTAAGGCTCAACTGGGCTGACAATGCTCAAAATGAAAGTTCTTACAGGGTACAAAGATCTGATAATGGAAATGATTTTATTTCTGTGGCTGAATTGGAAGTTGACAGTAAAAGTTATGAAGAAATATTAAATTCTGGCAACTATAATTATAGGGTATTGGCTAGAAATACGAGGGGAAATTCTAACTTCAGTAATGAGGTTACAGTTGAAATAGATCTAGAAAATGGTGTTCTTAGTGTTCGAGATGAATGGAAATCAAAAATTACTTTATTTCCCAATCCTGCCCAGCAAATTGTTAATCTCAAAAATGAGAGTCAATATGAAATTGAAAAAATTCAGATTAGAAATAGCTTAGGCCAGAAAATAAGAGATGTTAAATTTAATGATGCAACGGAACTAGAGATTTCTATTCAAGATTTGAATAGTGGGATTTATTTCATTTATCTGGAGACCATTGATAATGTCCTTATTAAACAGTTGATGGTCAAATAGTTTTTATCCTATGGTCGATTTTAAATCTTGATTAAATACATTCAGAGTGTCATTTAGGAAATTTTATTTTTCCAATCAAAGAAAAATATCTGAAATCTTAAGAAGATATACCGATGGGTTGGCAAAAGTAGGATAAATTCAGACTTTTGAAAAAATCAGGTCTTAATTTCGGTAACTCAGTTAAAATTCCACATGCCCTGCAAACCACATAAAATATTGATTGAAGATTGCGGGTATGAGGACAACAATGCAAGCCAGACGAGGATGCGGGTTGAAGCTTATTTTTGTCTTGAATTTTTGTTTCTTTTTGTTCAAGCAAAAAGAAAAAGTAGACACTGCAAAAATATAATTTGATACATACTTTATTAAATAACATATAAAACCCCAGATATTGTCAATATCCTTCGATTTTAGGGTTTTATATATGATGGTAATCTATAAAAGACTTTTTAAATTTGTTTAGAAGCAATTTTAGAGTTATTGTTTAATAATCAAGAGTATCATAATTTCCCATCATAGCCTATTCCGCTTTGAAGAAACGATAGTTTTATTAATCGAATTCAAGTTTTTACTGTTAAAACCTCTTGAGTCTTCTTCAAGCTCTAGGGTGAAATTCCTTCAAAGTCTGACTTAAGAAATCTCTATCCAGATGGGTGTAAATCTCAGTAGTGGTGATGGATTCATGCCCCAACATTTCTTGCACCGCCCTAAGATCGGCCCCGCCTTCAATCAAATGAGTAGCAAATGAATGCCGAAAAGTATGTGGACTTACCTTTTTTCTCAATCCTGCCATCACTACTTGTTTTTTAATCATTGTAAATACGGAAACACGACTTATTGAACCTCCAAATCGATTTAGGAATACAAAATCCTTTGCCTCTGGTTTTGGCTGTTGATGAATTCTCACTTCGTTGATATAAATTTTCAATTGCTTGGCTGCAGATTTCCCCATGGGAACCAATCTTTCTTTACTCCCTTTCCCAATTATCCTCAAAAAGCCGATATCAAAATAGGTATTCGATATTTTCAATCCCACCAATTCACTGACCCTCAATCCTGACGAATACAAAACCTCAAGCATTGTTCTGTCCCTTTGGCCATTTGAAGTACTTCTATCAATTGAATTAATAATACAATCAATTTCATCAAGACTTAGCACATCTGGTAATTTTCTACCCAGTTTCGGTGCTTCCAACAACTCAGCAGGATTCTCAGCAATAATATCTTCAAACAAAAGATACTTGAAAAATCCTTTTATGCCTGAGACGACTCTAGCTTGAGTATGCACTGTCATCCCCAGTTCATTTACATATTCTAAAAAATCATGTAAATCTGTGGCAGAAACTTCCAGTGGTCCAACATTTCGATTGGAGATATCCAAAAACTGTTTTAGCTTTAAGACATCATGTACATAAGCAGCAACAGAGTTTTCTGCTAGTGAACGTTCCAATTGCAAATAATTTTTGTATTCAGATAAAAATATGTCCCAAGCCATAATCGAATGTAATGGATAAAAAGAAAATCATTATTATCAATGGTCCAAATTTAAACCTTTTAGGCAAAAGAGAACCTGAAATTTATGGTGCTTCCGGCTTTGAGGAGTATTTCTTGCAATTGCAAAAACACAATCCTGATTTGGTGCTCGAGTATTACCAATCAAATATTGAAGGGAAATTAGTGAATAGAATTCAAGAGACTGATGGCAAATATGACGGCATTATTCTTAATGCAGCTGCATATACACATACCTCGGTGGCAATTCATGATGCTATTGGGGCTATTTCAGTACCTGTATTGGAAGTTCATATCTCCAACATCTACAAAAGGGAAGAATTCAGACATAAAAGTATCATTTCATCTAAATGCATTGGAATGATTTCTGGACTTGGTCTAAAAGGATATCAATTGGGATTAGAGTACTTTAAAACTATGAAAAGAAAAAAATGAAAATCGCTATAATTGCCCATGATGGAAAAAAGCCCGAGATGGTTTCTTTCCTGAACAAAAATAAAGATAAACTGAAGGAAATTGAATTGGTAGCCACTGGAACAACTGGTAAATATGTGGAAAATACAGGCTTAAATGTAGAAAAACTACTTTCTGGCCCAATTGGCGGAGATGCACAAATAGCCGCACTTTCAGCGGAAAAGAAATTGGAAATGGTACTTTTTTTCAGAGATCCATTAGGCAAACACCCACACGAACCTGATGTGCAAATGTTAATGAGAATTTGCGATGTCCATAATATCCCTATTGCCACTAATCCAGCTACAGCGCAATTGCTCATTGATGCTTTTTGGCGTAAACAAATGGACTAATGATTCTTAAATACTGATTATCAATAGATTAATTTAAATTATTCGACCAACGCTATTGCTAAAACTTATGAATTGTATTATATTACAAATAACTATAAACTTTTCATGCAATGGGCGATCGCGAATTTATTCAATCAGGCACAACAGGGCCACGTCTGAAATACCTTTCTAAATTTTTCAATAGCTACACGAGCGCTTGGATAATTTCAGCCCTATTAGTAACTGCTACCTACGGATACTTTTTTCAATCGGAATACCTGCAAGAATCAGGTCCATGGAAATTAGCATTGACTTTAGGGGGTGAATTCATTCTTGCACTCATATTGACGGGATTCATTACTTTATTTATTTACGATAAAAGGCAAACCTCTACTCCTATTCAACGTGTTTTTCCAGTGGTCATATGGGGTCGAAAATTTCTTGTGAAAGTAGGTCCATTACTGCGACAATACCTATTTTCTAATGACCAAGAGGAAACACCTTATAATAGAATCACCAGAAACTGGATATATGCGACTTCAGCAGGAGTTAGTAACACCATTGGCTTTGGTAGCCAAATAGACATGGATAAAGTAGGGACTACGCTTATAATGCCCGCCACATTTACCAATACCAAAACTAAGACAGGAGATGAAACAGGTCAATTTTATAAAAAAGTAATTGGTGAGCATACGGGAGTTCAAACCTATACTTTAAATCATTTTGTACATATCAGTGCCATGTCTTACGGAGCTCTTTCTTACAATGCTCATGCTGCTTTGAGTAAAGGAGCTAAGTTGGCAGGAATACTTCATAATACTGGTGAAGGATCATTAGCCCCTTGCCATGAATATGGTGGAGCAGATTTAGTATTCCAGATTGGAACAGCTAAATACGGAATCAGAACAGAAGATGGGGATATGGATGACAATTTATTGAAAGAAATGGCCGATCATCCCCAGGTGAAAATGTTTGAAATCAAGCTTGCACAAGGAGCCAAACCGGGTAAAGGTGGTATGTTGCTGAAAGAAAAGATCACAGCCGAAATAGCTCAAATAAGAAAAATCCCAATGGGAAAAGATGCCTATGCACCTGCAAGGCACAAAGAATTCTCTGATGTAGCTGGACTTTTTGACTTTATAGATAAAGTGCGGAAAATCACCAATAAACCTGTGGGCATAAAAATGGTGATAGGTCATACTGTAGAGATTGAAGATATAGCCAAAAAAATGAAAGATGAGCCAGGCAGGGGACCTGATTATATGGTTATTGATGGCGGAGATGGCGGTACAGGTGCCTCCCCGCATGTTTTGAGTTCTTATGCAGGCTTACCTATGAAGCAAGCAGTAGCCGTAGCTGACTGGGCTTTAAGACACAATGGCGTAAGAGATAAAGTAGTGCTTTTTGCTAGCGGTAAAATCGCTACTACCATCGATATTGCCGTTGCCATGGCCTTAGGAGCTGATGCCGTTTACATTGCCAGAGGCTTCATGCTTTCATTAGGCTGTATTCAAGCCTTAGAATGCCATACAAACGCGTGCCCTACAGGCATAGCAACTCAAAACAAGCGCTTACAAAAAGCCTTGGATATAGAAGCCGCAGCCAAAAGGATTGCCACCTATGCTGATGCGCTCTATAAAGAAACTCAAATGCTTGCTGAATCATGTGGTTATGAAAGCCCTAATCAAATTACAGCCGATGATATCATGGTCGTCACTTCCCCTGGTCATTTAGATTATCTTTCAGAATTGCAAGGTATTTCAGCTTTTGAGGCCAGCCAGGAAAGAAGATTGGCTAAAGAAAAAAACATGAGTGTTGGAGAAATGAAGATGAGGCGAGAAGAGGTTTGATGAAAAATATTATTAAAGGCAGCTTTCTTTTTAATCAAATTGTCGTTTTCTATGTCTTGTCCTGAAATAGCTTTACACAAATAAAGCTAATCATGGGAATAAAATACAGCGAAAGTACAATTTATGAGATCTGTAGAAGGATAGACACAGGCGAGATCAGCTACAGCGATGCACAGAGAGAATATGGCGTAAAAAGTCAAGGTAGTAGTGGCCCTTGGCTTAGAAAATATAGGGCAGAATTGCCCCCCAACTGACGCACGCGTGTCGCGTGTGCCTATCTGCAACAAAGCCTATATATGCTAATTTACAAAATCAATTTCCAAAACACCTTTACCACCACTATAATCAATAGCACTACTATGTTTCCAATGATGAGCCTCATATACAAAACCTGCAACTACTGGATTCTGATGAATGTAATTAACTTTTTGATCGATCACAGCATTACTGTACAATTCTATAGGTTTATTATTATGTTGCCACAATTGACTGCTTTTCACATTACTGCTCTTTGAACCAGCCCTTTTAAACATCCAAAGCATCCATTCCTTTCTACTTTCTTGTATATTTTCATTTATGGATGCTTGCAATTGCTTGGAGGTAAATTCTTTAAACCTTCCTAAAACTTTTTCCGGGTTATTTTCTTTGGCTCTGAAAATCAAATGTAAATGGCTTGGCATAATACAATAACAATAAATTTCCATTCCTTTATTTTTTCTACAGTAATCCAAGCTATCAATAAGGATTGAAAAATACTGTTCCCGTACCATCAAATCAATCCAATATACTGTGGCAAAACTTACGAAATACAGACCTTCTTTATTATGAAATTTGTACTTTCTGCTCATATACAACTAGGTTAAGGTTGATAATAAATATTTTCTCAATTATTTTCTGACTTTGGTTAGAGACGAACGCGACACGCGTGCGCTAGCTTTGCTAGTGTATTGTCCTAAAATTACTATAAATACTAAAGTAATTAGTAGGAAGAATTTAGCAAATTATTTTTAACTAAAAGTTTAATAAAAAATTAATAACAATATAAAATATCTTCTATAATTATTAATAAGTAGCATTTACTTAGCTACTGGCAGTCATAGATTGGCGCACGCGTGTCGCGTGTGCCAATCTATTTCTCAAAACCACCTTAAAACCCAATTAAACATAATATGACATCAAGGTGACACCACTATGTCGTAACAAAGTCCATCATTTAAAAATAGTTTTGTACTTTAACAAATCGAAAAATGATGGAAAAAGAAAGTATCGCAAAAAACTTAGTTTACTATCGTAAACAACAAGGATTATCACAAGAAAGGCTATCGGAAAAGTCGAGTGTCACAGTAAGAACAATCCAAAGAATCGAGAAAGCTTCTGTTAATCCGCATCTCGACACCCTTAAATTATTGGCAGTCGGATTGGGAATTCAACTAGAAGATTTAAAGCCTTTAGATAACCCAAAAGAAGAAAGCATTCAAACAAAATGGCTATTGCTCTTTCATGGTTTGCCACTATTAGGAGTAGTAGTTCCTTTCTTCAATATCTTTACGACTTTGTTCCTATGGGTACATAAGCGAGAAGACAATCCAATCTATGATTTACATGGTAGAAAAATCATTAACTATAACATTTCAATTACCCTAATTTTTATCATTGCATTTATTGCACTACTAACTGTGGAAGGTTATGGCTTCCTTTTCTTTGTAAGCGTTGTACCGATCAATTTTGCCATCATCATTTTTAATATGTTTTATGTGGTGAATAAACAAAAATGCTATTACCCTTTCGCAGTCCCTTTTCTTTCACTCAAAAGAAAAGCAAAACATGTTCTAATCGCACTGCTAGTTATATTTTCTTCCTGTTCAGCTCCTACTGAGCATGTCATAACTCGCTTAGATGGAAGCAAACTAACCCTTGACTCACTGGAACAAAAGGTAAAGCTCCTCATAAGAAAAGCTGAAGTCCACGGTTTAAATATGGCCATTTTAGAAAACAATAAGGTTTCCTATCAAAATTCATTTGGCTACAAAAACTTTGAGGATAAGACCGTTTTAACTGACACCACCAGTATTTACGGGGCATCCCTAAGCAAGGCTGTATTTAGTGTTTTGGTCATGAAATTAGTAGAGGCAGGCGTTATAGACTTGGACACTCCCTTGGAATCATACTTGCCCAAAAAGATCTACCAATATGAGCCACAAACCCGTTGGCATGATGACTATTCAGATTTAGAAAATGATACGCTCTACCATAAAATCACCGCAAGAATGTGCTTATCCCACACTTCTGGCTTCCCAAATTGGAGATGGTTTGAAGCTGATAAAAAGCTGAGAGTTAAATTTGAACCTGGAGAAAAGTATCTCTACTCTGGTGAAGGCATGGTATATCTCCAAGTAGTCATTGAAAAAATTACAGGAAAAGGATTAGAAGAATTGGCTCAAGAAAAAATCTTTACCCTTTTAGAAATGGACAACTCCAGCTTTCAATGGCAAACCCAATATGAAGCAGATTTTGCTTATGGGCATAACAAAAAGGGCGAACTGTATCAAAAAGACAAGGACAATGAGCCCAGAGGTCCCAGCACCTTAGAAACTACCGCATCAGATTATGCTTTATTTCTAGAAGCAGTTTTAAATAAAAAGCTCTTGAGTCATCAAAGCTGGAATGAAATTCTACAACCTCAAACCCGAATTAAATCTAAAAGACAATTCGGACCACTCTCCAATGAAATAACTGATGAATATGATGTCATTCAGCTTTCCTATGGATTAGGCTTTGGATTATTTAAAACACCTTATGGATGGGCAGCATTTAAGGAAGGGCATGGCAATGGTTTTCAACACTATTTCATTCTGTTTCCAAAAACAAAAAGCGGAGTTATGCTCATGACTAATAGTGATAATGGGGAGAGTATTTTTAAATATCTATTAGAATTATCTATTAAGGATACTTTTACTCCTTGGAGGTGGGAAAACTACCTTCCGTATGATCATGAAATATGATTTACTTTCTATGTGATTTATATATCCTAGTAATATTTTCTAGAATGTTAAATAGGATATATAAACTCTATTAAAACCGCAATTAGAACATCCAAATCCGAATTGCGTTTTAATAACAATATAAGCAAAGTTAATTACAATCATGAAACGAAGAATTCTCTGATTAGAAAGTAGTTTTCAGAGTACCCCATCTCATTTTATCAAAAGTTGTATTTTCAACCAAACATTAATATCAAATTAAGTTTATCTTTAATATTAAAACTACGATATTACAAAGCACTGTTAAAAACAATTACACCTGACAAAATTGATTAGCACGATTAAAACAAGTATTAAGATCTTTCAGCCTACCAGCGGGGAAAATTAATTTATTAATAATAAATATTGTTTTTATTCATTTTTTCTCCAAAAACAATAACACAATCCTATGTTTTAAAGTTTATTGAATGTATTTTACATTATTGCTATGTAATACAACTAGTTCAGGATTAAATTAGAACTACAATCGATTCAAATATGATCCTATGAGTTAGAGCCTGAAATAAATACTGAGGATAATATATTCTATTTCAATATTTCTTTAGTAAGTATTTTCAATTATTTAATTTTATGCAAGCTTTTTCATTCTTTCAATTCATTTGAACTAATTTAATAATGAGCCATTGATTACTAATTCAAATAAAACTAAAAGAAATCTTAGAGACGCGAGTAGTGAGTCTAATCTGCTATCTAAAATAATAGTTATTTTAGTTTTGATTTTGTTGTCAGGTCATGAGAGCTTGTGTCAATTCTACCCAGCAAAATTGTATTCCGTTCGTGATGGAATGCCTACAAATGCTATTTATGACATCACCCAATCTCCAGATGGGACCTTGTGGTTCATGACTTCTAAAGGTGTTGCCGAATATAACTCGCTTGACTGGAAACTTTACCCCGACAGTCTCCAGCTTCCTAACTCCCCTTATTCTTTCATTAGAGCACTTGATGATGGGTCAATTTGGGTTGCGGGCCAGAACAGTGAAGGTTTTACGATTAATTATTTGAAAAATGAAAAATGGCATTCAATTAAGACTGAAGCGATCGATAAAGTAAAAAGTAAGTTCACTTTTGATGTTAAAATGAAACAGAAGGGTTACCAATTGGTAATAGGCAATCAAAATTATCTACAGATATTAAATACCTCAGAGGATAAATTGGAGAGAGTTCTGTTACCCACTACTAAATCCGCTGAAATCTACTCGGTCTCTTTTCGTGAGGATAAAATTTACATTCCTAGTTCTGAAGGGCTATTTGTATTTGACGAAACTATAAAGTCACATGAAGTGACTAAGCTTTTAGGCTCGAAAAAAGAAATTCTTCAAATTACATGGCACAATAATCACTTATATCTTTTGGGTAAGAATTGGCTAGGACATTATAAAAACGATCAACTGGTGTATTTAAGCAAGAATACTGGGGTCAACAATATTAGTCAATTCAATAAGCATAATTTAACCATTGACCAGTTTGGAAGGATATTTTTTAGCAGTATGAGTTCTGCACGCTTTTTAGATCCTGCAACAGGTAAAAGCGAAATCTTGTTCGTGAACGGTCGGATTTTCAATGCAAAGAGTAATAAGATTTTTGTAGATGACGAAAACAATATCTGGGTTGGAGATCATCGTGGGCTTTTCAAGTTTAATGTATTAAGATTCCAAAATTACAATGAGAATATCGGATTAGCTGATGACGAAGTTACTGCTATCTCCGAGTATCAAGATCAACTAGTTTTAGCTAATAAAGCCTATTTGAACTTTTTAGAACAAGGGGACATCAAGAAAAAAATCCCTGTAAACTATGAAGTAGGCATTAGAATACTTGACATTGCATATGATGGTCAAAACGTATTGTACATGGCCACCAATTCAGCTGGTTTACAAGTATATAATGGCACTAAGGTAGCTAATATTAAATTACCAAAGCTTCAGGAAAATAGGATAACTACCGTGGAGTTTATCGATGACAAATTGTTTTTTGCTAGCATGGATGCTTTGTTTTCATATGAGGGAGGACAAATAACAAAAGAGGTTTCTGTATCTGGAATTAGAAACATTAAAGATTTAAGTGCCGATAGTATTGCTGCCGTTAGTACAAACAATGGTTTGTATTTGTACCACCCTAAAACAAAGGAGCTAAAACACATCACGTCTAAATCTCTCAATTATCGAAACGTATATGATATCTGTAGCTGGAATGGCCAATACTTTGTTGGTACAAATGGTGGATTGGCAATAATTAAAAACAATGAGATTATTCCCTATTTCACAACTGAGAAATTAAATAGAGTTGCAATTTATAGTGTATTTGTAAGTACAAATAATAAATTATGGATAGGGACCAACGAAGGTGTATTTATATGGGATGAGGAAAAACTAGTTAATTACAATCGTTCGCACGGACTAATTGGTGATGAAATAAATAGAAATGCCTTTCTTCAAATCAATAAGAAGAAAGTTTGGATAGGAACTGAGTTGGGTGCTTCTGTTTATGATTACAGCAAAGACATCAGTATGGAGATTATTCCGAATCTAAAAATAACCAAAGCATCTACATTAAACGGCCAGTCCTTAAAAGAAGACAGTAATATTTTAAATTATGATGACAACACTATTGAATTTCAGTTTATAGGAGTATCATTTTTTGACGAAAATCAAGTAAAGTATCGATATAAGTTAGTGGGATTTGATAATAAGTACCTCTATATAAATAATCCAAATTCAAATTCTATTCGGTATACTAATTTGCCCCCCAATGATTATGAATTTCTAGTGGAAGCTAGCATTGATTCTAACCATTGGAGTAATCCAAAAAGCATAAGTTTCACTATTGAGAAACCCTTTTATTCGACCTACTGGTTCTTGATTTCTTTGGCCCTACTTATTATCATCATTCTTTATTCAGTTTACAGAATCCGCTTTAATATAATACTCCGAAATCAGAAAAAGCTTAAAAAAGAGGTTAGTCAAAGAACCCAGGAAATTCAACGGATGAATGACGAAATTCAAGCTCAAAATGAAGAGCTAATGAGTCAAAGTGAAGAAATAGCTACCAATAATGAGCGACTAGAAGAGGTAGTTCAAGACCGAACTCAAAAACTGCAAGAGCAGAATGAGCGCCTATCACGTTACGCTTTTATGAATTCCCATGAATTAAGAGGGCCAATATGCAGAATGATTGGCTTATTAAATGTCCTAAAAATCACAAAACCAAAGGAGCAACAAAAAATATTGGATCTGATACAAGCAACAGGATTTGAACTTGATGCTATAACAAGAAAAATAAATCAAACGCTGGATAGTGGAGATTTAAGCGAGGCATATGAATCATATAGTATAGAAAATATTAATGCTGAAATCAAAGCTAATAAAGAATCGAAAAAGTGAAACTATGCTGATCACATCAACTTGATAGGTTTAAATAGTCCAATGGTATTGAATTTGTATCTGTGCCAGTCCTAAGCCTTGCTTAAACTACTTATTTCACCTTAATCAACACACTGAAAAACATCTGTTAGCTGTTCTTCAAATATACGTTGCTGATTAATCGCAGCAAAGTTCATACATAAAACAACCCCCTTCGCTTCTAACACGAAGCAGGTAAAAATAAAAAAGTCACGAGCGGATTACTCATACGCACTTCCTTGCTGCACTTGCTCTCGTGAATCTGCGCCTTCGGCTTGATTTCGAACCTTCGGTTCTCATCCGCTGGAAAGCTTATGCATAAAAAAACCTCCTACCCTATTGCTAGTGTAGGAGGTAAAAATAAAGAGGTCACGAGCGGATTCGAACCGCTGTAGATGGTTTTGCAGACCACTGCCTAGCCGCTCGGCCACGTGACCATTGTCGCATTTGCGATTGCAAAAATAGACATATTATTGTGCTTGTCAAATAGAGAATTCAATTATTATTAAATAATTTCACATTAAGCTGACTATGAATAGGATAAATATATCCTCAAAAAATAAAAAGCCATCTACTTATTCAGCAGATGGCTTTCCTATATGATTGAAAGAAATAAGATTTACTCTTTATCTTCTTTCTTATCGTCAGCTTTTTTCTCTTCAGCTTTTGCCTCTTTCTCATCCGCTTTAGCTTCTTCCTTCTTGGCTTCTGCCTTCACTTCATCCGCTTTTGGCTCTTCTTTCTTAGCTGCTTTTTTAGCTTCAGCTTTTGGCTCTTCCTCTTTTTTAGGAGCAGCTTTTTTCTTGCTTCCGCCTTTAGCGTCATCTTCCATCTGAGTTTTCAATGCTGATAGAGCATCTAAATCACCCAATGTGGATGAAGAAGCCTGTTGCTTAGGAGCTGATTTCTTCTTACCACTGCCAGTTGCCGGCTTCTTCTTAGGAGCCGCTTCTTCAACTTTTGCGTGTGTATGTAAGTGAGAAAGAACAATTCTCTTATCATCTTTAGAGAATTCTAATACTTGGAATTCTAATGACTCTCCAACTTCTGCCATTGAGTCGTCAGCTTTCTTCAAATGCTTAGTTGCAGCAAAACCTTCAATGCCGTATGGAAGCTCCAATATCGCACCTTTTTCGTTTTTGTTCAACACAGTACATTTGTGCTTCGATCCAACAGTAAATACTGATTCGAAAGTATCCCAAGGATTTTCTTCCAATTGTTTATGTCCTAATGCTAATCTTCTGTTATCAACATCAAGTTCTAAAACAACAACGTTCAACTCTTCTCCTACTTTCACGAATTCAGATGGATGCTTGATTTTCTTAGTCCAGCTTAAATCAGAAACGTGAACCAATCCGTCAATACCTTCTTCTAACTCGATGAACAAGCCGAAGTTAGTCATATTTCTAACCACACCTTTGTGCTCAGTACCAACAGCATATTTCGTCAATACTTCTTTCTTGTTCCAAGGATCTTCAGTTAGTTGCTTGATACCAAGAGACATTTTTCTTTCTTCTTTATCCAAAGTAAGAACAACAGCCTCTAGCTCATCTCCAACATTGATGAAATCCTGTGGATTTCTCAAGTGCTGTGACCAGCTCATTTCAGAAACGTGAATCAAACCTTCAACACCTGGAGCAATTTCCAAGAATGCACCGTAATCAGCAACATTAACAATTTTACCTTTCACTTTAGAACCTACATCAAGGCCTTCAGCCAATGAGTCCCAAGGGTGAGAAGTCAATTGCTTCATACCTAAAGAAATACGTTTCTTGCCTTCATCAAAGTCTAATACTACAACTTTCACTTTTTCGTCAAGCTTCAATACTTCTTCTGGGTGGTTAATTCTACCCCATGAGATGTCAGTAATGTGCAATAAACCATCAACGCCACCAAGGTCAATAAATACACCAAAGTTGGTCATGTTCTTGATTACACCTTCTAGAACTTGTCCTTTTTCAAGGTTGTTCAAGATTTCAGCTTTTTGCTTCTCAAGGTCTTTTTCTATCAATACTTTGTGTGAAACTACTACGTTATCATTGCTGTAGTTAATTTTCACAACTTTTACTTCCATTTTCTTTCCAACGAAAACATCGAAATCGCGAATTGGCTTAACGTCAATTTGAGAACCTGGTAAGAAGGCTTCAACACCGTGTACATCCACGATCAGACCACCTTTAGTTCTTCTTTTCACTAATCCTTCAATTATTTCGTCATTGTCAAGTGCAGATTGGATTTTGTCCCATGCACCAACAATTTTTGCTTTTCTTCTGGATAAAACTAATTCTCCATTTTGATCTTCACGCTCTTCCACGTAAACCTCCACTTCATCACCTACTTTTAAGTCAGGAGTGTCACGGAATTCATTGGTAGGAACTAATCCGTCAGATTTGTAGCCAACGTTCAATACCACGTCACGATCATTAATCGCAACAACGATACCTTTAACCACTTCCTGCTCTGCTAGATCAGTAGCAACATTGTCATACATTGCTGCTAATTCTTCTCTTTTAGATTTTGAGTAGCCTTCACCAAATCCTTTGGTTTCAAATGCTTCCCAGTCGAACTCTTCGTTCTTCACGTTTTCTTGATTTTCTGCCATAATGTGTCAGGGCTCTTTAATTACAATAACAACCCGAGCCAAGATTGCCATCGTTTTGGTTTACAAATACTTATCTACTCAGATAAGCCCGTTCACTTGAACGGAATGCAAAGGTACGATTTATTTATGAAGTCACAAGATGTTGGGGCTCAGATAATAAAAAAATCAATCTTCTTTTAAATCGAATAGATCGGCCTCAGAAAAGCCTACTTTGTAGTACTTGCCAAGTTCGAATTCTGAATGAATTGATTTTACAACTAAGACTTGCGATTTTGAAAACTCAAATTGATAACGGTAATAAGTTCCGATAAAAAGCTTCTCTGTCAACATCAAATCCAGCTGATATTCAGTTTCTCGTTCATCTTCAATAATAATATTTTCACTCCAGATCCCTAACACATTTTTTTGCCACTTACCTAAGGTAGCAATGGGAAGGACATTGACTTCATTTAATAAATTAGCTACAGATACAAATTCGGGATTTCTATACAGATTCTTAGGTGAAGCGCTTTTTATAATGTCACCACTTTGCAGTATATGGACGAAATCCGCAAGATAGAAAGCCTCATATAGATTATGACTTACCAAAACAATATTGCTATCAAATTCCTTTTTTACTTCTTTAATGGCATCTAAAAGGATCTGACGAGTTGGGTAATCTAGTTGGGTAAAAGGTTCATCAAGTAAAAGGACTGCAGGTTGCGTTGCTAAAGCTCTAGCTATTGCCAATCGCTGCTTTTCCCCGCCTGATAATTTTTCAATTTTTACTGATTTCAAATCTCCAAGTCTCATCAATTTTAATAATTGATTAATCTGCTCTTTCGCAAACTCGTCCTTAAAAGAAAGTAACGCATCTTTCAGGTTCTCAAGCACTGTTCTGTTCCGTAAGAGATTGAAGTTTTGTGCAACATATGCAAGTTCTTCATGCCCCGCAACCAAAACTTCCTCCGGATTTTCCAATTTCTGATTTTCAAACAACACTTCTCCTTTATCTGGAGCCACTAATCCGGCTAAAATCTTAAGTAAAGTCGATTTACCCTGTCCACTTTTACCCATGAGCACATGCGTTTCTCCTTCCTTTATCTGCAAAATAATGTTTGAAAGAATGGGCTTATCGAATGTTTTTGAGATACCTCGCGCTTCTAAAATAATTTTAGCCATGTAGAGAGAGTGATGATTAAATATCTACAAACAAAAAAAGCGAACTGATGTTCGCTTCATTTTTATATCTGCAAAAAGAAAAAGTATTAGTCTTCTTTCTTATCTTCTTTTTTCTTGGTAGCCTTTGGCTTATCGTCTGTCTTTGCTTCCTCTTTCTTAGGAGCTGCTTTCTTTTTAGGAGCTGCCTTCTTTGCTTTCGGTGCTTCTTCTTTTTTTTCAGCCTTAGCAGTATCTTCTTTCTTAGCAGCAGGTTTCTTCTTATCTGCTTTTGCGAAATCTGCTTTAATTGCTTCTATATCAACATTTTTGATAACAGGCTGCTGTTGCAACTTTTGGATACTAGTTACCCTTTGCTTTGCTACTACTCTGTTTCTTCTTGCTTTTCTTTTAAGACTTGTTCCTGCCATGATTAGTTCTTTGTCAAAATTGGATTGCAAATGTAGGGCTATAGTTCTTTTAATCAAAATATAAGTGAAATATATTTTGAGCATCAATAAAAAATTCTTTACCGAAAATTTATCAGTAAAGAATTTCATGATGTCACTGCTTTATTATTCTATTTATAACTCCCCTCTTTTTCTGAATCCTCTGGCTTGTTTTTAACGTACTGCTCTAACCATTCATGTTGTTCCCAAAGCATATGCAATATACTTTCTTTTGCACTATAACCATGACTTTCTTTAGGTAGCATAACTAATCTCGCAGTAGCTCCCAATCCTTTTAAAGCATTGAAATAACGTTCACTTTGTAATGGATAAGTTCCTGAATTATTATCTGCTTGACCATGAATTAACAGTAATGGCGTTTTCATTTTTTCAGCATGCATGAATGGCGACATGTTATAATAAGTCTCAGGCGAATCCCAATAAGAACGTTCTTCACTCTGGAATCCAAATGGGGTAAGCGTCCTATTATAAGCTCCACTTCTGGCAATCCCTGCCGCAAATAAATCGGAATGCGAAAGTAGATTGGCTACCATAAAAGCTCCGTAAGAATGACCCCCAACTGCAACCTTATCCCTGTCAATATAACCTAATTCATCAACGGCATCTATAGCAGCTTTAGCATTGTCAACTAATTGCTTCCTGAACGTATCATTTGGCTCTTCCTCTCCTTCGCCAACAATTGGAAATGCTGCACCGTCCAATACAACATAGCCTTGCGTTACCCAATAAATAGGGCTTCCATAATATGGATAGATGAATTCATTAGGATTAGAAGTATTCTGTCCTGCACTACTTTTATCTTTGTACTCCCTTGGATAAGCCCATAAAATCATTGGTTTCTTCTCTTTTTGGGATTTATCGTAGCCTACTGGTAGATACAAAGTGCCGTCCAAAGATAAACCATCTTCTCTTTTATAACTTATCACTTCTTTATGAACATCCTGCATACTTTTAAATGGATTATCAAATGAAGTAATTTGTTTTAGATCATTTTTCTTCCTAACATTTCGAAAATAGTAATTTGGATACTCGGTTTGAGACTCTATCCTTACCAAAACTGTTCCCTTCTTCATATCAATGGATGAATATAAACTCTCTAGTTTATCAGTGTAGGTTGACTTATAAAGTCTATTCTTCTTTTTTGTTTTCAAATCAAGCTCATCGATAAATGGGAACTGACCCTCAGGAGTATATCCAGCTCCCATCAAAAAAGCCTTGCTGCCATCCATTTCAATTACGTATTCGTTAAAATCGTTTTTAGTAGTTACAAAACTCCCCGGGTCACTATAGCTATCTTGATAATTTCTATCAAACAGTACTTCTGGCTGCTTTTTGTTATTGGAAGGATTAAAAATATAAGTCTTCATATTTCGAGTATTCCACCAATAATCATGAGCAATGGCTATATTATCATTTCCCCACTGGATATATCGATACCTATTGATGGTTTTTAATAACGGTTTGCCTTCTCCTTTAAAAGGGGCATCTAACTGATAGACTTCATCTCTAAACTCTACTTCATTTTCAGGATCACCCTCATCCAGAGCCATGGCATAAATCAAGCTTGCCGGTTTATCATTTCTCCAACTCATACTTCGCTTACCAGTTCTTACTGACATAAATCCTTTAGGCAAAACCTCTTGAAGGGGTACATCATTCACTTGATTGACTAAATCACCGTTCATGTCATAAATATTGGTTTCATTTGGAAACCTATAATATGGAACCAAATAAGAAAATGGTGTTTTGATTTCACTCACCATTACATATTTTCCGTTTGGTGAAACGGAAATATCGGAATACATAGCTGTAGGCAGGAATTCTTTTTGATTTCCATTTAAATCCAAAGAGACTATTTTCGATAATACCAGTTGTTGAAAATTAAACTCGTCATTAGGATTGCTCAATAAATCCTGATATGTCCTGTTTTGTGCCTTTTCGCCCTTACTAACAGAGATTACCGGACCGCTAGGTGTTGAAGTTTTTGTGTCGATAAGGTCCTTTCTATCTTCAGGGAGCACCTTGACCAGCAGTCCCGAATTGTCTTTTCTCCACTCTATGGGGTTCCCCATGTTAGCATTAGCCTTCGCCTCCATTAAACGGCTTACTTTACTTTCTTTAATATATAAGACCCAAACTTCCACGCCAACTTCAGTGGTATGAGTAAATGCAATCATACTCTGGTCAGGTGACCAATTAAAATTAGCCAGCCTCGGGTTTTTTGGCAAACCCTTTACCTCTGTTATTTTATCTCCAAGAGCTTTCTTAGTTTTTACATTATTATAATAGCGTGTTCTACTACCAATATTTGTTTTTGGATTAATTCGTAAACCACCTAATCTTAATTCCTCTTCAGACAGCTCAGCAATTGATTTGTATGGATCTCTATAAATCAACACCACATTTTCACCCTCCTTGTCAATTAAAACAGAAGGCGCTAAAGGTGCGTCTACCAATTCTAGAATGTCTTTAGGTGGTTTTTGATAGTCTAAATTCTCTTGTGCAAATGTATTCCAGCTGATGAACAACAGCAGGAAAAGATAAATTACTTTGTTCATGTCATTTAATTTAAGGGTTAAATAAGACCATTTAACCACAAGCTTAGGAATATTGTGATTAATTGATTGATATAATTGAATTTATACAAACCCGAGCTCTTTTACTAATCAAAGTACGTAAAAGGAGTAACTAAATGTTTAATGGTTACGAAGCGCATCAGTTGCTAGTATTTTCCAAATAACTAGCAAAGCTTCTCTTTACAATTGGCAATAGTGTTTCTTCGAACGGATATGGCTGTAAGGCTACTACCCTGAAGGCGGAGTAATTACTAACTAACTGGATGTTTTGTAGTATCTGGATTTTGAGCTGTTCCAAAGTAGTTCCAAGCGACTTCTTTATTTTATTGAGAAAAACAGTCTGTAAACCTCTGATTTTTTCCTCTGTAGCTTCAAAAATCGAAATTCGATATTGATAAAAAAGATAATAGGAATCATACTGAGGGTCAATCACAAGTAAACCTTCATTTTCCTCTAAGGCCTTTACTCCTACAGGCTCAATTATTATTTGCTGCTCAACTTGGTCGAAAATATCTTTTCCAATTACTATGTGATCTTTCAGCTTATTCATTGTAAATTCAACAATGTCTTCCAATTCCTTTAGTTGAGTATCTTTTTCAACTTTCGATTCAAAAAACATTCTAAAATTCTTTAAATCAAGTTTCGTTAATTTTTTAGGAAATGATTTTAAAAGCTTATCCTTACCTGCCTTTAATTGGGCTGCATTTTTATAATGCATGATTAAATCGGCAAAAGTTGGATACAGCCGATGTTGCTCAAAATCCTTACTCACATGCTGCAAATAAGCCAAGAGAATATACTTTTTGTATTCAAAATCTAAACTACCTTTAGTAATCCAATCATCTGATAATTTCTCCATATTCATCAAAATTAACAACTTAACTGACATAGAAATATAGTAAAAATCTGTCAAAAATTCACAAAGAATTACGGGATTAATATTACATGACATTTTATAGATAAAAAGCCTGCAATTTTGACACACTTTAAGAAGTGGCACATTTAATGATACCAGCATCACAGATTAAATAAAAAATCAAAACATAAATAATAACTAAAATGTCAAACGTATCATTTAAACCAAACGAGGACAGGGTTCTAGTAGAACCAGCTCCTGTAGAAGAAAAAACAGCATCCGGTATTATTATTCCAGACACAGCGAAGGAAAAACCTCAACAAGGTACTGTAGTTGCGGTAGGACCGGGAAAAGATGATGCTCCTGTGACCGTTAAGGTTGGTGATTCTGTTTTATACGGCAAATATTCCGGAACAGAATTTACATTAGAAGGAAAAGAGTATTTAATCATGAGGAATTCCGACATATTCGGTACTATTTAAAAATTAACTAAAAAATTATAAGACAATGGCAAAAGATATTTCATTTGATCTAAAAGCTAGAGATGGCTTAAGAAAAGGCGTTGATAAATTAGCAAACGCAGTAAAAGTTACCTTGGGACCAAAAGGTAGAAACGTAATTATTGACAAGAAATTCGGTGCTCCTACTATTACTAAAGATGGTGTTTCTGTTGCTAAGGAAATAGAATTAAAAGACGCAATCGAAAATATGGGTGCTCAGCTTGTAAAAGAAGTGGCATCTAAAACAGCCGATGAAGCTGGTGATGGTACTACTACTGCTACGGTTTTAGCACAGTCTATTTTCAAACACGGTTTGAAAAACGTAACTGCTGGTGCTAACCCAATGGACTTGAAAAGAGGAATTGAAAAAGCAGTAAAAGTTGTTGTTGAAAACCTAAGAAAGCAATCTAAAGATATTTCTAACAGCAACGAAATTGAGCAAGTAGGTACTATCTCAGCAAACAATGATGCCACTATCGGTAAAATGATTGCTGAAGCAATGGACAAAGTGGGAAAAGATGGTGTTATCACTGTAGAAGAAGCAAGAGGTACTGAAACGGAAGTGAAAACTGTAGAAGGTATGCAGTTTGATAGAGGGTATCAATCACCATATTTCGTGACCAACACAGAAAAAATGGAAGCGGAATTAGATAATCCTTATATTTTAATTTATGATAAGAAAATTGGTAGCATGAAAGAGTTGCTTCCAATCCTTGAAGCTGTTTCTCAAACGGGTAAACCTTTGTTGATTATTTCTGAAGAAGTTGAAGGCGAAGCTTTAGCTACTTTAGTGGTAAACAAAATTAGAGGTTCTTTAAAAATTGCTGCTGTTAAAGCTCCAGGCTTTGGAGACAGAAGAAAAGCAATGTTAGAGGACATCGCTATCTTAACTGGAGGAACAGTTATTTCTGAAGAAAGAGGCTACAAATTAGATGGAGCTACTTTAGAATATCTTGGTACTGCTGAGAAAATAACCATCGACAAAGACAATACTACTATTGTTAATGGTGCTGGTAAGAAAGAAGACATCCAGGCGAGAGTAGGTCAAATCAAGTCTCAAATGGAGAACACTACTTCTGATTATGACAAAGAAAAATTACAAGAGCGATTGGCTAAATTGTCAGGTGGTGTAGCTATACTTTACATAGGTGCTGCTACGGAAGTAGAAATGAAAGAAAAGAAAGATAGAGTAGATGATGCATTGCATGCTACAAGAGCTGCAGTTCAAGAGGGAATTGTTGCAGGTGGCGGTATTGCCTTATTAAGAGCTATCAAATCTTTAGAAAAAGTTGACGTGGAAAATGAAGATCAAGAAACTGGTGTTAATATCATCAGATTAGCTCTTGAATCACCTCTAAGAACAATTGTTGAAAATGCTGGCCAAGAGGGTTCGGTAATCATCAATAAAGTATTGGAAGGAAAAGACGACTTTGGGTACAACGCACGAACTAATAAATTTGAGAATCTATTCAAAGTAGGTGTCATTGACCCAACGAAAGTAACACGTTTAGCACTAGAAAATGCAGCTTCTATCTCAGGATTGTTGTTAACTACGGAATGTGTGGTAGCAGATGAAGAGGAAGAAGAAGCCGGTGGTGGAATGCCAGGCGGTGGAATGCCAGGTGGCATGGGCGGAATGGGTGGAATGATGTAATTTCACCAGTTCAAAGAAGAAAATTAAGGCTTTGTCGATTGACAAAGCCTTTTTTATTTTTTTATTCTTAAAAAGCTTAGATTTACATAAACATAACTAAGAAATGGACAAGCATCATATTTTTAAGAATTACGAAAACTTTATTTTATTCCTACTAATTCATGTAGGTAGCTCAGATTATAGCTTAAAAGGATCTGAGATTGAAGTTATTCTATCTAAAATGGAAGATTATTTTCCAGATATTGAAGATATGGATCAACTTCAATCAAAATTTGTGAGCTTGAAGGATGACTACGAAGAACTATCTGATTCTGACATCAACCATATCATATATCATAATTACCTTAAATATAAAAATGATAATATCAACGCAAATAGAATCATGAATGATTTACAAGAAGTAATTATGGCCGATGGATTTATTCATGATATGGAGACTAAAACCATTGAAGCCATCAAAAAACTTTTAAATATCCGTGAATCAGATTATTAAATCTTATAAAAGATACATTACGGCTATAAAATGCGTTATCGTTCCAATCAACACAAACACATGCCAAATAGCATGTGCATAATGCATTTTATGGTTCGTATAAAAGATTGTTCCTAAAGTGTAGCTTAGCCCCCCTCCTATCAATAATAACAATACAGTAGTTGACAGTTCTTCATATAATGGTTTTGCAATAAAGATTGCAATCCACCCCATCCCCAAATAAAGTATTAGAGAAAGCTTAGGAAAACGATGAGTAAAAAAGATTTTAAAGATGGTCCCGAATAAAGCAATGCCCCAAACAATCCCAAACATAATCCAACCCATTGTACCTCCAATTCCTAATATCAAAAATGGAGTATAAGTGCCGGCAATAAGAAAATAAATGCTGATATGATCAAATACTCTTAAAATTGCTTTTGTTTTTTGATGTTGAATAGCATGGTAAAGCGTTGAAAACGTATACATTAACAAAAATGCTCCACCAAAAAAACTACTACTTATTATATGTAGCACACTCCCTTCTAAGACGGAAAATGTGATTAAGAGAGATATGGCAACCACGCTAAATAAAATACCAAAGCCGTGAGTAAGGCTGTTGGCTAGTTCTTCTTCAATTGTTTGAGATCTTTTCAAATTAATTCAATTTAATATGAACCAAAAGTAAAACTTCTGACTTAGCAATACAAGAATACTAGCGAGCTGATTGCTTTAAATAATAGTTATTTCAAAAGCTTTTTGGTAGCTTTGTATCTACTCGAAGTCAGTTTGACCATTTGTGCATCTATCTTTAACGATACCTTCCCATGGTTACTCTACTTTGAACCCTTTCAAAGGGGGTATTTATATTCAAGTAGAATGCTTGTCTTACACTATTAATTAAAACCCTACTTTATGGCAAGATCACAAAATAGCTTTATCAAAAAACAAAAAGAGAAAAAGCGCATGAAGAAAAAAGAAGAGAAGCAAGAGAAGAAAGAATTGCGCAAAGAACAATCCAAAGGAGGCAATTTAGATGACATGATAGCATATGTTGATGAATACGGTAATATATTAGACAGCCCACCAGAAGAGCCTAAGAAAGACAAGAAAAAAGACAGAGAAGAAAATTCTGAAAATAAAGAGAATTAATTCTTTAGAAGTTACTACCCCAAAAATCAAAAGGCGAGCTTAAACTCGCCTTTGGGGTGATAATGGCGGTACTTCACCATTAATCCTACCTCTTGATAACGTTTGGGAAATCAGATCTCCCTACTCGTTGATATGAATGTACATATTCTAGTCAATCTTTACAAGAAAATTCAAGATTATCTTTTTACAATTTGGCTATCCATTTCTTGAATTTTGTGCGTAGAAACATTAAATAGCATCTATACTAGATCAGAAATGAAATAATGAAAAAAGAATGCCCCTCTTGTGCTATGATGATTGAAAAAAATGCTCATTTCTGTCCTATTTGTCAATATGAATTCCCAAGTCGTAGCTACCAGAATAATCTTAAATGGATTGCCATTTTACTTGCTATTCTTTTTTTAATTGTAATTTTAATTTAAATAAAATTCTATGAAATCTGCATTTCCATTTTCCATCATTAATGTGTTTTCTAATTCCAAGACTGGTACTTTAGGAAACCCTTCAGCTGTAATTCTTCTTAACCAAGAACTATCTGATGAAAGGCTACAATCAATAGCCACCGAAATGAAGCAGCCGGCAACCACCTTCCTATGGAGAACAGATCATGAAAATGAATTTAAGATCAGGTGGTTTGCGCCAGATGCTGAAATTGGTTTATGCGGTCATGGGGCAATGGCGGCTACAGTATTCCTAACTCAAGAATTTACAGAACTAGCTTTAGGGAATGGTTTCAAACTATTGAAAGGTAACATAATTATAGAAGCAGATAAACACTCGGAGAATGAACATTTCATAATTTTGAAAAACATCAAAAGAAGTAAAGTCCAAACTCCCCCTGAAGGATTGGAAAAAGCATTGGGACAAAAGATTGTAGAATATTATTCGACTGAAAACAAGCATATTGTGCTCTTAGAAAATGAGGACAGTCTTGCCGACATGAAACCGAATTTTGAAGCATTAAGGAAAATTGACGTATTTGGATATAGCGTGACTGCTCCTTCTTCACTCAATGATGATTTTGTTTGTAGGACTATTGTTCCACATGTTCAGCAATTAGAGGATCATGCTACGGGCTCAACCCAAGCAGTTCTAGTAGACTTTTGGGCAGAAAAATTAGGCAAATCCCAATTAGAATCACGGCAGTTAAGCTCAAGGGGAGGATATTTTAAGACTATTCATCATTCAGAAAATTTCAAACTAATAGCTCAATCTTATTATACAGTAAACGGAACTTTTTTCTTAAATTAGAAATTTAGATTATTAAAATAATAACCACCTACTATGGCAAAAATGAAAAGTCTTCTCGCTTTTTTAATGATCTTTTCTATTATTCTGATTTCATCTTGCCGGGAACAGGAGCCGGAGCCAGAGGAATTTGAAAAAGGAACCAATGAATATGTGAACAATTGGATTTATGATAATATGAATCTGTACTATTATTGGAATGAGGATTTACCGGATAAAAGTATAAATGGAGCAAGCCCTGAGGATTTTTTCTATAGCTTACTTTCAAATCAAGATAGATTTTCTTGGATTCAGCCAAATTTTCAAGAATTACTTAATTCCCTTCAAGGAATCACCTTAGAATCGGGCTATGAGTACATCTTATATAATGACCCAAATAACGAGAATGGCGTGATTGGACAAATCGCTTATGTGAAAAATGGATCTCCAGCAGAGCAGAGTGGTCTAAAAAGGGGCGATCTTTTTACTAAAATCAATGGGGGTGCCTTGACTTTAGATAATTACAGAGATCAACTTGGCAATCTCAGTCAAAACCATACTTTAACGATTGAGCGATATGATTTCGAAAACGAGGAATTTTTAGAAATAGGAGATTTCGAGCTGGGTGCTGTACAATTTGCTGAAAATCCTAATCACCTTGATACGGTTTATACACGAAACGGTAAAAAAATAGGCTATTATGTATATAATTTATTTTCAGTAGGGATTGACACTGATAGTGCCAAATATGCCGAGGAAATGGATCAAATATTTGAACAATTCAAATCTGAAGGGATCGATCACCTTGTGCTTGACTTAAGATACAACGGTGGCGGTGCTGAAAGAGCAACAATTAATTTGGCAAGCTTAATAGGCTCCAATATCTCCGAGCAGGACATATTTGTGAAAAGGGATTATAACGAAGGACTAAAACAAGCTTTTATTGATGAGTACGGTGAAGATTTTTTGAACCGGAAATTCGTTCAAAAAACTCAAAATATAGGCTCAAACCTTAAAAGTCCGCAGCTAACTGTGTTAACATCCACCAGAACAGCTTCCGCATCAGAACTTTTGATAAATGGATTAAACCCTTTTATGGAAACTTTTATCATAGGAGATACGACTGTTGGTAAAAATGTTGGTTCCACTAGTTTCTACGAAGAGAACAACCCCGACAACACTTGGGGAATGCAACCTATCATTACCAAGTCTTTTAATAGCCTGAATCAATCTGATTATGATTTAGGATTTTATCCTGACATCCCCTTAAGAGACAATTCTTTAGTAAAGCTAGATTTAGGTGATGTGAATGAAAAACTATTGAGGGAGGCTTTAATCTATTTGGCTGGTTCTGATGAGGTCAGTAGACAGACAAAACTGCAGGAAATTTCTGCCAAAGACCTTATGGGAAGTATGGAGCTAAAAAGAAGGTTTGGAATCTATGATATTGACTTGAAATAAGACTCCAACTGTTTATTTGATTAAGCTAGGCTGATAATTGAGCACTCAATTGACGGAATAGCTTAATCAAATTTTCCTATTTGAAGTATTCGTTACAGTACATGTCCTGCCAAAATCTTTTGCACCTCGTAAACATCTACCGACTTATTAAATTCCTTTTCTAAAATTGGTTCTTGCTGCCCAATGAGCCATATTTTTAAAATTGCCTTGGGATCTAGATTCTTACTTGTTACCAGAGAGAAAAAAGAGATTTGAGTAAATGGAATTGATAGAGTACTTATATCAGTGCTTTCCATCACTTGCTTACCGATAAATATCAACCTCTTATTTGTAAAAACAAAGGTGTCATTGTTGAGTTTAAAACCTACTTCTATCTGTTCCTCATCAAGGAAAAGATGTCCATAGTTTTCCATTATCTTGGAATTTTCCAAAACACCTGAGCTATTGAGAAAGTTTGAAAAGAAATTCATATTATTTTTAGTAAAAACAAACCATGCAAAACATCTTCTTCTTGGCTTAACTATTTTAAAATCTAAATAAAATCAATCAGTATACTTTACACGAAACAACCACAACTGAGTTTCTTGCTCTTGATTAAAATTATCATCTGAAATAAACAACAGACTTTTACTGCCATCAGGGAAATTGGGCCAAAAGTCATCCCTTCCACATTATCAATTTTCTGATTGAAGTTTGAAAAATCCAGAATCATTTTTTTGCCTACTGCCTTATATTCTTCTTTACTCAAGCCATTAACCTCCTTAATATTTGTAGCGCCTTCAAGATTTATTTGAAATAGCTTCACAAAATTCCCTACCCCTTTGGTGTATGATCTTTCTATTGCCCACAGACTACCATTGTCAATATACAATAATTCAGGTACTGAATTGATATAGAAACCACCTTCAGGAATAGGTCTCTGAACCAAATGACTGATATTATAAGCATATTGACCTAAAACATTATTATTTTTAATATCATGGCGCACCAGACGGACAGGAAAACTACCAACTTCAAATCCAGCTTCATCACCATCTTCCTTTAATGGCAATTCATTGGCATACCAAATGATAGTGTCATTTTCAAACGTCAAACCTTCAAATCCTCCATTAACTCTCAACCCTTTCTCTTTGCGAAAGTGAAAAATTTCAGGTACCTCCACTGCTGAAATAAACTCACCTGCTCGATTTATTTCCCAAATAAATGGATTCACCCACTCCTTTGTTCTTCCGCCTTCACTTCCATATAAATAAGTATCAGTTGATTTTCTGTATCTGATTGACTCCGGATCGATCTCATTGTATGCAAAATGTGACTTATCCTTTTTAGATAAAAAGATGGTTTTAGTAAGAGCATACTCCTTTATTCCACTAGAATCAAAATCTATTTTCATTTCATAGATTCTGGCTGGTGAAAATTCAGATCTGTCATCAGAAATCAATACAAAATTATCTTTACCTAAAAAGTCAATTGAAGATAAGCCTCCAAATCTAGTACTATCAGCAAAATCAGAATTAGAAATAGCTATTTTATCTATAAAATCAATAGTGTAATTGGTGATAGATTGATCAGTTTGATAATTAGAACATGAAATAGATATAAGACCAACAAAAATTAGGCATAAGAAACTTCTAATCATACTATTAAATTAGGAGGTAAATTTTTTGCTAAAATTAATAGAATTAAAATGTGAACTAGTCAATTCTATGTCTTTTCTGAAAAAATTCTTCGTATTTAGATTTTCTTAATAATAAATTAAAAGAGCAAAGTGATAGTAATTGAAAATAAAAGACGTAGCTTTGTGAAAATTAAAATTATTATAATGAATAAAGGAACAGTAAAATTCTTTAATGATTCAAAAGGTTTTGGATTTATTATTGATGAGAGCACACAACAAGATTATTTCGTACATGTATCTGGTCTAATTGATGACATCAGAGAAAATGATGAGGTTGTTTATGAACTTCAAGACGGAAAAAAAGGTTTAAATGCAGTGAATGTGAAATTAGCTTAATTGATAAATATACATTTTAAGATCATTTAATTGAATCAAGGTTTCTCAAATTTGGGAAACCTTTTTTTATGTCTACTACTTAAACCATCAAGAACTTTCTGATTTTAGTAAAACATAGCATCAACTCATCAGTTTATTACTGTATTAAATAATAGCTAACGAATGAATTGGAACGAAGTAATAAAATTTGCAAATAACGGTAGTCCTCAACCCCCGAAAAGAGTTGAAAAAACTGATGAAGAATGGCTAAACATTCTATCGGAGGAAGAATTTAGAGTTACTCGAAAAAAAGGAACAGAAAGGGCTTTTTCTGGGGAATATTGTGAAGCTCATGAGGCTGGACAATATGCTTGCAGATGCTGTGGGACAACTCTCTTTGATTCTACCTTGAAATTTGATTCAAGTTCGGGCTGGCCTAGTTTCACTGAACCATTTGAAAATAACGTCATCAAATATGTGAAAGATGTTAGCTTTGGAATGGTGAGAGTCGAAGTCCTTTGCAACGTTTGTGATGCTCATCTTGGCCATGTCTTTCCTGATGGACCTGAACCAACAGGCTTGAGATATTGCATCAATTCTGCATCAATAAAACTTTTAGACAAATAATTATCTAATTAGATTGACGAAAGAGGTCCCCAAATTATCTGCCACAATCTTTTTGTAGGTAACGCTTTCTTTAAAGGTAGGTGTAAGAAATTCTTCCCATACCTTTGTCCAATCACTTCCTTTTGGGAAAATGAAACCTAATTGATCTTCTAGTTCATCTAAAGCAACGGGATGTCTTGTAACGTTCATTTTCTTCCTCACCGCGTCAAAATACTCAGTAAAGTCAATTAAAGTAAAATACTTGTCATTACTCCTTAACTTAGTATTCACTTCAGTTCCAGAATTAGCATATTCGATATTCAAATTGGGATAGTATTGGTCTGCTATCTTCTTAAGGTACTTTTCATGCGTGGAGCCTTTGATGATAATCGCTTTATAACCTTCAAAGGTTTCAGCCATATTAGAAAAATCCCTTAGCGTTTCTGCATCTTGGTTGGAAAGTAAAACTGAGGGATTGTTCATGTAAGCAGGACTAAAACTTAAGTACTGCTTTCTTTCCGATGTAATACTGGTATTACAAACTCCCATCACATTCTTACCATTTCTCACTGTATTAATGAAATTTGTAAAAACTGGCACCTTTTTTTCAAAATTGAAAGTTACATTTACTTTATATTTATCACTTACAAAAGCTTTAAATTCATTCATAATGTCAATACATACCCCTTGCATCTTTCCGTTTTCTTCAAAAACCAGTCCAGGCGTTTGATAATAAACGCAAGTAAGTTCACCTTGCCCTGCGGTTTTAACTTCATTCCAGCTTTTCCCACTAATCTGAGCCTGGGCACCAGAATAAGCAATAGCTAGCAAAAATAAGAGTTGAATAGTAAGTGATTTCATAAAAAGGAGGTTATAAAAAAAGTCAATATACAGAATTGTGAATAAAATTTCAACAAAGCCACTTAGGCATGACGAACTCCCATCAAATCTAATTCAGGAATGTATTGAAGATTCTCTTTTTGGATGCTGTCAGGAACAAAGACAAATTTCTTATCAAAAACCTGGTCGAGAATAAAATAACTCACCCAATATTCATTGTTCAACTTAAAGAGTTCAGGTTGAATGGGCTCAATGCGTTCAAAACTTTGTTGCTCCACTTGTTCAATCATATGACGTAAAACGGAGGTCTCCTTTTCTTCTCCATTGATTTCACCATAACCTTTCGAAGTAATCATTACAGTGGTTAATTCAATCAGGTTTTTATTAATAAGATAAACATCCCACTGGGCATTTCCCTCATTTTCCGATCGAGTAATTACTAACTCTACACCCGTTACAGGTGAAAAATCAATATCTTTTTTCATATCTCTTCCAACAATTTCATTTCAAATAGTTCTGCAATGTATTGCTTCAATTTGCTACTAACCTCAGAAAAATCTTGCTTCTCCCCTAGTTCGGCTTCCATAGACGTAACCGCTTTATCCTCGATTCCACACGGAATAATATTCTTAAAGTAATCTAAATTTGTATTCACATTAAAAGCAAAGCCATGCATAGTAACCCATCTGCTTGATTTCACACCTAAAGCACAAATTTTCCTAGGGTTTGTAGCGCCTTCCTCGTAGTCTAACCAAACACCTGTTAAGCCTTTTATCCTACCAGAGTCAATCCCATAATCTTTCAAAGTGAGGATAACAGCCTCCTCCAATAATCTTAAATATTTATGAATATCAGTGAAGAAATTATCTAAATCTAAAATAGGATAGCCAACAATCTGTCCTGGTCCGTGGTAGGTAATGTCTCCCCCCCTGTTTATTCTATAATAGGTAGCCTCCTTCTCTTTTAATCCATTTTGATCCAATAGGAGATTGCTTTCTGAACCGCTTTTTCCAAGCGTGTAAACGTGTGGATGTTCCAAAAAAATGAGGTAGTTTGGAGTTATTTTGTGACTTACTTCCTCAAGCTTTCTGTTAGAAGTTTTTATCTCTATGGTTTTGAGAAACAATTCTTCCTGATAATCCCAGGCTTTCTTATAGTCCATCATTCCTAAAGAAAGAAACTGAGTTTGTTTATTGAGTTTGAAATTCACGATTTACTCTGCTAATTTATTTTTTAAAAAGTCAATGTTATCAACAGGAAAAGGATCAATTTGGTTTTCCATGGCTAAATAGAAACTTGTCCAATCAATCAAATGAATGAAATAATATAACTGTTGTATAAAGCTATCTCCTTTTCCATGAAGCTCAATTACTTCTGCCTTCTCTGCTATAATTGCTTTACTTATGTTCATCCTTTTTTGATTACGCTCATGGTCAAAATCAGATCTTAAAACCAATGCTTTAGAACTTTTGACATGTTCCTCTGGAAATCTCCAACCTACTAATTCATTGTGATTAAGCTCTGGAAAAACATGCGCATGCGATAACTGCTTACTATTCTCTGCCAATTGTTGCTGAAACCTCAAAACAGCAGGAAAAAACCTTTGATCTGCATATAGTAAAGTGAAAAAACCTTTGATTCGTTTTGACAATTTCTCTGCTTCTGATTGTATTTCAGGTTGAAGCTTATCTAGCAGGGATATAGAAGACTTTATTTCTACCTCAATTTCTAAACCTGGACAAAAACCCAATTTCTGAAGTAGCATTAAAATTGATACTGATGGATACGCAAGTCCTGCCCTTGGACACTTAGCTTCACCTGAAAAATTATATTGTGGGATTTTACCCTTGTCAGATATCGATTTTAATGCCCCGCCAGTTGTAATTGAAAAAATATGATTCGTCCTTTTATTTGCCAGTTCTAATAACGTTAGCGTCTCTTCAGTATTTCCACTATAAGAACATGCAATAAATAATGTATTGCTGTTTAACCATGCTGGTAAATTATATCCTTGAATCAAAGTAACAGGTAAACTGCAGTGATTCTCTACTATGCTTTTCACAAGATGGACTCCAATTCCAGACCCTCCCATTCCACTGATAGCGATATGCTGAATATCTTCTTTGGAAAAGTCATTTGGGTTAATTTGATTTGTTAATTCCAATGCTTCTTTAAGTTGCTCTGGAAAAGTTTTTATTAATTTTATCACAATGGTTATTTAGTTCAGTTTTTTTTCGATTTACAAATATAATATTAGAATGACATCTTCAACATGAACACGAAAGAAATAGGAGATAAGGGAGAAGATTTTGCAATAAATATACTGAAATCTAAAGGTTTTGAAATTTTAGAGAGAAATTATAGGTTTAGAAGAGCTGAAATTGACATTATTGGTCTGCATAACAACTTACTTATCTTTATAGAAGTAAAGGCTTTACATTCTTTTAAACATGGATTTCCTGAAGAAAGAGTAAACCAGGGAAAGATCAATAAAATACTGGAAGCGGCTGAAAATTACATTTTTGCAATAAATTGGCAGAAAGATATACGATTCGATGTCTTAAGCATTGATTTAAATAATCCTGACAACCACTATCATATAGAAGACGCTTTCCATTAAGGCAACCAAAAATCAAATACAATTTTATTCATACAATTAAAATGGCCCTTAGGACATTTTTGAAAACCTATTTTCGAACAGGGCCTGCAATTCACTTTTGTATTTTCTAATATCGTAAATTTGGCCTTGTACGGATACATCCCAAACATGGGAATGGTATTACCCCAAATACAAAATATATTCTTCTTAAACGCAGCCGCTATATGCATTAGACCAGTATCGTGCGAGAAGACGTAAGAAGCATTTTTAACCAAAGAAGCTGATTGATTTAAATTAAATTTTCCACATGCATTAAATATTTTAGCTTTTTTACCCATTTCAGTTAACTTCTCTTCATAAGCAGCAGAATCATCGGTCTGTTTGAAAAACTGTTCAACCCGCTCCCCCATTGCTGCATCTTCTGGGCCACCTAACAAGATAATTGGCTTATTAATTTTATCACATAATTCCACCATTCGCTTAAATGGTAATTTTTTGGTGTTATGCTGTGCACCAATCACGTAAGCTACGTATTCCTTTTGGTGAGTTTCTGGCAACCAGGTAGTTTCCACTTCATCTTTCTCAGGAATGAAATAATCTAAACCAAACTGATCTTTTTTAACCCCTAATGCTGAAGCAGCTTCCAGATACCTATCAACAATATGCTGATTAGGCAGCTTATTGACTTTCATATTGACCATTAACCACTTCTCCCAATTTAATTTGTCAAAGGATTTTGATGGCAAACCTAATCTTAACTTTATAATGCGAGTTCTAAGGTTATTATGTAAATCAACTACATAATCAAAGTTTTCTAATTTTAATCTAGAAACCAAATCGTTTAAATCATTATCTAATTGATGAACCTTATCTATATAGGGATTATTTTCCAGAATACTCGCGTAACTATTTTTAGTAGCGAAATGAACTTCCACATTATTTAACTGTAATTTTACTGCCCTTACAACAGGTGTGGTAAGCACAATATCACCTATAGATGAAAAGCGTACAATTAAAACTTTATTTATATTTTTCAAATTTTAAACTTTTGAAAGTGCAGACGCTTTACGGTCTTTAAAATATTTCGACAAATCATTCAAGCTCTTGGCATTTAAAGTATCCTTAGCTGTTAGACCCGCTTTTCTACCAACGCAGAGTCCATAATACATATCGTGATATCCAATTGTTTCATGAGCATCAGGATTTATTGAAATTTGTACACCTTGATCCAATGCATATCGGACATACCTCCAGTCCAAATCTAGGCGCCAGGGATGCGCATTAATTTCAATCACAACTCCATATTCAGCACAGGCATCTATAACAGCTTTGTGATTGATTGGATACCCCTTTCTTTGCAGTAACAATCTTCCCGTAGGATGCCCTAGTATGGTTGTAAAGGGATTAGCTATGGCATTTAACAACCGCTCTGTTGCCGTTTTTTCATCCATGCTCAGCGGTGAATGGATAGACGATACTACAAAATCGAAACTTTCTAACACATCATTAGCATAATCCAAGGAACCATCATTCAAAATATCGGATTCAATTCCTTTGAAAATCTTAAATGGAGCTAGCTTCTTGTTTAGTTCATCAATTTCTTCATGCTGCTTTTTGACTCTAAATTCTTGCAATCCATTGGCATAAGTTGCTGTTTTACTATGATCGCTTATACCTAAGTACTCATATCCTAAGTCTTTGCAATAAACCGCCATTTCTTCCAAAGAATTTTTACCATCACTGTATGTACTATGATTATGTAAAATCCCTTTCAAATCTTTCATCTCGACTAAGGCAGGCATCTTTTTTTCCTTTGCCCAATCAAATTCCCACAAGCCTTCTCGCAATTCAGGAACGATAAAAGGAAGTCCTGCGGCTTTATAGATTTCTTCTTCAGAAGCAAACAGTTTTTCATTTAAAATAGAATGGAAAGTCTTTCCGTCCTCTAATTCAAAATTCAAATGTTTAGGATTTGCTGTAGTTTTAAATAGTTCATTGGTGAACTGATTCTTGCTTGTAAAAATTAGCTTAATTTCAGCTTTCAAAGGCTTGAATTTAAATCTTAAACTTAAAGGCCCCGAATTTTTTTTATCTAATTCATAATTTTCATTTTTGGCAACAAATTGCACAAGTTTGGCCTTATTTTCAGTGGCAATCAATAGCTCAAGAGGCTTAATGACCTCCATCTTTCGTCTCAAATCTGATGTAATGGACAGTTCAATGACTCCTTCGATCTTTACTAAATCTTCAATGATTTTTTCAGCCAATTGAATGGCTTCTCTGTAGTGGACATATCCTCTCCAATTCAATTTAAATTCAACTGCCTCCATCAATTTGACTTGAGTCTTTTCTCCAAAACCTTTTAGTGAAGCTACTCTATTTTCTTTACAAGCAATCAGTAGATCCTCCAGATTATCAATATTTAACTGATCCCAAATCAATTTTATTTTTTTGGGTCCAAAGCCACTTAATTGAATCATTTCCAAAATGCCCTCAGGTGTTTTATTGCTTAATTCGTCAAAAACATCAAAAGAACCATTTTGGCTAATTTGAGTAATAGACTGGGCTAAACTTTTTCCAACTCCTTCAATATTTTGAAGTTCCGTTAAATCCATTCCCGCCAAACTTTTATTAAATCTCTCGAGCTTAAAAATAGCAGATTGGTAACTTTTAATTTTAAAATCATTCTCGCCATGAAGCTCCATGAGTTTGGCGGTATTCTTTAAAATTTTTATAATTTGTTTATTTTCCAAAGCTTCTTGATTTTTTGTAAAATTAAAGGATATATTGAGAAGGATAATGGATAGCTTCTGTATTTTTTTCTTTTAACAATAGAGATGTAGATAAGTTACTACGAATGAATAAAATATCATGACTTTTAATATGCACTTAAAATTTGTATTCCTGATAATAATATTGTCATTTGGTGAATCCGTAATAGGTCAAATTTCACAGCCTTTAAGGTATGAAATAGAAATCGATAATTTTACTGATGAGTACTATATTGTTTCCGCTAAAGAAAATGGACTTTTCCTTTTTAAAGAAATGGACAAAAGAACAGAAGATAACGAATCAATTTGGGAAATTATCAGACTTGACACTAGTCTCCAGGAAGTAAATAGAAGTGAAGTAATAATCAATAATAAATTTTCATTTCGGGGCTACAGTTATGACAACGGTCAATTTGTAATGCTTTTCCAGGAAGGGTATGATTTTGCAAAAGATCTGCTGTTTCTAACTTTTTCCATAAACAGCGATACTTTCAAATCATATGTATATGAAAATGTTGTGCCTATCAGATTAAGTGAATTTGAAGTTAAAAATGATGCAGTGGTTCTAGGTGGTAACGTAAATATGCGGACTGTGGTATTGATGTACAATTTTACAGCAAAACGAGGGGTGGTCTTGCCTGGTTTTTATGATGAAAGAAGCTCACTTTTGCAAATGGTGTCGAAAACAGATGATGATTGGATACGGGTCATTACCTCTGACCGCTTACCGAGCAAAAGATATGGAATTACTGTTCGGGCTTTCAACACCATGGGAGAACCGATTTTCCAAGAAAATTTACAGGCGAAAGATGACTTAAGTCTTACTGACGGACGAATTATTAACAGCAGTGACGGTGGAAATCTACTAGCTGGTACTTATTCAATCAAAAGAAGAACAGAAACTTCTCGAGGAATATATGTTGCTGATCTTGAACGACAGAATCAAGACAAAATTAGATATTACAACTACGCCAATTTAGAAAACTTTTTCAACTACATGAAGGAAAGACGGAAGGACAGAGTGCTAAAGCGAATCGCTAGGAAGAAAATTAAAGGAAAAAAGCTAAGATTCAGTTATAGACTATTTGTTCAAGATATAGTCAGACAAGATAATCAGAATATATTAATTGGAGAAGCTTATTACCCGACCTACTCTAATAGATCTAGTGGTTATGGTTATTCATCTTATACTTATGACGCAGTTTTCAACAATACGAGTTCTCAAGTATTCGATGGATATAAATATACGCATGCTGTCATCATTGCGTTCGATGATGACGGAAAATTACTTTGGGATAATAGCTTTGAAATCAATGACCTAAAAAGCTTCCAGCTGGAAGAACATGTTCATCTAGCTTTTCTTGAAAATGAAATTGTGATGCTATATCTCTTTAATCAAGAGCTGAAAATTAAAGTCATAAAAGGCAGCGAATTAATTGAAGGTAAATTTACTGAAAGCTTAAAATTAATGTATGAAAGTGATGAAATGAAAAGCAATGATGAAGAATTAGAAGGCTTGAAGCAGTGGTATGGTAATAATTTTTATGCTTATGGGGTAAATAGAGTTAAAAATCTAAAAGAAAAAAATATAAAATTGAACAGAAAAGTATTTTTTATCAATAAAATCGTGGTCGAATAAATAGCTAGTTTACTATCTTTGCCCCAGCGCCATGGAAAAACGTCTAATCCTAGATACCGATCTGCTGCAAATAACCATAAACAGGTTAGTGGAAGAACTGATTGAAAATCACAAAGACTTTCAGAACACTGTATTAATTGGTTTGCAACCAAGGGGTAAATTCTTAGCCCAAAGAATTCAAAAAAGATTAAATGAACGTCTCAATAAAGACCTCCCCTTGGGCTTATTGGATACCACATTTTATCGAGATGACTTTAGAAGACGGGACACTCCGCTGCAAGCAAATGCTACAAAAATTCCTTTCATTATTGAAGATAAAAAAGTGATCTTAATTGATGATGTCCTATTCACAGGAAGAACAGTAAGGGCGGCCTTAGATGCTATGATCGCTTTTGGCAGGCCCAGACTCGTTGAATTATTAACGTTTATTGACAGGAAATATACTCGAGATTTACCTATTCAAGCTGACTATGTTGGTAGAAGAGTAAATACAATCAAGACGCAACGGGTGTTAGTGGAGTGGACGGATCAAGGCGCAGAAAATGATAAAATCTGGTTAGTGACAAACGAAGAACAATGACAAATTTAAGTGTAAATCATTTATTGGGTATCAAAGACTTAACAGCTGATGATATTCAATTGATTTTTCAGACTGCAGACCACTTTAAAGAAGTTATCAATAGACCCATAAAGAAAGTCCCCTCACTCAGAGACATAACCATTGCTAATATATTTTTCGAAAATTCTACTCGAACCAAATTATCATTTGAATTGGCAGAGAAACGACTATCTGCAGATGTGGTTAATTTCTCCTCTTCTAATAGCTCTGTAAAGAAAGGAGAGACTCTTCTTGATACTGTCAATAACATCTTATCCATGAAAGTGGATATGGTTGTGATGAGACATTCAAGTCCGGGAGCAGCACATTTTTTATCAAGAAATATTCAAGCAAATATTGTAAATGCAGGTGACGGTACTCATGAACACCCTACTCAAGCATTACTAGATACTTATTCAATAAGAGAGCAAATCCAAGATCTTAAAGGAAAAAAAGTTGCAATCATTGGTGACATCTTACACTCCAGAGTCGCATTATCAAATATTTACGCACTAAAAAAACTGGGGGCAGAGGTAATGGTTTGTGGGCCTGCCACTCTTCTACCCAGATATATATCCGAATTGGGAGTAGAAATAAGTTGGGATGTTAAAGAAGCCTTAGAATGGTGCGATATTGCCAATATTTTGAGAATTCAGCTCGAAAGGCAACAATTGAAATACTTCCCGTCTCTTAGGGAATATTCTCTTTATTATGGAGTAAATAAAAAGTTATTGGATGGATTAGGCAAGGAGATCATTTTGATGCACCCTGGTCCAATAAACCGAGGGGTAGAGATTAGTAGTGATGTTGCAGATTCAAAGCAGTCTATTATCCTCAATCAAGTTGAAAATGGGGTTGCCATCAGGATGGCTGTGCTATACCTACTGGCACAAAAAAGGCAGAATTAAGATTCTGCCTGTAATACAAATTCTGTTAGTTCTTGATTTGCATTTGGGCCAAACCCATCCGCTATTGTTCCTTTTTTTCCAGACTTCGTAGTAATCTGGTATAAAATCGACAAGTCATCAGGATTGGATTTACCTTCAAATCTATATTCTTTTATCTCTTTAATGTCGTTTTGCTCAAAGGCATCACTTTCAGTTTGAAGCTTCCCATTTTCAAAGAAAAAGTTTTCAACAAACCCCTTCTCTTTCAATTCATCTATCTTTTGAGCCACTGTTTTCATTGGATCCATAATTACATTGTTTGTTTTGGTAAAACAACGGATACAATAAAATATTGTTAAAGAAGATTATTCTTCTATGGCCTCAAAATATTTGAGTAATGGGAATTGACCTGTTGGATCCATAGTATCAATAGCATAACCCAACTCACCATCGTTGGTCATGAAAGTAATTACAGCTGATCCTTTATCTTCATATAAGTATTCAGCTTCAACAGAAACTTGTTCTGCAACATAATGCTTTTCAATTTTACGCTCTTCTACTTCTTTTCTTAACACCAATTCTCCGTTTTCAAATTGAAAACTATTGTTGTAACCGTAGTCTGACAACTCACTGATTTTAATTAAGATTTGTGGATTAAGGCTCTGCATATTCTTTTTAATTTAATACTTTACAAATAACGCCACTTTAAAACCGACTGTTCTTCTTAAAAGAATATGAATATTACATACGTCACATTTCAATGATGATTATAAATAACTAACTTTGCGGAAAGCAAACTATTAAAAAATGTACTACAACTCTATTATAGAGACCATTGGCAACACTCCATTGGTAAAATTAAATAAGGTCAACAAGGGAATACCAGGTACAATTCTGGTTAAAGTTGAATATTTCAATCCTGGCAACTCCATGAAAGATCGGATGGCGATCAAAATGGTTGAGGATGCTGAAAAAGAAGGTAAACTGAAACCCGGAGGTACTATAATTGAAGGGACATCTGGCAACACAGGGATGGGCTTAGCATTAGCTGCTATCTCTAAAGGTTACAAATGCGTTTTCACCTTGGCTGACAAGCAGTCTAAAGAAAAAATGGACATTCTTCGCGCCATGGGAGCGGAAGTCATTGTTTGCCCTACCAACGTGAGTCCAGACGATCCCAGATCGTATTATTCTGTGGCCAAAAAAATACACCAGGATACTCCTAACTCTATTTATCCAAACCAATATGATAATATGTCCAACACACGGGCACATTATGAAACAACTGGACCTGAAATTTGGGAACAAACAGAGGGCAAAATAACGCATTGGGCAGCTGGCGTTGGAACAGGTGGGTCAATGTGCGGTACTTCGAGATATTTAAAAGAACAAAACCCGGAAATACGAAGCATTGGAATAGATTCCTATGGCTCAGTATTTAAGAAATATAAAGAAACAGGCGTTTTTGACGAAAAAGAGATTTATCCATACTTGACAGAAGGGATAGGGGAAGATATATTGCCTAAAAATGTGGACTTCGCCATGATTGACCATTTTGTAAAAGTGACTGATAAAGATGGGGCAATTATGACTAGAAGATTGGCTAGAGAAGAAGGTCTTTTTTGTGGATGGTCTTGTGGTTCAGCTGTACATGGTGCACTTGAGTACGCAGAGGAACACATGAAAGAAGATGATGTAATGGTGATAATTTTACCCGATCACGGAACTCGATATTTAGGTAAAATATACAATGATGATTGGATGCGTGATCATGGCTTTATTGAAAATAATGATTATGCTACAGCCAAGGATATAATTAAGAAAAGAAGTAAAAGCTACAAATTAATTAGTATTGATAGTGAAAAGAAGATTGGAGAAGTTGTAAGGTTATTAGATGAACTTTCCATATCTCAATTACCTGTTACAAAATCTGATGAATTTGTAGGGAGTATTTCAGACACTAAATTATTAAATAAACTAGTTGAAAACCCTGATTTGAGAGACAAGCCAATTGCAGAAATAATGGATGATCCCTTTAAATTCATTGCAATGAACACGACCGTAGACACAATTTCTTCTATGATGAATCATGGAGATAAGGCCTTGATGATCTTAGATGATAGAAATGAGGCTCATATCATTACTAAGCAAGATTTGCTAATGGCTTTTGCAGATTAAAAACTAGCATCCATAAATAAAAAAGGCTATGAAACTGATTTCATAGCCTTTTTTTGTGCGCACGAGAAGATTCGAACTTCCACGGGCTTTCGCCCACCACCCCCTCAAGGTGGCGTGTCTACCAATTTCACCACGTGCGCTTCACTCTAGAGGCAAATATACATGCTAAAACTAAAAAACCTATCTATTTCTCAATAGATAGGTTTCGCAAATGTGACCCGCTTGGGGTTCGAACCCAAGACCCCATCCTTAAAAGGGATGTGCTCTACCAGCTGAGCTAGCGAGTCATTTATTTCATCAATACACTTTCTCTTTCTTGGATTCGGAACCCAAGACCCTCCCGACTCTTGTAGTCGGGATACTCTACCAGATGAACCAGCAAGTTGTATTTTAAAGAAAAAAAATGCCCTAGTTCACTTAACTAGAGCTTTATAAAGAATTTGTTATTTAAAATTGTTTTCACAATTCAAAAAAAGTGACCCGCTTGGGGTTCGAACCCAAGACCCCATCCTTAAAAGGGATGTGCTCTACCAGCTGAGCTAGCGAGTCATTTATTTCATCAATACACTTTCTCTTTCTTGGGTTCGGAACCCAAGACCCTCCCGACTCTTTCAGTCGGGATACTCTACCAGCTGAGCTAGCGAGTCATTAACATTTATCTCTTGTTAATTCGTTTAATTAACTCACTCGATTCATTGAGTAAAGAGTATTTTTATTGCTTTTAAGGAGTCGTTTTCCTTAATTGCGTTGCAAAGGTAAGTACTAATTAATAAAATGCAAATGCAAAAGTTTAAAATTCTGATTTGGCTACTGATTCTTTTTACTGCAAATAGCAATATCGGTCTTACACAGTCCCTTGAAAAGGAATTAGTTATGGCCGATTCTCTATATGAAAAAAAACAATATATTAGTGCAATAAAAATTTACGATAAAATTTATAAGGAGGGAAAATCTAGCCCTGCAATGCTCTTAAAGCTAGCAAGAATTGAAGAAGGTATGGGTAATATCGGAAATTCTATTTTCTATTTAGAAAACTATTTCCAACAAACTAAAGACGAAACAGCCTTACAATATCTTAAAGAAACTACAGAGAAAAAGAATGCTATTGGATTTGAATATGGATTAAGCTATAAAGCTGATTTATTTTATAAAGAATGGAAGATTTACCTACAATCTTTCCTTTCAATTTTATTACTCTTTGGTTTTGGCATGATGATTAAAAATCAGAAATCAGCTACCAAAAAAAGGAGTTACTTTGCATTTACTATTTTTCCCATTTTAGTAATTGCATTATTAAACAATTACCAAGGAAAATCAGAAGCTATTATAATTAGTACACCAAGTTTCCTTTTAGAAGGTCCTTCATCAGGAGCAAATTTGATTGAAAAAGTAAATTCACCAGCAAAAGTCCAAGTAAAGGATCAAATTGATGTTTGGAGTAAAGTGGTTTTTGAAGATAAAGTGGCGTACATCAAAACATCACAAATTAAAAGTTTATAGGATTATTTTTGAGGCTTTGCCAAGACCTGACAGGTTTGAGTTGGGCATTAATGTTGATGATAGTATCAATAGACTATTGAAATTTCTGGAAACCTTGCAGGTTTTCATTTCTTCAATAAATCTCTCAAAATAACTGAAATAATAATTGAATTTAAGTTTTCGTATAACTGACGATTAAAATCATCGGATCAATATATAGTATCCAGTTTTTATAATAATGATTTTACAAGTTACATCGTCAACACAGAATATAAATAAGTCCAACATTTTCAATTGCTGACTAGAGCAACGAACATAAATTCAACGCGCTAGCTTTTCCCTTCAAAATTATTAGCCTAATTTTGCTGACTATGGGAAGAAAACCACATCCGATTATACAAGAATTAACAATTGAAAAAATAGCTTCAGAAGGCAAATCATTGGGCTATTATAAAGATAAAGTAGTATTTGTAGCAAATACAGCTCCTGGAGATGTTATTGACGTAAGGGTTCATAAAAAGAAAAAAAGTTTCCTAGAAGGAAGCGCCATAAAATTCCATAAAAAATCTGACTTAAGAATTGAGCCGTTTTGCAGTCATTATGGAGTGTGCGGTGGTTGTAAATGGCAACATTTAAGCTATGAAGATCAGTTGGGTTTCAAAAGTGAACAAGTGAAAGATGCTTTGGAAAGAATTGCAAAGGTTGAGCTGCCAGAAATGCTACCGATCTTAGGTTCCAAAAACACTACTTTCTATAGAAATAAAATGGAGTACACCTTCTCCAACAACAGATGGCTAACGACTGAGGAAATCGAATCAGGTGAAAAATTTGATTCAGATGCGTTAGGTTTTCATATCCCTAAGAGATTTGATAAGATAGTCCAAATAGAAAAATGCTATCTTCAAGCTGATCCTTCCAATGCTATCCGGAATTCTGTTGATCGTTTTGCGAAAGAACATAACATTAGTTATTTCAATTTAATCAAGCAAGTTGGCTTTTTAAGAAACTTAATCATCCGTACCTCTTCTACTAGTCAGACTATGGTAATTCTGCAAGTTGCGGAAGAAAATACTGAATGGCTTAATTTGATCATGAATCACATGAAGGAGAGCTTCCCGGAAATCACGTCCCTGCTGTACATCATAAATCAAAAAGGAAATGAAACTTTCCACGATTTGGACGTGCATGTCTTCCACGGAAAAGACCACATCATTGAGGAAATGGAAGGTTTGCAGTTTAAAATTGGACCTAAATCTTTCTATCAAACAAATTCAGAGCAAGCATACGAACTATATAAAGTGGCTAGAAATTTTGCTGACTTGAAAGGGACCGAAACTGTATATGATCTTTATACTGGAACAGGTACCATTGCAAATTTTATAGCTAAAAGTGCCAAAAAGGTGATTGGAGTGGAATATGTCCCTGAGGCCATTGAAGATGCTAAAGTGAACGCACAATTAAACAATATTGAAAACACTGAATTTTTTGCTGGTGATATGAAGGATGTTTTCAATGATGAATTTTTAGCACAAAACGGCAAAGCTGATCTTATTATAACGGATCCGCCAAGAGCTGGCATGCATCCTGATGTCATCGAAACTATACTTGGGATAAAGGCCCCGAAAGTGGTTTATGTAAGCTGCAATCCAGCAACTCAAGCTAGAGACATCGCCTTACTTGACGAAAAGTACAAAGTTTCTAAAGTACAGCCAGTAGATATGTTCCCACAAACACACCATGTAGAAAATGTGGTTTTATTAGAGTTAAGATAACTACTCAGATTCTGGACGGTAGATTTCAAACTCTACCCTCCTGTTTAATCTTCTATCGTCATCGGTTTTTTCATCTTTAACCACTGGCTGATTGTTTCCGAATCCAACAGCTACCACGCGATTTTCTTCAATAGGATGGAGAATAATTATGTAATCGCGAATTGCATCTGCTCTTTCTTGAGACAATGACTTATTCCGTAACTCATCTCCTGAAGAGTCAGTGTGACCAGATATCTTAAGCTTAAATTCTGGATAATCTAACAGGAAATCAACTACTTTATCCAAATCACTGTACATATCTGGTCTTAATTTGGAAGAATTTTCTTCAAATTCAATCGATTTAAACCGTATTTTACTTGAGACGGGATCAATATTTTTGTTCATCACTGTATCTCCAGAAAGGAAAAACATTTCTTCTATTCTGAACAATTTATCAGACTGCACAACCATTACATAATTTGCATTATTAATCAAATTAAACTCAAAACTACCATCTTCTCTTGTAAATTTTGGTGCAATTTCAATTCCGTTTTCAATATCTACTATGGAAACAATACCTCTAAATGGTTTACCCTGAACTGTATCAGTCACTACTCCTGATACGGTAGTACTTGCACCAGGCTGCGCTTCCATGGGTAAAGGAAAAGAAAATAGATCTAGATTTCTGCTTCTCATTGAAGAGGAACCAGCGTAAAATAAATCTTCTGAGTCTGAATCGATAGTGAAATAATACTCATCACCTTCAGTGTTTATTAATGGCCCTATATTCTGAGGTTCATCCCACAAAAATAATTTCGAATTAGCTTTATAGATATCAAAGCCTCCAAAATTTAGTAAATGACCATTCGAACTAAAATATAGAATTTTATATCGTGGATGAATAAAGGGACTTACTTCATTCCCTCGGGTATTCACCACAGGGCCGAGATTTCTAGCTCTTGTCCAATTACCATCCTCATCCTTTATAGAAAAGTAAATATCTGACAAACCAAATCCCCCAATCCTATCTGAAGCAAAAAACAGTGAATCACCGGTTACGGACAAAGATGGATGAGAATCCCATGCCTTTGAGTTCAAGTTTGGACCTAAATTGATTGCAGAACTCCAAGTGCTATCCTCTTGAAGATGCGTTTCATATAAATCGCAATTCCCAAAACCATCTGGAGAACCACATCTAGCAAAGATAATCTGATTACCGTCCGCATTTAAAGTAGCTGAACCCTCATTATATCGGCTATTAATATCCCTTAATTGAACGGCATCTTGCCACATTCCATCTTCCTGGATTGCTATATATAAATCCTCATTAGAATTGTTTGACAATAAACTCCCACTCAAACTCCTTTTGGAGGTAAAAATCATAGTTTTATTATCCAAAGTTAAAGCCGGAGCATAATCTTCCATATTTGAATTGATTTGCTTGCCCATGCTTAATAATATGCCGCGAGGGGGCACAAGGGTATCAATTGATTTTCTAAAATCTACCAACTCGTAATAATAATCGATCGGGACATAATCATCAGTCTGCTCAAGTTGAACAGAATCCATAAAAATCTCCATTTGCTTTAAATCAATTCTACTTTGATGATGTTTTAAAGCGAGTCTGTATAAGCTTTTTGCAGTTTCAAAATCCCCGTAGAGTTCCTCCATCTTGGCCAACTGCCAGATCAAACGTGTGTCTTTATAGAAGTTTTCTGTTGCAAACTTCTTGACGTAATCCTCCAGCAAATCCTTAAATTTTTCCCAGTTTTTATTCTCTTGTGCTCTTTCAATTCTATTCATGGCATTTTCATCCACATAAAAATTAAATTGATTTACATTGGGAAAATAAAAGGGGAATAACTTTTCGGCTTCTTTCTTTGATAATTCTACTTGAGGATTGAATTGACCTGATAGATCAATTGAAATAAAAAATAAGGTTAGGAAAAAGCAATATTTAAATGCGTGCTTCAAGACAATTTGATAGTTTTACGGTAAATATGTCAGTATATTAAACTTTAATATCCGAAAAATGTCGGTTTTGAACCTAAAATAATTCCAAAATTAGGAAATATTTTATTGGCATAACAATTGAATAATGGAATAAGCCCAATTAAAGGGTTCAAAAAGAGATTTCAAATGCCAAATTGGCTGTAAGAATTAAAATAATATATGGATTCAATATTTAAACATCAACAAGTATTTTCAGATATAAATGATGATGAAACTGGTGAGTTAATCCAACTCATTTCAACAGATGAAGAAAACAGTATGCGAGAGGAAGAATTACCTGATCAACTTCCGATATTACCTATCCGCAATACTGTTCTTTTTCCAGGAGTAGTGATACCAATTACCGTAGGAAGGCAAAAATCTATTAAGCTGGTGAAGAAAGCTTATAAAGGCGACAGAATAATTGGAGTAGTAGCCCAATCAAACAGCAAAGTAGAAGATCCTGGTAAAGATGACATTTATGGCGTTGGAACTGTTGCCAGAATCCTTAAAATGATTGTTCTACCAGATGGTAATACCACTATCATTATTCAAGGGAAACAAAAATTTGCAGTAAAAGAAATTGTACAGGAAGATCCATTTCTGATTTCTACTTATGAAGAATTGAATGATGAGGAATTGGATCCTAAGCAAAAATCCAATAAGGCAGTTATTCAGTCTTTGAAGGATGCAGCAAGTAAAATTCTAAAGCTGAATCCAGAAATTCCACAGGAGGCACAAGTTGCTCTAGACAACATAGAGAATCCAAATTTCTTAACTCATTTTCTTTCTTCCAACATAAATTCAGATGTAGCTGAAAAACAAAAGCTGTTGGAGAAAACCAATGCTAAGGAAAAAGCAACGCTTCTCCTAGAATTTATGCTTAAGGACATCCAAATGCTGGAATTGAAAAATGAAATCCATAAAAAGGTTCACACTGATATTGATCAGCAACAGAGAGACTATTTCCTTAGACAGCAAATCAGAGTGCTTCAGGATGAGTTAGGACAAGATAGTCCTGATCAGGAATTAGATAACCTAAGATTAAAAGCTCAGGAAAAGAAGTGGTCTAAAGAAGTACAAAAACATTTTGATAAAGAAATTGATAAGCTTTCACGCATTAACCCACAAGCTGCAGAGTATCCTGTTGCAATGAATTATGTCGAGCTATTATTAGAATTACCTTGGGGAGAATTGACGAAAGACAACTTTGACCTAAAAAGAGCCAAGAAAATATTAGATCGTGATCATTATGGTCTTGAAAAAGTCAAAGAAAGGATCATAGAGTATCTTGCTGTTTTGAAATTAAAGCAGGATATGAAAGCCCCTATTTTGTGTCTTTACGGACCTCCAGGTGTTGGAAAGACCTCATTGGGAAAATCAATCTCCGATGCATTAGGCAGGAAATATGTACGTATGTCGCTAGGTGGTGTACATGATGAAGCTGAGATTCGAGGCCATAGAAAAACATATGTGGGCGCTATGCCTGGGAAAATCGTCCAAAACATGAAAAAAGCAGGAAAATCTAATCCTGTTTATATTCTAGATGAAATCGATAAAGTTAATTCTGATTTTAGAGGAGACCCTTCTTCTGCTTTGCTTGAGGTTTTGGACCCTGAACAAAACGAGACTTTTCAGGATAATTATCTTGAAGTTGAATATGACTTATCAAACGTATTATTTGTTGCAACAGCAAACTCTTTAGATACCATTCATCCTGCACTAAGAGATCGGATGGAAATTATTGAGGTGACTGGGTATACTTTAGAAGAGAAGGTAGAAATTGCTAAAAAACACCTTATACCTAAACAGAAAAAGGAACATGGCTTAAAAGCTAAAGATGTTAGTTTTAGCAGAAAAGCTATTGCAAAAGTAATTGAAGATTATACCCGTGAATCAGGTGTTAGAGGATTGGAACGAACAATTGGTAAAATTGTGAGAAACATTGCCAAATCCATAGCAATGGAGGAAGAATTCAACAGTAAGATTGAACCTGCAGATGTATTAAGGATCTTGGGTGCAGAATCATTTGAGAAGGAAATTTACCAAGATAATGAAACTGCTGGATTGGTGACTGGTTTGGCTTGGACATCAGTAGGTGGAGAGATTTTATTTATAGAGTCAAGCTTGAGCAGAGGGAAAGGTAAACTGACGCTTTCTGGTCAATTAGGGGACGTCATGAAAGAATCAGCAATGACTGCTCTCTCCTATTTACGATCTCACGCAGAAGAATTAGGAATTCACCACAAAATATTTGATCACTACGATCTGCACATCCACGTTCCGGCTGGGGCAGTACCAAAAGATGGGCCTTCGGCTGGAATCGCAATGATTACATCATTAGCATCAATCTTCACGCAAAGAAAAGTGAAATCGAGATTAGCTATGACTGGTGAGATTACTTTGAGAGGGAAGGTATTGCCAATTGGAGGTTTGAAAGAGAAAATTTTGGCTGCCAGAAGGGCTGGAATAAAAGATGTGATCTTATGTCAGCGTAATAAAAAAGATATTGATGAAATTGATTCTCGCTACATTAAAGGTTTAAATATTCACTTTGTGGATCAAGTAAGTGAAGTATTGGAAATTGCTTTATTGAAAGAGAAAATCAAAAATCCGATTGATTTTGTGATTCCCGAAGAGGATAATAAAAAAACAGTACCTGCTAGTACCTTATGATTGGAAAAAAGGTCATAGTAATCCTCATTATTTTCAGTTTGACTGGTTCAATTTCATTTGGTCAAATTGGAGGATTGCGTGCCTTTGAATTTTTAGAAAAACCTAATCACGCTAGAGTTGCTGGTTTGGGAACTGCCAATGTAAGTTCAAATGCAGGGGATGTCAATATGGTGTGGCAAAACCCTGCCTTGCTAAATTCAGAGATGGACGGTCAGCTGTCATTTAGCGTAAATCCTTATTTTGCTAATATTTACAATAGTCAAGTGACCTATGCTCAAGAATTTGAAAACCTAGGTTTGTTTAGCTTTGGTGTTAGCTATTTTCATTATGGGCAGTTTGAAGGTTTTGATAATACAGGAGCGAGAACTGAAGACTTTAGCGCGTCTGACTATGCCATCCAGATTAGCCATTCAAGAGAAGATGGAGTTTTCCGATATGGATCTAGTCTGAAGTTTGTAGGATCTCAAATTAGTGGATTTAATCAGTCCGCTATATTAGTTGATTTGGGTGGGGCATTTGTCCATCCTGATGAAGAACTGAGTTTTGGATTGGTTATTAAAAACTTAGGCTTTTTCACATCAAAATATGTGGTGGGAAATCGAAATTTACCTTTTGATATACAAGTAGGTGGAACTTACAAACCTGAGTTCATGCCCTTCCGTTTCTCACTAACATTAAACAGGCTCTATCAATATGATCTAAGCTATTTTGACGAAAGTTTGTTGAGTGATGATGATAATGTGGTATTTACGGACGTGAATAATAATTCCCCCAATACATTTGATAAAATATTTCAGCACCTTACCATTGGGACAGAGGTAGTTTTAGGGAAAAATGTAAATCTAAGGGCTGGATATAACCACTTAATAAGACAATCATTGAGGGCTGAACAAGTTGGTGGAGCAGGTGGTTTTACATTTGGAGTTTATTTCCAAACCAAAAAATTTAATATGGCTTATTCAAATGCCATTTACCAGGCGGGCGGTTTTGCGCATTTTATAACGCTGGGAAGTAATTTGAAAGAATTTGTAAAAAAGAAATCATGAACAAGAATTTATTTTTGACACCGAAAGAAATCGTTGCAGAACTTGATAAATATATTATTGGACAAAATGACGCTAAACGAAATGTGGCGATTGCCTTGCGTAACCGATGGAGGCGTATGAATACACCTGAGGATATTCAGGGAGAAATTGTACCCAATAATATTTTAATGATTGGAGCAACGGGTGTAGGTAAAACAGAAATTGCCAGAAGATTGGCAAAAATAGCAGATGCCCCATTTACGAAAGTGGAAGCATCTAAATTTACAGAAGTGGGCTATGTTGGGCGCGATGTGGAAAGCATGGTGCGTGATTTGGTTGAGCAATCAGTAAATTTAGTGAAAGCTGCGAAGAAAGAAGAAGTGAAAGAAAAGGCTTCGCAAGCAGTGGAAGACATTATTTTAGATGCCTTAATTCCACCAATGAAATCAGCAAATCAGCGCCCTGTAAACACTACAGCTGATAATCAAGTACCTGAGAATGATTATGAGTTAAACCAAAAGACTCGTGAGCGATTCAGAGAAAAATTGCGAAATGGTGAACTGGAAGATAGAAAAATTGATATCAATGTGAAGACTCCTGCCAATAATGGCATGGGCATGGTAGGCGGAGGTATGATGGATGAGACATCTATGATCAACCTTCAGGATATGTTGAGCAATATGATGCCGAAGAAAAATAAAAAGCGAAAAGTAACCATTGAAGAGGCTAGGAAAATATTGATTGATGAAGAAGTTTCCAAGCTTATTGATATGGATGAAGTGAAAGAAGAGGCCATCAAGAAAGCTGAAAACACTGGAATGATTTTCATTGATGAAATTGACAAAATTGCGAAAGGAAGTGGGAACTCAAGCGGTGGTGATGTTAGCCGAGAAGGAGTACAAAGAGATTTGTTGCCAATTGTGGAAGGTAGTGCAGTAAACACAAAATATGGACTTATACACACAGACCATATATTATTTGTGGCAGCTGGAGCATTCCATGTAAGCAAGCCCTCTGATTTGATTCCTGAATTACAGGGTAGATTCCCAATCAGGGTAGAACTGGACAGCTTAACGAAAGCCGATTTCTTAAGAATTTTAAAAGAGCCTAAAAATGCGCTGACAAGGCAATACACGGCCTTATTGAAAGCAGAAGAGGTAGATTTACAATTTGATGATGATGCCTTGGAAGAATTGGCTGAAATAGCATATCAAGTCAATTCTGAGGTAGAAAATATTGGAGCAAGAAGATTGCAAACTGTCATGAGTAGATTATTAAATGAATTACTATTTGATATTCCAGATAAAATTGGAGCCAATGCCAAAGTAGTGATTACTAAACAAATGGTAGGCGAAAAATTAGATGGTTTAGTGAAGGATAAAGACTTGAGTCAGTATATTTTGTAATCTAAAATTCATCAATTATTAAAGCCCGTAATTTTAAATGAAATTCCGGGCTTTTTTGTACGCCATAAAACAAAACTTAAATTCATCTCATTCGATTATGTATAAGGCATTAATATTTACATTATGAAGAAATCACTATTCATTATAACAGGAGCAAGCAAGGGTATTGGAAGAGGATTGGCTGAAAAAGCCTTAAAAACTGGGGCTGAAGTATGGGGAATCAATAGAACTCATTTTATTGAGCATGAAAATTACAAAGCATTGACTTATGATTTGTCTAATATTCCTACGCTTCTTGAAAAATTGCCTCAAATATTTTCGAATACTTCAGGTTTTCAAAAGATCGTATTAATAAACAATGCCGGAACTTTAGGGGATATTGAGCATTTAGGAGAAATTGATTGTAAAAGCATTCCCGCTTTATTTGATTTAAATGTAAATGCTCCTCTCCTTCTGATGAATCAGTTTATACGTGATTTGAAAGATAATGAAAGTGAAAAAATCATCATTAATATCAGTTCTGGAGCAGGTAAAAATGCTGTTGACGGCTGGTCAGGATATTGCGCTTCAAAAGCTGCATTAGATATGGCTTCAAAAGTAGCAGCGAAAGAAGCTGAAATGGATGGAACCGGCTTCATCATCAAAGCTATTGCACCTGGAGTAGTAGATACTGAAATGCAAACACAAATTCGAAACACTAATGAAAAATCCTTCAGTGGGGTAGATAAATTCAAAAATCTAAAAGCAGACAACCAGCTAAGTAGTGAAGCAGAAGTAGCTGAAAAGTATTTCCACCTCATTAATAATTTGGGTCAATACACGGACGTCATTTTGGATGTAAGACAAGTGTAAATTCTCTTCCCAGTTAAAGTAAAATACAGTACAGAAATAGAAATCCTTAGTTTTAACTAACTATTAAATTAGATTTTAAATCAAATTCACTACTAATTCAGTCAAAAAGCTTATCTTAAGCTTTTAGATTTCTATGAACCGAAAACGTAAAAGATTATACCGAACTATCGGCTTTGCCATACTTATTTTCGCTGTTGGCTTCATTGTAAACGACCAGTTAAGAAAAGTAGGAAACAGAATTTCGGGCGACTATTTACAAGAACTAATTGCAAAAGAAAGCCAAGGACTTTATCGAATTAATTTCGATGATATCGAATTAAATCTCTTTAAAAAGTCGATCACCATCAATAATCTAGAACTTACAGCCACTCCTGAAAACAGGCAAGATTCCATTAACGCTAAAAACATTTATGAAGCACAAGTGGCTCAAGTCTATATCTCACTAGAATCAGTAATCAGAATTTACACAGATAAGGAACTAGTTGTAGATGGAATCGAAGTGATTGACCCGAAGTTATTCATGACCAAAATAAATCCTGAAAAAAAACCACTAAAATTTGGGCGGGAAACAGGTCAACTTTACGATGTTATATCTCAATATCTAGATTTATTGCAAATCAATTTCTTAAAAGTAAGAAGCGGATCTGTAAATCATTCACCTAGTAATTTCAAATTGAAAGCCATTGACTTTTCAGTGGAAGAATTTACTGTTTCACAACAAAGGAAAAAGAAGAAAATCTTCTACTCTGAAGCCATTAATTTAGGTGTTAACCAACAATCTATATTACTTCCTGACAGCATTCATGAATTGAGTTTTGAAGGCTTTGAACTTTCCACCAAAGATTCAATTCTCAATTTCAATGATCTCAAAATTACTGTTCGAAAGGATATTGATGGAGCAGAAGTATTTGAAAAACAAAATCAAAATGTATACGATATAGATGTCCCTACTTTAGAATTGAAAGGAATCAATTATCTAAAAGCATATGAGGATAATTTTCTGGTAGTTGAGCAAGTCAATATTCCAAAACCTAAGATCAAAATCCAATCTGTTCTGAAATCTAGAAAGCTAAATACAGAGCAAGCTGAAAACAGCATAGGTGCCTCATTACTAGCTCTCTTTGATTTAATAAAGATAAATGACTTTAGAATTCACGAAGGGGGTCTCAATCTAACTTTAAAGGGCGATAATCAACAAAGATTTTTATCCGACAACATAAGTATCGATTTATTCAATATTGAGCTGGACTCCACACAAAGAGATATTCAAAACATTATTCACTATTTTGAAAATGCTTCAGTTGAAATTAATGACTATGATTATCTTTTGCCTGACAATCTTCATAACATCAAATTCAAAAAGTTGAATTTCAACACTCTTGACTCTACCCTACTTGTCAAGAACCTAGAAATAAGACCGTCCAGAACACTGAAAGACAGCACTTTAACGCAGTTCACCTTAAACCTTCCCATACTTGAAATGCGAGGAATAGCCCACAGAAATATTTATGATAACGATCGCATTGATTTACAGGATTTGACACTTAGAAATGCAAAAATAGAAATAACTCCTCCCTATTTTAAAAATAGTGACAAACAGCAAGCAATCATTACACCTGAAGAATTGTACAAAATACTAGGTAAAAATTTCACTGAAATAAAGTTGAAGAAATTTGCAGTGCTCAATTCTGATCTGCAGGTTGCGGATATATTTAAAGGAAAGTCTTTAAACATTCAAGCGCACTTTTTACAGATAGATTCAACGCTACAATCATGGCACAAAATATCTGATAGTACCTTAATAAATGGACAGGAATTGGTTTATAATATGACGAACGGAAAAGTTCGTATAAGCACTTTTCAATCGCAAAATAATCTTCACTCGCTGGATCTAAACAATTTAAATTTAGATTTTCAAGGGTTGAGAGACCAAATAAAAATCGATTACTTAAGTCTTAGGGGTGTTGAATTGGATAGCATCATTAATAAGAAAAAGCTCAATATAGACAGTTTAACACTTTTAAAACCTCAATTAAAGCTTAGCTATAAAGACTTGAAAAAACAATCTAACAAGGGTAATGCATGGATATTTCCTCAAAAACCAATCAATATTCTACTTCAAGAAGGTGCATTAAAATACCAAATCGATAAATACCGAAGTTTGAATATTGCTGATTTTGATATTGATCTTAATTATCAAAATGAAGTAAGGCTTTTTCAGATTTTAGCTAAGGATTTACGATTTGAAGATGAGCAATTAAAACATCGGATTAGCGTGACAAAATTAGTTCTTCCGAAAAATCAAAATCAATTATCTCTTCAGCAATTGAATATACAGCCTATACAACGAAATGACAGTTTATCTCTTGATGTAAAAATACCAGAAATCAAATTTAGTAATTTCAATAAAGATGCGCTTTTTCAAAACAACAGTTTTGAAGCAGATAATATGTTGATCAATATTGAACAATTGAATTACATTGGGACTACAGCTTTAAATAAATATTTCGAATCAAAAAATGAAAATGCTAGTAAATTTAAATTTGCAGTTGGGAATGCCAATGTTAATGTAGTGCGATCTAGTGTTTCACTTTTGAATGCCGAAAATAAAAATAGCAAATTTCAGAGTTTTAACTCAAAATTGGAATTTCAAAATCTTAACTTTCCTAAAAAAGCCAATAGCGATCTGGTTTATGCAGAGGATTTTACAATTAATAATGAAACTTTTACTCTTTATACAGCAAATTCAGATACAATTGCCGTCAAAAACTTGAGCTATCGAAGCTATGATAAAGCGGGAGAAATAAGAAGTTTTAGATTTATGGGATCTGACAGTGCTACTTCTTTGGAAATTCAAAATCTAAAACTTCAAAATGCCTATTTGGGTGAGTATTTACGAAAAAATAGAGTAGTTATTCAAGAAATTAGCAGTACGAAAACGAACTTTAACTTTAAGATTGAAAATCAGGATAAATCTTCAATAGCCGAAAGTATCGAATTACCTTTCAAGCAATTGAAGATCGAGCAATTGAATTCCAATAATATCAACATTAAGATTTTTCATAAAGAAAGAAAAAGAAATTTCTACGTTAGACAAGCAGACTTATCTATAAATGCTTTAAAGGTAGATTCGACATTAAATCCAAAAGAAATACATCATCACATTGAATCTTTAATTTTCACAGGTAAAGATTATAGAGAAAATTTTGGTAAACACTATACTGTTTATGCCGATGAATATACCTTCAGTTATCCTGCATCCAACTTTCAGGCTCATAATATAAAAATGAGGTCGAAATATGACCGTTTTGAATATAGCGATCACATTCAATCACAAAATGATTGGTTTAAGTTAGATATATCATCACTAGAATTAGAACAGCTAAATATTGATAGTTTGTTAATTGCTGAAAAATTCATCCTTAATAAATTAAAAGTTGCAAATGGAGATCTTACGGTATTTCGCGACCTAAACGTCCCTCATAATGATCAGAGGCGAGTACCCATGCCACAACAAGTACTTTCAAAATCTGACTTTGCTTTCAGCGTGGATTCCGTTTTGGTAAACTCTGATATACATATTCATATAGTGCCAAAGGAAGCTTCGGGTATTGGAACCATGACCCTAAACATTGACAGTGGATTTATTTTTAATATGAGAAGCCACCATTTTAAAAGTGGGAAGCCAATGTTGTTGCAAGCAAAGGGGAGATTAAATGAGGCCGCTAAATTTAATACCAAAGTGAATTTCCCTATACCTTCGGAAAAAGGTGAATTTCAATTTCTTGGGAATATTAGTCCAATGGAATTAAGAAATTTGAATGAAATGTTAATACCACTAGGGGCAATTGAGGTCCGCTCTGGATATAATGAAGGCGTAAATATCAATTTTAAGGGAAATGAAGATTATGCTGAGGGATTGATGGAATTTCGATATAATAATTTGAAAATTGACATCTTAGACAGGGAAACGTATCAATCCAAAGGATTTGGAAACAACCTCAAAACCATATTTGCGAACAGCTTCGTAGTGAGTAACAAAAATCCCCGATGGTTTAAACTGCAACAAGGAAATATCTTTTATGAGCGAATTGAAAGTAGATCAATTTTTAACTTGTGGGCAAAAGCCCTTTTAAGCGGTGCAGTAAGTAGTATTGGCATCAAAAAGAGCAAAGAAGAAGCAAAGGCCTATTACAAAGAAAATAAAGACCAAATCGAAGACTAAATTTCAAGTATTTCTCCCAGTCTGAAATCACTCAATAGAAAATAAGTTTTAGGTTTGCGATCCTTAAATTAGCTTGTGACTATAGATTTGATATAATCTAATTGTAAATATTACAGACAAAGGGATATTATTATTCGATGAATAGCTATTTTTCTTCTTTTTATTAATATTTACGTCAAAATATCAAATATGAAAAAGCTAGGATTCCTCTTTTTATTTCTGCCCTATTTAATTTCTGCACAAAATGAGCAAATTCTTTATCAATTAGTAGAACTCAATAAAGAAGTTAACTCACGCTATCATGAAAGTGCTCCCCTTGTCACTCCTGATAATCAAAGACTATATTTTACCATTTCAAATCATCCTGAAAATAACGAGGGACGGGACAATTCTCAGGATATATGGTATTCGGATAAGCAAGCGGACGGAAGCTGGGGTCAGGCCATACATATGGAGTCACCATTCAACAAAAGAAAGTTTAATCAGGTATACACGATTTTAGATGAGGGAAATGCCTTGTTCATACGAGGAGGAAGAAATAAAAATAAAGATGGCTTTTCGATTGTAACAAAGGATAATAAAGGTTGGGGCAAAACGGAAGAGTTAGAAGTGGAAGATTATGAGGAAATGAATCAGGGTGTGTTTTCAGGTGCAACTATTAGTCAGGACCGCAGCGCAATCATAATCTACATGAATGAACGTTCGAAAAAACCGTATAGCGACCTTTACTTAAGCATGAGAAAAGCAGATGGCAACTATTCCAAACCCATAATGATAAAGTCTCTTAGCACCTATAAAGATGAATTTGGCCCCTATTTAACCGAAAATGATAAAGTGATGTACTATGCTAGTAATCGAGATGGTGGGATGGGAGGAGTGGATATCTGGAAAGTAAAAAGACTGGATGACAGTTGGCTGAATTGGAGCGAACCAGAGAATATTGGCACTCCTATTAATACTGATGGATTTGACTCTTACTTTTCTGTTGATGAGACTGGGAATAATGCTTTTACAACCCGAACTTATGTGAGCGCTGATGGAAGCAACATGAACGTATATGGCTTAATTCCTAAAGCAAAAATTATCGTCAAAGGCCAGGTATTCAATGCAGCTAGCAAAGAACCTTTAGCCGTCTACTTAACTGCTGAACCTGAAGGTAGCAAGGCACTAAATTTTGATGTTAAATCCGATGGAAAATACAAATTCACAACCTATCAAAATAAAAACTTCAGTTTCATTTCTGCAAAAATAGGATATGAACAATTAAATGAAACCTTAGATTTAACAAACATTTTGAAGGATACTGTAATTAATAAAGATTTCTATTTAACTCCAATAGAAACAAAAGTTACTTTAAACGGCTTGATTACGGACGCTAGAACCTTAAACCCTGTAAATGCTAAAGTAATCGTTAAAAAGAAAAATTTCACGGACTCTGCTGGGACTAGGTTTAAAGATGGTGGTTATGCAATCAATTTAAATGGTGCTGGAGATTATGAAATCAGAGTTCTATCAGATGAGTATGAAGACATTATAGAAGCATTTTCGGTGAAAATACCAGAAGGCGAATACACCTATGAGATCAGAAAGGATTACCAAATGAACAAAGCTTATAAACCCTACCTTATTTCTGGCATAGTGATAGACGAAAAATCTAAAGAACCATTAGAAGCAGAGCTTAGCTTTGAAATTCAAGACTCTACTTTTAGTAGTTTAACTAGCAATACTGATGGTACTTTTCAGCTCAAAGTTCCGAAGCATGGCGAACTAGTCATTAGGGGTAAAAAAATAAATTATCTGAATCTGGAAGACAGTTTGACCATTGGCGATAATCAAGATTTTAGAGAGTATTCTACTACATTGGAAATGTCACCTATTGAAGTAGGTAAAACAGTAATCATAAACAACATCTATTTCAATTTTGATAAAACCACACTAAAAGAAGTTTCATTCCCGGAATTAGATCGGCTGACAGATTTAATGATTCAAAATGCAGGTATCAAAATAGATATTATTGGGCATACTGATAGCAAAGGCAGTGATGACTATAACTTAACTTTAAGTGAAGGCAGAGCGCAATCAGTAATGGAATACTTAATTGAAAAAGGAATTGCATCAGATAGAATGACTGCGAAAGGGATGGGAGAAACGGCTCCGATAAATAGCAATGATACTGATGAGGGCAGAGCTAAAAACAGGCGAGTAGAGTTTACTATTGTGGCAAAGTAACTATTTGAAGCTCCCAAATACCTTGGATATCATTTGGTAAAAATTTCCTTGATGAAAACTGTAAGGGGATTCAGTGTCTACTCTATGGATTAAAACCATATTACTTCCTGGGTAAACACCCAACATATGAACACCATTTCCAGTATGGTAATAGGATTTAGTACTTCTATTTTCATTTGGATACAATACATACCAAAGCATTCCATAGGCGATACCATAGTCAGGATTCGTAATGCTATGAGGAGTAGTACTAGCTTCTATCCATTTTTTTGGTACAATCTGCTTTCCATGCCACCTTCCATTTTGTAAATAAAGCTGTCCATAGCGTGCCATATCCCGAGATGAAAGCCTAAAGTGATAAGCTGGATATTTAGATTTTGAAGATTCTTTCTGATAGAACCCATCAGTTTCAGGAATTTCAGAATCCGGGTTTTCACCGTCTATTTCACTAAATTCACCAGCATAGTCTTCCATACCAATAGGTTTTGCAATTTTCTCCTCAAATAATGCGTATATAGTTTTATTGGTAGCCTCTTCTAGTATGTAACCGAGAACATTGAAATCCCAGTTATTGTAATAAAAATATTCGCCTGGAGCATATTGACCCCGTTGAGGCATATTTTCCAACATTCCCTCTGAAACTGCTCCTGCATGGTGATAAACACCAGAACGAGACTTTAAAAGATCTGCAACACTAGCTTGTTTTTCTTGCTTGGTCAATGTATTAAGATCATCAATTCCCAACTCTTCTAGTGTTGCGCTAGTATCTATCAATCCCTCTTCTATAGCAATTCCGTACAAACTATTAATTAATGATTTCCTAATGGAATGTACAGTATGTTTTTTAGTAATGTCGCCATATTGATGTGCAATTTTACCATCAATCATGATCATTAAAGATGATGAGCCTGCAGAACCCAAAAAGTTATCTAAACTATCCAACATATGTGATTCTAAACCACTTTCCTGATGAGAAATATATTCCAATCCTGCTTCTTTTTCGGCACATGCAAAAAGAAATATAATGGATAAAAGGGGAAGTATTTTTTTCAAAATCTTTAAAATTTTTGGTAGTGACTAAGGAAGAGATGCATTGCAAAAACGATTGGTTGCATCAAAAACGGAGCAAATATACTTAAATTCTATAATCAATATTCTACTTTCATTTCAACTATACTAGTCGATAACTTCTCAACTGATTATTGCCTCAATCAATTTTTTGATTTATATAATTTTAATAATTTTAAAAGTATATATTAACTGATTAACACATATTGAAGTCTATCTACATAAGGATTAGTTTAAAATTATCAACCAATGCAATTAACTAAACAACAATCCTCCATTATCACATCAAATGAAAACATCAAAATTAATGCAGTAGCAGGATCTGGCAAAACCACTACCTTGATTGCTTATGCAGAAAGCAGACCTAAAAACAGTAAAATTCTCTATCTGGCTTTTAACAAATCTGTAAAATTGGAAGCCACCAAAAAATTTAAATCTAAAAAGCTTTTCAATGTTGAAGTACAAACTGCACATTCGTTGGCATTCAAGCATGTAATCGTTGGAAACAATCTAGAAATTAATAGCACCGGGTACAAAAACCATGAATTGGCTGATATTTTAGACCTTAATATAAAAAGTGAGCCCATGGCCGAAATGATAATGGCCAACCATATTAATAAATTCACTGCATATTTTTGCAATAGCAATGCTACCAAAGTGGGAGAATTGAATTATCAGGACACCATTTCTGATAAAAAGGTCTATACATTTGTAAAAAGTAACTACTCGTACATCAAAAAGAAAACCCGAGAGTTTTTGGCCAAAATGAACAGTGGCGAAATCGCGATGACTCATGACTTCTATTTAAAGAAATTTCAACTACTCAAACCCCAGTTAAAATATGATTACATTCTTTTTGACGAGGGGCAAGACGCCTCTCCTGCCATGCTGGATGTGTTCCTTCAGCAAAAAGCAGTGAAGGTAATAGTTGGCGATACTCATCAGCAAATTTACTCATGGCGCTATGCGGTAAACTCATTGGAAATGGTGAATTTTAAAGCGTTTGAACTATCCAGTAGCTTTAGATTCAATGAAAAAATAGCCCGATTGGCTCAGGCCATTGTGGAAAGAAAAAAACATCTTCAAGCAGATGTGAAGTTCCACATAAAAGGTAAAGGTGAGCCTTCAAAAGGTGAACAGAAGGCAGTATTGGCTCGCACCAACCTAGGTTTATTAACGAAAGCAATCGACTACATATCCGAACGGGCGAACTTAGAGGGAATTTATTTCGAAGGCAATATTAACTCCTACACTTATGCTGATGATGGCACTTCGCTCTATGATGTTTTGAATCTGTACAATGGGAAAAGGAAATTCATCCGTGACCCATTAATTAAAAAGATGAATACGCTGGAAAATTTGGAAGAGTATATTGAGAAGACCGAAGATATGCAATTGGGTATGATGGTGGAGTTGGTGAGAGAATATGGAAATGAAATACCGGAATATATCAAGCAACTAAAAGAAAAACATGTAGAAAATCAGGATAGAGAAAAAGCCAACATCATATTCTCTACAGTTCATAGATGTAAAGGAATGGAATATGGGTCAGTGCATTTGGTAAATGATTTCTTGACAGAAGAGAAATTAAAGAAATTATCCCAACAAAAGAATCTTCCTGATTTGATAAAGGAAAAATTGAACGAAGAAATCAATTTGTTGTACGTGGCAATAACCAGAACCCAAAATAAACTTTACATTGAGGAAGAACTTCTACCGGAGAATTGGCCTAAGAATGAGCAAATCATTTTACTGAAGAAAAAGAAAGTGAATGACGATGCTTCTATTAAAGATTTAAAGGTTAACAGCTTCGAAGAAAAATCCTATGATGTCGAAGAAATCAGGGAAAAGCACAAAAAAGCCTATGCGCCATGGAATGATGAACTGGACAAAGAATTGAAATACATGTTTGAAGAAGGATTGAGCACAAAAGATTTAGCCAATCATTTTGGGAGGACTAAAGGGGCTATTAGATCAAGGATTAGAAGGATTTATAATATGGAAGAATTTTGATGTCCAACAATTTTATAATGTAGGCGCAGGACATGCCCTATGCCTACATTATAAAATCTACCTCAACCCAAATTCCTTAATTTTCTTTGCTATTCTTTTGGATAACCCATCAGTTGCTGGCAATAATGGCAATCTAACATAATTTTTACAAACACTTTGTTGTCGTAATGCCTCCTTTGCCCCTACTGGATTACTTTCCTCGTACATGAGCGAATTGATAGGCAATAATTTAAACAGGCTTTCATTTGCCTTTACAAAATCTCCCTTCAAAGCATTATGAACCATATTAGCGAAAACTTCCGGAAATGGATTGGCCATTACGGAAATTACGCCCACCGCACCCAATGTAATCATAGAATTGGTCAACAAATCATCTCCTGAAATCAAAAGAAATTCTTCGGGCTTATTAGCCATGATTTCCATGCATTGACTTAAATCACCTGATGCTTCCTTGATGCCAATAATATTTTTATGCTGGGCCAATCTTAAGGTGGTTTCTGCCTTCATATTCGAAGCAGTTCTTCCTGGCACATTGTACAGAATTACCGGAACAGGTGATGCGTCAGCGATTTTCACAAAGTGCTGATATATCCCTTCTTGCGAAGGTTTATTATAATGAGGAGAAGCAGATAGAATTGCGTCCACTCCAGACAAATCCATTTCGCCAAGCAAATCAATTACTGCCTGAGTATTATTACCCCCAGCACCAAATACGATAGGTAATTGCTTAGGATTATGTGCTTTTACAAAAGCTAATATTTCTTGCTTCTCTTTTAATGTTGTTGTAGCAGATTCACCAGTGGTTCCCTGCACCACAAAATAATCTGCTCCTTTGGCAGTATGTCTCAATAGCTTTTCTAAAGCTTCTCTATCTACTGTTAAATCTTCTTTAAATGGGGTGATTAATGCGGGTTCCACCCCTGTAAATTTTTTAGTTGTTTCCTGAAATTTTTCTGACATAATGAATAATCTCTTCTGTTAAAATTTTGGTATCACCACTTTCTCTTGGCTTGATCATCAATTCAAAAAATGACGCATTATCTGAATTAGCCTGGTAGGCTCCAATTCTCGTGTCGGACTTAGTATTCACTAACAAATATTGCATGTACAAGTTTAGCGTGTCATCTAAGCAAAATAAATACTCCAGTTTTTGATCTATAAAACTCAAAAAATACGGGTTATCAATCTTGCCAAAAAAGCCAAGATCTCTATCTTCAAAAAAGTCAAAGTAGAACTCAAAGTTCTGTGTTGACTTCGGTTTATAGGCAAGCGCTTTTACCTCTATTCCGTCTGCCTGTAATACTTTAATGAATTTTTTGACTGCTTCGTGTTTTTTTAGATCCTCAAAGGAGAAAATTACTCCTACTTTCTTTAGCTTAGTATAGGGATAAGCCTGATGCAAAAATTTGCTCTTTTTCTGTCCTCTTTTAACTTTATACGATAAAATCTTGTGCTTAATCACTGCTTTAGTTTTCTTTTATAAGGCTCCGAAATTCAGTTTCGTTAATAATTTTAATCTCTAATTTTTCTGCTTTCTGCCTTTTTGCTGGCCCCATATTTTCTCCCGCCACTAATATATCCACTTTTCCTGAAATAGCCGAAACTACTTTTCCTCCATGTTGCTTTATTACATCCTTTATCTCATCTCTGCCGTAATTGTCAAAAACTCCAGAAACAACTAAAGATTTCCCTTCCAAGGCATTACCCTTTTGTTCAATTATGTTTTCCTTAATTTCAAATTGAAGTCCAACTGATTTCAAACGCTCAATTAATGCAATATTATCATCATCATGAAAATATTCCACCACACTTTGTGCAATTCGCTCACCGATTTCAGGAACTTCGGTCAGTTCTTCAAAAGAAGCTTCAGACAATTTTTTAATGGTTTTAAAGTGAGCCACTAATTTCTCTGCCACAGTTTTGCCTACGAACCGTATGCCTAGGCCAAATAAAATATTCTCAAAAGGAATTTTCTTTGAAGCCTCGATACCTTTCAAAAGATTTTGAGTACTTAAATCTTTAAATCCTTCTAATTTGAAAACATCTTCATATGTCAAATCATATAAATCGGCTATATTTCTGACTAAGCTTTTTTCATAAAGAAGGTGAATGGTTCGTTCACCCATAGAATCAATATCTGCTGCTTTTCTCTGAATATAGTGCTCAATAGAACCTTTAATTTGTGGCGGGCAACCTTTTCTGTTGGGACAATAATGTACAGCTTCTCCTTCCGCCCGCACTAATTCTGTACCACACTCAGGACAATTTTTAATATAATCAACTTCTTTACTTCCTAAATCTCTTTTCGTCAAATCAACTGCAGTAATCTTAGGAATAATTTCACCGCCTTTTTCTACATGTACCGTGTCCCCAACTCTCAAATCTAATCTAGCAATTTCATTGGCGTTATGCAGGGAAGCTCGTTTTACAGTTGTCCCGGCCAAGGATACAGGCTCAAGATTCGCAACCGGAGTAACTGCACCTGTTCTCCCTACCTGATAGGTGATTTCTCTTAAAATTGTGGTAGAACTTTCTGCTTTATACTTATAAGCAATTGCCCATCGTGGACTTTTTGCCGTGAACCCTAATCGCTCCTGTTGTGCAAGGCTGTTTACTTTGACTACGATACCATCAGTATCAACGTCTAATGCATGTCTTTTTTCCTCCCACTCTTTAATGAAATCAAAAACTTCATTAATATTTTTACACTTTTGGTAGGTCTGAGATACATTAAAACCAAATTTCTCTAATTGCTTGATTCCCTCTTCGTGAGAATCTATAGGTAGATCTTCACCAGCATAAGAATATAAAAAGCAATCCAATTTTCTCTTGGCTACAACTGCAGAATCTTGCATTTTCAAGCTTCCTGAAGCTGCATTCCTGGGATTAGCCAAAAGCGCTTCTTCATTTTCTTCCCTTCCTCTATTAATCTCATTAAAAGCCTCCCTAGGTAAAAAAACTTCTCCTCGGGCTTCAAAATATTCGGGAAATTTTTCTCCTCTTACTTTCAAAGGAATTGTTCTAATTGTTTTAGCGTTTTTGGTAATATCATCTCCCTTACTACCATCTCCACGAGTTACACCCCTAATTAATTTTCCATTTTCATAATGCAAACTAATAGCTACGCCATCAAATTTGAGTTCGCAAAAATATTCGTATTCCTCTTCACCTAGCCCCCTTTTTACCCTACCATCAAAATCCTCCAGCTCTTCTTTAGAATATGTATTTCCTAAAGAAAGCATAGGGATTTTATGTTCAACAGTCTCAAAATTTTTCGTAATATCTCCACCTACTCTTTGACTAGGAGAGTCATCAGTTTTTAGTTCCGGGAATTGACCTTCTAAATTTATCAGTTCCTTTAGCATCATATCGAACTCAAAATCAGATATTTCAGATACACTTTCCTGATAATATTTGTAGTTGTAATAATGAAGCTTTGCGCTTAACTCCTGAATTTTTTGTTGAGCTGTGTTTCTATCCATTTTTAATGCTAAGGCTTAAATCACAAATCTAATGATTTGCCTATTGGTTTGGCTAAAAAGCGCGGAAAATTTGATATCAGGATGAAAGGTTCTTGCAGATACTATGTTCTGTGCGTCATCCCTTGCGCAAACCTGTCCCCTACTTTAGTGAGGAGGCAGAGATCTATTCAATTATAAAAGTTAACTTACGATGACGCACGGAATGAATGGTATCAAGACAACTTCTAAATTTATAAATCGATCTATCAGCATATTTAAACGTCTATACATCGAAATATCAGCACATCAGGACTCTATCCACATAAAAACTAGCAGACAGGCCAACCAAATATACCACTCAACCGCTCCTCTCACCACTAATTCAATTTCAACCTTTTCATTTACTAAAAGCTTACTATTTTTGGAATTGAATCAAATTTATCATGATGAAAAAATTACTTTTTATACTTTGTTTTACAAGTGTTAGCCTTGCTTTCGCACAAAAAAAAATTACCGTTTCTGATATTTACGAAAAAGGTACATTCCGTCAAGAATCTGTTTATAACGTTAACTGGATGAATGATGGTAAATACTATTCTGCTTTGGAAGAAAATAAAGTCCAAAAAATTAATGTGGAAAATGGCGAAGTGGTAGAGACTCTTGTGGATGGTAGCGAGTTAGATCCTAATCTTGAAATTAGAAGCTATTCCTTCAGCAAGGATGAACAAAAATTATTACTGGCAACTGATGTCAACTATATTTACAGACGCTCATTTACTGCAAAATATTATGTTTACAACTTGGAAGATAAGACTGTAACTGCCTTATCAGAAAATCCACAAATGTTTGCCACATTCTCCCCTGATGCAAAAAAAGTGGCATATGTATTTGAAAACAATATCTACATTTTCGATATAGAATCAGGCAATACTACTCAGGTTACTTCCGATGGAAAAATTAATGAAATCATAAATGGTGGTTCAGATTGGGTTTATGAGGAAGAATTTTACGTGACCAAAACTTTCTTCTGGTCTCCTAATAGTGAAAAATTAGCATTTTACACCATGGATGAAAGTCACGTAAAAGAATACACTTTGCAAAAGTGGAATGATGGGGAGTTATATCCTGAAAACTACGTTTACAAATACCCAAAAGCAGGAGAAGCTAATTCTTATGTTTGGATTTCAGTTTACGATTTAGCCTCGGCAGTGAGTAAAAAAATGGATATTGGCAAAGAAAAAGATCAATATATTCCTCGTGTTCAATGGACAAAAGACTCTAATCTATTGAGCATCATCCGCATGAACAGAAGGCAAAATATATTAGAGATTTTGCACGCCAATGCCACAACAGGTGAAAGCAAAGTAGTTTTAAAAGAAGAGTCTGACACTTATGTTGCATTGAATTATTGTGATGATTTGACCTATACCGATGATGGCAAATATTTCATTCAGTCTAGTGAAAAGGATGGATTCAAGCACCTTTATCTATATACTATTGATGGTAAACTAGTAAGGCAAATTACAAAAGGAGAATGGGAAGTTGTGAGCATAGTTGGCATCGACCAAAAGGAGAGCAAAATTTACTATATCAGCACTGAAGTTTCTCCATTAGACAGAACCTTCTATTCCGTGGGCATGAACGGAAAAAAGAAAAAGCTGATTGGAGAAGAAATAGGATATACTCGTATCAATATGAGCAATGACTTTCAGTACTATCTTAAATACTATAGCAACCCCACAACACCAAACCAAGTAAGCTTACACCAAACCAAAGGAAATAAAAAACTTACAATTTTGAAGGATAATGAAAGCTACAGAGCCATTACAGAGGAATTCGGTTTTGTGGAAAAAGAGTACTTTCAATTTAAAACTTCTGAGGATGTAAGCTTAAATGGCTATTTCCTAAAACCTGAAGATTTTGATGATAATAAGGAATATCCTGTAATAGTATATCAATATAGCGGACCAGGCAGTCAGCAAGTCCAAAACACATGGGGAGGCAGTCAATTCAACTGGCATCAAATGATGACACAGAACGGCTATATCGTGGCTGTGGTTGACCCAAGGGGTACTGGCGGACGAGGAGAAGCTTTCAAAAAAATGACTTACAGACAATTGGGTAAATATGAAACCCTAGATATGATCGAAACCGGAAAATATTTGGGTAGTTTAGCCTATGTAGATGCAGATAGAATTGGTATTTGGGGTTGGTCTTATGGCGGTTACATGGCAGGAAATGCTATTTTAGACGGTGCTGATGTTTTCAATGCGGCCGTTTCTGTGGCCATGGTTTCCAACTGGCGCTATTACGATAGTATTTATACTGAGCGATATATGGATTTACCGCAAGACAATGCTGATGGCTATGACGATAATTCTCCTTTAAGCAAAATAGAAAAATTAGAAGACCCGTATTTGATTATCCACGGAACAGGTGATGATAATGTACATGTTCAACATACGGTTGTATATCAAGACGCATTACTAGAAGCAGGAAAGCAATTTGATTTGTTCTATTATCCAGACAGGACACACGGGATTGGAGAAGATGGAGCACGGCCACATCTTTTTAGAATGATGACCAAATGGTGGTTAGAAAATTTATAATCTTTAGAAGCCCGATCAGATCAAAGTCGGGCTTTTTTTATAATCCAATTAGAGGGATTAGAAAAAAAATAGAACCAAGGATAAAAGAAAAAATCAGGGCTAATTTCAAGTTTTTATTGGTCAACTTATAAATGGAAAATACAAGATAAATTAAAGCAGATATTCTAAATAAGTTATAGCCAGACAATAGAAAATACTTTACTTGATCAGTGTTTTCAAAACTATAAAAATCAGCTAATGAAAGCATTTGATAATTATCAAAATGCTCACTTGAAAAATCATCCATCATAGTAAAATAAAAAAGCTTCATTAGGTAACCGAATAATATAATAAGATAAGCTTCAGAGATCACCTTGAGGACCTCATTTGATTTATACTCAACATCAAATCCCCTCAACAATCCGATAGAAATACCAACAACAAGCACAAAATCAAAAAAAAGGATAGTCATTTCCACTGCATAATCAATGGACTTCCACATTTGCCCTTCTGCAACACTAATATTACTCAATTGGAATAACTTATTGTTTACAATCTCCATTTCAATCACCGAATCTGTTACTAAAAACTGTCTAATTAGTGTAGGAGTGATAATAAGGACAATAAGGAATAGTATGAATGATTTATACTTTTGTATATTCATAGTTTGGGTATTAGAAATATTAAATCTTTAAAGCAAGAATAGATTTACTTTTGCCACTGCCAATTTCTTCCGCTTTGGATTTTTGTAAATCAATCTTTATTATGAAAAAAGGCTTCCCATACCTGAGAAGCCCTTCAATTAATAATTTCAAAAATATTGATTATTAAGTCCTAATTATTATTCTCCCGTAAGTGCCTCCTAATAATTTTTCCGACATTCGATTTAGGTAATTCTTTTTCGAAAGAAACGGATTTGGGACATTTATAAGCTGTTAAATTCTCTTTGCAGAAATCAATGACTTCTTGCTCAGTCAGACTCTCATCCTTCTTTACTACAAAAGCCTTGACCACCTCAGTAGATTTTTCATCAGGTATCCCGATGACCGCCACTTCCAGTACTTTTTCCATTCCAGCAATTACGTCCTCAATTTCATTTGGATAAACATTAAAACCAGAAACGTTGATCATATCCTTTATTCTATCCACAATTTTAAAGAATCCATCTTCATCTTGAACGCCAACATCTCCTGTTCTGAACCATTCACCATTAAAGAATGTAGTGTCATTTAATTCAGGTTTTTTCCAATAACCGGACATTACTTGAGGTCCTTTACCACAAATTTCACCAGCTTCACCCACTGCAACTTCCTTACCGTCTTCGTCCAAAATTTTCATATCTGTACTAGGTGTAGGAATTCCAATAGTCCCGATTCTTTCAGTTCCATCTAAAGGATTCACACTTAATACTGGTGATGTTTCACTTAAGCCATAACCCTCTACTAACGGACCTCCAGTCAATTTTTTCCATTTTTCGGCCACCGCTTTTTGCACGGCCATCCCTCCGCCAATAGATCCTTTCAAATGTGAGAAATCTACCTCATTTATATTAGGCTGATTTAAAAGCCCATTAAATAAAGTATTCACACCTGTCATCAAGGTAAATGGATGTTTTTTTAGCTCCTTAATGAAAGCTGGCATATCTCTTGGGTTCGTTATTAATATGCTCTTAGCTCCTATGCTGAACATTAATATACCATTTACCGCTAAGGCAAAAATGTGATAAAGTGGAAGTGCTGTGATCATTTGCTCTTGTAAACCATCTGTAAAAAGGGGCTTAAACCATTCTTTAGTTTGCATAGTATGTGCCACTAAATTTCTATGAGATAATTGAGCTCCTTTACTTACACCAGTAGTTCCACCGGTATATTGCAAGAATGCCAAATCACTTGATGCTATTTCAGGTTTCTTAAAGCTATGATTTCTTCCTTTCTTCAAGGCATCTTTAAACTTTATTGCCGTTGGTAAATTATAGCTAGGTACCATTTTTTTGATATTCTTCACTACGAAATTTACAATCCCTCCTTTAAGTCCACCTAGCAAGTCACCTAATTGAGTATGGATTATCGTTTTAATCTCAGTTTCTTCTAAAATTTTTTCAAGGTTACTGGCAAAATTAGCAACAATTACAATGGCCTTGGCACCCGAATCTTTAAATTGATGCGCCATTTCTCTTGCTGTATATAACGGATTAGTCCCCACCACCACAAGTCCTGCTTTAAGGGCACCAATCATAGCAATTGGGTACTGCAAACAGTTTGGCATTTGAATGGCCATCCGATCTCCTTTTTTCAAACCCGCTTCATTTTGCAAATAGGAAGCAAAATCATTGGATAATTCATCCACTTCTGCATAGGTCAATACTTTGCCCATATTTTCATAGGCTTCATTGCTCCCATGCTTCTGGAAAATCTCTTCAAATAATTCAGGGAGGTTTTTATATTGATCGGGGTTAATCTCTCTCGGTACTCCTTTCGGATAATGATTGTACCATGGAAAATCGCTCATAGTCGTCTATTTAGTTTCAATTTTTTCGTTTCGAGATGGAAATTAATAAAAAATATTATTCTTACATAGACCTATTTAAAACAACATTCCTACACTTGAATTTAATTTTACAAAATATACTGTAATTCAGAAGGTTAGAATTCGTCAAAATGCTGTTAGAGTTTAAAAAATTTAGCGACTAGCTTGACGTAACTTTGTAAAGTCCTAAATTAGTCCTTTTCGTCATCTGATAAAAGACCTGTTTCACCCTACAGTTAACATTATAAGAAGCAGGCTTATACTTAAAAGCACCAGGTCCTTATAAGCGATAAAAATATTCGCTCTTCCTATAATTGCTTGATAGTGGCAAAAATTTCCAAACGTAATAAAGTAGCCATCATCTACAAAGGTGAGCCAAAAATAGGATACTGGGTGCGTAAATTGATTCAAACGAAGCAATTACAACACCTGTAGACCGACTGGTGCGACTTCAAGGACATACAATTATGCTTTGTCTATTCCCGAACCTCAAACTGCCATTGCCGTACACCCCTTGTATAGCTTTTATCAATAATTCGATCACTAAAAAATATAGATTTTTGATAACTAAAACGCACAATTTGTGTTAGCTTTGTACTTAAATTGAAATTAGTCTAAATAAGTCATATATGAGTAAAGACGATCAAATACTGGAAGAATTTGCCTCAAAAGAATATGAGCATGGTTGGACAGTAGATTTTGAAGCGGACTCTGCACCTCCAGGCCTGAATGAAGATATAGTCCGTTTTATATCAGCTAAAAAAGAAGAGCCAGAATGGCTTCTAGAATGGAGGCTGAAAGCTTATAGGAATTGGAGAAAAATGACAGAGCCTAAATGGGCCAATGTTCATTATCCAAAACCAGAATTTGAAGATATCATATACTATTCTGCTCCTAAGCCTAAGGATAAACCAAAAAGCTTGGATGAAGTAGATCCTGAAATGAGAAAAACCTTTGAAAGATTGGGGATTTCTCTTACCGAGCAAAAAAGATTGACTGGAGTTGCGGTTGATGCTGTAATGGATTCCGTTTCTGTTGGAACAACATTTAAAAAGCAATTAGGAGAATTAGGGATCATATTTTGCTCATTTAGCGAAGCAGTAAAAGAGCATCCTGAATTGGTTAAAAAATACATTGGTTCAGTCGTTCCTTCTAATGATAACTTTTACGCAGCTTTAAACTCAGCTGTATTTTCGGATGGTTCATTCTGCTATATCCCGAAAGGAGTAAGATGCCCTGTTGAGCTTTCCACTTATTTTAGAATCAATGCCGCCAATACAGGGCAGTTTGAAAGAACCTTGATTGTAGCAGAAGATGATTCATACGTTAGTTATCTGGAAGGTTGTACTGCACCTATGCGTGATGAAAACCAATTGCACGCAGCCGTTGTAGAGATTTATGCCGCTAAAAATGCTGAGGTAAAATATTCTACAGTTCAAAACTGGTATCCTGGTGATAAAAACGGAAAAGGTGGAATTTATAATTTCGTGACGAAACGAGGAATTTGCGCAGGTGACTATGCGAAAATTGCATGGACGCAGGTCGAAACAGGATCAGCAGTTACATGGAAATATCCTAGCTGTATCTTAAAAGGAGATTATTCTCAAGGGGAATTTTATTCTGTTGCAGTAACAAATAATATGCAACAGGCTGATACTGGTACGAAAATGATCCATATCGGGAAAAACACAAAAAGTAGAATTGTCTCGAAAGGTGTTTCTGGTGGAAAGAGTCAGAACTCTTATAGAGGACTTGTAGAAATCCACAAAAGAGCAGAAAACTCTAGAAACTTCTCACAATGTGACTCCTTATTAATGGGGGACAAATGTGGAGCTCATACATTCCCATACATAGAAATAAAAAACAGTTCTGCTCAGGTAGAACACGAGGCGACCACCTCTAAAATTGGCGAGGATCAGATATTCTACTGCCAGCAAAGAGGAATTGATGAAGAAAGTGCCGTTGCATTAATCGTTAATGGTTATTGTAAAGAAGTATTAAATAATCTGCCAATGGAGTTCGCAGTTGAGGCACAGAAATTACTCGCCTTGACATTGGAAGGTTCTGTTGGTTAATTCAAGCATTTTTAACGAGTGCAACAAAAAAAGAAAAGAAGAATAAATTTTTGAAATAAGCATATATCACAATGTTATCAATTAAAGATTTACATGCCTCGATTGAAGGCAAAGAAATATTAAAGGGAATCAATCTGGAAGTTAAGCCAGGTGAAGTCCATGCTATTATGGGGCCAAACGGCTCTGGAAAAAGTACCTTAGCTTCCGTATTAGCAGGAAGAGAAGACTATACAGTAGATTCTGGTGAAATCACATTCAACGGAAAAGATTTACTAGAATTGGAAGCAGACGAGAGAGCAAAAGAAGGTGTTTTCTTGGCCTTTCAGTACCCTATTGAAATACCAGGAGTAACTACTACCAACTTCATGAAAACGGCTTTAAATAAAATTCGTGAGCACAAAGGTTTGGAACCATTAGATGCTGTTTCTTTCCTAGGTCAGATGAAGGAAAAAATGAAATTGGTAGAAATCGACCAGTCGTTATTGAGTAGATCATTAAATGAAGGTTTTTCTGGTGGTGAAAAGAAAAGAAATGAAATATTTCAAATGGCCATGTTAGAGCCAACTCTTTCTGTCTTGGATGAAACAGATTCAGGTTTGGATATTGATGCCTTAAGAATAGTAGCAAATGGTGTCAATAAATTGAAAAATGATGATAATGCAACTATAGTAGTAACACACTATCAGAGACTATTGGATTATATCGTTCCTGATTTCGTACATGTTTTATTCAATGGAAAAATTGTTAAAACAGGTGGAAAAGAGTTAGCGCATGACCTTGAAGCAAAAGGTTACGATTGGATCAAGGAAGAAGCAGGAGTTGCATAATTTTAATCAGCAATACATATGAGTAAATTGATTAAAGAAGATATAGATAAATTTTTCGTAGAGCAATTTGAGTCTTTTGAAAACTCCTTAAATGGAGAAAGTAAAAAACCATTGCACGCGAAAAGGAAAACTGCAATTGATAATTTCAAAACAGTGGGATTTCCTCATGCAAAACATGAAGAATATAAGTACAGTAATGTAGCTAAGATATTTGGCAAGCTTTTTAATGTTGAAAATCTGTCAGATGATAGCTTTTCCTTAAGTATAGACGAAGCTTCAAAGTACTTTATACCTGACTTGGATGCAATACGTTTGGTATTTGTTAATGGTGTATTAGATAATAAATTATCTGATCTAGAGACCCTTCCGAAAGGTGTCCATATTCAAGCTATCAAGACAGCTGCTGATGACTATGCTGAAGATTTTGAAAAGCATTTCAATACACATGAAATAGAAGGTGCAGATAATTTTTCTGAATTAAATACTGCATTCACAAATGGCGGAATTTTTGTTAAAATTGATGCCAATGCTGTGGTGGAAACACCAATTGCATGCTATTACTTTAATGATGCGAAAAATGCCGATGTTATCAGTCAGCCAAGAAATCTGGTAATTGCAGAGAAGAACAGTGAAGCCTCATTGATTGAGTCTTATATCACTTTGGGTGAGAACACTAGTTTTACTAACGTGGTGACTGAAATTGTTGTAGAAGACGACTGTAATTTCAACTATTACAAATACCAGAACGAATCAGATCAGGCTATTCAGATTGGTGCTACGATGGTGCATCAATTAGGAAAATCTGTTTTCAATGGAGTAACTTTAAGTTTGAACGGTGCAATGCTTCGTAATAACTTAAGTATTGCCATCCATAAAGAGCATTCAGAAACAAATATGTTCGGATTGTATTTGTTAGATGGTAAAACACATGTTGATAATCACACAGTAGTCGACCATAAAGTAGCTAATTGTGACAGTAACGAAATGTACAAAGGCATTTTGGATGGTCACTCAAGAGGTGTTTTCAACGGTAAAATCTTTGTAAGACAAGATGCTCAGAAAACCAATGCATTTCAGTCAAACCGAAATGTAGTGCTTTCTGATGACGCTGAGGTAGATACAAAGCCACAATTAGAGATTTGGGCGGATGATGTGCAATGTTCACATGGTGCCACAGTAGGCCAGTTAGATTTAGACCAATTATTTTACTTGAGAGCTCGAGGAATTGATAAGCAAACAGCAAAATCAATGTTATTGAATGCTTTTGCTTCTGATGTTCTGAGCAATATTAAAATCGAAGCTTTCAGAACACTAATTGAAAATAAAATTAACGAACGACTATAACTTTCAATAGCGAGAACAAACCTATCGTATCCCCGTGAGGATTATAGGGATGTTTTAAAAGATTGGATTATAACATTTTAAGTCAAGGAAATTTGCTTGACACATTTTTCGCTAAAGCGAAAAATCTTTTGTTTTCTTTTGTCTCTTTTGTGATAAGAATTTGCTAACGAGCATATTTACTAACAAATATTTTTTTAAACCACAAAAGAAACAAGAGAACACAATAGAAAATAACCAAGGTTATTTTTTTAGGATTGTAGTGGGATGAGGCTTCAAAACTTAACTGAACAACTTGGTAGTATTATTCCTTAAAGGATAATAGTAGATGAATAAATATAGTTAATATGAGCACAGCAGTAGCGCCAAATTTGGATATTCAAAAAATAAGAAAAGATTTTCCTATCCTTGAGCAAAAGGTAAACGGAAAACCTTTGATATATTTTGATAATGCTGCCACTACTCAAAAGCCAAACTCTGTAATCAATGCGATTTCGGAGTATTATAGTGGCTATAATGCCAATATTCATAGAGGATTGCATTCATTAGCTGAAAAAGCTACTACGGCCTTTGAAGACACGAGAACGGTTTTTCAAAAATTCATCAATGCTGCAGAGGTAGAAGAAGTAATTTTTACCAAAGGGACCACTGATGGTATTAATTTAATTGCTAATGCTTACGGAAGAAAATTTCTTCAAGCAGGTGATGAGATTTTGATCACTGCTATGGAGCACCATTCTAATATTGTGCCTTGGCAAATGATAGCTGAAGAAAGGGGTGCTGTATTAAAGGTCGTTCCTGTAAACAGTAAAGGAGAAATTTCACTTGATGAGGTGGAGAAATTAATTACTGATAAAACTAAAATTGTATCAGTAGTTTATGCTTCCAATTCGCTAGGGACAGTAAATCCAGTGAAGGAAATAGCAGCATTAGCACATGCTAAAAATGCTGTGATGGTTGTGGATGGGGCTCAGGCTTCTTCTCATTGCGTGGTTGATGTGCAAGATTTAGATTGTGATTTCTATGCTACTTCAGGTCATAAAATGTACGGACCGACCGGATGTGGTATTTTATATGGCAAGAGAGCCCTTTTGGAAAAAATGACTCCCTACCAAGGTGGTGGCGAGATGATTAATAATGTGAGTTTTGAGAAAACCACTTATAACGATATCCCCTATAAATTTGAAGCAGGAACACCCAACATTGCCGATGTAGTTGCATTAAAATATGCAGCAGAATATATTGACAATATTGGAAAAGATAACATCATGGCGCATGAGCAAGCTTTAACGCAACATGCTCATGATCGACTATCAGAAGTACCAGGAATAAATTTCTACGGGACAGCAGATAATAAAGTAAGTGTAGTTTCATTCACGATCGCCAATGTGCATCCTTACGATGCAGGTATGATGCTAGATGCAAAGGGCATTGCTGTGAGAACTGGGCATCATTGTACGCAGCCTTTAATGGATCATTTCGGCATAGAAGGAACAATTAGGGCTTCATTCTCTGTTTACAATACGATAGAAGAAATAGATTTTTTTGCAGACTCATTGAAAGATATAGTTGCAAAATTTAGCTAAAAATTAGTCAATGGCTGATAATACAATCAACACAAGACAAGACGAGATTATAGAGAAATTCTCCATGCTAGACGGAGATATGGAGATGATGATCGGCTATTTGATGGAGCTGGGTGAAAAGCTACCTGAAATGCCGGAATCATTAAAAACAGAAAATAATATAGTGAAAGGTTGCCAATCTAAGGTATGGTTAACTGCCGATGAAAATGATGGTAAACTACAGTTTCAAGCTGACAGTAACACCGCCATTACAAAAGGATTGGTAAGTCTGTTGGTTTCTGTTTTAAACCAAGGGAAAATAGAAGATATTTTAAATGCTGATTTATATTTTGTTCATAAAATCGGCATGAATCGCTTCATCGGCACGCAGCGATCAAATGGATTCTTAGCTATGATAAAGCAAATTAAAATGTTTGCCTTGGCCTATAAAACTAAATTAGAAAACGAAGCTTAAATTGATGCATTATGGCAGAAGAAACACAATTTGAAAAGAAATCAGAAGTACCCAATTTAAGAGATAAAGTACTAGAGGCTATAAAATCAGTTTATGATCCTGAGATTCCTGTAGACATATACGAATTAGGATTGATTTATGAAGTGAATGTATATCCAGTAAATAATGTATATATCTTGATGACCTTAACTTCTCCCTCCTGCCCTGCCGCTGAAGAAATTCCTAGCGAGGTAGAGATGAAGGTGAGATCAATTGAAGGAGTAAGCGATGTGAAAGTGGAACTAACTTTTGACCCACCTTATTCACAGGAAATGATGAGTGAAGCCGCTAAGCTGGAATTGGGGTTTATGTAGCCCCCTAACCCACAATGGAGGAATTGGAATCAAGAATCTAGAATTAAGACTTTGAATATTAGTGATTTTAAAGAAAGAACCTGGAGTCTTGAAGAAAAATAAAAGAAGAATAAATAGTTGTTAAAATAAATGATTAAAAAATGCCTAGACATTATCAGTCTTACATCTTTAATCTAAAATCTAAAATCTAAATATATGTATCCTGAAGAATTAGTAGCACCAATGCGTGCAGATTTAACTGAAGTTGGTTTTGAAGAATTGAAAACAGCTGATCAGGTGGCTGAGCACCTAAAAGACCATAAAGGAACTTCTTTAATGGTTATCAATTCAGTATGCGGTTGTGCTGCTGGAGCGGCTAGACCGGGTGTTAAATGGGCTGTACAACAAAGTCCTAAAAAGCCTAATAATTTGACTACTGTTTTCGCTGGTGTTGACCAAGAAGCAGTGGCTAAAGCTAGAGAGTTAACGGCTCCTTATCCACCATCTTCTCCTTCTATCGCTTTATTTAAAGACGGTGAATTGGTTCATTTCGTAGAAAGACACCATATTGAAGGACGAACTGCTGAAATGATTGGAAATCATTTGGTGCAAGTATTTGAAGAGTATTGTTAAGAGACGCTTGATTCTAGAATCTAGAATCAAGATAAATGAAAAAGGTTGCTGGTAATCCAGCAACCTTTTTTTGTGTGGAGAAGTCGTAAAATCAAAGTACAATATCAATTTAACTTCGATCCTAGCTCCTTCCGTCATCCCTGCGAAGGCAGGAATGATGATCTTATCTAACATTACCGATAATCAGCTGGAATCTCCCGTGCTTTAGTTTTCTTTTCAAAAGTATAGGCTAATTTCAATAACTTTTCCTCTGAAAATGGCTCAGCAATAAAAGTAATCCCTTTTGGCTGGCCACTTTTCTCATAACCCATGGGAACTGTCAAGGCTGGATGATGAGCTACAGCAGCGTAACCTGCACTCCAGTTATTGATAGATAAAATAGCATCTAAATTGTTTTCATTGATCATTGTCTCAAAATACTTTCTTCCTTCACTCATTAAGCGTATTTTCAAGCTATCAAATTCCTGCACTGAAGTAGAATCATTTACAATTCCTTCAAATCTGGCTTGCCCATAAGGAATTCTGGTTGCTGTATCTTCTAAGTTAAAATCAATAATATCCTTAACTGACTGGTATTCTATGCTAGGGCCTGAATATTTTTCAAAATAGTGAAGCAAATCTGCTTTCATATCTAAATTCAGTAAAGTCAAAAAGCCTGATAAATTCACTTCTGGTGCTTCAACTTCAACCAATTCTGCACCTAATTCTTCGAGTTGTTTTATATTAGATTTATATAAAGAATCCTGCAAAAAATCTTTCATCACTCCAAGTCTCATACCTTTCAAATCACTCTTACCAAATGATTTCCAATAATCCTTATTAGGAGAATTACCTACTGTCACCTGGTCTTCAGCATCCTCACCTACTAGTGCTGAAAGCAAAATTGCATTATCCATTACATTTCTAGTCATCGGGCCAGGAGTATCTAAAGTGCTGGAAATTGGCACTATTCCTCCTCTGCTCAACAAACCAACTGTTGGCTTTAGTCCTACAATGGAGTTTGAACTTGACGGAGATAAAATAGAACCGGAAGTTTCTGTCCCAATGGCTCCAGCAGCATAGTTTGCTGCTATAGAAGATCCACTACCTGAACTGGAACCGCCTGTATCAAACTCCCCTCTTCCATAAGGATTCAAAGTTTGACCACCGATTGCATTGTACCCATTAGGACAACCGTCACATAGAAAGTTTGCCCATTCACTTAAACTTGATTTACCTAAAATAATGGCTCCGCTATTTTCTAAACGGCTGACTATATGTGCATCATCGGTATAATTATTCCGTAAAGCAACTGCTCCAGCAGTAGTAGGAATTCCTTCAAAATTGATATTATCTTTTAATAAAATAGGCATTCCAAAGATTGGATGATCCTCATCAGATCTCTTTTCATCTTTGGAAATTGCTTCCTCAACTACCTTAGGATTAATTGAAATAATATTGTTTAAGGTTCTCAAACTGTCATTTTCAAAAAGTACTATTCGATACAGATACCATTGTGCCAGCTCTTTATAGCTAAGTTTCCCTTCTGATACTGCATTTTGAATGCTCAACATATCCTGCTCTAATATCACAGGCGTTAAACGCTTATAATCCTCATCGCCAAAATCACTAATTTGAGGTTCTATTTGCTTCCATAAGTCATTTCGGTCACTCACTTTTGACTGAATCAATTTGTATCGCATCTGCTGAGACTCATGATCAGCATTTTTAGCTATAATGGCAGTTTCATCATAAGGAACCCAAGTAGCTATCTTCGTTTCTTGCTTTTCACTGCAAGCCCAAAGTCCTAAAATCAGTAAGTAAAATAATTTTCTCATGTTGTGATTTTTTGTTGTTTAATTAGATCAATCTACAATATAACCAATTTGAAAGGCTTTCAGATAGGATCATTTCAATTTTACAGGATTGGTTAGATAAATATAAAAGGCATAGTTGACAACAAGAGTAATTTATTGAGCAAATGCATATGATTAGTTCATTTACAGCAGCACCACTTTTACACACTGAAATAATAGTCATCATAATAGCGATGCAATTCATTCCTCTGAATTAAATCTGAAAATGTCCAAAATAAAGTAATCCATGTCGTAACTCATTGAGGCTATAATTAGTCAATGCAAAAAAACTTAATACCCATTTGCTAAAAATAAAAGCTTCAATTGATTATACTTGTATGAAGATCTCTAACATCATTTGAACTTATTTTAATGAAAACTACCTTAATTCTAATTCTTGGATTGACTTTCTATTTTCCATTAAACATTAACGCACAAAAAGCAGAAGGTGATAAGCAGTTAGAACAAATGCTACACACCTTTATGGATGGGGCTTCAAAAAATGATTCACTTATTCATGCTAATTTTTGGGCGGAAGATCTGATCTATACTAGTTCCAATGGAACTAGATTTGGTAAAAAACAAATTATGGATGGTTTCAAACCGAATGAACAAACCCAAACTGAAAACTCTACAACGCGTTATACAGCCGAGGACATCATTGTTCAGCGATATGAAAATATGGCCATTGTAGCTTTCAAAATGAAAGCAGATAGTGAGACTAGCGTTCAGTATTACTTAAACAGTGGTACTTTTCTCAAGCGAAATGGAAAATGGCAGGTAGTAAATTGGCATGCTACCATAAGTGGACAACCCATAAAAAAATAAAAATATCAAATTCAGACTCGCAAATATTATCTTGACACAAAATAATATTTGGTTATTTTTAATAAAGTAGTGGTTTATCAAAAATTTATTTCTACCTTTGCATCACAATTACAATCCTAGGCTACTCGAAAGGTTCGAAAATGGCTTGGGTTAAGCCAGGGAATAATCGAGAGTCGCTTTAATGCAATAGGCTGCTAAGCAGTCATGTCACAACATATCCCTGATATTGTATTAAATTTTTTACAACAACGCATGTTAACATTCGAAGAATTAGGCCTTAAGCCTGAAATCCTTAAAGCTATTTTAGAAATAGGCTTTGTGGAACCAACTGCCATTCAGCAGAAAACTATTCCACATTTATTAAATACTAAGCAAGATCTTATTGCCTTAGCTCAAACAGGTTCTGGGAAAACTGCTGCCTTTGGATTACCTGTCATCAATCAAATTGATGGTGATTCTAAAAAGACACAATCATTGGTATTATGTCCAACTCGTGAGTTGGCCATTCAAATTGCTAATGACTTTAACGCATATACCAAATACACCAAAAAACTAGATGTATTACCGGTTTATGGTGGTTCAAGCATTGAAACTCAAATAAAAGCCTTAAACAAAGGTGCACAGATCGTAGTGGGTACACCTGGACGAGTTGTGGATTTGATCAAAAGAAAGAAATTAAAATTAGAAGACATTGAATGGGTAGTTTTAGATGAAGCCGATGAAATGTTGAATATGGGTTTTAAAGATGATTTAGATTTCATTTTATCTCATACGCCTGACCAAAGACAAACCCTATTATTCTCTGCGACTATGTCGAAAGAGGTTTTAAGGATTTCCAACAACTACATGAACAGTCCTGAAGAAATTTCATCAGGAAAAAGAAATCAAGGTGCTGATAAAGTAGAACACTTTTACTTTGTCGTAAATGGAAGGGACAAGTATTTAGCTTTAAAGAGAATTGCGGATATTAACCCTAATATTTACGGAATTATTTTCTGTAGAACCAAAAGAGAAACACAAGAAATTTCTGACCAATTAATGGCGGATGGCTATAATGCTGACTGTTTGCATGGTGATTTATCACAAGCGCAAAGAGATGCAGTAATGGGGCGTTACAGGAAAAAGAATTTACAAATGTTGGTTGCCACTGATGTAGCTGCCAGAGGTTTGGATGTAAATGAAATCACGCACGTCATCAATTATAATATCCCTGATGATTTGGAAACTTATACGCACCGAAGTGGTCGTACAGGCAGAGCTGGAAAAGCGGGTATTTCAATGGCCATTATTGGCCCAAGAGACATCAATAAAATCAAGCAATTAGAAAAGATTTTAGGTAAAACTTTCACCAAATCTGAAGTTCCTGCTGGTAATGCAGTAATTGAAAAGCAGTTGATGGCTTTTATTGAAAAAGTAAAAGCTTCTGAGGTAGACGAAAAACAAATGGAGCCTTTTATCGAAAGTATTAGTGCGGAATTTGAAGATCTAAGCCGCGAAGACTTAATCAAGAAATTCGTTTCTTTAGAATTCAATAAGTTTTTAGATTACTACAAGAATTCTGCAGACTTAAATCAAAAGGCCAAAGCAGGAAGAGATTCTGATAGAGGCGAACGAGGCGGCAGCAGAGGAGATAGCAGACGAAAAGACGGTAATTTCAATAAATTATTCTTGAACATAGGTGAAAAGGATAATTTGAATGCTGGTACTTTATTGGGCTGGATCAACGGTTTACAGAGCGTTCCAAACGGAATTGAATTTGGTAAAATTGATGTTCAAAGAAGTTTTACTTTCATGGAAGTAGAAAGCCAGCATGAGCAAACTATTTTAGAGGCTTTGAACAAAAGTGATTTTGATGGACGAAAAGTGGTGGCAGAACCGAAAACAGGTGGTGGACCAAGAAAATCAAGCAGACCTGAAGGTAAAAGAAATAGTGGAGGCGGAAGTGGATTCAAGAAAAGAAGTGGCGATAGAAAACCAGGTGGAAGAGCTAGAGTGAAAGCTGGTTCTGGTGGTGGAAGAAGAAGATAGTAGTTTGAAGTAACGCTATTTCAGGACTAGACATTAAAATCAAAAAAGCCTTTCTGCAGCGATGTAGAAAGGCTTTTTTGTTTCGTTATTCACAAGAATAAGCTAAATCAATGATCAATGTCTTAAGTGATTCTTCCTCTTCTAAACTATACCACTGTTGTATATATTCAGTAATATAACCAGCTTCATTAATAGAATATTCATGATAAACTTCCAGATAAGGGGTACCATCTTTTAAAACCCTTTCAGATAGATTAGCTAATCGAGAATCCATTAGCATAGTATAATAAATATCCCTATCAGAAAACGCAGCCAAAATAAATTCGGAATTCTGATTGTTCGGCCTACCATCTAAGTAAGTAAAGTAGTCAGTATATGCTAAAGTAACGATCTTCTTAAGTAACTCGTCCTCAAATTCCAAAGTGAAGTTTTCGACTAAATTATAGCTTCCTGACCCTGAATTTAATATCTGTAGTAACTCATTATCCATCTCCCGATTATATAGTATTCCCGAACTGATCTTGCCCTCACTATATTCAATTTCTAAATCTGTTTCCCTTTCACCTTCCGAGTAGCCGACAGTTTCAATTTTTCTTATTCTGCCCATACTATCATATGAATAATAATAAATTGTTTGTCTAGAAGTATGGTAATATTCTGTCAATAAATTTAGATCATTGAAAACTAGACTATCTGTGTACACTGAAGTATCATTTTCCAGACTGATCTCTTTGAATATAACTTCTGTTGGAATACAATCAACTGCTCCAGCAACCTCTCGAACAGACTCAAAGGGGTCAATATCCGTTTCATTCTCTAATTCATCATCTTGATCCGTTTCAACTATTTCATCCTCCTTGCATGAAAATATCAAAATTGAAAAAAATAACCCAAAAATCAAGTAGCTTTTGCATTTGTACATCATATAAACAATCAACTTTTAAAAGATATAGGTTACATTAAAAGATAATTACCGCTTATCCTAAAACGAAGCTAAGTGTAAAAATTACACTATCTTTTTTACCAAATTAACTCCTGTATTTCAGGTAGTTAACCTCTATTTAAGTTTAAAGACCTCACCTTTAACCAAAAATTCTTATGTTTTATTCAAGAGATTTCCTAATTTCATTCCACTTAAACTCTTAAAAACACTATTTCATATGGACGACATGAATAAAGACAATCATTTAAACAGGCGAAAATTCTTGCGTAATATGGGTCTGGCGGCTGCTGGCATCACTATAGTGCCAAGCAATGTGATCGCAGGCTTAGGACACACAGCACCTAGTGACAAATTGAATATCGCAGGTATCGGTGTGGGCGGCATGGGACGTACTAATTTAAGAAATATGAATTCCCAAAACATTGTGGCTTTAGCTGATGTGGACTGGAAGTATGCTGATAAAACTTTCAAAGACTATCCTAAGGCTAAGAAGTACAAAGATTACCGCAAGATGTTAGAAGAAATGGACAAGGATATTGATGCAGTGATGATCAGTACACCTGACCATACGCATTACGTTTCTGCAAAAGATTCAATGAATGCCGGAAAACATATCTACCTTCAAAAACCCCTTACACATTCAGTGTACGAATCAAGAAAGCTACGCGAATTAGCAGATAAAACCGGTGTGGCCACTCAAATGGGTAACCAGGGAAATTCATCTGATGACATGAGGAAAGTTTGTGAATGGATATGGAATGGTGAAATTGGTGAGGTAACAAAAGTAGATGCCTGGACGGACAGACCAATCTGGCCTCAAGGATTAGAAAGACCAAAAGAGAAAATGGAGGTGCCAAGCACATTAGATTGGGATCTTTTCTTAGGCCCAGCTGCTGAAAGACCTTATCATGAAGCATATACTCCTTGGAATTGGAGAGCTTGGTGGGATTTCGGAACGGGTGCATTAGGAGACATGGCTTGTCATATTATGGATCCTGTTTATAAGGCATTAGAATTAGGATACCCTTATGCATTTGAGGCTACATCTTCACAAGTTAATACAGAAAGCGCCCCAATGGCAGAAAAAGTGACTTACTACTTTGGTGAGCGACCAAAAAAAGGGAAAATCAATATGCCGGGAGTAGAATTTACCTGGTACGATGGAGGATTAAAACCTGACAGGCCTGAGGGCTTGAAAGACGGATGGTATCCTGGTGATCAAATGGGCTGGGGTGGAGCCATTTTCTATGGTACTAAAGGAACATTAATTTGCGGTACTTACGCCATGGAACCATTTATTATCGGCAGAGAAGATAATCCACCACCTGTAACCAATGAATTAAGGAGAATTCCAAAAGCAATGGAAGGTGGACACGAAATGGACTTTGTTAGAGCTTCTAAGGAGAATAAAAAATCCAGAGTAGAATGTAGCTCTAATTTTGCTTATGCTGGCCCATTGAATGAGGTGGTTGTATCTGGAAATTTAGCTGTTAGACTTCAGGATTTAAGAAGAAAGCTTGACTGGGATGCTGAAAATATGAGAATCACCAATATTGGAGATGACGAAGAAATCAGGGTCGTAAGCACTGATAGTTTCACTGTTGTTGATGGTAATCCTAGATTTGATACAAAATATCAAACCATAAATGCTAAAAAAGCAGCGGAAGACTATATCAAGAGGCCTTATAGAAAAGGGTGGAATTATTGATTGATAATTAGTAATTAGAGAATTAATAATTGAATTAAGCTGTTAGGTCATGACCTCAGCCCCCACTGTTTCGGTGTTTTCACCGAAACTTTGGCAGTTCACGGCTTAAAATAGCGTTGCAAAGGCTTGCAGGAGAAAACATCTGCAAGAGGTATGTAGTATCTTGAACCAACTGGTTTTAACATAGTAACAAAACATAAACAATTTTAATCATAAAACTCAAAATCATAGAACAATGAAGAAATCAATTTTTATAGGCTGTTTGGCGATGTTTGCGATTTACGCATGCGACAGCAGCAAAAAATCAAGCAGTGAAGAAGAAAGTGACAGCACAGCTATTGAAGAAGTTGTAGAAGAAGTGGCAGAAAAAATTACAGGTCCTAACACTTTGACTGCAAAGGAAAAAGAAGATGGATGGAAGCTTCTATTTGATGGCAAAACCACAGATGGTTGGCGTGGATATAAAAAAGAAACTTTCCCTGCTGCATGGAATATAGATAAAAACTCACTTCATATCCAAGGTTCTGGTAGGGGTGAAGCTGGAGCACAGGACGGTGGAGATATAGTATATGACAAAGAATTTGCTGATTTCCACTTAAAATTAGAATGGATGGTGGATAGCGCTGCTAATTCTGGAATATTATATCGTGGAAAAGAAGAGTACGATTACATCTGGAAAACCGCTCCTGAAATGCAAGTTTTAGATAACAAACACCATCCTGATGCGAAGCTAGGCAAGAATGGCAACAGACAAGCAGGATCATTATATGATCTTATTGCGGCAGATCCGCAAAATTTCAAAGGTCATGGAACTTGGAATAAGGCCGAGGTTATAGCAAAAGGAAACAACATAGTTCACATCCAAAATGGTGATACTGTTGTACAGTACACGATCGGATCTGAAGAAATGAAAAGCTTAATAGCCAACAGCAAATGGGCTGACATAGGAAATGAAAATTGGGGTGATATTGCTCCAAAGGGATATTTTGCCCTTCAAGATCATGGTGATGATGTGTGGTTCAGAAATATTAAGATTAAGGAAATGTAAGTAGTTGGATGAAGGATGATGGATGAAGGGTGAAAACCTAATACATCCATCATCCAACACCCATCACCCATCTCTCTTAATACCCTTCAAATATTCATAGCTTTTAGTGATTTCTATGAACGGCTTTCCGCTTTTAGTTTGGTCTTGCTCAACAAAAAACTGTTTTAAGCCAGCTTTTGATGCATGATTAAAAATTCTTTGCCAATCAATTACTCCTTCCCCAACAGCAGAGAAAAATTGCTCCTCTCCTTCTCCCATATCTTTCACATGCCATAATGGAAATCTACCCTCGTTATTTTTAAAGTATTCCACAGGATCTACTCCTGCCCGTGCTGTCCAATACAAATCCAATTCGAATTTTACCAAATTCACATCACATTGGGACAACAATAAATCATAAGGGATATTACCATCAAGTGCCTGAAATTCAAAATCATGATTATGATAGGCCATTTGCAAGCCGTACTCCCTGGCTGTTTCCCCACAGGAATTCAACAAATCTGACAACTTTTTATAATCATCAATGCTTTCACGCTCAGAATCAAAAAGATATGCACAAGCAATATGACTTTGCCCTAGTTCTGCAGCATCAGCTACTGTTCTTTCCCAATCATTCGTCATAGTACCAACATTCTCAGGCATAGCCCAACCCGTTAGCACGTGACTACTCTTTGCTTTCAAACCAAGATCATCAATTATTGACTTAACTTCCTTAATACTATTACCGAAATACTTACCATCAGAATAATTAAAAAATTCAAGATTTTTATATCCGATTTTAGAAACTTTTTCTATAGTACCCTTAAAGTCTTTCTCCAGTGCTTCTCTCAGAGTATATAATTGAAGCCCAGCTTCACTAGCAACTCCTTGAATTTTAGGGCTACAAGAAGAAAGAATTGAAGATGGAATAAATGCAAGTGCAGAGGCCATACCTGCATGTTGTATAAATTTTCGTCTGTCCATAGTGTTATAGTTTTGATATTGGAATTTAGCAATAATTGTAAATACATGGAAATAAGAATGCTAAAAACAACACCTATTTCTTTTCCTTCAACAAATCTCTGATTTCTGCCAACAGTTCAATATTACGAGGAGTGGAAACAGTTCCATCCTGCTCATTCTCTGATTTTTTTCTCAGCTTGTTAAACATCCTTACAACCAAATAAATACAAAAGGCGATAATTAGAAAATCTATGGTGACTTGAATCAGATTTCCGTAATTAATGGTAATGGCAGCACTTAATATATTGCCATTTCCGTCCAACTTAGCCTCCTTAAAAACATAAGCTAAATCCTGAAAATTTATTTTTCCAATGAAGATACTTAGTACTGGCATAATTAGATCAGCCACGATGGAATTCACAACTTTAGTAAATGCAGAGCCAATGATAATACCAACTGCCATATCAAAAACATTTCCTTTTATGGCAAATTCTTTAAATTCTTTGAAGAAAGTCATAGTATAGTAAGTTTGTGAAACTAATTGAATTTTCAAATTACTGTTAAAGCAAAAAAGCTACAAGGATTATTTTCCTCATAGCTTCCTTCTCATAGAAAGAGTAAGTTTTCTCTTGTGTAAAATCCGAAATAATTGCTTAAGTCCTTGGATAAAAGACATCTAAATTTAAGCAGACCACTGATAAAAATACGCGTGTCCTAAAATTCGATCGGAATACTTACCATTGTATTCGCCCAAATCATCTGAAGACTTACCTCACCCTCAACTTGATCAAACCTGATGGTAAAAGGTTCAAACAATTGGTCGGATTTACTTACTGGCACTTCAAATCTCAATAGATCTTTTTCTTCGTCATATTTATATGCCCCCCATTGACCTACGTCTTTGTTTAAAATTATAGTCCAGCTTTTAGCTCCTGGAATCGTAAATACAGAGTAGGTCCCCGCTGGAACAACTTCACCAGCCATGTTTATTGTGTCAGTAACTGTGATTTCAGTAGCTTCATTAGCCCCAGTTCTCCAAACTTTACCTAATGGAGCAAGTTCTGATGTAGCTGTAAAAGACTCTCTTCCTCTAAGATGTGGTCTTCCATAAGTTACTTTTACATAAGTATCCTCAAAAGAGTAAGTCACCATTCCCAAAGGGCTTGGCTTTTGTTTTAAAGCTTCTTGAGCCTGCGCATCAAAACTTAATAAAACAAGCATTGCAAAGCAAGCAAAGATTGTTGAGATGATTTTTTTCATAATTTCAAGTGTTTAGAAATATTTTAAATTGCCACATACCCCCTAGGGATCCCTAGGGGAGAATAGTCAAAGTTAAAAAACCTAATTAAACAACCTTCAAAAATACGTTCTATTCATTTCGGTTGTTAGACAGGATTAATAACTATTAGCTGTTTTTATTTGAAAGCAATTTACAATTTTATTAATCATCGCACTATATTCCATTATATTTGTTTCATGGAAAAACCACAATTTGACGATATTTTCATGGAGTTAGCCGTAAACTTGGCCAAACGTTCTCATTGTATCAAAAGGCATGTTGGAGCTGTCCTAACCAAAGAAACTAGAATTATCTCCATTGGATATAATGGCCCTCCAGCCGGCACACATAATTGTGATGAAGAATTCCCGGGAAAGGGCTGCGGACTAGATTCTAAAGGAAGCTGCATGTTGGCCATTCACGCTGAACAAAATGCTATTATGTATGCAGTTAAAAATAATGCCTCTGTGGAGAACTCAACACTTTACGTGACCCTTTCTCCTTGCTTGGCATGCGCACGAATTATCTATAGCATGGGTATTACAAAAGTGATTTTTCTTAATTCCTATGCTGAATACAAAGGTTTGGATCGAGATGAGGGATTAGACTTTCTGGAAAAATTCGGAGTAGAAGTGGCGAAGTATCAGGGTAACTTGGAGAATGTAACACATATGATTTAAAAAATCATAAATTTTAAATATTCCATACCTATTCTTTGTGAAAGTTATTTTCTTAAGAGAATATACTTACTTTTGTTCTTAAACAAAATATTAAAAATGAAAAATTTCAAATTACTAGTAGTATTATTTATTGGATTGTTTATCCTTCAAGGATGTAACAAAGAAGATGACGAAAATTTGTCTAACACAGCGGACTTAATTGGATTATGGACCTCCACAGAGGTGGAAATAACATTTTTAGTAGATGGTCAACCGTATACTGATAATGATTTAGCACCGCAGTTTGAGGGACAAGGTCAGACGTTGGTCTTCCGAGAAGATAATACCTTTACATCAAATGAAGGTACTGCTGATGAAGATAAAGGAACTTGGTCTTTGAACGCTGAAGGTAGCATCATCACATTCAATAGTGATAGTGGAGAAAGTTACGAATACGAAATTCTATCATCCTCGGATAGTCAACTGAAAATCAAATACGAACAAGATATCACAGCTTTAGCAGCATTTTTTGGTGTGGAAGTTCAAGAAGAGTTTATCCTTGAAGGTGAAGTAATCTTAGTGAAATAAATAGCACTTTAGTATAATTTCAAATACTTAAACAAAATTCACCTCAGGACTCAGTTCAACACCAAATTTGTTTTGAACTGAGTCCTGAATTTTTTTGGCCAAATTCATAATATCTTTTCCTGTTCCATTACCATAATTCACTAGTACCAAAGCTTGCTTTTGGTGCACTCCTACCCCATTTTCACTATAACCTTTCCATCCTGCTTTTTCAATTAGCCAGCCGGCTGCTAATTTAATTTGACCATTATCCAATCCATAGGAAGGCAATTCAGGGAATTTTTCAATTAATTTATTAAACTGTTGGGAATTAATAACAGGATTTTTAAAAAAGCTACCCGAATTACCAATCTTAGCAGGATCTGGGAGTTTTGACTGTCTTATTTCGATCACTGATTCACTTACATCCTGAATGGAAGGACTTTTGATACCTTTCTCTTTCAAAACATCTTGAATAATTCCATAGGACATTTGCAATCTGTGAAAACCGTATCTATCCAATTTAAAACTAACGGAACTTATAAAATACTGTCCTCTATACTTATGCTTAAACACGCTTTCCCGATATCCAAAATCACAATCAGCAGCAGTAAAAACTTCTATCTCAGCAGTTTGAAGATTAACTGCCTCCAGTGAATGAAATGCATCCTTTATTTCAACTCCATAAGCACCAATATTCTGCATGGGTGCTGCTCCCACTGTGCCCGGTATTAATGACAAATTTTCTAATCCTCCCCAGTTCTTCTTCAGTGTATAAAGTACAAATTCATGCCAATTCTCGCCTCCACCACATTTCACAACAACTGATTGATCCTCTTCTTCTAGAATTTCAATACCAGTAATACAATTCAGAATTACCAAACCATGAAAATCTTCGACTATCAGGACGTTACTCCCACCCCCCAAAATAAGATGCTTATTATCTCGCCACTCCTTACACTTTAGCAGTTCTTGAAATTCTTCAGTTGTATTTATTTTAATAAATAAATCTGCTTTAATATTAAATCCAAAAGTGTTGTAAGCCTTTAATGATTGCGCTTTTAAAAATTTCAACATACTGCTATGTGTGGACGGTATTAATCTAAATGTATCAAATAATATAAATTAAATGTACAATTTTTTAATTAAATACTATTTTATTAGTTTAGTGATCTAAGCGATAAAATTACAATGAAAAATTTATTCATCATAAGTATAGTCATATTCATTTTCACAGCTTGCACTGATCACAAAGAATTAGGTAGCCAATTATTTGAAGAAGGTAATTATGAGCTTGCCATAACACATTTTGAAGAAGTGCTGGAACTTGATCCACGAAATGAAATGATGCTTTATAATGCTGGGAGATGTTATGAGGAGATGGGACTATATGAAAAAGCGATTGAGAAATATGATAAAAGCATTTACTACCAAAGAGATTTAACCATTGCCTACTTAGGAAGAGGAAGGTCATATTTCAAAAGTGAAAATTACAAAAGTGCAGTGATAGATTTTAAAAATGCACTTTACTACGATGAGAAAAATGAAGATGCACTTTATTACGGTGGGCTCAGCTTAATGAAAGACTCGATTTACGGCAAGGCACAAAAAGCATTTACTGAGTTATTGGAGATGAACCCGGATCATTATAAAGCTAGATACAATAGAGGTGTCCTTTATGCCATTCAAGCCAATACTTTATTCGCTTTATCAGACTTCAATAATTTAATACGAAATAAAAAACTACTTAAAAACGCCTACTTTAACAGAGGAATGATCTATCAGTACATGAACAACTATGACGGTGCAATACATGACTTTTCCAAAGCACTTGACCTTGGCTTAGAGAACGAAAACATTTATTTAAAAAGAGGAGAATGCTACTCAAGTATTCAACAAACTCAGAATGCCTGTAAGGATTACGAAGAAATGGCGAAATACAACAAGTCAAAGGCAAAAGAATATCTAATGAAATATTGCAATCTAGTCAATCTCTAGGATAAAGCGCTACTCTTCTAAATCGCTAAAGGCAATGTCAACTTCCTTTTCAGCTCCTTTAAGCATAGATTTACAATTCTTTAACAAATTCATTGATTCCTTGACTAATTCAGTCAACTGGTCAATTGGAATTTCTTCATTCTCCACTTTCTTCAAAATATCCTCTAGTTTTTGGAGGGATTCTTCATATCCCAATTTTTTGCTTTTCGCCATGACAATGTAGAATCTAAATTAACAGTAAATATAATCTCAAATTTGACAGCTAGTTAGCTGATGACTAACCTAACGCTTCATTATAAACATCACAATCAACCCTTTCTAATCAATTTCAATATCCCATTCATCATTTAACATACTAATGGTATGATGTGCAGTCAAATCAAATTGACAAGGGACTACAGAAACAAAATTATTAGCAATAGCCCATTCGTCATTATCTTCTCCTTTGTCAAAGTTCACAAAATTCCCTGCCATCCAAAAATACCTTCTGCCATTAGGATCGAACCTCTGGTCGAACTCCTCTTCCCATTTCGCTCTTGCTTGACGACAAATTTTTATTCCCTGAATTTTCTGATTTCGCTTGGGTGGAAAATTCACATTTAAAGTGGTGTATTTAGGCAAGCCGGTCGCTAGAACTTGTTTCGCAATCGCTTTAACATATTCAAGAGCGTGCTCAAATTCCGCATCCTGTGCATAATCACACAAGGAAAAACCGATTGAAGGACAGCCTTCAATGGCCCCTTCAATAGCTGCCGACATAGTTCCAGAATAGAGTACACTAATTGATGTGTTACTGCCATGATTAATTCCACTAACAATTAAATCTGGTGTTCGATCTTTCAAAACATGATGTTTCGCTAGTTTTACACAATCGGCTGGAGTACCGGAAGACTCATAGGCTAAAATATCATCCCCAAAAATATCAGTTCTATCTAATCTTAAAGTGTTTCCAATTGTAATCGCATGTCCCATACCTGACTGCGGGCTGTTAGGAGCTACAACAACAACTTCCCCCAACTCCTTCATGCACTCCACTAAATGACGAATACCTTTACTCGTTACTCCGTCATCATTACTTACTAAAATCAATGGTTTCTCCATAATAAATTATCGATTATCTCGATGAAACTAATTCGTTATAATAATTCATAATAATAACCAAGTCACCTTGCCTATCTACCTTCAATCGTTTGTCCTTTATATAGTCTTTCATCTGCGGCTCCAGTTTTCCAAAAAATGGCATCAGGTCCTTTTTCTTTTCAGAGAATTTATGAATTTCACCATCATCTGTTAACAAAAAATAATCATAGGTTAATATTTCTCTTCTTCCAAACCCTCCTCTCGTCCTATACATTGGATTACCAAACCTATTATTATTCTCTATGGTTACATACTCTCTGGCCATCAAGGTGATTTTTCCCTCTTCTAAAATCTCAAAGAAAACAGGCGTCTTTACCCTACCCTTCAATTCATAAGGAATGGAATAAATCAATCGCACACGTTTAAAGAACTGGCAATGAATTTTAAAGAAAAGAATTTTCTGAGATGTAAAAGTTTTGACGGTCTTACTTGTAGTATATTGTACTAAATTTGATTCAAAATCATATTGTATTTTTCCTTGTAACGTATCCTCAGAATCCAAAACAATAAAGCCTGGATGCCACATTTCTTGCGGTAAATTTTGACTTAAGGATGTCGAGGAAAAGAGGAATAATGATATAGTACAAAAAACAACAACCTTCACATTAACTGTTTTTAAGAATGCTATGTCCCATTTTGTCTCGCTTGGTTCGTAAATAGTTTTCATTGTGTTTATTTGGTGGAATCTCTAAAGCAACATTCTCCACAATTTCCAAGCCATAACCAAGCAAGCCAGCTCTTTTTGTTGGATTATTTGAAACTAATCTGATTTTTCTAACACCTAATTTCCGTAATATCTGGGCACCGACCCCGTAATCTCTTTCATCCATCTTAAAACCTAAAGCCACATTAGCCTCTACTGTATCCATGCCCTGTTCTTGTAGTTTATAGGCTTTTAATTTATTCATCAAACCAATTCCTCTTCCCTCTTGATTCATATACACAATAACTCCTTTTCCTTCCTTCTCAATCATCTCCATCGCCTGATGTAGCTGTGGGCCACAATCACACCTACAAGAGCCAAAAATATCACCTGTTAAACAAGAAGAGTGTACGCGGACCAAAACAGGCTCATCTTCTTCCCATTCTCCCTTTACTAAAGCCAAATGGTTATCTTTAGTAGTGGTTTGTTCAAAGGCTATTAATTTGAAATCACCAAAATCAGTCGGCATTTCAACGTCTACCTTTTCCTCAACCAATGACTCATTATCTAACCTATATTCGATTAAATCTTTAATAGCAACTAACTTCAAGTTAAATTTATCAGCTACCACTCTCAAATCGGGTAAGCGAGCCATGGTCCCATCTTCGTTCATTATTTCCACCAAAACTCCACCTGGGATTAGCCCTGCCAATCTAGAAAAATCGACTGCCGCTTCAGTATGACCAGTTCTTCTTAATACCCCACCTTGTCGTGCTTTGAGCGGAAAAATATGGCCTGGTTTACCTAGTACTTCTGGTTTTGTATCTGGATTTACTAAGGCCTGGATTGTTTTAGAACGATCGCTAGCTGAAATCCCAGTAGTTGTTCCCTGTCCAATCAAATCAACTGAAACTGTAAAAGGAGTTTCGAATTGCGCAGTATTTTTGCCTACCATCAATTCTAATCCAAGCTCATTACATCTATCTTCCGGAAGTGACGCACAAATCAATCCTCTTCCGTGTTTGGACATAAAATTAATAATTTCAGGGGTTACCTTTTCAGCTGCACAAATGAAATCACCTTCATTTTCTCTATCTTCATCATCTACAACAATGATAATTTCCCCGTTTTTGATCGCTTCAATAGCCGATTCTATAGTATCTAAATGGATTCTTTCTGATGACATAAATCTTTGAAAAATAATAAATCACAAAGGTAGCCATTATTTCATGATTACCCGACAAAAATTAAACGAATGCGTTCTGCAAGTGTTTGAATATTATTTCACAACCACCATACCTAATAGGTTACCAATCTCCATTTTTGCTTGATTAAGTTGCATTAAATATTGCAGAATAACATGCTCATCGTCTTGAGATTCAATATTTTTCAATTCTTCGGTATTTTTTTCCATCAAGTGCAGTATCGATCTATGTTTCAATCGCAATACATGAGTATAGATAGAGTCATTTAGTATATGACGTTCATGGGAAGTGAATATTTCAAACTTTTTCTCCCAGTTTTCACTCAGTTCATATCTATCAGTGTAAAGAGAGAAAATCACTTTCCTTACTGCTTCTGAACCGTTCTTAATAAAGTGAGACTCGTTTAAAACCACCCCTTCCTTTAAATGGGCTACAAAATCCTTTAGTATTTCAGCATAAACAGGATGAATGAACTCAGTGTCAGCCAGTTCTTGAAGCAAATAATCGATTACTAATTTATCTTCTCCTAATGGTAACTCAGCATAGGTTAATAACAAACGAATACTTTCCTTTTCTTGCAGCGCAGCTACTTCAAAAGGACTATATTGCTTTTGTATTTGTTCGGGCGCCTGATTAAAGCTTTCGCTCAAATAGTTTGCTTGGCGCTTGGTGATATCCCCCTTGCTCTGTTTGTCACGAAGAATTACTTTATTTTGCTCAGCAATTAAAATACCCTCATCTATTTCGAGTATATCGCTACATTCTTTAATATAAATTGCTCTCTTTACAGGGTCGGGAATCTTAGAGATAGAGCGCACAATATCTTGAATAGTCTCTGCTTTTCTAATTGGATCCTTCTTTGTCTCTTCTAACAACAAATCGGATTTAAAGCGGATGAAATCCTTTGCATTTTGATCTAGGAAAGCTTTAAAGGCCTCATCCCCCATTTTTTGGGAATAACTGTCCGGGTCTTCACCATCAGGAAAAATGACAACTTTAACATTCAGCCCACCCTCCAAAATTAAATCAATCCCACGCATAGCAGCTTTTAATCCTGCCGCATCACCATCAAATAAGACCGTCACATTTTGGGCATATCTTCCAATGAGCTTTATTTGCTGAGTGGTTAATGATGTTCCAGAAGACGCTACAACATTTTCAACACCCGATTGATGTAGCGAGATTACATCAGTATATCCTTCTACTAAATAGCAATTTTCTTCATCTCTTATGCTTTTTTTCGCTTGGGAAATTCCATACAACACCTCACTTTTGTGATATACATCCGTTTCCGGGGAATTGATATACTTCGGTTGCTTTTTATCATTTATTAGTATTCTGGCCCCAAAAGCAATGGGTTTTCCAGAAATGGAATGAATAGGGAAGATTACACGGTTACGGAATCTATCGTAGGTCTTGTCTTCTTTTTTAATAATCAAACCTGCTTTTTCCAAAATCTCTTCACTGTGCCCTGCTTTTTGGGCTGCTTTTATTAGACCATCCCATTGATCTAAAGTGAAGCCTAAATCAAACTTGTCAATTGTTGCATTGGAAAATCCACGTTCTTTGAAGTAGCTTAAACCTATAGATTTACCATCTGGGTGATTATGCAATAAATCCTTAAAATATTCTGAAGCAAAATTTAAAACAATATATAAGCTCTCTCTTTCATTAAATGCTTCTTCCTGCTCAGGTGAAGATTCTGTCTCCTCAATCTCTATGGAATATTTATCAGCCAATTGCCGAATGGCTTCAGGGAAATTAAGGCCTTCCAACTCCATTATAAACTGTATAGAATCTCCTGCTTTACCGCACCCAAAGCATTTATATATTCCTTTGTTTGGAGCAACAGAAAATGAAGGGGTTTTCTCCTCGTGAAAGGGACAGCAAGCCCACAGATTTTGTCCCTTCTTTTTAAGCGGTACATAATCGCCAACTACCTCCTCTATTTCTGCTCTGTCTTGAACATCTTGTATCGTTTTCGGACTTAAACCCACTGATTTTTAATATTTTTTAGTGTTTATTTAAACTAATTCCAACTAATTTCCTTAATGAATTGTTAGCTAAATTGATAAAGTTTAACTTGCATCAAATTCAAAGTAAAAGTAAGATTTTTTAATTACAAAAGATATATATGGCTGTTACTAAAGATAGCATTATTAAAGCACTAAGCACAGTGGATGATCCAGATTTTAAGAAAGATTTGGTGACTCTTAATATGATCAAAGATGTTAGCATTGATGGAAATGCCGTTTATTTTACGGTAGTGTTAACTACACCTGCCTGTCCATTAAAAGAAGTAATAAAAAATGATTGTATCAATGCAATCCACAAACTTGTGAATGCTGATTTACAAGTGTTTCCGAATATGACTTCTGACGTTACTTCTACTAGAAGCAGTGCTCCCTTATTACCAAACGTGAAAAATATCATCGCTATTGGATCAGGTAAAGGTGGGGTCGGAAAATCAACTGTAACAGCAAATTTGGCCGTTTCTTTAGCTCAAGAAGGTGCAAAAGTAGGTTTAATCGATGCCGATATTTTTGGCCCATCAATCCCAACAATGTTTAATTGCGAGGCAGAACAGCCTGAAGTTAGGCAAGTAGACGGCAAAAATATAATTGTTCCAATTGAGCAGTATGGCATAAAACTTATTTCAATTGGATTTTTAACTCCGCCAGATAATGCAGTGGTTTGGAGAGGGCCAATGGCAAGTTCAGCATTAAAGCAATTTATTGGCGACACGGACTGGGGTGAGTTGGACTATTTGTTAATTGATTTACCTCCAGGAACAAGTGACATACATTTAACCCTGGTTCAGACTATTCCAGTAACAGGTGCAGTTGTAGTGACCACACCTCAAAAAGTAGCTTTAGCAGATGCCAAAAAAGCAATTGGAATGTTCAAGCAACCTCAGATAAATGTACCTATTTTAGGGCTAGTTGAAAATATGGCTTATTTTACACCTGCAGAACTTCCAGATAATAAATACTTTATATTTGGAGAAGGGGGTGGCTACAAGATGAGTGAAGAATATAAAATTCCTTTTTTAGGTCAGATGCCATTGGTGCAATCAATACGTGAAAGTGGAGACTCAGGCTATCCAACTGCAATGAAAGATGGGCCATCAGCCGATGCTTTTAAAGAATTGGCTCAAAAACTAGCCCGACAGGTTGCAATTAGAAATGCAGGCATGGAGGGGACCAAAATAGTAGAAATGACGAGATGAAATCAATAAATTATGGATGTTTTAGATAGAATAGAGAAAGCATTAGATTCCATTAGGCCTTATTTAGAAGCTGATGGTGGTAACGTGAAAATTTTAGATTTAAATGAGGGACTCTTGCGGCTGGAATTGTTAGGTGCTTGTGGCAACTGTCCTATGTCCACGATGACATTAAAAGCAGGCGTGGAAGAGGCAGTTAAAAAAGCAGTACCGGAAGTAACAGCAGTTGAGGCTATAAACATCACTTCTGCAGATGACCCAAACGCTGAACTACCAGAAACAATGCGTTAATATTATTTTGAATTAACATTAAATTCAAAAGAAAATTATGCACTGAATTAAGTTATAACGTAATCCTTGGTTTTAATTTAGAGTCTAATTAAATTTAGACAAAACTACTTAGACCCAATGAAAAAACTATACCACTCTTATTTCAAATTAACCATTGGGAGTGGTATTTTTATTTTATTTCAATTAATCAACATGCCACTGCTATCTGCCCAAGAAAGATGTGCAGTTCCAAAAATTTTAGAGGAGAGAGAAAAAAAATATCCAGAACTCAATACCGAGAATTTTGAAAACTGGATAGCTAATCAGAAAATCGCACTAGATGTCAGTTCTCAAAGGCAACAAAATGTAGTCCAAGTTCCAGTCGTATTTCATATTATTCATAATGGAGAACCTGTGGGTGTAGGAGGAAATCTACTTAAAAGCAGAATAGATCGTCAACTCGAAATTTTAAATGAAGACTTTAATCGGCTGAATGTAGATGCAAGTGAGACCTTAGAGCAATTTCAGGACCTTGCTACTTCATTCGAAATTGAATTTATATATGCCAAACAAAGTCCCGATGGCTTTGAAACTAACGGAATTGTGAGGGTACCTGGTAGTCAAGCAAGTTACAGCTACCAAGAAAGGGCTGTACTAAGTTCAGAAAGTTATTGGCCCGCAGAAGATTACCTTAATATTTGGATTGCGGACTTAGCTGGAGGTAGCTTAGGTTGGGCAGAATTTCCAGTCTCAAATCTTGCAGGCTTAGATGCGGCTAGTAATAACCGATTAATTGATGGTGTAAGCATCGATTATGTGTACTTTGGTGAAAACCCGGACAGCCCTAGTTTTGAAAGTAAAGGAAGAACTGCAACTCATGAAATGGGCCACTTTTTTGGTTTACGCCATATTTGGGGTGATGGAGGATGCTCTATCGATGATTTCTGTGAAGATACCCCTCCTTCAAATAGTTCGAGTTCAGGATGTAACCTTAGCAAGACCACATGCGGGAATTTGGATATGGTTCAAAATTTCATGGACTATACTAATGATGCATGCATGAATATTTTTACTTTGGATCAAAAATCCAGAGTCCGAACTGTAGTAGAAAACAGCCCAAGACGGAAAAGCCTTACTGAATCAAAAGGGTTGGAGGAACCTCCAATCTTCAATCGTGATTTGGGCCTGTCGGAATTAAATTCTCAATTTAACGGAAGTTGCAGCGGCAACTTCAACCCCCAAATAATCATTAAGAACCAGGGAATATTTCCAGTTGAGGATTTTACAGTTCAATTGTTTATTGATGGGGTTTTGGAAGAAACATTGGAATACAATGAAACCTTGGAAAGTGGTGAAGAAAAAATTGTCTACTTTTCTTTACTAAATTTTGAGGATACTGGGCAGTATTCTCTATTTTACAGAGTAAATTTGGAGGGAAGCTTTGAAGATGAGCGGCTTGAAAACAACCAAAAAATAGAATATTATCAAAAACTGGAGGCCGCAAGTCTCCCTTACGAAAAGAAATTTCAAAATAACATTATCCCTTGGTTTGTAAGAAACCCAGATAGCGAGGAGACCTGGCAGCTATTTGACGCAGGCTTAGGAATACCTTTCTTTGATAACCGTCAAAATTTTGGTGAAATTGACCAAATTGTTTCCCCAATTTTTGATTTCACCACTATTGATGTGCCTGAACTTAGCTTCATTTTTGCACAAGTAGGTGATTCCATTCCAAACAAAATTAGTATATACGCATCCTATGATTGTGGACGAACTTTCAATGACCTAATCTTCACCAATAGCATAACGGATATATCTACAGCCTATGAAATTGACTCTCTTTTCACACCAAAACACCGTCTAGATTGGGACACCTTAAAAATTGATCTTAACAGACTTAAAAATGAAGAATCTGTCAGTTTTAGCATTGTAGCTGAAAACAGATTATCTAATAATTTTTACATCAGCGAGTTCAAAGTTGAAGAGTCTAGCAAAAAGAATAAAGAAATAGAAATTATAAAATGGGACGACATTAATCCACTTTTCTGCGATGAGATATTGGCAGGGAAATTGACTGTCAAAAATGTTGGCAGAGAAAACATTAATAATTACAAAATCGAAATACGAAATCAAGATGAGATCGTAAAAGAATATATTTTGAATAATGAAGTTCTAATTTCCGGGCAGGAAAGCATAGTGGATATATTGATTGCACAGCCAGAGCAAAATATTGGAGAATATGAAGTTCGGGCCATTACTAACGACTTGGAAGAAGAAGTTGTTAATACATTCTATTTGCCTTTTGAGAATAATTGTTTTGAAGAATTGCCTCCTTTGAGATTAAGTTTAAAGGATAATAATAATGACAATTGGTTTGATTTTAATCCTGATAAAGATGCTGGATGGACGTACAGTAGTAACAATCTTGCCGTAAACAGTAATTCTTCTGCAATTACGAAAGAAGATTCTGAAGATTGGTTGATAAGTCCTCTTATGGATGTAAGCAATACCAATTATCTAGGCCTTATTTTCGATATATCCTATAGAAAAGCATTTAGACAAGCAGAAAAATTTGAGATATACATTTCAGATATCAATGGGAAAAATTTCAATACTTTAATTTATAGTAAATCAGGAGATTCCTTAGCTACATCTTTCGGTAATGATGTTTCGAATCAATTAATATGGAGAAATGAATTTATTGATCTATCGCCTTATGTATTTAGAGAAAAAATTCGTTTAGCATTCAAAGTAACTCATGACAATGGACATAATTTGTATTTAAAAAACATTACCTTCTTTGTAGGTCAGTCTCCCCCACCTCCGTATCCTAACACTGCCAAGCCTTTTGTGATTTATCCCAATCCTGCTAAAAACGACCTAAATTTACATTTAAATCTGGACGTTGCGGAAGAAGGTTTTTTCCAGATTTTGGATATGAGAGGAAAGGTAATGTTAGAATTTACTGAACCAAAAATCTTAAACCAATATATCAACTTTAATATTTCACAATTGGCAGACGGCATGTATATATTGAGACTCAATACCAAAAGAATGACAGCTAGTGAAAGGTTTATCATCCAAAAATAAGGCGCTAAATAAGAAAACATCAAAATTAAATTCACTATTCGTAAATCATGAGGTAAATTCTTAATTGATATGTTATTTTTACATTTCAGTAAAACAACATTAAATGAGAATTGGAATTTTTTTTGGAGGTCAATCACGAGAACGAGAAATCTCTTTTGCGGGTGGTAGGACCGTCTATGACAACCTTAACAAATCAGTATTTACTGCCGTTCCTATTTTTATAGATAGCAAAGGTCATTTCATTTTGTTAGATTGGCAGTACATATATAAAGGCACAATCAGAGATTTTTATCCTCCAGTAAATTCTTTACCAAAATCCGAACTCCCGATTCAAATTTATGCTGAATCTTTAAGAAATATTTCAAATGAGCAATGGGATAAGCTTATCTCTGAGGTTGGTCGAAAAATAAATCCATCCGATTTTCATAAATACATAGACTTTGCCTTTCTATCTCTCCATGGGCCCTATGGAGAAGATGGTAATATTCAAGGGATTTTAGAGTGGTATGGTATCCCATTCAGTGGCGCAGGGATTTTGCCTTCCTCAATTGGAATCAGTAAGATTGCTCAAAGGCAATTTCTACAGCAAGCTGGATTCGAAGGGCCTAAAAGTATTATTTTAAACAAAGCAGATTGGGATATTCAACCACATGAAATCATTTTTCAAAAACTGAAAGATGACATTGGCCTTCCATTGGTAATTAAAGCACCTCACCAAGGATCTTCCATTGGCGTCAGTATACTTGATGAAGATAATTTATCACGCTTTGAGAGATTGATTCAAAAAAGCTTCTTTGAGCTAGAAATAACGACTTCAGATTGGGCTCAATATAGCCACGAAGATAAAGTAGGTTTCATAGTTAAATTGGTAGATATTCGAGAAGGAATCGGTCTTCCAGTAATCATAGAAGAAGAAATTATTTACACACCTAACGAACTGCTTCAGTATTTAAACAATAGCATATCATCAAAAAAGGAAAGAATATTACTAAAAGCTATTGATTCTGAAGATTCCTTATTAATTGAATCTTTTATTGAAGGGAAAGAATTTTCTTGCATCGTTATTCAAGATGAGAATGGTCGTCCCATAGCCCTACCTCCAACAGAGATTAGAAAAGGAAAAGATGTTTTTGACTATCGATCCAAATATTTACCCGGTATCAGCAGAAAAATCACTCCTATCAACGCTCCTCAAGATATTATAGAGAAAATCAGAACGAAATGCTCAGACTTATTTAAAGCACTACAAATAGATGTATATGCAAGAATAGATGGCTTCATTACGGATTCAGGAAAGGTGTTTTTAAACGATCCTAATACTACTTCAGGCATGCTTCCTTCTTCATTTTTCTTTCATCAGGCTGCAGAAATCGGACTCAACCCCTCTCAGTTTTTAAGTTATATAATAAGGACTTCATTACAGGCGAGATTAAAGACCGGAAAGCATCATTTTGAACTTCAAAAAATGATTAAACAGTTAGACAAAGCTCTGGAAGGATTGAAAAATGAAGCACAAAAGAAAATCAATGTAGGGGTTATTATGGGTGGCTTTTCTACTGAAAGACATATATCAGTAGAAAGTGGTCGAAATATATATGAAAAACTTTCCTCTTCAGAAAAATATTTACCGATCCCAATATTCCTAAGTGGAAATGAAGATCAGCATGAACTTTATGTGTTGCCAATAAATATAATGTTGAAAGACAATGCGGATGACATAAAGGATAAAATTAAAGATTATCATATTCATCCCATTATTGCCCAAATCAAATTTGAAAGTAATGAAGTCACTGAAAAATATGTAGCTTCAAGCGTAACGGAATTCCAAAAAATATCATATCAAGATTTACCAGAATTGATAGACGTGGCTTTCATAGCTTTACATGGAAGACCGGGAGAAGATGGTGCGGTACAAGCTAAATTAGAGAAATTAAACATCCCATATAATGGATCTGATGTAGAAAGCTCAAAAATTACGATCAACAAATACGACACCAATGAAATCTTGAGGAATGCTGGGATATTAGTTGCTGACCATCGTTTGGTTTATGAAGAAAAATGGCACAGCAATCACACGACTGAAATTGAGGCCATAGAAAAGCAGCTTAGGTATCCATTAATTGCTAAACCAGCAGATGATGGTTGTAGTTCAGCAGTTAAGAAAATAAAAAATAGAACTGAATTAGAAGCTTTTGCAGGCATGATGTTCAGACCAAAGGCTGATTTTATTGAAGACCTAGCTAATATCTTAAAATTAAAGAAGAACGAAGAGTTTCCACAAAAGAATTTCTTTCTACTTGAAGAACTTATTGAAAAGAAAGACGCTAAATATTTCCTGGAAATCACTGGAGGACTATTAACGCATTTTCAACAAGATGGAAGTATAGAATATGAAATATTTGAGCCGTCAGAAGCGTTAGCAGGTGGTGAAGTCTTAAGTTTAGAAGAAAAATTCTTGGCTGGTGAAGGGCAAAACATAACACCAGCGAGATATACTCCAGAGCATGAACATTACAAAATAGTAGCTGAGCAAGTAAAAAATACATTAAAGAAAACAGCAGAGGTACTTAATATCACAGGTTATGCGCGTATTGATGCTTTTGTAAGAGTTTATGAGGATTTAAGTGCAGAAACTATTATTATTGAAGTTAACTCGTTGCCGGGCATGACTCCGGCAACTTGTATTTTTCATCAAACAGCAATCAATGGCTACAAGCCCTATGATTTTATTGATAAAATACTGTCTTTTGGAACTGAAAAAATGAAAAAACAAACAATAGCAAAATGAAGCTAAAAGCTAATTCTTTAAAAGATCTATTTCTGCACCTGGGCCTGATCGTGGGCATAGGTTTTGTCATCATATTAACTTTTTTCTATATCTATTTACCTGTTACTACTCATCATGGTGAAAGTATTACCGTGCCTAAACTTGAAGGAGTTCATTTGGATGAATTAGATGAATTTTTACTAGAAAGGGATTTAAGATTTGAAGTCACAGCAGATTCAGGCTTTTCAACGGAATATCCACCTTTGACCGTATTAAGTCAAAATCCTAAAGAAGGAAAGAAGGTGAAAGAAAATAGAAAGATTTACGTTTCTCTGAATGCGACTAGTCCACCAAATGTGAAAATGCCGAAATTAGTTGATGGCTCTTTGAAAAATGCTCAAATGGTATTGGAAAGCTATGGCCTTTTGTTAGGTAAAATCACTTATGAACCGCACGAATTTCAAAATGCAGTTTTAAAACAAAAGGTAGATGGAGAAGAAATTGCAGCCGGTGCAGATATTCCTAAAGGCTCAACAATAGATTTGGTAATTGGTAATGGTAACGGAAGGCCATTCTCTATGCCCGAGTTGGTTGGGAATAATAAAGAGGACGCTGAATTTATCATTATTGGAAGCGGATTGCAGTTAGGTAAAGTAAGAACGAGAGAGGATGATGAAAAAGCAGGGGGAATAGTCCTCCAACAATATCCAGAATCAGGGACTTCAGTTAGGACTGGAAATACTGTTGATATTTGGGTAGTTGCTCCCAAAAACAAAGACGAAATATTGACACCTGATGAGATATGAAACTCAACTGGCTGCAAAATTTTTATATCATTGGTCTTGTTTTCTTTTCATTCATGAGTGCAAATGCTCAAATAAGCGAAAAGGCAGTTCCTCATTATGAAAGTCAAAACACCCCTTCTCTAGAGCAAAGAATAATTGAAATAGATACTATTTCCTTGCCGTTCTGGGATGATTTTTCAAATCATAGTAGTTTTCCTGATAGTAGCCTTTGGATAAATAGTCAAAATGTATTTGTAAATAGCGGCTATACCTACTTGCCCCCTTCCAATAAGGTGGCAAGTTTGGACGGTTTTGATGGCCAAGGGTTGGCCTACAATACTGATGCTGGAGACAATGGTGTAGGTGATAGCCTTGTATCTCAACCTATTGATCTCTCAAATTTCACCCTAAATTCAAACGTTAACCTAAGCTTTTTCTGGCAAGAAGGATTTGGGGGATTTGCACCCGACAACCAAGACTCCCTGAAGTTAAGCTTTAAGAATAGTGAAGGAAAATGGATTCAAGTACATGGATTTAGCGGCAATGCAAGAATTGAACCTTCATTATTCTCTCAACATTTTGAAAGAGTAAATGATAGTAGTTTTTTTCATTCTGGTTTTCAATTCAAGTTTGAAGTCTCAGGCAACTTGGCTGGTGACTTTGATGTTTGGAATTTAGATTACATTTATTTAAATGAGGGAAATACACCCGTTAATACTCAGGATAATGCCTACGATTCTTACGAAGACCGAACCTTCTCACGAAAAGCAAGTACTCCTTTTAAGGATTATAACGCCATACCACTCCATCATTTAGAAGCTGAATGGTTGGATGAAAACCTTCAAACTTCAGAATTCATTTACAACAACCTTTGGGCTGGAAACGCGAACAATTTTTCTTTTGGGACAGAGTTTTTCAGTGTAGTATTCGACACTTTAAAGCCTAATGTAATAATCGATTCCTTGGATGTGAATGGAGTATTTTTAACTGATTTACAAGATACCGCAAGATTCACTTTTCAAGCACGAAATAAAACTGACTTTATCAATTATTTATTGACAGAAAAAGAAACTGAGGATTCAGTCTATCTAAATTTCCAATTTAATTTAGGAACAAATGACAGTCTCTTTTTTGAAACCATAGACGGTGTTGCCAGATACTATCCAGACCTTAGTTTTAGGCAGAATGATACCATCTCAACCATTATCCCTCTCCATGACTATTACGCCTATGATGACGGAACTGCAGAGTCTAGAGTTCAGTTGAATTCAAGGAATTTTTTACTAGCTCAAGGGTATGAAATGATCGGAGAGCAAATACTGACAGGAATTGACATTTATACACCCAATATAGCTCAAAATGCATCTACACAAAATATCACACTATTAGTTTGGAACAATCTTAGCACTAGTACAGACGATATTTTACGGGCTCAAAATGTCCTTCTAAACCAAAGTACTGCAATCAATCAGTTTCAACGATTTGAATTTGATAGACCGGTCATGTTAAGAGGAGATTTTTACATTGGGTACAGAGAAGAAAATGACGATCCACTTTCAATCGGTTTTGATAAAAATACGAATAGTGCTAATAATCTTTTTTATAATCGAAGCGGCTCGTGGGAACCCAATACTGTTTTACAAGGTAGTGTGATGATTAGGCCGGTTTTCAATAAATCAAGAATTACAGTGTCAAATAAGAAACCATTAGATAATGAATGGAATATTAAGGTCTACCCAAATCCAAATAGAGGTAAATTAAAATTTACTGACAGCTGGGATGAGATTAAAATCTATGATCTACAAGGTCGTCTACAATTCCAATCTAACAATTTCAATCAGAAAGGTGAGTTAGATATCAGTGCACTATCCGATAATTTGTACTTGGTCCAAATTAGAAAAGGAAATATGATGTCGACTTTAAAACTTTTTTTGGACAAATGAGTACATAAAGTGAAGAGTGAAAGTTTATTTAGACAACGAACCGCATGAAGAATTGCTAAGTTTGTCTAATTCTTTTACACCTTTTAAAAATGAAAAAGTTTGTTAGCATATCGCTCATTAGTATTGCAGTAAGTATTTTACTGTTGCACAGCTTTGTACCACATCACCACAGCAGTGAAAAATTTGATATTCAAGAAATTATAGAAAAGGAACCGATTCAGTCTCCACTAGATTTATTAAAAGTCGGTTTTCATATTAATTTAGGTGCTAATCATCTCGATAATTATCAAAACAACAATTCAGCATCAGCTAAACACGCTAATCAAAGAAGCCTGAGTAGTAATGATATATTGTTCTTCATTCCTGCAATTACTGATTTTGATTTCTCACAAGTTGGAAATGATATATTAACACAAGTTCAGGTTGACGATGAAGTTATTCAAACTTTATTCAACAGTAGCTTCTCTTACCGCGGTCCCCCTTCCCTTATTTAAGAATTCGTTTACATTTATTTTATTCTTAAATAATCAAATAACATTTCATGTTTCAAAAAATTATTTCTTTCTCCATAAAGAACAAATTGATAGTGTTCTTTGGAGTAATCGCTTTAATTGGTGGCGGTATATATTCCATGAGTCAGCTGTCCGTTAATGCTGTTCCAGACATCACCAATAATCAAGTACAGGTAGTTACAGTAAGTCCATCATTATCAGCACAGGAGGTGGAGCAATTTATCACCTACCCCATTGAAATATCAATGGCAAATATCCCAATGGTTGAGGAGATTCGCTCTATTTCAAAATATGGGCTCTCTGTTGTTACCATTGTTTTTGAAGAAAGCGTACCCATTTTGGATACGCGGCAATATGTGCAAGAGCAAATCAATATTGTTGGCGGTGAAATCCCAGCGAAGTTAGGAGCTCCCGAACTTATGCCGATCACGACAGGCTTAGGTGAAATTTATCAATACACCTTAGAAGTAGATGAAGCTCATAAAGGAGAATACTCTGCTATGGAGCTTCGTACTATTCAGGATTGGATAGTGAAACGACAACTCTCAGGAATTAAAGGAATTGTAGAAGTAAGTTCCTTTGGAGGTTTTCTTAAGCAATATGAAGTGGCGGTCAATCCTACCTTAATGGCTCAACATCAAGTGACTTTTCAGGAGGTGACTATTGCGTTGCAAGCTAACAATGAAAACTCAGGAGGCAGCTACATTGAAAAAAATCAGAATGCCTACTATGTGAGAACCGAAGGTATGATGATAGATTTAGAAGATATCCGCAATACATTGGTCAAAGCTGATTCGAAATCGCCAGTTCTAGTAAAAGACATTGCAACGGTACAATTTGGCAATGCCAAACGCTTTGGTGCCATGACGAAAGATGGACAAGGAGAAGCAGTTGGCGGCATTACACTCATGTTAAAAGGAGCAAATTCATCCCAAACATTAGATCTTGTAAATCAGCGAGTAGAAGAAGTACAGAAATCATTACCAGAGGGGGTTCAAATCAAACCCTATCTAGACCGCTCTGATTTAGTGGGCAGAGCAATCAATACCGTAAAAACCAATTTATTGGAAGGTGGGGTCATTGTAATTTTAGTACTTATTCTCCTTTTAGGAAACTTCAGAGCAGGTTTGATTGTAGCTTCCATTATTCCACTATCCTTGCTATTTGCTTTCATCATGATGAACATTTTTGATGTGTCTGCTAATCTGATGTCATTGGGAGCCATCGATTTCGGAATAGTGGTAGATGGAGCGGTGATTATTGTAGAAAGTATTCTCCATATTCTCTTCACTGTCCATATTGGCAAGCAACTGAGTCAATCGGAAATAGATGATATTGTAATCGATGCTTCTCAAAAAATCTATAAATCTGCTGCCTTTGGTGTTTTAATTATCTTGGTTGTTTTCTTACCCATTTTATCCTTAACAGGAATCGAAGGGAAAACTTTTAGACCTATGGCACAAACCGTCAGTTTTGCCATTTTAGGTGCCATGATTCTTTCTATGACCTACGTACCCATGATGACGGCTTTATTCTTAAAGAAGAATATTAAGGAAAAAGTCACTTTTGCAGATAAGGTGATGAACAAATTCAAAGCTGCCTATAAACCTGTTTTGAATTCATCATTGAAAAACCCTAAAGTAACGATTTCACTTTCAGTGGTTTTATTGGCAATTGCCTTATTTATCTTCAGCAGAATGGGGTCTGAATTTATTCCACAATTGGAAGAAGGCGATTTGGCCATGCAAATGACATTACCTCCCGGTTCTTCATTGGAACAAAGTATTGCAACAAGTACGAAAGCTGAAAAGATTTTATTAGATAATTTCCCTGAAGTCAAGTCAGTGGTTTCTAAAATAGGTACTGCTGAAGTACCGACAGATCCTATGTCGATTGAATTGGCTGATATTATGATTATCCTCAAACCAAAAGATGAATGGACGACTGCGGATGATCGCTTTGATTTGATTGAAAAAATGGAAGAAAAATTAGCTGTCATTCCTACTGCTATTTTTGAATTTACTCAGCCCATTCAATTAAGGTTCAATGAATTAATTACAGGTGCGAAATCCGATATAGCCGTGAAAATATACGGTGAAGATTTGGCTAAACTGGCAGATTATGGTCAACAGGCATCTGATATTATAAAAGAAGTACCTGGAGCTGCGGATGTAAAAGTAGAGCAAACGGAAGGATTAGCACAATGGGTAATCAGCTACAATAGAAAAAAAGCAGTTCAATATGGTGTTTCCATTGAAGAATTGAACAGCATCATAAGAGCTGCATATGCAGGTGAAAATGCAGGATTCATATTTGAAGGAGAGAGGAAATTTGAATTGGTAGTTAGATTAAAGGAATCATTCAGAAATTCAATCAATTTGGATAAGCTGACTATTAAAAGTCAAAACGGTCAACTTGTCCCTTTATCAGAAGTAGCTAATTGGAAATATCAAGAAGGCCCATTGCAAATTTCCCGAGATGACACCCGTAGAAGAGTGGTGGTGGGCACTAACGTCAGAGATCGTGATATTGCGGGACTTGTGAAAGAAATAGAATCCAATTTGGATAGTAAATTGAAAATGGATCCCGGCTATTCAATAAAATATGGAGGGCAGTTCGAGACGCTAGAAAAAGCCAGCAAAAGGTTAGCTATTGCTGTTCCTGTTGCACTTCTACTTATTTTCATCTTACTCTATTTCGCATTTGGGAAAGTAAAATATGCCTTGCTAATCTATTCTGCGGTTCCTCTGTCCGCGATTGGTGGTGTATTGGCCTTATGGCTACGAGACATGCCTTTTAGTATTTCAGCTGGGGTGGGATTTATTGCACTTTTTGGTGTAGCCGTATTGAATGGAATCGTTTTAATCAGTCATTTGAATGATTTAAAAGAAGAAAAGGATATGGATTTATTACAGCTGATTAAGCTTGGAAGTACCGACCGATTAAGACCGGTATTAATGACCGCCTTGGTTGCTTCCTTAGGATTTCTCCCAATGGCACTTTCTACTTCAAGTGGAGCTGAAGTACAGAAACCTTTGGCTTCTGTGGTGATTGGAGGTTTAATTACTGCTACCTTTCTAACCTTGGTGGTTTTGCCGTCTCTATATTATTTGATGAATAAAAATAAAGGTAAATCAGGTTCCAAAGTAGCTACTATGCTGGTATTGATACTGTTTAGCTTTTTCGGCTTTCATCAAAATGCAAAGGCTCAAGATCAAAATCATGAGCCTAAAACATTAAAGATGATGATTCAAAACGCAATGGAACAAAACCCGCAAATTCAAAATGAAAAATTGAGAATTGAACAAGCAGAAACATTTAAAGCACAAGCTTTTCAGATCCCATCAACTAATATCAATTATCAAAGAGGGCAAATAGATGGGCCTGAAATAGACTATAGTTGGAATATCCAACAATCCCTAGGAAATATTCCTGCTAATTTCAGAAGGCAAAAGATGGCAACTGCACAAATTGATTTGGCACAGCAAGAATATCATTTAGCTAAAAAAGAAATGTCTAGTGAAATTCGAAAAGCATGGAACGAATGGGTCTTTAGCTTAAAGCAAGTAGATTTTCTGACAGCGCAAGCAGAACTTCTAAAGAAAAGTATGAGCCAAGCTGAAGAAATGGTCGAGAAAGGAGAAAGCGGAAAACTGGAAACTTTAAGTCTATCAGGACAATTAATGACTATTGAAAATGAATTAATCAAAAGCCGGAAAATGCTAAATGATAATATTCATACACTTAAGCAATTATGCTTTTGCGATCAATTACCTGATTCTGCCTCGGGCTACAGTCGTTACGATTGGACTTCTTCATTAGATTCTTTGACTTTAGACCCTGCTTTTACCCAAAGAAACGCGCAACAACTTTTAGCTGCAGAGAACAATATCAAAGTGGGTAAAGCTCAGTATTTTCCCAATGCTTATATTGCTTATGTGAACCAAAGTTTACAAAATGTAACAGGTTATCAGAGCGTGCAAGTAGGCATTAGCATCCCCATAGTTTACAATGGAGTAAAAGGAAAGATTAAGGAATTGAAAATCGAAAAAGACATTCAAGAATCCACTTTGGATTGGGAAAATAATGAAAGGAACCAAAGGTTAATAAGCGCTAAGAAGGACTATGAAAATTATACTGCGCTCATTGACAAAAGCGCTTCCATGATGGAGGAACTGGATGAATTAGAATCATCCTCGGCTGATGCACTCCAAATTGGGGAACTGAATTTTTATGAATTTGTGCAGAATTTAACAGCACTTTATAATATTCAAAAAACCAACCTAGAACTTCAAAAAGAAATTGCCAATATTTCAATTGAATTACAATATTTAACAGAAAGAAAATGAAAATAATCAATATATTAATCATATCATCCTTACTAGCTTTTGGGGCTTGTAGCGGATCAGAAGAAACTGTTGCTGATGGGCAACAAGACACTAAAAATGAAATTTCCCTATCTGAAAGCCAGATAAAGAACACCAATCTAAAGGTAGCAAAATTAGAAAAAGCTCCATTGGACAAAAAAATAACGACATTTGGCGCTTTAGCTGTTGCACCGGAAGATATTGCAGAATTACATCTAGTGCATCGAGCTTTTATAGAAGGTACTAAAATTTTACCTGGTGAGGCCGTTCAGAAAGGTCAGGTCTTGGCCAGCTTTTCACATCCCGACATACTTACATTACAAAGCAATTATTTAGCAGCTGTTAATAACCTAAAGCAATTGGAGGCCGATTATCAAAGGAAAAAAACCTTGGTAGAAGATCAATCTATCTCACTCAAAAGTTTTCAGGCAGCTGAAGCTAAATATTTTGAAGAAAAAGTCAACATCGATGCTAAAAAGAGCATGCTTCAAAAATTAGGGATTAATATAGCCAACTTACAAAAAGGAAATTTGCAGAATGTTTTACGCTTGAGAGCACCCTTTAATGGCGTGATTACGGAAGTGAATATTAGTAATGGAATGATGGTTGAACCAAAAGAGAGTCTTTTTGAGCTGATCAATTTGGATGAAATGCATTTGGAATTCAATATTTTCCCGAAAGATGTAGATCAACTGAAAGAAGGACAAAGAGTGACGTTTAAGCTCCCAGAGGGAAATAAATGGTATGAAAGTTCCTTGCATTTCATTAATAAAAAGGTCAACGACAATAGTGTTTTAGCACATGCTGATTTGCCTGAAGCAGTAAATCTTCCATTAGGTGCGCAACTTGAAGTAGAGGTTCACATTACAACAGATAGTCTGATACTGATACCAAAAAAAGGAATCCTGCGAAAGGGGAAGGAAACCTATATTTTTGTTGAAACTTCTCAGGGAAGCTTTCAAAAAAAGCAAGTGCAGGTAGCAAATGAAAATGAAGAATTTATAGGAATTGATCCAAAAGATTTAGATCAAAGTAAAAAGTATGTGGTTGAAGGCGCGTATTATTTAAACCAATAAATGAGTAGACAAAAACTATAATGATTTGAGGCACTAGAACGCCAATATTAAAGCTCTTAAGCCTCAAATCTTGTTTTTTATACGAAGACAACATCCCAAAGCAATTAAAAAGCAGCGCTAAATTTTTAAAAAATAGGTTTTAGTTTCAACGAAGCGAAGGTTTAAGATGCTTGGCCAAAGAACCTAGCTTCTAGTTCTCATAGGAGATAAAAAGGTCCAAGCCACTATCCTACTCGTTTTATTTCCATGGCTCATTTCAATCGTTTCAATCTCCTTGGCACCAGCTTGTTTGATGGCTTCATAAATACGTTTCAGATTTGAAGATTTTGAGACTAAGGTGGTAAACCAACGAACAGAATGAGAATGGTATTTACTTTGAACAGCCATATTCGTAATAAACTTTAATTCTCCTCCTTCAGTCCACAACTCATTACTCTTACCCCCAAAATTTAAAGTGGGCTTCTCCCCTTTTCTATATTTTTTGAGGTTTTTCAGCTTTCTGGTGGTTCCTTTTTCAGCTTCTTCAGCTGAGCTATGAAAAGGCGGATTGCAAATACTCACATCATAGTATTCATGCTTTTTGACAATGCCTTTAAATATATCTGAAGATTTGTACTGCTTCCTAATTTCGACTTTCCCTTCCAGCTTAGGATTCTCAGCAATGATTTTTTCTGCTGAAGCAGCCGCTTTGGGATCAATTTCTGAAGCCACAAAATTCCAACCAAATTGCTGTGAACCCAAAATCGGATAAATACAACTGGCTCCTGTTCCGATATCAAGGCATCGTATTAAATTGCCCTTTACCTCAACTCCTTTCCTTTTTTTAGTGAGGAATTCATCTATATGAAATAGGTAATCTGCTCTTCCCGGAATAGGTGGACATAAATATCCATCTGGAATATCCCAATATTTCAAGTCATAATGCTGGAGCAACAAAGCTTTATTCAAAGCCATCACTGCCTTAGGGTCAGCAAAATCAATCGTTTGACTATCATATTGATTGGTGAAAGTAAAAGCTTCTAATTCCGGAAGCGTCTTGGCTAAACTTTCCAGATCATATCTTTTATTAAATGGATTATTTGGGTGTAGGCTGGGCTTTTGTGGAGTGGGCATTTGTGATCTTTAATGAATTTATGACAAAGATAGGCTTAATTAATGGAGGATCTACTTAAAAGCCTTTTTGAATATCTACATGCAAATCTTTTGTTCTGCTTAGTAAAATGCTGGAGGCATATAGTATTCAACACTCGTGTGACACGAGCGCTAGCAAAGGGAAACTTCGTTTCAAAAAGACAAGTTTCCCTTCCTTAATGGAATGACTCCCCGATGAAGTTTTGTTTTCAAAAAAAAGCACGACTCTCACCGTGCTTTTCTTTTATCTATAATCTAGGTTCTAGACTCTAATATCTAAACCTACATATTGCGTCTATACTGCCCACCAACTTCAAACATCGCATTCGTAATCTGACCTAAAGAACAGAATTTAGTGGCTTCCATCAGTTCAGCAAAAAGGTTTTCGTTTTTGATGGCTGCATCTTGCAATCTATCCAGACTCTCTTTGGCTTCTTTCTCAAATCGGTCATTTAATAACTCCAATGTCTCAATTTGATACTCTTTCTCTTCCTTGGTCGCTCTGATTACTTCACCAGGCGTTACGGTAGGCGAACCTTTAGAATTCAAGAAAGTATTTACGCCAATGATAGGGAATTCACCCGTATGCTTCAGCATTTCATAATGTAAGCTTTCTTCCTGGATCTTGCCTCGCTGATACATGGTTTCCATGGCGCCTAAAACGCCTCCTCTTTCTGTAATTCTATCAAATTCAGTCAAAACCGCTTCTTCCACAAGATCAGTCAACTCTTCAATGATGAAAGACCCTTGAATTGGATTTTCGTTCTTCGCTAAACCTAACTCCTTATTGATGATCAACTGAATCGCCATTGCTCTTCTTACTGAGTTTTCAGTTGGTGTAGTAATCGCTTCATCATAAGCATTGGTATGCAGAGAGTTACAGTTATCGTATATCGCATAAAGCGCCTGTAAAGTCGTTCTGATATCATTGAAATCAATCTCTTGGGCGTGCAGCGATCTACCTGAAGTCTGGATGTGGTATTTCAACATCTGTGCTCTGGAATTTGCTCCATATTTCTGCTTTAAGGCTTTTGACCAGATTCTTCTGGCTACTCTACCGATCACTGCATATTCAGGATCAATACCATTTGAGAAGAAGAAAGATAAGTTTGGACCAAATTTATTGATATCCATTCCTCTGCTCAAGTAGTATTCTACATAAGTAAACCCATTCGCCAAAGTAAAGGCTAACTGTGTAATCGGGTTCGCTCCTGCTTCTGCAATGTGATATCCTGATATCGATACCGAATAGAAATTTCTAACCTGATTTTCAATAAAATATTCCTGCACATCTCCCATCAATCGCAAAGCAAATTCGGTCGAGAAGATACAGGTATTTTGCGCCTGATCTTCTTTCAAGATATCAGCTTGAACGGTACCACGAACTACCGCCATGGTATCTTTCTTAATCTTTTCGTAAGTGTCTCTAGGTAAAACTTGGTCACCGGTTACACCTAGCAACATCAAACCTAAGCCATTATGGCCTTCTGGAATTTCTCCTCTATACTGAGGCTGAGTAGATCCCTTTTCTTTAAAAATCTTGTCGATTTTTTTCTTTACTTCGGCTTCCATGCCATTTTCTTTGATGTATTTTTCACATTGCTGATCGACAGCAGCATTCATGAAAAATCCAAGCAACATAGGTGCCGGGCCATTGATGGTCATCGACACAGAAGTCATGGCATGCGCCAGATCGAAACCAGAGTATAATTTCTTGGCATCATCCAAACAGCAAATACTAACCCCTGAATTCCCGATTTTCCCATAGATATCTGGTCTGTAATCCGGATCATTTCCGTAAAGCGTTACCGAGTCAAAGGCAGTAGATAAACGCTTAGCGGGCATATCCATACTTACATAATGGAAACGCTTATTGGTACGCTCCGGTCCACCTTCGCCAGCAAACATTCTCGTAGGATCCTCCCCTTCTCTTTTGAAAGGGTAAATTCCTGCGGTATACGGAAATTCGCCAGGTACATTTTCCTGTAAATTCCATCTTAATAAATCTCCCCAGCTTTTATATTTTGGTAGAGATACTTTTGGAATTAGAGAATGAGATAATGACTCTGTATGCGTATCTATATTAATTTCTTTATCTCTCACTTTGAAAGTATAAACCGGGTCTTTGTAAGTTTGTACTTTAGCTGCCCATTCTTCAATCAAGAGCTTATTCTTCGGATCAAAATTCAACTCTTCTTTGGCATAGGCCTCTTCGAGTCCTTTGATTAAACGGTCTTTATCTTCTATATCCGAATCTTGTAAAGTCTCTATAGATTTACGATATCCATATAATTTGTCCGCAACTGCTGCTTGCTCTTCTACCCACTCATCGTAACCTCTGTTATTTTCTGAAATCTCAGATAAGTAACGCGTTCTTTTTGGTGGAATAATGAATACCTTTTCAGACATTTCATCCGTGATTTCAAAAGTAGATTTCAAATCAGCACCTGATTTTTCGGTTACTTTGGCCATCAATTCCTTATAAAGTGAATTCATTCCTGGATCGTTGAATTGAGAAGCAATGGTGCCATAAACCGGCATATCGTCTGGTTTCGATTCCCACAATCCATGGTTACGCTGATACTGCTTTTTAACATCTCTCAATGCATCCAAAGCTCCTCTTTTATCAAACTTATTAAGGGCAATAACGTCGGCAAAATCCAACATATCAATTTTCTCCAGCTGAGTGGCAGCACCGTATTCTGGAGTCATCACATAAAGTGAAGCATCAGAATAATCCAAGATCTGCGTATCCGACTGGCCAATTCCTGAAGTTTCTAAAATGATGAGATCAAAATTAGCTGCCTTCAAGATCGAAACTGCATCTTTCACATATTTAGAAATTGACAAATTACTTTGACGAGTTGCCAATGAACGCATATAAACTCTATCATTGTTTATAGCATTCATCCGGATCCTATCTCCTAAAAGAGCACCACCAGTTTTTCTTTTAGATGGATCTACCGAGATGATTCCTATATTTTTATCTTTAAAATCAATTAAGAATCTTCGTACGAGCTCATCAACCAAAGAAGATTTACCCGCTCCACCTGTACCTGTAATTCCTAAAACCGGTACTGACAAATCTTTTGCTTTCTCTCTTATTTTATCTAATTCAGCATTACTTTCTTCCGGGAAATTTTCTGCTGCCGATATCAGTCTTGCAATCGCTTTTACATCTTTCTTATCTACGCGACCTACTTCACCATTCAAATTCTGGCCAGTAGGATAATCACTTTGCTCCACCAAATCATTGATCATGCCCTGTAATCCCATGGAACGGCCATCATCAGGAGAATAGATTCGAGAAATACCGTAATCATGCAATTCTTTGATTTCTTCTGGTAAGATTACTCCTCCTCCGCCACCGAAGATCTTGATGTGGCTAGAGCCTTTCTCTTTCAATAGATCATACATGTACTTGAAATACTCAGTATGGCCCCCTTGATAGGATGTCATGGCGATGGCTTGTGCATCTTCTTGAATGGCAGTGTTTACCACTTCTTCAACAGCACGGTCGTGACCTAAGTGAATAACCTCACAACCAGTAGATTGGATGATTCTACGCATCACATTGATGGCTGCATCATGCCCATCGAATAGGGAGGCAGCAGTGACAATACGAACGTTATTTTTAGGCTTATAAGGAGCTACAGTTTGATGTGCAGACATATTTTTTAGTCGTTTAATTCGAATTACGAAATTACAACAATAAAGCTAAAGAATAAAGTCATTAGCGAACATTCGTTAGGAAAGGATATTGTAAAAATTATATTTTATGAGGTTGGGATTTGAGTTGTGGTTTTGTGGTGGTTTGGAAAATATTATGCGGTTTTGTTCTGCGATAGAATAGAGAAAACATGTGTAAAATGGGTGCAAATTTCAATTTATACCAGAGAGAAATGATGAAAAGCTTGATTCATTTGCTACAACTCACTATTTCATATTTTAACTTTAGGTTAAAATCAATTGATCCCTGTCTTCACAGGTATGACGCACAGATTTATATTGGCAAGTGTAGAAACACTAAGCATTCATTTGGATCATTTTTGATGAAAGACATTGGTACTTTTAATAGCTAAACATCCGATTGCAAATGAATCCTTTAAAAAGAGGAATTTCATCAATCCAAAAATTTCCACCTCCCCTATTTTTCTAAAAAACCCATTTTTCCTACTTTTACACTTAAACTAGAACCAAAACCCACAAATAATATGTCCCAACACAAGCTAACCGATATTGCCAAAATTGCCGTCCGCTATGTAAACACTACCAATCGCTTGATCTTTTTAACAGGTAAGGCTGGTAGTGGAAAAACTACTTTGCTGCGCTATATTATAAACAATACCTACAAAAATGTAGCCGTAGCTGCCCCTACCGGAATTGCAGCAATAAATGCAAAAGGAGTAACTTTACATTCCCTACTCCAACTTCCATTTGGCACTTTCATCCCTGAAGATAATGGAGTAGATTTCAGCCGAACCACTGAACAAATTAATACGCCAAAAACATTCCTGCAACAATTTAAAATGTATGGCAATAAACGTCAGATTATCAAAAATCTAGAGTTACTGATCATAGATGAGGTCAGTATGTTAAGGGCTGATATACTGGATTGCATGGATTTGATCTTACGAATGGTGAGAAAGAACCATCAACCTTTCGGTGGCTTACAAATCATGTTTATTGGGGACTTGAATCAACTTCCGCCCGTGATTCGCCAGCACGAATGGCAATACTTAAATAATTACTATAAAACAGGCTATTTCTTCGAGGCTCTAGCTTTACAGAAAACGGAAATGGTCTATATTGAACTGGACAAAATCTTCCGGCAGTCTGACCCTGAATTCACGTCCATTTTAAACCGATTACGAGATAATCATCTCTCTGACACTGATATCCAAATGCTTAATCAGCACTACGAGAAAGACGTGGAAGGATCCCAAAGAGAGGGCTACATCCATATCACTACTCACAATCGCAAGGCGGATCTACTCAATGAAAAGTCGTTAAAGTCTCTTGATGGAGAAGAGCAAAGTTACACAGCTGAAATCGAAGGTGATTTCCCCGAAAATATGTTCCCAATCCCTGATAAACTAAACTTTAAAATCGGGGCTCAGGTCATGTTCATAAAAAATGACAGCAGCGGAGAAGCAAGGTACTTCAACGGGAAAATCGGTGAGATATCCGAGATGAATGAAGAAACAATAAAAGTAAAACTGAAAGATCCTAAAGATGAAGTAACAGTAGAAAGATACGAATGGATGAACCAGCGATATAGTTTGGATAAGTCCACCAATGAGTTACAAGAAAAGTGGCTAGGAACTTTTAAGCAGTTCCCTTTAAAATTGGCATGGGCAATTACAGTTCATAAATCGCAAGGCTTAACTTTTGAAAAGGCCATCCTAGATTTATCCGATAGCTTTGCACCTGGGCAAATGTACGTTGCACTTTCAAGATTAACTGGTTTAAATGGATTGATTCTATCAGAACCCATAAGTAATATTCCATTTGAACTAGACAAAAATCTTCGTCAATTCGAGGACAATAAAAAAGATCCTACAGCCCTTAATCAGAATCTAGAATCAGACAGAAAAGCATTTTTGTTCAGTAAAGTAAGAGAGACTTTTGATTTTCAAAGCTTAATGAAGGAGCTGAATATTCATTTGGGCAGTTTCAACAAAAGTGAGAATCGGTCCTTAAAACAACAATACGCCAATTGGACAAGAGAAAAAAAGGAACAGTTAGAAGAGCTCTCCACCGTGGGGCTGAAATTCCAAAGTTCATTAGCTCATTATGAAGCCAAAGACGACTACTTGTCTGAGTTAGCTGAGAGAGTCAATAGTGCAGAAGACTATTTCAAACCTAAAGTCAAAGATTTGTTTGATTCATTTAAAGCACATTTGATTGACACCTCCAACCAAAGTAAAGTCAAATCTTATCTAAAGGAGCTAGAAAGCATTACGGAGCAATTGAAATCACAGCTTCTACAAATCAGTAAAACCGCCATGCTGGTAAAAGCAGCTGCAGAGAACCGTATTTTATCTAAAAAGGATTTACATCAGTCTTCGACCTTTGAGGAACAGAAAAAAGAATCTAAGTCAAAGAAAAAGAAAGCGAAGAAAGATAAAACACCCACAGCGGAAGTTTCATTTTCCTTATTCAAGGAAGGATTAAGCATTGATGAAATTGCAGCTAAGAGAGATTTCGTTCATGGAACGATCTTAGGACATTTAGCTCAATATATTGAAAGTGGAGATATTGATGCAACTGATTTAATGGATGCTACCAAGCTGGACCAAATATGCCAAGTGATGGCACTGGATGAGGTAAAAGGAAGTGCAGATGTAAAAGCTAGATTGGGTGATGAATTCACTTACAATGAAATTAAAATCGCATGGGGTCACTTCAAGAAAAATAATCAGAAGGAAAAAGCCCCTTAATCTCCAAAGGAGAAACAATCCATCACCTTTGAACACATGACCTGTGTGGAATGATAGATGGGATATGAACGCAACAGCGTTCCATGCTGGGGGTCGGTCATTTGAATTCTTGAAAACTCGAAACTAACTGCTCAGTTAAAAAAAGCATAAAACTAGTTGAGTTCAGTTGAAAGCCTGCCAATTTGTAATCACGTCAATCTAGGTCAGCTCATTTTTTGAAGAAAAGCGATCACTGCATCTTTTTCATCTGCCGAAAACCAAGTGAATTCTGGATCTCTTTTAAACCAAGTTAATTGCCTTTTAGCATATCTCCGGCTATTTCTTTTTAGCAATCTCACTGCTTCTGCTCTATCATATTCTCCTTCCAGATAACCAAATATTTCAGAATAGCCCACTGTTTGCATTGCATAAAGATGTTTGTATGGGTAAAGTGCTTCAGCTTCTTCAAATAATCCTTCAGAAATCATTTGATCCATTCTTAAATTAATTCTATCGTATAGTTCTTCTCTAGGGCGCTCTAAACCTATTTTTATGATATTAAATGGTCTATCAACTGCATTTTCTTGGGCTCTATAAAAGCTCATGTTCTTGCCAGTTGCACGATAAAGCTCTAAAGCTCTAATTAATCGTTGCGGATTATGCTGGTCTACAATTTCATAATATTCCGGATCAGCTATTACCAGTTCATTTTGCAAATGTTCAATTCCCTTTTCAGCATATTCTTCATTGAGTTCCTCTCTAATTTCTGTTGGAATTACAGGCATTTCATCAATTCCCTCGCAAAGAGCTTTTACATAAAGGCCAGAACCTCCGACTACCAAAATCAAATCATGTTTCATAAATAAGTCGTCCAATAATTTCAAAGCATCCTTTTCAAATTGTCCGACATTATATTCATCATGAATACTAAGCGAATTTATAAAATGATGTGGAATTCCGTCCATTTCTAGCTGAGTAGGTTTAGCTGTTCCAATCTCCATCTCCTTATAGAATTGACGAGAATCAGCTGAAATTATTTCAGACTTTAATCGTTTTGCCAAAAGAATAGATACTGAAGTTTTGCCCACTGCGGTTGGCCCTGCCACTATCACTATGGTTTTTGATTTTTTAGTCAAATTTGATATTTAAATTGATCTTAATGGTGTAAATTGAGATATAAAATTAAGAATTTTGGATTTACAAAAATACGATAAAGAACAACTAATAAAAGAAGTAGAGAAATTGCGCTTAGCACTCTACCAAAACAAATATTTGCTAAAAAATTCCAGACACCTGGAAAACAGCGTGTTCCCAGAAGAAGGAATTGATTTGAGTATGGAGTTCACTGAGGATGGTCGCATTGTAAAAACAAACAAAAATTGGCGCAAAAGTCTTGCCTATTCGAATCAGGATTTAAAACACATATTTATAAGAGATATTATTTTTCCTGATGATTGGCATAAGTTTCAAGATGCTGTTGAAAGAGTAATGCGGGATAAAAGCCAGGAGTTGGTAGAATTAAGGCTGAGCTCGAAGAATAATGATAAAATTCATGTTACAGGAATTTTGTTAAAAAATTTAAGTAACAGAAATGTAATTGCCAACTTTCAGGACATCACAAACCAAATCCATGCACAGAAAGCTCAGAATCTTTTCTATGAAATCACCAATCTGACCTTGAAAAGCGCTGACCTAGATGGACTATTTAAGGGCATCCATGAAAAACTAAAAGAAGCATTGGATGCAGATAATTTTTTCATTGCTCAATTCAGGTTTGAAAAGCAAGAGTTGTTCTTCCCTTATATTCATGATGAATTTATTGAAGACTCTCCTAAATCCACATCCTTTGGGTACAAAAAGGGGCTCTGTGAGTATATCTACCATCAGAAAAAATCAGTTCTCATGAAGGAATCCGACATAATGGATTTGATTCTTGAAGGAAAAATCAATCAATATGGTACAATTCCGAAAGCATTTCTAGGTGTCCCCTTCCAAACCGAAAAAGGAACACCTGGAGTTATCGGTGTTCAAAGCTACAGAGATGAAAATGCATTTCAGAACCGAGATTTGAAATTACTAAACTTCATTTCCAATCAGGTATTGCTGTCGGTAGAAAGAAAATTTATTGAAGAAAAAATCAGTACGCAAGCAGCTCGACTCCAATCAATCTTCAACAGCAGCAACCATATTATATGGTCTATAAACAAAGACTTTAGATTAACTTCATTTAATGCAAATTTTGAATACGAGTTCTTAAAATATTTTAATTTTAAACCTAAAATAAATTCTGATCTAACTGGTAAGTTCATCAATTCTATGATCCCTTTAGAAGCCTATGGGTTTTGGGAACAGAAATTCACTCAGTGTTTAAACGGGGAAACTTTAAATTTTGAGATAGAACTTCCTAATACGCAGGAAAACGATGCCGTTTGGAAAGAAATTTATCTTAATCCAATTTTTACTGAAAGTGGCGAAATCACAGGACTATCAGGAATTGCCCATGATATTACAGAAAAGAAAATTAACGCGCTAAATATTCAGAAAAGTGAATTGAAATTCAGAAATATTTTTGAATCCTTTCAAGATATTTATTTTAACTGCCGATTCAATGGTGAAATTATTTTAATTAGCCCCTCAGTAAAAGAAAATATTGGATATGAGCAAGATGAAGTGACGGGAAATAATGTAACCAATTATTACCTGTACACTAAAAAAACGAAAGATTTATTAAAGAAATTAGTATCCAGGAGAAGAGTGCAAAACTTTGAAGCCACCTTAATTACTCGAGACGGGAGACTGATAAATTGCATTTGTAACGTACGTCTTGTTCGGGATAAAGACAGTAGAGAAGTGACAATTGAAGGTGTGGCACGAGATATTACTAAACTAAAGCAAGCCAACAGAGAGCTATTACATGCTAAAAATGTTGCTGAAAACTCATTAAAAGTAAAAGAACAATTTCTTGCTAATATGAGTCACGAAATAAGAACTCCCATGAACGGTGTCATTGGGATGGTAGATTTGCTGTCCCAAACTCAGCTGAATCCTGAGCAAATGAACTTTGTATATACTATTAAGAAGTCATCAGAGACCTTACTGACGATTTTAAATGATATATTGGATTTGAGCAAAATTGAAGCGGGTAAAATGAAAATACAAACTCATGTTACCGATGTCAAATCCATTTTTGAGAAAGTCTTAAATCTTTTCAGCCAACAAGCCATGCAAAAATCAATTGATTTAAGCTTTAAAATCGATAGTGAAATTCCCAAATATCTAAAAATAGATGAAACAAGGATCATCCAAATTGTTTCTAATTTAACTTCGAATGCATTAAAGTTTACGGAGAAGAAGGGACGAGTTTTATTACATATTTCTAAGGAGATCAAAGATAATTTATACAGAATTGCTGTTGAAGATACTGGTATAGGGATATCAGAAAATGACCAACAACAATTATTCAAACTCTTTACTCAGGTTGACAATTCCAGTACCAAATCGTTTAGCGGGACTGGCTTGGGACTTGCTATTTCAAAACAATTAAGCAGTTTAATGGGCGGACAAATCGGAGTCAGTTCAGAACCGGATGAAGGCAGTGTATTCTGGTTTACCTTAATGGGAGAAGAACCAAGCGTTGCAGAAATTGAAGAATTTGAGAACAGTAAGCAAAATATCCCTAAGAGTTCAAGATTGACTTTTGAAAGTAACAATGCCCCTAAAATTTTGATTGTCGATGATAACACCATCAACAGGCAAGTTGCCAGCCAAATCCTTATGAAATCGGGCTTCAAAACCGACCTGGCTTTCAGTGGCCCTGCAGCTATAGAGAAGGTTAAAAATAATGAGTATGATCTGATTTTAATGGATATTCAAATGCCTATTATGGATGGAGTAACTGCTACAAAAGAGATTAAGAAACTTTCAAAAGCGATTCCGCCAATAGTGGCTATGACTGCTTACTCGATGAAGGAAGACCGTCAGCGATTTTTAGATATGGGCATGGACGATTACTTAGCCAAACCCATTGTCTCTAGTATATTATTGGATGTTATTCAACAGAATTTACCTGGATTCACGTCTAAAAGTAGTAATTCTGAAGAGAATACACCAAAAACGAGCAATGGTAATGAACTTGAATTAATAGATAAAAAAACGCTTCAGCAGCTTAGCAAATACGCTGACAAACCGACTATCAAATCCTTCTTTGAAGAGTTTGAAATTGAAGCAAAAAGTTTGATATTAGAGAGTATAAATGCAGAAAAGACCTCGGATATGGAGAAAATATTAAATAATTTGCATACACTTAAAGGAAATGCTGGAACATTAGGTATTCGCTCCTTAGAAGAACAGGCAAAAAAAATAGAATCCGACTTAAAAAAAGAAAAAACCGAAAAGCTAATGAAGGACTTAAATCATTTGTTAGATAATTTTAATAAATTTACCAACAATTATCAGTCAATATTAAAATAAGATGGCAGAAACTAAGAAAGTACTTATTGCAGAAGACAGCTCGGTAATCCAAAACCTTACCAAAAAAATTCTAATGATGCAAAATTACAGCATCCATTCCGCTAAAAACGGGGAACAAGTATTGAAGGCCTTAGAGTCAGATACTTTCGACATTATTTTAATGGACATTAATATGCCTAAAATGGATGGAATGGAATGTACTAGAGCGATTAGAGCATTGAATGACAAATCAAAATCCTCGATCCCAATAATAGCTATTACTGGTAATGCGAAAAACTACAGTATTGAAGATTTTAAAGAAGCTGGCATCAATGAGTATTTGCAAAAACCACTGAATTTTGACCAATTGGTAGAAACTGTGAAAAAATTAACCAATTAATCATGCTTTAACTGAACAAACTTATTATTAATTAGATTGTAATTAGTACATAGGTTAAAAGGTGTGTAATTAAATTTTAAACTTTAAATATGCAGGTCAAATACACAAAATCATTCCTCAACAAATTAGAAGATGTGTTTTCAGAATCTGATTACATGTTAAGATATGAAAAAGGAAATTTCAAATCTGGTTACTGTGTATTGAAAGATCAAAGCATCGTCATTATCAATAAATTTTTTGATACAGAAGGCAAGATCAATTGCTTAGTGGATATCCTTAAAAATATTGAATTAGACACCAAGACACTAGGTGATAAAAACAAAAATTTCTATTTAGAACTGCAACAAACAGAACTAGCACTTTGAAGGTAACATTTCTAGGAACAGGAACATCGCAGGGGGTTCCCGTAATAGCATGTGATTGCGAAGTATGCCAATCACTAGATTACCGGGATAAAAGATTAAGAACTAGCATTCATATTGAAATAGAAAACAAAAGTTTCGTTTTCGATACTGGCCCTGATTTTAGGACTCAAATGCTTAGAGAACGAATTAATCACTTGGATGCTGTTGTGTATACCCATGAACATAAAGATCATACAGCAGGTTTAGATGATGTTAGATCATATAATTTTAAGCAAAAAATGGATATGCCAGTATATGGCAGAAAGCAAGTGTTAGAACAAATTCAGAGAGAATTTTCATACATCTTTGCCAAGAATAAATATCCAGGAATACCTAAGGTTCAACTGTGCGAAATTGAAAACAAGCCATTTCAAATTGAAGGAATAGACATCGTACCCATTAATGTGATGCACCATCAGCTTCCGGTTTTTGGATATCGAATCAAGGATTTCACCTATATTACTGATGTTAACCACATCCCAGATGAGGAAAAGCATAAAATTAAAGGAAGTAAAGTAGTTGTGTTAAGTGCATTGCAGAAAAAAACACATCTTTCGCATTTCAATCTTGAGCAAGCTGTAGCTATGGTCGAAGAACTGGAGATTCCACAAGCCTATTTTATTCATATGGGTCACAGAATAGGTTTGCATAAAAATGTAGAAGAAGAACTACCTGAGGGTATGAAATTGGCTTATGATGGACTTCAAATAGAACTTTAAAATGCATAATAACTATTATGTGTTTCGACAATTATCAAAAGAATTAGAGGCTAAAATAAGCAAGACTGAATTATTGGCTTGTTTTAGTCAGAGTCGAGATGAATTAATTTTAGGGTTCAGTAATGTATCAGGAGATTTTTACATCAAGGCCTCCTTACTACCTGAGTTTTCTTGTTTAAGTTTTCCTAATCAATTTGCCAGAACAAAAAGCAATAGCGTGGATTTATTCCCTGAGTTTATTGGCAGGAAAGTAGAATCTATACAGCAATTTGAAAATGAAAGATGTTTTGCAATCCACTTTGAAGACAACTACGCATTATTATTTAAAATGCATGGGAATCGCTCAAATATCATTGGTTTTGAATCAGAAAAAGCATTTGAACTATTTAGAAACAGCTTTCCACAAGATTTAGAACTTCAATTAAATGAATTAGACAGGCCTATTGATCAAGTAAAGGAGGCTTTCTTCCAATTTGATGGTAACTACCAAAAGCTATTTCCGACTTTCGGAAAACTCATTAAACAATATTTTCAAAGTATTAGGCTCAATGAAAAAGAATTAGAAGAGCAATGGGAAATCATTTCTTTACTAGAGTCAGACATTAGAAATCCTAATAAATTCTATACCATTTTATGGAATGATGAAATTCATTTTTCACTATTCAAACTTGGAGATATTATAAAAGAAGAGGATAGTTGCTTAGAAGGTATCACTCAATTCTATTATACCTACTCCAAAGAAAATTTCATACGAAAAGAGAAAAAGCGACTTGCCAAGCAGTTGGAAAAGCAAAGGAATCAGAGCATTAACTACATCAAAAAATCAAACCAAAAGCTCGAAGAAGTGCTTGAAAAACCTGGCTATAATCAATTAGCTGATATATTAATGGCAAATATGCATCAAATCCCACCACACGCCAAAGAGGTTGAGCTTTTCAATTTTTATACTAATCAAAATATTATAATACCTCTAAAATCGCATTTAAGTCCGCAAAAAAATGCCGAAAACCTTTATAGAAAATCAAAAAATCAGAAAATTGAACTCGAGCAGCTAGAAGCTTCCATCAAACAGAAAGAGTTAGAATTGAAAGAAGTAGAGCATAAGTTATCTGATGTTAATGCTGCAGAGGACATCAAATCTATCAAGAAATTAATTAAACAAAATCCGCAGAAGGAAAGAGCTCAAGTTGAATTAAAAGTACCTTACAAAAAGTTCGAATATGCCGGATTTACCATTTTAGTTGGGAAAGGGGCTAGAGAAAATGATGAACTGACTTTAAAATTCGCCAAGAAGAATGATTTATGGCTGCATGCCAAAGACGTTACAGGTTCTCATGTGGTTATCAAACAACAGAGCAGTAAACCATTTCCTCCGTTAGTTGTAGAAAAAGCCGCACAAGCTGCCGCATTCTACTCAAAAAGAAAATCAGATAGCTTAAGCCCAGTCATTGTAACGCCTAAGAAATATGTTAGAAAGCCTAAAGGCCTACCTCCAGGTTTAGTGCATGTGGATAAAGAAGATACGATTTTAGTAAAACCCGAAGCTTGGTGGATTGAAACCACAAAGAAAAATTAGAGTAAAAGCAATGACCAAAGGCGTACTTATCAGGCCTAAAAACTCCACAAAAAAGAAATGGTATCAAAGTATCTCTGATGCCATTTAAATATTTTTTCTATTGTACAGTTGTAAAGCTATTTTAGATAGCCCCAGATCAATCACTAAAAAAACTATTCCCTCTCTATATTTATTGCTAAATCATTACTCACAGCATCAAATACAAAATCCTGATAAATATTTTTAACATGATGATTATAATCCAATAATGCTCTGGTTTCATCCTCAGAAGCCACTAAGATCAAGCTCTCAGCATCTGGATTTTGAATATTTAAATTAACTCCAATTAGTTCAAATACCTCTCTAATGTTTTGCTTTTCCCATTCTGCACCCATGTAAAAGTAATATCCGCTACTGCCATCAGCAACATATACCAATTGATTAAATACCGCATCTTTTATAGAATTCAATTCCTCAATCTTAACTTTCGGAATTATTATGTCATAATCATAATCCACCAATTGAACAGTAATGGAATTATTGATTTTTTCAACACTATTAGTTAATAATGTACTTTGAGCATTTGCTTTCAGCGTTAAACCAAACAAAGTAATCATAACTATGATTCCTACAAGTACATACTGCTTAACCGGCTTTAAGATATTTGGATACGTTTTCATAACAATTGAATTTTGCTTTTTTATTTATATTCAAATGTCACAAGATTCCCACTGCCAAACATTGGGACAATGCGGAAATTTAGATTAGGTGATTTACCTAATTTCTACCAATGATAGCTATTTAACACCTCTGTCCATCGTTTTAAAATCTTGAAAACACCAGAAGGAATTAACTACAAGGCACAAAAAAAGTCAATGCGAGATCTCGCATTGACTTCTAAAACCAACAAAAAATAAAAAACTATTCTCTCTCTAAATTTATTGCTAAATCATTACTTGCAGCATCAAATACAAAATCCTGATAAATATTTTTAACATGATGATTATAATCCAATAATGCTCTGGTTTCATCCTCAGAAGCCACTAAGATCAAGCTTTCAGCGTCTGGATTTTGAATATTTAAATTAACTCCAATTAATTCAAATACTTCTCTGATATTTTGCTTTTCCCATTCTGCACCCATGTAAAAGTAATATCCTCTACTACCATCAGCAACATATACTAATTGATTAAATACCGCATCTTTTATAGAATTCAATTCCTCAATCTTAACTTTCGGAATTACTATGTCATAATCATAATCCACCAATTGAACAGTAATGGAATTATTGATTTTCTCTACACTATTGGATAGTAATGTACTTTGAGCATTTGCTTTCAGAGTTAGACCAAACAAAGTAATCATAACTATGATTCCTATCAGTACATACTGCTTAACCGGCTTTAAGATATTTGGATACGTTTTCATAACAATTGAATTTTGGTTTTTATTTATATTCAAATGTCACAAGATTCCCACTGCCAAACATTAGGGCAATGCGGAAATTTAGACTAAGTGATTTACGTAGAAAGAATTTAAAACTTATAATGTACAATTGCGGGATATGGTATGGAAGAGAACCATCAGGACCAATTAAATACTTTCGCAATCGATCTTTTTAAAGCTACCTCAATCCTCCAAAATCCGTAGTTTAGCAAAAGTCAAAAGAAGTGTTTTTTCGCCAAAATTCTCAAATTCGATTGTGGCTTTTCTATTAGCTCCCTGAACATCCATTTTCTTAACTTCACCAAAACCAAATTTAGGATGTTCGACTTTCATACCGGCATCTAAAGACCTAGTATCACTGGGTGCGAAATCGGGTGATGGAGTATGCAGTTTCTTGCCAGGCGGAACTGCCTTTCTTTCCGTCTTTCGTTGGGCAACCAAATTCTTGGCGTATACGCTATTACTACTGCCGTTATTCAAATTGCCCATTGGTTCGGAACGGTTGAACTTTCTATCTACCTTAACGAATTCTGGGTCAATTTCTTCAATAAAACGGCTAGGTTCACAATTTTTCAATCGACCAAAGCGATAACGGGTTAGAGCGTAGCTTAAAGTGACTTTCTCCATTGCCCTTGTTAGCGCAACATAAAACAACCTTCTCTCCTCCTCTAGGTCTGCACGGCTGTTCAACATCATTTGTGAAGGAAATAAATCTTCTTCCATTCCCACGATAAATACGTGTTTAAACTCTAAGCCTTTAGCAGAGTGAATAGTCATTAAATTAACATGATCATTATTTTCTTTATCCTCATTATCAGCATCTGTGAGTAAAGCAACATCTGCTATAAATGCTTCTAAGGATTTATCTTCCTGCTGCTCGTCATCCACAAACTCTTTAATAGCATTAAGCAACTCTTGAACGTTTTCGTATCGATTTAAGCCTTCAATAGTCTTATCATCATATAATTCCTTCAACAAGCCGCTTTGTTTAGCAATAAATGCTGCAGTATCATATGCATCAGCTTTTTCCAATCTAATCTTAAATGATTTAATGAGGGTTACAAAATTATCAACCGCATTGGCCGCTCGACTTGGCAATACTCTTTGGCTCTTTTGCAATACTTCCCAAATCCCAAGCTCATTTTCATAAGCTCCTACAACAATCTTATCAACTGACGAGGCACCTATCCCTCTTTTCGGTAAATTAATGATCCTTCTAAATGATTGCTCATCATTGTGATTAATTGTGAAACGTAGATATGCTAGTAAATCTTTGATTTCCTTCCTTTGGTAAAATGATAAACCACCATAAATTCTGTACGGAATATTACTTTTCCTTAAAGCTTCCTCCATAGCACGTGATTGGCTGTTTGTTCTATAGAGTATGGCGAAATCTTTATTTTCAAGCTTTTTATTATTCTTATCTTCAAAAATAGAAGAAGCCACTAATCTTCCTTCTTCATTATCCGAAGTAGATTTAATAAGGTGCACCAACTCCCCATCATCATTCTGCGTCCAAATGTTTTTCTTCAGCTGAGCCGAGTTTTTCAGAATTACAGAATTTGCTGCATTCACTATATTTTGAGTACTTCTATAATTTTGCTCCAATTTTATCACCCTTAAATCAGGATAATCTTTTTCAAAGTTTAAGATATTCTGAATATTGGCTCCTCGGAATGCATAAATACTTTGAGCATCATCCCCTACTACACAAATATTCTGATGGACCGATGAAAGTCTTTTAGTTATCAAATATTGAGAAATATTGGTATCCTGAAACTCATCAATCATCACATATTTAAATCGCTGCTGGTACTTATTAAGCACATCTAAGTGATCACGAAAAAGTACATTAGTATTGAACAAAAGATCATCAAAATCCATAGCTCCAGAGCGAAAGCATCGTTGGACATACTCCTTATAAATAGCCCCCATCTTGGGCTTTTGCGCTTGCTCATCTTCCGAGACATAAACAGAATTGTTCATATAATTCTGCCACGAAACCAGATTATTCTTAGCCCCTGAAATTCTATTATAAATTATGTTTTGTTTATAAACCTTATCATCCAAGCCCATTTCCCTTACAATGGCTCTGATCAGTGATTTTGAATCTTCAGTATCATAAATAGTGAAATTGCTAGGGTAACCCAATTTATCACCTTCCGCCCTAAGAATTCTGGCAAAAACTGAGTGGAAGGTACCCATCCATAGATTTCTGGCGTCCGTTCCCACTACCCTTTCAATCCTATCACGCATTTCACGTGCAGCTTTATTGGTAAAAGTTAATGCTAAAATGCTAAATGGGTCCACATTTTTAGTCGTAATCAGGTGGGCAATTCTGTATGTTAGCACTCTAGTTTTTCCAGAACCAGCACCTGCAATAATCATAGTAGGGCCTTCTAGATTCTCAACGCCTTCTCTCTGCGGGGGATTCAAATGACTTAAATAATCCATAGGACAAATTTATAATCTAATTGCCAAGGAGCATCGCAAAGGGAGAGGAAATATCGAAAATAATTTTGGTGCGAGCGGAGAAATTCAATGTAAATACCGAGCATACCAGTATAAAATTATATTTGCATATATTCTACATAAATAAAAAACAGAAATATGCCTTGGTAAACTTACTCTAACAAAGCCTACAAACTATCCAACATCTCTTCCACCGCTTCATAAACCATATCAATCTCCTCTTTTTTGATGATATAAGGAGGCAAAATATAAATTACATTTCCAAGAGGACGGAGTAAAATATCCCGCTCCAAAAAGAAAGGGTAAAGTTTATGACGTACTTCATTCACATATGAAGTATCTGAATCCGTTTTCAGCTCTAAAGCAAATATGGTTCCTAATACTCGGCTATTTAGCACTTTAGGATGCTTCGATATTTGCGCATTAAAATCGCTTTGCCATTGACTTATTTTCAATATCTGATTTCGAGTATAATCTTCAGTTAACAAATCAAAACTGGCAATGGACGCTGCACATGCTATAGGGTTCGCTGTAAAGCTATGACCATGAAAAAAGGTTTTCATGATATCGGTACTTTTATAAGGATCCATAATTTTAGCTGTACACGAAGTAACGCCTAAAGCCATGGTTCCGCCCGTTAAGCCTTTAGAAAGACAAAATATATCGGGCTTATTTCCCAAATAGTCAGAAGCGAAATATTTGCCTGTTCTTCCAAAACCTGTAAATACCTCATCTGCAATGCAAATCACATCATGCTCTTGAGCAATATTAATAAGTTTATCTAGTAGTTCGGCAGAATACATTTTCATCCCTGCTGAACCCAAAACTAATGGTTCAAAAATAAAAGCCGCTACCTGCCCTGAATCTACTAATTGATAAAATTGCTGAATTAGTTCATCATCCTTACCCTGAGTTGGCATAGGCAGGAATTCCACTTCAAACAAGAAAGGTGAAAAGGGAGCAGAAAAGGGACCTCTGTCCCCTACAGACATTGCACCAAAAGTATCGCCATGGTAAGCACCTTCAAAAGCGATTACTTTTTTACGCTCTTCGTTTCCTTTGTTATACCAATACTGAAATGCTATTTTCAAGGCAACTTCATTTGCGGTACTCCCATTATCAGAATAAAATATTTTAGATTGATTTTCAGGTAAAATAGAAAGTAATTTCTCTGCTAATTCAATCGCGGGCTGATGTGTAAAACCTGCAAAAATAACATGCTCCAAATTTTGAGCCTGTTTTGCAACAGCTTCGGCAATCTTAGGATGGCTATGTCCATGTAAATTCACCCACCAACTGGAAATGGCATCCATGATTTTTCTACCATCTGAAGTATGCAGATACATCCCTTCTGCTTTCTCCACCATGATATGTTCAAATCCATTGACCAATTGTGTAAATGGATGCCAGATACTCTCACTATCTCTTTCTAACCAGTTCATAAATTCTTTTTTAATTCAGCTGCGTATCTTCTGACCACTTCATGATTAATCTCTTTTTCTTCTTGTATTCTCAACAAACAAGGATAGCCACTATGTTTCAAAATAATGTCTTCACTTGCCGGATTTGAAGCCCCATTAAATACAATGCCATTTACCTCCACCCCTCTTCTATTCAACTCATTAATAGTCAATAAAGAATGATTGATGCTCCCCAGATATAGATTTGCTACCAAAATCACAGATACACCCCATTTTTGAGGGAAGTCAATTACAAATTCATTTTCATTTATGGGAACCAAGACCCCGCCAGCCCCTTCAATAACCAAATGATCATTATCAGTTTTTGGGATGTCAAAATCTTCGACTTCTAATCTGACCTTATCGATTTCAGCAGCATAATGTGGTGATGCAGGAGTATTAAGGACGTATTTCTCTGGAATCAAATCTGACTTTAAATTGCTTAATAAGCCTCCAACATAATCAGTATCCCGCGGATATCCTGCTTGAATAGGTTTCCAATAATCGGCTTCCAAGGCCTCACAAATTATGGCACTAAAAAGTGATTTACCACTGTCAGTACCTATTGCTGTTATAAAGTAGTTCATTGAAAATACTGATTGATACGATGACACAAATTTGTAATTTCTTCCTCAGAATTGAAAGCATGCAGGCATATCCTGACCCTTTCTTTTCCTTTTGGTACAGTCGGACTCAAAATCGGTCTGATGTCGAATCCCAACTCATTTAAATACTTAGAAAATTCAATAGTGTTTTCTGAACTATCCCAAATAATTCCTTGTACGGGGTGAAAACTATCCAATTTTGGAATTGAAGGGTGGAGATTACTTCTGAATAAATCTATATTGTCTTTAAGTTTTTCCCAAAGTTCCGGGTGATGCTTTCGATATTCCAACGCATTTTGAATAGATGCAATACTGTGATATGGTAAAGCAGTGGTGTAAATAAACTGTCTGCTGTAATTAATCAGATACTCTTTCAAAATTTCACTCCCGCAAACAGCCGCACCATGTGCACCCGTGGCCTTTCCGAAGGTATAAATTCGAGCCAATATATCATCTTCAATTCCCAATTCACAGCATAATCCAAATCCGCTTTCTCCATATAAACCTGTTGAATGCGCCTCATCCACGATGATTGCAGCTTCATATCGATCCGCCAAATTCACTATTTCTTTTAAAGGAGCTTGATCTCCGTCCATAGAATACACGGATTCCACAACTATAAATTTATTGCCTTCAGCCTTTTGAAGCTTTAATTCCAAATCGTTTAAATCATTATGCTTAAAATTAAAATATTTGGCCCTGCTTAATCTAACACCTTCCTTAATGCAAATATGCGAAAGCTCATCCATTAAAACGGTATCCCCTTTTTGAGGAACAGAAGATAACACACCCAAATTGGCCATATAACCTGAATTGAATATTAAAGAAGCCCGAGCATTAAAAAAACCTGACAAATGATTCTCCAATTCTTCATGGTAATATTTATTTCCACTTAACAATCTTGAGCCTGCAGCGCCATTATCCACGAATTTTGAGGGTATGCTATTTATCTCATTAATTTTAGCTAATCCTAAATAATCATTGGAACTGAAATCGATTAAATCCTTATCAATTTTTTTCAGATAGCGATATCCACCAAATCCTTTTCTTTTAGCTAATATATTTTCTAAATGTGATTCTCCTTTCGTCTTATTATTCATGGAATTAATCGGTGAATGTATAACATTTATCTTAAAAAACGTTATACAAATTCAAACACTAAAATTAATGAAGATGAAGAGGATTTTAACATTAACCGCATTATTATTTTTTATTGGGATAAGTGCAAAGGCACAAATTTTTACTATTGGTCCTAAATTAGGAATTAGTAATACCACCTTAAGTTTAAAGGATAATGTAGACGCTTACCAAGCCGGGGATGCCAAGTACAGTTACCATGGTGGGGTATTTGCCAGAATTAAAATTACAGGATTTTACATACAACCAGAAGCCTATTTCAATTCCGTAAATGGAGAATATACAGATGCTTCTGATCCAAATGATGTAAAAACTCTTGAGTTTGACCAAAATAAAATCGATATGCCAATTTTATTTGGCTGGAAAATGGGGCCTTTCAGAGTAAACGCAGGGCCAGTTGCAAGTTTTAATCTTGGCGATGAAGTTGATTTTGATAATTCAGTATCAGAATATAAAAATGCAGTTTTTGCATATCAGGCAGGAATTGGTTTAGATATTTCAAAGCTTACTGTCGATTTAAGATATGAAGGTAATCTAAGTAATCAAGCCGTCTTAGGAGAGGATGAAGCGAAAGTGAAAATCAACCAAATCATGTTAAGCGTTGGTTTGAAACTACTTTAATTAGTCAAAGTAAGGCAAGTAAGAGCCTTCTTACTTGCCTTTTTTTATATACCGTCCTGACTTAGCGGAATATCAGAATAACGTAATTCTAACCCATCAGTAAGAACAATATGTCCTGGCTCACCCCTTTCATTCAATAAATGCAAGCTACTTTCACTAATTTGATAAGCATATTTAATTTTTAAAACTTCTGTAAAAGAAAATGAATTTTTCTTCACGCTATTTAAATCACTGTCAAAAAGAGATGAATAGAAATTTTTGCCATCCTCTGAAGAAGAAACCAAGACAATTCCTGCATCGGTTTGAAAAACACCTTCAAATTTCCCATTTATATCAATTTGCTTGCTGGCATATTCGGAACTATCGGGATGGAATTTGACTACAGTCATAAAACTAGGCCACACAACATCCCCTAATCCATCTCCTTGATAAAAAGCCATTTGCATATTGCTATTCCGTAATGAAATTAATTCAACAGGTTTTTCTTGAGTGTCAATCAGAATATCATTCTTAATCTCACCCTTTTCATTGGACAGTATAATGTGATTCACAAAATCCAAAGAATCTATATGGCTCTCAAAAAGTAAATAATTTAAATCACCGCCTCCCACAACATTTATGTTCGTAACATTTTGCCATGCGCTATTGGACTCATATTTTGATGGAACTGCATTGTACCATTGGATTTTGGATCCATTCTTTGCAGCATAAAATGCTTGCGGGACACTGTCCGTATTTAAATAATAACCTCCGATATATTCTAAATCATTCACATTGGTTTTGGAAAAATTGATGTATGCTATATTTTTCTCCAAGGAATCATAATCATTCATAGGGTTTTGCCATTTGTAATTTAATCCCTTATAGCTCGGTATTTCTTGAGTAAAAGGACTTTCGAACTGATCTATAATCTGCGTTTTTAATCTATTGGCTGTTTCACCTCTAATATTGAGCAATTCTGTAGCTTCTGATTTAAAGTACGTTTTAAAGTCTTCAGTTCCATTGTAATACTTCTCGTAAAAATCCTTATTCTTATTTAAGTTACTAGCAATGAGCTCACTTCCATATTTATTAAGATCATTCTCAAGCGTAATAGTTTGTTGAAAAACCCTATTTATTGAATACAACTTCACTTGAAAGGAAATCTCACTGGCGGTATCATATACGGACAAATTCTTTTGCTCATTTAATAAATCAAGTTTATCGTCTTTATATTGAAAAACATTTGCAACAGGAGAATTCAAATCATACTTTCTAATTTTATAAATTGCTTTCTTCTCAATTGGGTCAACATCAATTGAATCATTCGGCTGCCAATTTCTCATTTGTGAAAAGCTATTTTCAAGTTTATCTTCAATAGTTTCAATGTCATTTCTTAATTGACCTATTTCGGAATTTATAATGTTTTTCACTTGATTAACCCATGTAGCATAATCCCATAACTGAATGTTATCAACCAAAAATTCTGTTTGGATGACCAAGCCATCTAATCTATAGGTTTGAATATCATTAAATGTCAATTTTTGATTCAAATCAAATGGGGGATAGGCATTTGCTGCTTCTTTATACTTTTTGAAATAATAAAGTGTTGAATCGTAACTAGCTTTAATCAACTCAAATCGAGTTTCCAATTCATCGTCATATAATAGATAGATATCTTTTAATGAGCTATAATCTCCATTAATTCTCACAAAATTTTTGGAAGCTAAGTCATATTGCTCCACCATCTTCATGAAATTCTGATAAATTGGTGGCATGTATGTAAGAAAAGAATCCGCCTCCTTTAAACCCTTTTGATGTACAATTTGGATCGCTTCGAATTCAACAACTGGCTTCCCATTTCTTTTAAATTCATTAGTGAAATTGGGATAATGCCAGGCATTTCTTCTGACCTCTTTATCATCAATTAAATCTCTTGCACGACCAAATAGCAGTTTTGCTCTTCCCGCATTGGAAATGGCAGCTTCATAATCGGAAATAGGGTGAGCATTTATATAACGCTCTTCGAACATCATGGCTAGTTGTATATTAGTTGCCGGATGATCATTATTATTTTTGAAGAAATCGAACAGAAGTGGAAAAACTAATTCGCTACTATCACCCAAAAAGTAGGGATTAATGTCGTCCTCATAATCCAATTCAACTTGAGCATAAATCACATTTGGCAATAAAATTAAAAGCGATATGATATATATAAATCTTTGCATACTCCTTAATCGTTTTGAGCCAACTTAATATCCAAAATTTTCAATTCCACTCTTCGGTTTTTAGCCCTATTTTCTTCAGAGTCATTAGTAACCACGGGATTTGATTCGCCATATCCTTCAGAAATCAATCTTTCTTCTTTGACACCATTACTTGTAATATAGGCAATAACACTATTGGCTCTTTCTTTAGAAAGCCGTACATTATATAGAGCTGCTCCAATATCATCAGTGTGAGCAGCGATTTCAATTTTCATGCTTGGATAAGATTGCATTAATTTTATAACTCTGTCCAGCTCCTCAAAACTGCTTTCGAATAAATCGGAAGAATTTGACTCAAAATAAATATCCTTTAAGGTCAGGTTAGCATCTTTTGCTAAGGGTTGTAATTTCAATTCTACCCCTTTGCTGTCTTCCAAGATCTCCCCTGTTTTCTCATCTATTGTTTGCAATTTCCCCTCTTTTGTAATTCCAATCTCTGTAGAATTAAAAGCATACCCCCTATCACTAGAAGCTTCCACCATGTATCGATCTCCTACTCGTAGATTAATAGTTTGGTTTCCTGAAATAACAATCTCCTCATTTCTTGTTTTATTTCTGATAATCAATTGTGATGAAGACACAGATCCACCACTCAACAAATCATTGACGTTTATAGGCACCCCTACTTTCTCGGGAACCAATTCAATATCCTGTTCATATTCTCGGTACAAAATCAGGCCTCTTAAATCAATTGAAAAGCTTTTAGGTTTGAAATTCTCGCTTTCAACCTCAATATTGTATGCACTTCCAATAGGTAAATTAACTCTCGTCTTCCAGTTTTCACCGTCAGACTCCACCACAACAATAGTTCTACCTACATCATTTTTCACTGTAATCGTGGATTTTAAAGGATCATATAATTCAATATCGTAAATGTTTACATTTAAATGTGCAGTAGTGAACAGATCAATATTCTTTTCATATTCTTGGTAACTTTCTATGTCTCGTAGATCATAATAATAAAGGGCACTGCTAAAGTCCTCTTTTTTCACCTCCAGGTTGTAGGCTCTTCCTGCTGAAAGCACAATTGAATAATAACCATCGGAAGGATTGTTGTCGAAACTAGTAATCAATTCAGAGGTATTGGCATCAGTGATTCTTAAAGAGGCTGTGAGTGGACTTTGACTATCCGCATCCCTTATTAAACCTTGAATCGTAACATTTTGAAATTGCCGGTATTCCTCAGGGATTTCTACACTATAAATATCATCTTTTTTAGAAAAATACATGATATCTCCAGAAGCAGAAATACAAGAGAAAAGATCGTTATCTGTTGTATTCACATACTGAAGAGGCACTGGGCTTTTCCAATCACCATCTGCATTCAATTGTGTTTGGTATAAATCAAAACCTCCCATTCCCCCTTCTCGTAGCGATGCAAAAATCAGAGTCCTATTATCCGCCATAATTTTTGGGGCTTTTTCGCATCCTAAATTAACAGGATAGGGTAAAATTCTAGGTTCTGTCCATCCAGAATCTATCTTTTGAGTAACATATAATTCGTAACAAAATTCTGAAACACCCGATGGCGTATTTTTACTGTTTCTGGCGAAGTACAAGGTCTTTCCATCAGTTGTTATTGTTGGGAAACCATCAAAGCTTCTGGTATTTACATCTGGCCCCAAATTTTGCGGTTTAGACCAGCTATCCCCGATTCTTTCTGAATAATAAATATCCTCAGAGCCTTGTCCGCCATCAAAGGAGGCATGAAAATAAATTCTATTGCCATCATAGCTGAAATTTGGTCCGCTGATCACATCTACAGAATCCCCAAAATTATTGATACTATCTAATGATATTTCATCGGCCCATGAACCGTTTCCCTCTCTAGTCAAGTATAATTTCCAAGACCCATCTTTATTAGATTCATAAATTAGAGTTCTACCGTTTGCACTAATGCTGGGCGCATACTCTGTGAAATTTTCTGTGCTGATTTCACTCACTATCTGCTTCGGGTAAATTGAATCAAGCACCTGCTCCAGAGAATCTTTTTGGGATTGTGATAACCCCAGAAAGCTCGACAAAGAAAATATAATAAATAAGAATATTTTTTTACAATTCTTCATAGTGCAGTTTATTCTCCAATAATTGTAAAAGCAGCCCAATAATAAGGTTGTGGGAACTCCTCTTTTATTTTCATTTGCGCTTTTCGAAATGATGTAAACTTATCATCTCCCTCCGTCCAATTTTTATAAAATTCGGTCATCAAAAGTTGGGTTGTATAGTCATTTACTGTCCATAAACTCATTATTAAATTTTCAGCCCCTGCTACTAAAAATGCTCGTTGTAGTCCATAAACTCCTTCTCCATTTTTTACATCGCCAAGTCCGGTTTCACAAGCAGAAAGTACCACCAGTTCCGTTGCATCCAAATTCAGATTCATAGTTTCATAAGCCGTCAGTAGCCCGTCTTCAAAGCTGTTTTCGTATGGTAAGCCTCCTGCTAGACCAATAGAAGCACCTGAAAGCAATATCCCTGATCTTAAAAGTGGATTTTCTTCTTTACCTTGATTTTCTACTCCTGAAATTTTATTGTCCGCATTATATGCTTTAAAGAAACCATGAGTGGCAATGTGTAAAATATTTGGAGCAGTTAAACTGTCGATCAGAATTTCATTGGCCTCTTCGTCCAGATATTTCTTGACTGACCAATTATTGGCTCTTGTCATGGAATCAATGGCATTTATCTCAATTTTCGTACCTGGAAGTGCAGGAATACCACCGGTAAAATTCCTCATAAGCCCCACATTTTGAGCTTCTAAATTCATTTCATCTGCAGGTCTCCCTAAGGAAAAATCAGGTGAACCAATCAAAACCAGACTTGGGAACTCGTGAAAATCACTTTCATTTGCCTGAATTTTGTCAATTGAATTAGCCTTTGGCTTTCTATTTTTAATTAAATCACGTGAACTTGTAATGATCCTGATATTTTCTTTCTCAAGAAGATATTGACTTAGATGCTCACTATATAAAGTATTTATATTAATCTTGTTATAAATCCCATCCGGGCTAATGAATAATTTATCTAGCCCTTCCGGGATCTTTTCATCTACCCACTCCCATAGGTTTTCATAAGAAATCTTATCCATTAACTTGAATTTAATCAGGTTTTGATAGGCATTAAAATACTGCTTTTCGATTCTTCTTCCTTCCTGTAATACTGCAATTTCAGGTTCATCCATAGTATCTGTTAAAATGAGACCCGCGTAAACTATTGAATCATTTTTCAAACTCTTTTTGACCCTCACTAACTCCACAACCCCTGTATTGGATGCCAAACTTTGTTGAAGTTTTTTCCAATTAATACTGTCAGAGCCAAATCCTGCATTAAATAAATTAGACTTTATACTCAATTCCTTTTCCATATTATTAATGGAGGCTTCCAAATGCTCCAAATCAATGCTTTGAGCTAGTAGTTCCTCCTTAGTGTAGGAATAATATTGTATAGCTTTTTCTTTTTTATCTTGCCAATTCTGGAACAATATTACCAATTCCTGATCTCCGCTATTAAGGATCTTATTCCTCATCTTAGCTGATGCATTAAGCAACATAGCCTTGGTAGTTAATTGTAAGTCAAATAAATCTTCCTTCAATTTGGGAATGGCCTCGTAGTTCTCAATAGCAAAATCCTTGTATGCTTCAAAAACCGGATTTACTTTATGATAGAAAGCCGATTTCTCGCTCTCACTCATAGATGGGAAGTATTCTTTGAATAAGAACAAATAACTTTTAACAGAGGAATTAAATAAAGCATATGCTGAATCAATTTCATTTTCAACTTGCTTCAAAATACCCCAGCCATAGAGAGTGAAAATATAATCAGGATGATTTTCACCTAAAACATCCCTTCTTAGTTTAGTTACTTTTGCAAACAGCGAATCTGCTTTTACATGCTTGCCTTGTTTTTGATAAAGAACAGCTAAATTGTACTGAGTGCTTGCAAATGTTGGATTTTCCCTCCCGTAAACAGCCTCATCTATTACTAATGATTTTTCGTAAAGATCTTCTGCTTTCTCGTAATCTTCATTGGTTAAATATAGAGATGCTAAATTATGCAAAGTCGTGGCATATTTTGGATGCTGCACACCATAAATAATGGAATCTAATTCCAAGGCTTCGTTGAGCAATGGCAGGGCCTGGTCCACATTTCCTTCCGTCTGAAAAATGGATGATAGATTTTCTATGGAAGAGACATATGAAGGATGAATTTTACCTAATTTTTCGGTGTAAGTAGCTATAGCTTTTTCCAAATTACTTTTGGCCTCCTTTAAATTTCCAGTGCTTTGGTAATACAACCCCATTCCAGAAAGGGCATCTGCATGGGCTACACTCTGGCTTCCGAAAACAGTTTTAGATAAATCTACTGTTTTTCTAAAATACTGCTCTGCAGTTGGGTAATCAGCTTCTGCCAATTTAACTAAAGCCAATTTTGAATATACATTTAACAGGGACGGGTGCGATTTTCCTAAACTAGTTATATAAGTTTTTTCAGCTAATTGAAATAAGGAATCTGCTTTCCGGAATTGTGAACGGCTTTGAGCAACTGTACCCAAATTTTCATAGACCTTTGCATTATTTTCATGATTTTGATCAAATATCGCGTTAAATATAAATCCAGCATCTTTGAAATTGGATTCTGCTAAACCATAATTGCCATTTTCCAATCGCAAAGCACCCAAATTATTTAATGTATTAGCATATTCTACTGTTTGCTTGCCCAATACATCCTCAATCAATTTCAAATTCTCAGTAAAATAAGAAGCCGCTTCCTCTACGTTGGTTTTATTTTGCTCTAAAACTCCCAGGCTATTTCTAGTTTGGATTTCAATCTCAGATTTAAAATTACTATTTCCTTCAAACTGCTTTAACGCTTTATCTAAATATAATCCAGCTGAATCAAAGTTTGCAAGCTCCAAATATAGATCACCGGTATTTTTATATACTAATGCCTTCTCTTCATTTATTCCCGAAATGTTATTCAAAATTTTATCTTCGACATAGAGCAATAATTGTAGGGCTGAATCCAACTGTCCCATAGTATTATACACCAAAGCTTTTTGAGCTAAAATCTTAGCTGACTGAAGACTGTCTTGTTGACTATTGATGTTTAAAGAATCATTTGCTGCAGTGTACAAAGATAATGCAATTGCATATTCTCCCTTATTAAAGGCTACTGCCGCACTATTCAACTGACTTTGCAAATCATTACCACTTAACACTAATAATGACTCGCCTTTTTTGTTTTGGCCAGTTTTCTGATATAGAACACCCAAATTATTCTGTGCGCTTCCATATATCTCCCGATCGGTGTCTTCATCATTTTCCAATTGAGTTACTAATATTTCATAAAAAGAAATAGCCTTATCATTCTGGCTCTGCTCTTGGTATATAAGCGCTCTTTGGTAAGCGGAAAATTTCCATAAATCGGAAGATTGTAAATTATTATCTTGGGTAATACCTATCACCTTATCAAAATAATTGGCTGATTCATCCAAAATCCCATCTTCTTGTAGAAGTGTGGCCACATAATAAAGTGAATATAAATATTGAGTTCCCACTTGAGCAATATGTTGATTTAGAATAGGAAGGGCCTCCTGAAAGTATGTTAAAGCATCCTCTTCATTATTTTGGTATAATAAGGATGCGTAGTCATAAATAGCCAAGGCATGATTTAAGGAGTTCTTATCTTCTTGCTGAAGAACTTCCATGTAGTCCTTAGCATAGCTTATTGCTTCGGAAATATTATTGGTTTGAAGATTTAGTTGAGATAAAAAATTTAATAATTGAATATAGAATTGAGTTTGTTGATCAAAAGAAACCTCATTCATCAATTGCAATTCTTCTTTTGCCAAGTCCAAACCCTCCTCATATTGCTCTGTTTTAAAAGATAATTTAACTCCTAAGTGAAGCGTGAATACATAAGCTTGATGCTTTTTACCATAAGTATTTTCAGCTTGATCTAATGTCTGATTTAATAATGATTGGGCTAATTCTAATTGGCCTTCCTTTTCAGCCTTTTGTAAAGCAGTAAAAGACTCATCCCAAGAAGTTTGAGCATGAACCATTACTGACATGAATAGCGCTAAAGAGCCCAATATTAAAAATCTGGCCAATTTTATCTTCATACTTACGCAAGATGATAATTTCAAAAGAATTATGAAATATTTTTATCGAAATACCTATTTATAGGTATCCGTAATTTTTGCTACAAAACAATTTATCTTCATTATATTTACTCTTGATCTAATATATCCTGATTGAAACCCAACGCATATGTTAAGCAATACCAAAAAACTTATTTTTATAGCTATTTTTTCCATCCTCAGCACCGCTGTTTTTGCTCAAAAAATTTTCACTAAAGCTGACAGTCTGAAAGGTGGACTTACTGAAGAAAGAATTTGGTGGGACTTGAAATACTACCATCTTTACACTGAAGTAAAACCAAATGAAAAATATATTACTGGAAGTAATCTGATTCGATACAAGGTACTAGAGCCTCATCAAATCATGCAGATCGATTTGCAAAACCCGATGCAGATTGACAGTATTATTCAAAATGGTGAAAAGCTGAAATTTAGTACTGCGTTTAATGCCCATTTTATCGAATTGATCGATAAACAAATAGAAGGGGAATTGAATGAATTAACGGTTTACTATTCCGGGAATCCTAGAGTTGCTAAAAATGCTCCCTGGGATGGTGGATTTACCTGGAAGAAAGACAAAAATGGAAAAGATTTCATTGCTACTGCTAATCAGGGAATTGGCGCCAGTGTTTGGTGGCCATGCAAAGAACACCCTGCTGATGAGCCTGACAGTATGCTAATCAGCGTGAATGTTCCCAAACCATTAGTTGATGTTTCTAATGGGCGGTTGCGGCAAGTAGAAGAACACAAAAACAGCAGAACTTATCATTGGTTTGTGAGTAATCCTATCAATAATTATGGAGTAAATCTCAATATTGGTGATTATGTCAATTTTTCGGAAAAATATGAAGGCGAGAAGGGAATATTAGATTGTAGCTATTGGGTTTTGAGCTATAATCTTGACAAGGCTAAAAAACAATTTCAGGAAGTCCCAAGAATGTTGAAGGCCTTTGAATATTGGTTTGGCCCCTATCCTTTTTATGAAGACAGTTATAAATTAGTAGAAGCCCCTTATTTAGGAATGGAACATCAGAGCTCCGTCACTTACGGAAATGAATTCAAAAACGGTTACAGAGGAAGAGATTTAAGCCAAACTGGCTGGGGCTTGAAATTTGATTTCATCATCATACATGAATCCGGACATGAATGGTTTGCCAATAATATTACCTATAAAGATGTAGCGGATATGTGGATTCATGAAGGATTTACCCACTATTCTGAAAACCTATTTTTAGATTATCATTACGATTCTTTGGCGGCCAATGCTTACGTGCAAGGAGTCCGATCCTCCATTCAAAATGACAGACCCATAATTGGGAAATATGGCGTTTCTTATGAAGGTTCAGGTGATATGTATTATAAAGGAGGGAATATGCTCCACACCATCCGACAATTATTTGATGATGATGAAAAATGGCGACAAACCTTGAGAGGATTGAATAAGGAATTTTATCATCAGACGGTGACTACCGAACAAATAGAAATTTTTATCTCACAGTCATATGGTGAATCTTTGGACAAGGTTTTTGATCAATATTTACGTAGCATTCAAGTTCCCACTTTCACCTACCGAGTTTTAGAAAACCAATTGCTATACAAATGGGAAAATACCGTTGATGGATTTGACATGCCGATAAGGATTTTTATTAACGGAGAGGCAGAATGGCTAAAACCCAATTCTACAGGTTTTAAAGCTTTAGAAAATTTACCTGAAAATGCAGAGGTTTTGGTGGACCCCAATTTCTATGTGGCGGATTTTAATTTGACAGAATAATTTGAAGTAATGGGAGATATACAAAAATCAGGATATCAATGCTTTTGCAAACAGTATATTGCATTTTTAACATTGAATTAATTTTAAAATTCATTTACTGCCCCATGTAGAAATATATACTTCCTTTAATTAATAGAGCAGTATAAACCAACACGAAAACTAAGATGAAACAGCTAATTCTACCTCTACTGATTTTAATTAATATAAACTTATTGGCTCAGACCACAGAGATTGATGAGCCTTATCAAAAAGGAACAGTAGAAAATGGATATAGAGTAGGCGTTTGGCATTATTACGATTCACAAAATGAACTAGCGCTCAGCTTTGATTTAGATGCTAATCAATTAATCCATTTAGCCAAAGACACTTCTTCTTATTTTATCTATGATAATGGATGGAAAAGTCTCAAGCCAGATCGTCAAATAAGATACTTGGGAAGTTATTATTTTTTATATGATTTTTTGGCAATGAATCTTGCCAGTACTTATTCTTCTACTGCTGCAAAAGAAAACATCAACACAATACTCATACTAGAATTAGAGTTTGATGAAAAAGGGGTTCTGGTTCAAAAACATATCATTGGAGAACTAAAAAAGTATTTCGAAGAAGCTATTTTGGAGGTTACTGAATCTATTCCAGAATACTGGATTCCTGCTGTTTATGAAGGAAAAACTGTAAGAACCAAGATTGCTTTTCCTTTGATTTATACCAATAAAACCAATGAAAAGAAACAGCCGAAAATAGAAGATATTGAGTATGATGGAAAACTAATGAGCCCAATAAAAATTATTGGATATGGCGTTAGTGTAAGGAGATAAACATTCAACTGCATTTTGATTTATACAATTTCCCAACCTTCATGTCTTCTGAAATCTATTTTTCCGCGGGAATTTTGAAATCATTATTAAAACCACTACTTATTGAAAATAATATTTCCTTGGCACTTGTCATAAAGTATGGAATACCAGTTTCTACTAATGTGAATTTAATACCAATCAAAAGAAAATAGGCCCATGCACTCCCAGTAATGTTTTAGACTCTACTTTATGTAAAATACGTCTCTTTCTTGAATCTGAGATGCTAGATGTGGATAATGTCTGGTTAGCTCAGACATAAACAATTCATAAGGAATATCTGCGAAATGACCATATTGATGCAGGTACTCCATGAATTTACTCCCACTTTCATCGTATTCTTGGAAAATTGAATCTCCCTCGGGATTGAACTCCAATGGTTTCACATTCAGCTTTTCACAGAGTTCTCTATTGAATACAGGCGTTACTTTAATCCATTTGTCATTTAAATAAATTTCAGCATAGCCATGGAAAACTAATACATCACTTTTAAGAACCGCTTCTAATTTGGCAGTCCCGATGTGATTTCTAACGTTCGCAAAACCTAATCGAGAAGGAATACCAATGACTCTACAAGCCGCAGCGAAAAGACAACTTTTTTCTATGCAATAGCCATAATCTCTTTTGAGCAAACTACTGGCTTTCATTTCTTTTTTTGAGAAATGCAGTCTGAAAGGATCGTACCTAAAACCATCACGAATGGCATAATACAAGAACTTGACTTTTTGCTTATCATCTTGAGTACCAGAACTGACTATCTTTGCAAATTTCTGAACATTGGGGTTGTCCGAATTAATAAACTCGCCTGGCTGCAAATATTGACTAAATTGCTCGTGCTTCATTTTTCTTTCTAGGCATTAATGCCTAGCAAATGTAATAAAACAAAATCCAACTCTAGGCATTGAGGCCTACATTTATTTTAGCAGTTAAAAAATGCTTAATATTGTAGTAGATTTCCAGCATATATGAGCACAAAAGACAAAATACTAGAAACTGCTTTGAAACTGTTTAATACCTATGGCATATCCGCAATTTCGAGCAAGGCCATAGCGGATGAAATGGGGATTAGCTATGGGAATTTATGTTATCACTTTCCGAAAAAAGACGACATCATACTTCAGTTGTATCTTAATATGCAAAAGAATGTAGAGCAGCAATTTCAAAACATCAAGGAGGAAGTAATCAATCTTGAGTTTATGCTTAGCAGGCTGAAAATACTATTTGAAGAAATCTACAAGTATAAATTTATTTATTTGGGAATTACCAAAGTGGTTCGTCATTTCGACCACATTAAAAAACATGCTCAAGATCAATTTGATCAAAGGTGGAATATCTTGGATACAATTTCTAGCTTTTTAATTTCTAATGGATATATGAAAGCTTTTAAAGATGAAAGACAGAAAGATTTACTAATTCATGCATTATTGATGGTCAGCAATTCCTGGATTTCCGATGCTGAGGTTTTTTATAAGGGGAAGAGTGACGAAAAAATAGATTACTATATGCAGGTGTTTTTCAATCTCGTGCGCCCTACTTTAACAGAAAAAGGATTAGAAGGATTTAAGAAGGTTTATAAGCTAGAATAAACCACAAACTAGTACATCTTATTGGGATTTGCTGACTCTTCCGGAATCTGCTGAATGCTGTCCCAATGTTCCACAATTTTTCCATTGTCATCAAAACGGAAGAAATCCATGGTGACATATTCTGCATCCCCTTCCCAAACCTGATGAGTGTGCAGGGCGACTAAGCCATTTTCCGCAACTGCCCTTACAAATTCAACACTTTTGTTCGGGTACTCCCTTTGCATTCTTTCGAAATATTCAACAAATCCTTGAGTTCCATTAGCTACGGCAGGATTATGTTGAATATATTCATCTCCAACATATAATTCAACAGCTTTTGAAGGATTGCCCTCAAAGGCTGTTTTGTAAAATTTAATGGCATTTTCTTTTTGCTGATCTAGCGTAATCATATACTTAATATTACATATTTAATTACTATTAACCTGACAGTACAATTTTGAACTCTCGTTTGCTGTAAATCCGACTAACAAATCCCTTAATTCTTCAGATTTCGAGATCTTTTCCCACATCAATTGGTTTGCCTTGTCTATGTAATCATCATATTCTATGCTTTTCATTTCTGTAGAAACTTCCGGTATCTTGCGATTAAAGTAGCTCCAAACTGTTTTCTTGGGATTAGAATATTTCTCTTCAAATAATGCTTGAAAACATAAGGCTTGAAGGATGACGGACTCATAGCTCTTAGTTTCACCATAAATCTCCGGAAATTTACTTTTACCAGTGCAAAATGACCAGCCCACTCTTCCCTCGCCAGCAGATGAAGCATAATATAATTTTGAGCTTAAATTCGTTAAACTGTCAATATTGATTTGATATTGATCTTTGAATTTTTCAGGATAAATTAGTAATTGAATTGCTCTTTTTATCTCTTCATCTTGATTTGCAAAATTCTGAAAATCAAGATGAACATTATCCCTACTCTTTGTGGAGTATTTTATGGAGTCTGGCAGCTTTTCAAAAAACAAATTCCATTGTAAATAACTCAAAGCTAACTCATTTGAATAAACAAAATCATAGAATTTTTCTGTACGTAATATCCCTTTATTTACTCTGGGCTGCCATGTAGAATTCGCTGTTTGCTCAAGCAAGAAGACGGAATCAATAAATTTTTTTGTAGGTAATTCTTCTTGTTTTGAATTACATCCAAAAAATATTACTGCTAAAACGATAATAACAATATTCCTCAAGATAGTTTATTTAAGTTTCTCATTATCCTGATGTCTATCTTTATCACGCTTAGTCTTCTTTTCAATATTTTTTCTCAAAGCATCGGTTAAGTCAACACCAGTCTGATTCGCCAAGCAAATAAGAACCCAGAGCACATCAGCCATTTCATCACCCAAATCAGCATTTTTATCACTTTCTTTAAAAGACTGTTCACCATATTTTCGGGCCATTATTCGAGCTAATTCTCCTACTTCTTCTGTCAGGATCGTCATATTGGTCAGCTCATTGAAATAGCGAACTCCTATGGTTTTGATCCATTCATCTACCTTTAATTGAGCTTCTGCTATGGTTAATTCTTTTTTCATCATCTTAATTCGTATACTTTCTGGCCAGCTGAGTAGGTTTGCATAACTTCCGTTCCACGCAATTCTTCTACTGGAACTTCCATGATATCTTGGTCCAAAATCACAAAATCTGCCCATTTTCCTTTGGCAATGCTTCCTTTTTCTTTTTCCTCAAACTGACCAAAAGCGGCCCATGAAGTCATTCCCCTTAACGCTTGCTCTCGATTTAAGGAATTCTCAGGCTGGAAACCCCCTTCGGGTAAATTATCATCATCTTGCCGAGCTACTGCAGCGTGAAAACCATAAATTGGATTAATATTCTCTACAGGAAAATCAGAGCCTAAAACCAACTTTCCATTCTGCCTCAATAATTCTTGATAAGCATAAGCATTTTTTACTCTCTCCTCTCCTAACCTTTCATGCGCCCAATCCATATCAGAAGTAGCATGAGTTGGCTGAACGGAAGGTAGAATATTGTAATCGCCAAACTTACTGAAATCATTATCGTCAAGTACCTGAGCATGCTCAATTCTCCACCTTTTATCATTTTTTCCTTTCAAATACTTAGCGTAAATACTGGTGATAGCTCTATTGGCTGAATCACCAATGCAATGAGTATTCATTTGAAAATCCTTCGCAAATATAATTTTAGCTAAGCTGTCAAATACCTGAGGCTTACTCCTTAAAAATCCATAATTACCCTCGTCATCCGAATAGGGTTGAATCAGACAAGCTCCTCTTGACCCTAAAGCACCATCTCCGTAAATTTTAAAAGAGCGCACATTTAAATAATCAGTTTTGTAATGGCCATTACTGAAATAATGATTTATGTTTTCAGCTGTCGGGTTGATCATAGCATAAATCCTCATTTGCAGTAGACTGTCCTTTTGCATAGCGTCCAATAAATCTATTTGAGACTTGTCCAAACCTGCTTCCGCTAGTGAGGTAATCCCTACCGCAAAACAATTATTTTGTGCCTGCTGAATAAGTTCCTTTTTCTGATCCTCATCCATTTCAGGCATTTTATCCATCAGTAAATTCATAGCATTGTCAATCAATACACCACTTGGCTGACCATCTTTCAACAGAACTTCTCCTCCTGAAACTTTGGTTTTAGCTGTCACTCCTGCCAGATCCAATCCTTTCTGATTGGTTAAAATAGCATGAGCATCTACCCTTCTCAGCATCACAACCTTATTGGGAAATAGAATATCCAAAGTATCTTTATCTGGAAATTGTTTACCCTCCCAATTAATTTGATCCCATCCTTGCCCTAGTAAAGCAGGAGCTTCCGGATATTGATCCGCATGTTTTTGCAATCGTTGGATTAATTCATCAAAAGATGCTGTACCTACTAAATCTACATCACCTAAATCCTTAGCATACCTAATGAAATGCGCATGTCCATCAATAAAACCAGGATAAACCGCTGAACCCAACAAGTCAATTTCTTCGTCCGATCGGTATTGGTTGCGAATATCTTTTGACTTTCCAACAGCTAAAAATTTACCATCTTTGATGGCAAATGCTTCTTCCTTATCAAATTTATCATTGACAGTGTAGATGTTTCCATTAAAATAAATGGCATCAACAGTTTCTCTGGTACTGCAGGAAGCTATTAAAACGATGAAGGTAAAGGAGAGTAAGAGTTTGTTCATTTTTATGCTTGGCTTAATTTGATCACTTATTTGAAGTTTCACGACTATGATATTCAAAAATATCTGTCAGGTTTATACCATTAGAAAGTTACTTGCTTTTGCCATTTTGAGGTACAATAAACATGTCTAAACCTGACAGATTCACTTTTTGAAAATGGTTAAAATTAATCTTGGTCAAATAAGGTCTCGGTAAATTTCAAATGCTTCACTGATTCACCTGAGTTTTTCAATTCAATTAATGAATCTATACCGATTTGAAGATGGTAATTTACATAGCTTCCAGTTACTTTTTGATCACTTTGGGCAGTTTTCACCCCTTCTGGAGTCATTGGATTATCAGATACTAATAATAATGCTCCCCTAGGAATGCTATTGACAAAGCCAACTGAAAAAATAGTGGCGGTTTCCATATCCACAGCCATTGCCCTGATCCTTCTTAGGTAGTCTTTAAAATCATCATCGTGCTCCCAAACTCTTCGATTCGTAGTAAAAACAGTACCGGTATAGTAGTCCATTTCATGTTTTTTAATCATGGAGGAAACTGCTCTTTGCAAGCGAAAAGATGGCAAAGCAGGTACTTCAGGTGGCATATAATCATTACTAGTTCCTTCGCCTCTTATCCCTGCTAATGGTAAAATTAAATCACCGATCTTGGATTTCTTTTTAATCCCGCCACATTTACCTAAAAAGAGCACCGCTTTTGGCATAATAGAGGAGAGTAGATCCATAACTGTTGCGGCTACTGAACTTCCCATGCCGAAATTGATGATCGTAATCCCTTCAGCTGTGGCTGTTTGCATAGGTTTGTCTCTTCCCTTTATTTCCACATTATACTGCTGGGCAAACATTTCAACATAATTGATGAAATTGGTTAATAATATATAGTCTCCAAATTCATCTAGTCCTGTTCCAGTGTAACGGGGCAACCAATTGTCAACGATTTCTTTTTTTGTCTTCATTTATGAGTTTTATGGGATAAATAAACCTGTCAGGTTTAGATTAATTTTATTTTTTATCTATAATTAAATTTAAATTGCCACAAAGTTAAGCGAAACCAATGCAAAAATTAAACCTTCCGCCATATGATGTGAACTTGCGTAATATGGACGGCAAGATACATATTTTTGACCCCATCAGGAAAAAATATTTGTTTTTAACGCCTGAGGAATGGGTACGTCAGCATTTTATCCAGTTTCTGATTCACTATAAAAACTATCCTGCCACTTTAATTAATGCAGAATCCGGATTAAAATATCATGAAAGAAAGAAAAGGACAGATGTCACGGTTTTCAATAGAAAAATGGAACCACTTCTATTGATAGAATGCAAAGCCCCTAATGTAAAAATATCCGATAGTACCTTTTCACAAATCGCAAATTACTATAGCCAATTTAAGGCTAAATACATGATTATCACCAATGGAATGGAGCATTATTGCTTTAGGCCTGATACCAAAGAATTGGTTTTTGAGAAAGAGATTCCTGAGTTTACGGTATTATAATTTACCACTTAAAAATTTCCTTAAACAACTTTAAACCTTCTGTACAATCTCCCATTTTTGTCATATAAATTTTCTGAATGCAATTAACACCAGCTACATTAATGGTGAAAATGGATAATTTATCTGAAATCAATTCTTCAGGCATCCATAAAACCTCTTTAATTTCGAGGCCAAAATGCTTTGCATTTTTAAATAAAAACCTTCTGCTCACTCCATTGATACATCCAGTTTCCAAAGATGGTGTATAGATAGTACGTTTCTCTAAATTCAAAAAATAAAGATTAGATGAAGAAGCCTCTGCTAAGAAACCATCTTGGTTTAATAAAAATAACTCTTCCAAACCTCTTTCCTTCTTTTCAATACCTGCCATAACATAAGGCAAAGCCGAAATCGTTTTTAAATGGCTAAAAGCTGTTTCTTGTAAGTAAATTGAATCGGCTATCCCAACTTTTTCAAATTGTACAATTTTCTTTTTTTGAGCTTGTTCTGAGGTTAACAAGTACTCTGCATTAGATTGTTCTGGAGTATATAAACCACCTGATTTTCTCCAGATATAAAGCTTTATCCGAGCTGAAAGTCCTATTAATCCATTCACTTCTAATAATTCTAGTACAGTATTTTTAAATTCTTCTTTTGTAAAAGATATATTCAACTTTAAACCGTTCACCCCTTCAGAAATTCTTTCCCAATGCTCATCTAGAAACATGATTTCCTTTTTTCGATAAATAATTGTTTCAAAAATTCCATCGCCATATTGAAAACCTCTATTCGAAACCTCCAAAGCGACTGAATCTGAGCGTGTTAATTTACCATTGTAATCAATCATGATTATTTTGCTTTTAAAACTTCCATTATCCATTCATCAATAATACTTTTGTCACTGCAATTAATTGTCTAATATTGGGTTTTATTTTAAGAAATGGGAGAAAGAAGCAGTATTTTTGATATGATCGGACCAGTAATGATAGGCCCTTCAAGTTCTCACACTGCAGGCGTAGTTCGGATTGCTCGTGCTGCTATAAAAGTTTTGGGAGCAAGACCAGAAGAGGCTGTTGTAACTTTTTACAATTCATTTGCAAGAACTTACGAGGGACATGGCAGTGATAAAGCAATTGTCGCTGGTTTATTGAACTACAAAACTGATGACATCAGGATTAAGGAATCCTTTGAACTAGCCAAAGAAGCAGGTCTCAAATACACCTTCAAATCTATTGGCAGTGCCGGCACTTACCATCCTAATACGATCAAATTAAACTTGATTAAAGGAAATAAAAATGTAGAAGTAATCGGAGAAAGTTTAGGAGGTGGAGTCATCAACATTTCCAAAGTAAATGGTTTTACTGCCAATATTTCTGCCGCATTACATACGCTCATTATCACCGCTGATGACAGAGAAGGAAGTATTGCTTTTATAACCAATATCATCACTCACGATAAAGTAAATATTGCCACAATGAGTGTTTCCAGAAAAGGTAAAAAGGATATTGCCTGCTTAGCAATTGAGATGGATAGTGGCTTGAAACCCATCACTTTGGAATATATGAAAAATTTAGAATGGGTAAAAAATGTGATTTATATACCCGATATTGATATGTAAACTATGAACTATTATTATGCTTAGAATTTATTTATTATTTGTTCTCTTGACTATTGGACTTACTGTCAATGGGCAAGATCAATGGTCATTGCAGAAGTGCGTGGACTACGCACTAGAAAATAATTTGCAAGTCAAACAATCCGCGCTGGATGTGGAAAGTGCCGAAATTAATTTATTTGGTTCCAAGATGAGTAATTTACCGGGTGTAAATGGTAATTTAGGGATAAATACATCTACAGGTCGTTCTATTGATCCTTTTACTAACACCATTATTGACCGAGGTATAAATTCTCAAAACGCAGGACTTAATGCCAGTCTTCCTTTATTTGATGGGTTTCAACGATATAATAGTATCAAAAGAGATCAGTTTGGCCAATTGGCATCCGAACAAGACTTAGCTAATGTTCAAAATAATGTCACTTTGGATGTTGTTACATTCTACACTAATATTCTTTTTAACATAGAATTACTTGAAACGGCCCAGTTGAGATTACAAACTACAGAAAGCCAGGAAAACAGAGTTGAAAAGCAAGTGGAAATTGGCGCATTGGCTCAAGCAGATTTATTGCAAATCAGACAGCAAAAAGCAAATGATGAATTAGAAGTTGTTAGAGCTGAAAACAATTTAAATATTTCATATTTACAATTAAAACAAGCTTTACAAATTCCTGCTGAACAGCCATTTGATATTGAGATACCAGATTTACCAGAACCAAATGAAGGTGAATTAATGGAAACTTCATCGAATGTATATCAGTATGCACTACAAAATCAACCCGTTATAAAAGCGGCAAAATATAGAAAAGAAAGCGCAGTGAGAGGAATCGGAATTGCAAAAAGCGGGTACTACCCTTCTTTGAGTCTCAATGCTGGAATATCTACTAATTACTCTGATGCTGCTCCTGAACAATTTCCTGTGTTAGGCTCTGAAAACATCACCATTACGACACCAGTTGGTGTTGTTCAAAACACGGGGCAAGTGGTGGTGTCAGAACAAAGTGTTCCATCTGAATTTACTGATAATACCTACTTAAATCAATTGGATTTTAATCAAAGAAGATTTGTGGGTTTGAGTTTAAACATTCCTATTTTTAGTAGATTTCAAGTAAAAAATAGCGTACAACAAGCCATTATTAATCACAAAAGAAGTGAATACCAGCTTACTTCTGCTAAAAATCAGTTGCAACAAACCATTGAGCAGGCTTATTTAGATGTAAAAGCTGCTGCAAAATCGTATGAAGCATTAAAGAATAGTTTTGAAGCTTCAGAACTAAGTTTTAGAAATGCAGAGCAAAGATTAGAACTTGGCGCAACTGATGCGGTAGAATTCACCCAAATAAAAAACGATTTCGAAAGAGTAAAATCAGATCTCATTCGAGCAAAATACGATTATATATTTAAACTTAAAGTACTGGACTTTTATCAAGGGAAACCTTTAAACTTTTAACCATGGCTAAGAAAAAATCAAATAAAAAAGGATTATATATTCTTATTGGAATAGTTGTTGTTTTAATCATTGCAGCAATAATAGGTAAAAAATCGGGCGTTATTGGGCAGCCTCCTTCTACTTCAGTTGAAGTAGATGACGTACAAAAGAGAACAATAATTGAAAAAGTAAATGCTAGTGGAACTGTACAACCTGTCGTAGAGGTGAAATTAAGCCCTGATGTTGCAGGTGAGATTACAGAATTGGCAGTAGAGGAAGGCGATCCAGTAAAAAAGGATGATTTATTGGTGAAAATTAGACCCGATAATTTTGTAAGTGCATTGGAAAGGGCAAAGGCTAATTTGAACCAACAAAAAGCTGGACTAGCGCAAGCAGAGGCTTCTCTGGAAAGAGCAAAAGCACAATTGACTCAATCTAGGCAAATCTTCGAACGTCAGAAAAAACTCTACGAAGAAAAAGTGATTTCTACAGCTGATTACGAATCGGCATTGGCTAATTATCAGGTATCTCAAAATGATAAATTAGCTGCAGAGAAAAGCGTTTTAGCTGCACGATATACGGTCAAAAGTAGTCAGGCTACTGTGGATGAATCAAGTGAAAACTTAAGAAGAACTACAATATATTCTCCAGTTGATGGAACTGTTTCTAAGTTGAGTGTTGAACTTGGTGAAAGAGTAGTAGGAACTCAACAAATGGCAGGTACAGAAATGATGAGAATTGCCAATTTGAATAATATGGAGGTGCGTGTAGATGTAAATGAGAATGATATTATCAGAATTAATATCGGTGATACCGCCAATATTGAAGTAGATTCATATACTTACATGGAGAAAGAATTCAAAGGGGTTGTAACTGCCATAGCCAATACGGCCAATGAAAAAGCTTCACAGGATGCAGTAACCGAATTTGAAGTGAAAGTGAAAATACTTAATTCTTCATACGAGGATTTAATCACCGAAGATGGAGATTCTCCATTCAGACCAGGAATGACGGCTAGTGTTGAAATTATGACGGAAACTAAGAAGGATATCTTAACTGTGCCGCTTTCTTCAGTTACTTTAAGAACTCCGGAAAACAAACAAGATTCCGCTGCCAAAGAAGTAGATGTTCGAACTCCTAAGAAAGAGAAAGAAGTTGTTTTTGTGGTACAGGACGATAATACCGTAAAAATGACAGAAGTAAAAACGGGCATTAGCGACTTTGAATTTATCCAAGTTGACGGGCTTAATGCTGGTCAAGCAGTAGTTAAAGGTCCTTTCTTAGCAATTTCTAAAACCCTCAAAGACGGAGATTTAGTGGAAGTGAAAAATAAAGAGAAAGCTAAAACAGAGGAATAGCAGATATTTAATTTTTAGGTAAGGAAATGGCAGTTTTTCAACTGCCATTTTTTATTGTAGCCCTAAAATAATTCCAGGAAAAAAATTTCCGAGTGTCAATAAAGAAGGTTCTTGGTTTTTAATTGATGTTAACTGATAATTGATAGCTGCTCCTAATTCCAAATACCGTTTTTTGGTTATTTTAAATCCATAAATCAATTCCGAACGCCAAATTCTTGGACCTTTTAAAAGCTTAACGTCTCGTGCTTTTTGTTGCCACACGGATGTGTTTATAGAAACAAATTTGGTTCTATAGGGGTCACTCCACTCCTTCTCTAAACCGTACGAAAATCCCCAAACGGGCATGCCAGAAATAGATAAATTATATCCAAACTGTACAATATTGCTGAAAAATCTACTTCCTGTTCCTAAAGAAATATTTGATAAAAACAGATCTGTTGAACGAAAACTTAAGTAACCATCACTTGCATCAATATTCAACAATCCCAAAGGGACTCCATTATTTTTCCCACTAATATTAATCAGCCCAATTTGATTCCCATTATTCACCTTACTGAAATTGATTAAACCAATCTGCCAGCTGTCACTGAACAAACTGCTGAATTCATGACCAAAACCTGCAGTTCTGGCATAATTAAATAGTCCCAATTGTAAGCCATTAGTTTGTCCATCCGAATAATTGAACAAGGGTGCAATCTGAAAACCTACCATACCTAGCTTAGTTGAATTGATCAAACCGGCTATTTGAGCGCCAACAAGATTTCGTGATTTATTAGTTAAAAAGCCAAGTTGGAATCCCGTAAAGCCAGACTCTACAATATTGAAAATTGAAATTTGAACCCCAGTCCCATCCCCAAAAGTTTTATTAGTAATTGTAGCAATTTGAAAGCCTCTGAACGTTTCTTGCAACTTTTCTTTAGGGTTCAACTTATTATTAACTCCCGATATATTGGCAAATCCAGCAAACTGTAGACCCAGAAACTTTTCATAATTATAATTGGAAATAAGCCCAATCTCTATACCACTCACACTTCCTGTAATACCTGAACTTAAGTTCAAGGATAACTTATAGTGTTGGGAAATTTCATCCGCAGAATGATTACTAAAACCAGGAAAAGCAGAAATATGAATGCTTGATTGCTTGGAATAGTACTGAGCGAATAAATTTGTCGAAATCAAGAAGAAAAGCAGTAAAACTATAAACTTAAAATTGGAGTCTCTTGCTCTTATTTTTTCTAGTCTTTTAATAATATCTTGCATCCTTTTAAGTTATAGTTTACGGCTATAGTTCAAATTTAGCTAAATCTTTAACAGCTGTAAACCAATCTTATTGTTAATGTACAGAATTACATACCTAATCATTATTATTTCATTATTCACTTCATGTGATGAGAAAGATGGTCAAGAAATTGATTTTACTACAATTGAGAAGAAAAAAATACAGCTAAACTTTGCAATGCGCGAGATGATTTCAACCACTCAATGTAAAAATATTGAAGGAACAGACTATCTTTTTCGCTTTATAGACTACCAATCGCAGCAGAAACCTCAAGCTTTAGAAATTATCAATTTAACAAGTGAAAGAGTCGAAAAGATTATTAATTTCCCGATGGAAGGTCCTAATGCTTTTGATGGTTTGGTCAATTTTCATGTACATAATTTCGATTCCATATTTTTCCATAATGAAGCTTTCCCGCTTACTTTCTACTTGACCGATACTAGCAAAGTAATAAAACAGAAGTGGGAAATTGAAGATATGGAAATAGGCGCTGGATGGTCGGCCAATTCAGCTCCATTTCTTATCGATGACAGATTGTACTTCCACAGCTTTTCCACGCAATCATTTTACCCTGATGAACAAGATTTTATTGAAAATGAGTTTTTAAGCTACTTGCATTTAAGGACTGGAGCAATAACACCAATCTCGTCTGTTGACTTCCCTAAAATATTCAAAGAGAATTTTAGAAATGGAAAATGGTTTCCATGGAGTGAAAGTCCTATTCTCCATCATTATAATAATAAAATGTTTGTAGGATTCATGATGAGTCCTGAGGTAACAAGCATTAAAGAAGGTCAAACTGAAAAAATTAAACTTGAAATCTCACAATCGAAACTAGCAGTGCCAGTTAGCATTGACATCAATGACTATGCTTCAAATTTTTACTCCTTAATTGGAAATTCGCAATTGAGTAAAATAATCTATGATCCATACCGAAAGAAATTAATTAGACTATTCAAACGCTCAATAGAAATTGGAGAAAATGAGGATAGAGAGTCTGTCTATTATCGTTCAAAATTCGATTTACTATTTTTCGATTTGAATGGAAAACTCGTAGCAACATTAGAATTGCCAAAAAACAAAATCAATCCTTCAGTTATAATTCCAACTGAAAAAGGTCTATTAATCAATACTGACAACCCCTTTAACCCAGAGAACCATGAAGACTATCTTGAGTTTAATCATATTAGCATTGATAATTTGCAATAATTTTCCAAGTAATGCGCAGACTGTCAACAACGGAAATCTTTTCTTTTGCAGAGCAAATGCAGATATGGGAAATATAATTCCTATCGATGATAAAGTAATCATTAGACCCAACAAAGCAAGCTCCCTATTATTATCCAATCGAAACGGTTTAATTGATGATACACTTAAAATGAAAAAAGAATGGGGGCCTGTAATGGGTGTTGTCGTTACTTCTGATTCCACCTTTTCAGTAGCCTTAGGAGCTCATGGGTTGGGAGTTCAGATTAAGAACAACAAGTTTTCAATGCTGGAAGAAATTCCATCTGTATTTTTTATTGAAGAGTATGAAACGGGAATGAAGATACCTATTGCAGATTATGTGGTTGGGATAACCCCTAATACCAATGCTCCAAGGAAACACAGTATTTATCAATTTGCACTAATCCATAAAGTAGACTCACAACTTTTAATTTTGAATGAACCACTTCCATTGAAAGCAAGGTACTATCAAGGAATGAGTCATTTAGCCGACTATTATGTTAGCGACAATAAACTAATTATTAATCATTCCGAAGCCAACGCTCTCATCATTCATGATTTAAAAAATGAACAAACTGAAATTAAAAGATTCCCTGAAATTGAAGACAAAAATAAGGAGATTTGGTATGCTATTGTAGATAATGCCAATGATGGTTTTTATCTAGTACGAAATCGAAAGAAAGAGGTAAATGAAGTCTACTCCTATAACTTAAAATCCAACGAGCTGCAATTTATTTTATCCACGGAGCATCATATTTCAAGCATCAATAAATCAAGAGCATTTTATCGAGAAAAAGACGAAGAGGGGGATATTTGCTTTTATTATATAGGCTTAGATCAAACTTCAAATTCTAGTGTTGAGGTTATAAAACTTGATGAGGTTACAATAGAGAATAATAATTGAGGTAGTGCCACTTTTCCTATTACCCTTCAATATTATATAAATCATATAATTAAAAATATATGCCATATATCATATAATATTAAATATACCATAATTGTCATATAATTTTGTATATTTGATAGTATGATAGCAGTAATAACTGGAGACATTATCAATTCTTCACACAGTAAAAATCAAGAATGGCTAAAACAGCTTAAGATAGGCTTAAATCAATTTGGTGGATCACCTAAAGATTGGGAGATTTTTAGAGGTGATAGTTTTCAACTTAGAGTAAGTATCGAAAAAGTACTATATACTGCATTTTACCTCAAAGCTTCCATAAAACAAATCAAAGGTAAAGATGTGCGGATGGCAATTGGAATTGGTAGAGAAATGCATAAATCTCAAAAAATAAGTGAATCTAATGGAGAGGCCTATCAAAATTCTGGAAAATGCTTTGAAAGCCTTAGAAAGGCAAATCTAATGATTAGAAGTTTCGATTCAGAATGGGACAATACTTTAAATTTAATGATAGCACTTTACTTGTTAACGGGGAACAAATGGACTCCGACAGAGGCGAATATCATCAAAACGGTATTTGAAAACCCCAGTAAAAACCAACAGGAAATAGCAGAAGAACTAAATAAAAAACAAGGAAATATCAGTGTAGCCTTGAAGAGAGCTGGCTTTGATGAATTAAACCAACTCATCACATACTATGAACAACAAACCCAACTTCTATGATTTCATTTCTCCTCAAAACCTTAGTGGCCCACGTACTAGGTGATTTTGTGTTTCAACCAGACCATTGGATAATAGACAAGCAACAAAAGAAAGCGAAATCAAAATTTCTTTATTTCCATATAATCATCCATGCAGCTGCTTTGTTGATTCTATTGCAACTGGATTCCCGATATTGGTTGGCTTTCTTGATAATTCCTATCAGTCATTATTTGATTGATATCATCAAAATCAATCTTGAAAAAAGTATTAACAGCAGATTCCTGTTTGCCTTAGACCAAATAGCTCATTTATCAGTGATCATTGGTTTAGGATCGTTTTATTATCCTGAACTGATCAATTTCAATTTTGAGCTTTCTAATAATGTACTGTTTTTATTACTAAATATTCTGCTGATCACCTACGGAGTTGCGGTTTTGATAAAAGTCATAATGTCAAAATGGGATTTGCCAGAAGACTCTGATTCTGATTCATTATCAAAAGCAGGAAAATACATCGGCATGTTAGAAAGGTTATTTGTTTTCAGTTTTGTGTTGATGGCAGAATGGCAAGCAATCGGTTTTCTTATTGCCGCAAAATCAGTATTTCGCTTCGGTGATTTATCAAGAGCCAAGGACCGAAAACTTACAGAATACATTTTAATTGGCACATTATTAAGTTTTGGTCTTGCTATTTTGGTAGGCTTTGTTTACAAAAACATGCTTACCCTTATCTGAATATCAACAATAGACAATTAAACAAAATTCTTAACAATCACTTTTCCATTTCGCTTTTTATGCTTTACTTTGATTCACTTATCCAGAAAGACTGAGGGATTGGGCCCTTTGAAGTCTTAGCAACCCTTCCAATGCATTTGCAAAAGGAAAAGGTGCTAACTCCCATCCAGGCGGATAGTCTGGTAAAGATAAGAAACAGCCTTTCTCACGGCACTTTCTGGATATAAAAATGATAAATATTCAGAATGAGTCGATTTTCAAAAGATATTTTAAAAGACAGAATTTTAGTGTTGGATGGTGCAATGGGCACCATGATTCAAAACTATAAACTCACGGAAGCTGATTACCGAGGAGAACGTTTTGCTGATTACCCCTCTGATTTAAAAGGTAATAATGACCTGTTGTCCCTTACACAGCCTGACATCATCAAGGATATTCATAGAGCTTACTTAAATGCTGGTGCTGACATCATCGAAACCAATACCTTTAGTGGCACTACCATTGCAATGGCAGACTATGATATGCAGGATTTGGTTTGGGAACTCAATGAGCAGTCAGCAAAAATTGCCAAAGAAGTAACCGAGGAATATTCCGATAAACCAAGATTTGTAGCAGGTTCGATTGGACCAACCAATAGAACTGCGTCCCTATCACCGGATGTAAATCGTCCGGGTTTCAGGGCTATTTCTTTTGATGAATTAAAGATTGCTTATAAACAACAAGCCGAAGCCTTGGCTGTTGGTGGAGTCGATATATTTTTGGTGGAAACTGTTTTTGATACCCTGAATTGTAAGGCTGCATTGATGGCAATTCAAGAACTCAATGATGAAAAAGGTATTGATATTCCAGTTATGGTTTCTGGCACCATTACCGATGCTAGTGGGAGAACGCTTTCCGGACAGACTGTAGGAGCATTCTGGAACAGTATTCGTCATTTCCCTTTGCTAAGTGTAGGTTTTAACTGCGCATTAGGTGCAGACCAGCTAAAAGTCTATTTGCAACAATTGGCTAGAATTTCGGATGTTGCCATTTCTTGTCACCCTAACGCGGGCCTACCTAATGAATTTGGAGAATATGACGAAAGTCCAAGCCAAATGAGCAGTATTATTAAAAGCTATTTCGATGAAGGTTTGGTAAATATCATTGGAGGTTGTTGTGGTACTCAGCCAGAACATATTAAAGCCATTGCTGATTATGCTGCTCAATCTAAACCGCATAAAATAGCACCTCAACAGAAATTGATGCGACTTAGTGGACTAGAGCCATTGTCCATCACGCCTGAACTAAATTTTGTCAATATCGGAGAAAGGACCAATGTATCCGGATCGAAGAAATTTGCTCGATTAATTCGTGAAGAAAAATTTGAAGAGGCAGTGGATATCGCTATTGATCAAGTGGAAGGAGGCGCTCAGATAATAGACATCAATATGGATGACGGTATGCTGGATGCAGTAAATGTCTTGCCGAACTTTGTCAATCTTATTGCCTCAGAACCTGATATAGCACGACTTCCATTTATGATCGATTCTTCTAAGTGGGAAGTGATTGAGGCTGGTTTAAAATGCCTACAAGGAAAAGGAATTGTTAATTCTATTAGTCTGAAAGAAGGCGAAGAAGATTTAATAGCCAAAGCCAAAAAAATTAAGAGTTACGGTGCAGCTGTAGTTGTAATGGCCTTCGATGAAACTGGTCAATCGGATACATTTGATAGAAAAGTCGAGGTTTGCAAGCGCTGTTATGATTTATTAGTAAATGAAGCTCAGTTTCCAGCTGAAGACATCATCTTCGATCCAAATATTCTGACCATCGGAACGGGGATGGAAGAGCATAATAACTATGCAGTAGACTTCATCGAAGCTGTGAAATGGATAAAAGAAAACCTACCTAATGCAAAAACCAGTGGTGGAGTCAGTAATATTTCATTTTCTTTTAGAGGTAACAATGTGGTAAGAGAAGCCATGCATTCAGCATTTTTGTATCACGCGATAAAAGCTGGACTAGATATGGGAATTGTTAATCCTGGCATGCTGGAGGTTTATGATGAAATAGATAAAGAACTATTGGATTACGTTGAGGATTTGCTTTTCAATAGAAGAGCTGATGCTACAGAAAGATTAATGTCCTATGCTGAAAATCTTAAGCCCGGAGAAAAAGCTGAAAAAGCTATGCAGGAATGGAGGAATTTGCATGTTAATAAAAGATTAGAACATGCATTAATAAAAGGTATCACGGAATATATAGAAGAAGATACAGAAGAATGTAGACTTCAGGCAGAGCGTCCGCTTGATGTTATCGAAGGGCCCTTAATGGACGGAATGAATGTAGTAGGTGATCTCTTCGGATCAGGAAAAATGTTCCTCCCACAAGTCGTGAAAAGCGCGAGGGTAATGAAGAAGGCGGTGGCCTACCTGCTACCTTACATAGAAGCAGCAAAAGACCCAAAAGCCAAGAGTGGCAACGGACGTATTTTAATGGCCACGGTAAAAGGTGATGTACATGACATTGGCAAAAACATCGTGTCAGTGGTATTGGCCTGTAATAATTATGAAATTATAGATTTGGGCGTAATGGTGCCTCTTCAAAAAATATTGGAAGAAGCGGAAAAACACCAAGTCGACATCATAGGACTAAGCGGATTGATAACACCTTCTTTGGATGAAATGATTTATGTTGTGGAAGAGATGGAGAAACGAGGACTGAAAACTCCAGTTATGATTGGTGGAGCCACTACCTCTCGTATTCATACTGCGGTTAAAATAAAGCCTAATTATACAGGCCCTGTAATCCATGTCAATGATGCTTCGCGCTCTGTAACAGTAGCTGGCAAACTTTTAGGGAAAGATAAAGACGATTTTTATGCTGAGATAGCAAAAGAATATGAAGAAGCAAAAGCTGGTCATGGCAAAAGAAGTGAAGCCAAGAATTATGTTTGCATAGAAGAAGCTAGAGCCAATAAATACCAAACCGATTGGGAAAACTATAAACCTCATGCTCCTCAAAAAATCGGCAGTGAGGTTTTGCATGATTATGATTTAAAGGAAATAGCCGAATACATTGACTGGACTCCTTTCTTCCAAACCTGGGAAATGAAAGGGCGATACCCAAAAATTCTGAATGACCCTGAGAAAGGTGTTGAAGCTCAAAAGCTATTTGATGACGCTCAACAAATGCTTCAAGATATCATAGACAATAAACAGCTAACTGCAAATGCCATTTTCGGACTCTATCCTGCGCATACAAAGAATCATGATAGCATCGAAGTTTTTGCTGATGCTAAAAAAACTGAAAAGCTAACTGAATTCCATACCCTCAGACAACAAAATAAAAAGGGTGAGAAAAATCCTAATTATGCCTTTTCTGATTTTCTAGCTCCATCTGAAGCCAATTACACAGATTATGTAGGCTGCTTTGCAGTCACCACTGGAATTGGCTTGGATAAAATGACGGCCAGATACGAAGCCGACCATGATGATTACAGTAGCATTATGGCCAAAGCTTTGGCTGATAGATTGGCAGAAGCCTTTGCAGAACTATTGCATAAAAAAGTCAGGACAGAGTATTGGGGCTATGCTAAAGATGAAACCCTAGATAATGAAGGCTTGATTCGAGAGCAATACAAAGGCATTAGGCCGGCTCCTGGTTATCCTGGATGCCCAGATCATACGGAGAAAATCACCTTATTCAATTTGCTTGAGGTAGAAAAAAACACAGGAATCAGCTTAACAGAAAATTTAGCTATGTGGCCTACGGCTTCCGTTAGTGGTTTCTACTTTGGACACCCCGAAAGTCGGTATTTCGGTCTGGGGAAAATTGGAAAGGACCAAGTGGAAGATATTGCCAAACGTAAAAACCAATCATTTGAAGACATAGAACGGTGGCTGAGACCTAATTTAAATTATTGAAAAGTTCCTAGAACCTAGACACTAGATCATAGACTTCGTCTAGACTCTAGGTTCTTGAATCTAAAATCTAGAATATGAAAGTAACTGAACATATAGCAAACGCAAAAAAGACTGTATTCTCTTTTGAGATTTTACCTCCTTTAAAAGGACAGAACATTAAAGCACTGTTTGAGAACATAGAACCTCTAATGGAATTCAAGCCACCTTTTATTGACGTCACCTATCACAGAGAAGAATATGTGTACCGAGACAAAGGAAATGGTTTATTAGAAAAACGGACAACCAGGAAACGTCCTGGGACTGTAGGGATCTGTGCTGCTATTAAAAACAGATTCGATATCGATACTGTTCCGCATATTATCTGCGGTGGATTTAGCAAAGAAGAAACGGAGAATGCATTAATAGATCTTGATTTTTTAGGGATTGATTCTGTTTTGGTTTTACGGGGAGACCCCATAAAATCAGAAAATAAATTTGTACCAGATCCAAATGGTCATGCCTATGCTATTGATTTAATGGAACAAGTGGTAGGCATGAATCACGGGAAATATATTGATGAAGAATTGCAATCTGCAACACCGACTGACTTCTGTATAGGTGTTGCAGGATATCCTGAAAAGCATTTTGAGGCGCCAAGCATGAAATCAGATTTAAAAATCCTGAAACAGAAGGTAGAAAAAGGCGCTGAATATGTGGTTACTCAGATGTTTTTTGATAACCAAAAATACTTTGAATTTGTAAAGCTGTGTAGAGCAGAAGGGATAAATGTCCCCATCATTCCGGGTTTAAAGCCCATAACTTCTTTGAAGCAAATGAGTGCATTACCACGGACTTTCTATTTAGATTTACCAGATACTTTGGTTGATGAATTGGACAAATGCAGAGATAATGCTGCGGCAAAAGAAGTAGGCATAGATTGGTGCATACAACAATCAAAAGAATTGATTGAATTTGGTGCTCCATGCCTTCATTACTACTCTATGGGGAAATCGGATCCTATTTATAGGATTGCAGATGGAGTATTTTAAAGGTCAATTTTTCTAAACTTAAGAAAAACTGTTCTCTGAAAAAGTAAACCTGTCAGGTTTAATCTACTGATATCTGGAAAGAATTGATTGCTCTTTCAGATTTAATATTAAATCAAAAACCTGACAGGTTTATGGTAAAATAAGAATATACCGAATTGTTAGTTATACAATGCAGGAAATTGACCTGGATTGAATTCATGCATCATTTCATAAACTTTGTCAAATACATCTTCCACTTGTGGTTTACTGAAATAATCACCATCAGATGCATAAGCTGGTCTATGTTCATTTGATGTGATAGTTATCGGTTGAGCATCCAAGAATTTATATGCTTTTTGCTCCTCCAATACTTTTTGCATCATATATCCTGTTGCACCTCCAGGAACATCCTCGTCTGCAAAAACGACTCTATTGGTTTTCTTGATGGACTCTACTATGCTGTGGTCAATATCAAAAGGAAGCAATGACTGTACGTCTATTATTTCACAAGAAATACCCTGATCAGCTAACAGACTAGCTGCATCCGTTACGACCCTGCACATTGAACCATAAGTTACAATGGTAACATCTGCCCCTTCTCTAATCACTTCTGGTTGTCCTAATGGTACGGTAAATTCACCCACATTTTCTGGCAGTGACTCTTTTAATCTGTATCCATTCAAACATTCAATAATTAATGCAGGATCATCTGATTGAAGCATAGTATTATAAAAACCAGCCGCTTGTGTCATGTTTCTTGGAACTAAAACATATATCCCACGAATGGAATTTAATATCATACCCATCGGAGAACCCGAATGCCAAACGCCTTCTAATCTATGACCTCTAGTTCGGATAATCAATGGAGATTTTTGACCTCCTTTTGTTCTATATTGTAGGCAAGCCAAATCATCTGATAAAATCTGAATAGCATACAATAAATAATCTAGGTACTGAATTTCAGCGATCGGTCTAAGCCCTCTTAGTGCTGCACCAATTCCCTGCCCGATGATTGTACATTCCCTAATTCCTGTATCCATCACCCTCAATTCGCCATACTTATCCTGCAATCCCGCAAAAGCTTGATTTACATCTCCTATTTTTCCCACATCTTCACCAAATGCAAATACTCTTGGATCTCTAGCCAACGCAGCATCAAAACAAGCTTGCAGTACTTCCCTACCGTCTACTTTCTTAGGATCGTTTGAATATTCAGTCTGAATTACTTCTACATTTAGAGCTGATTCTTCAGACTGGCTATATAAATGAGAGCTATAACGATCATGCCCTTCTTCAGTAACTGCATTTAACCAATTGATTACTTTTTGCTTTGCTTCACCCTCATGGGATATAACCAATCTCAAAGACTTCTTCATCGCCTTGATATTATCCAACCTTAGTGGATTCATGGCAGATTTCAATTCAGCAGCTATTTCTGAAATTTCATTATTCCCAGCTTCTTCTGCCAAATTATTTAGTAGGTCCAGTGCTTCTTTCTGTTGATCTTTTATTTCACCAATAAAAGCTTTCCATGCAGCATCTTTAGCATCTTTTGCAGTTTTTTTAGCTTCATTTTCTATCTCGTCAAGTTCTTTCTCAGATGCTATCTTTTGGTCCAGGATATATTTTCTGAATTGAATCAAACAATCATATTCAGCTTCCCATTCTAATCTCTCTTTTGACTTATATCGTTCATGTGATCCAGAGGTGGAGTGCCCTTGCGGTTGCGTCATTTCCAAAACATGCACCATTGTGGGAACATGTTCTTCACGAGAAATTTTAGCAGCTTTCTGGTAGGTTTCTACCAAAGCTTCGTAATCCCAACCCCGTACCGTTAATATCTCATATCCATTTTTATCTTTGGACCTTTGAAAACCTGCTAAAGCTTCAGAAATACTGCCTTTGGTCGTATGGAATTCCTGCGGAACGCTAATTCCGTAGTGATCATCCCAGATAGAAATTAACATAGGAATCTGTAAAACTCCTGCAGCGTTGATGGATTCGTAAAACATCCCTTCTGAAGTGGAGGCATTTCCTATCGTCCCAAAAGCAACCTCATTACCATTTATAGAATATTGCTCAAATTCCTTCTTATTTAACTCCTTGTTTTCTCTAAATAATTTTGATGCAAAACCTAAACCCACCAATCTTGGCATTTGCGCTGCAGTAGGAGAAACATCAGAAGAACTATTCTTACTTTCTGTTAATTTTGTATACTTCCCAGCTTCATCCAGCATTCTTGTAGCAAAGTGGCCATTCATTAAACGGCCAGCAGAAGCAGGGTCTGCATTTACATCAGTATGCGCATATAGTTGTGCAAAATATTCTTGTATTCCTAACTCTCCGATGGCAAACATAAAAGTTTGATCACGATAATAACCGGATCGAAAGTCTCCATTTTGGAAAGATTTAGCCATAGCTAGTTGTGCTAACTCCTTGCCGTCACCAAATATTCCGAACTTGGCTTTGCCCATGAAAACCTCTTTTCGTCCCATAAGACTAGCATGTCTACTCTCCCATCCTAAACGAAAATCATTTAAAATCTCTTCCTTCGAAATACTAACTTTATTCTTCTTATTGCTTTTGGTGGTTGTCATCAGCTCTCTTTTTATTAAAAATACAGCTCACTTTAAAAGTAAGTTCAACAAAAATAACCAAAATGATGAGGCTTTCAAATCCTAATATACCAGTTAAGCCTAACAAGTGTTTGGAAAGCATATGTCAGGTTATATTTTTGGCTTTTTTCATTCTGTCAAAATAATATTTCACCAAACATTAACGAACTATAGGTAATCAAAATAAAATATTAATTTGATTTAAAATTTATTCAATAAACGCACTTAAAAAACCCTTAGCAAATACAGGAATTTCTATTGTTTGCTTTATATTTGCCCCCATTAGGAAACATTAAAATTATTTTGTTATGATCATTGGGGTACCAAAAGAAATCAAAAACAACGAGAACCGTGTCGCTTTGACACCGGCCGGTACACAGGAGCTGACCAAAAGAGGTCATCAGGTATTCGTACAGGCAACTGCAGGTGAAGGTAGCGGTTTCTTAGATGAAGATTATGTAGCATCAGGTGCTCAAATTTTACCTGACATTCAAAGCACTTATGCGAAAGCTGAGATGATTATGAAGGTAAAAGAGCCTATTGAAGAGGAATATGAATTGATTAAAGAAGATCAGTTAGTATTCACTTATTTCCACTTTGCCGCTTATGAAGATTTGACTAAGGCAATGATCAAAAACAAATCAATTTGTTTGGCCTATGAGACAGTAGAAAAAGCAGACAAAAGTTTGCCCCTTTTGGTACCAATGTCTGAAGTTGCTGGTAGAATGTCTATACAAGAAGGAGCAAAGTACTTAGAAAAACCGTTAAAAGGGAGAGGTATTTTATTAGGTGGAGTACCAGGTGTACGACCAGCAAAAGTGATGATTTTAGGTGGCGGAGTTGTAGGTACTAATGCTGCTAAAATGGCTGCCGGAATGGGTGCTGATGTAACTATAATGGATGTAAACTTACAGCGTTTACGATATTTAGATGATGTAATGCCTGCAAACGTCAATACTTTCATGTCTAGTGAATACAATATTCGTGAAATGCTACATAGAGTGGATCTAATAGTAGGAGCTGTGTTGATCCCAGGTGGAAAAGCACCACATTTAATTACTAGAGATATGTTAAAAGAAATGAGGCCTGGAACAGTACTTGTTGATGTAGCCGTAGATCAAGGTGGATGTATTGAAACTTGTAAGCCAACTACTCACCAAGACCCGACTTATATCATTGATGATGTAGTTCACTATTGTGTGGCTAACATGCCAGGTGCTGTGCCGTACACTTCTACTTTAGCTTTAACAAACGCCACTTTACCTTATGCAATCCAATTGGCAGAAAAGGGCTGGGTAAAAGCTTGTCAGGATAACAGAGATTTAGCATTAGGATTGAACATCATCAAAGGTGATGTAGTATATGATGCGGTTGCGGAAGCCTATGACATAGAACATGTTCCCTTTGAGAAATACTTAGGAAACGTTTGGAATAAAATATAAAAAATAGTCAATATCTATTTTATTTGAGATCCCGTTTGTTTTGGCAAGCGGGATTTTTTTTGCTACTAAAACATCAAGGGATGTAAGCTTTCCGAATATCAACTATAAAAACTGAGGAAGAGAAAGTTTACAAGCAGCATTGAGCTGATAATTCAATACCCTCGTCTTCACCAATAAAATATTCGTCCACAACAACGGTATATCTATCGATTCTCTTCCTAAATCTCCTGTTATCAACCAGATGTATGTTTGCCATAAAATTCACTAAAACTAGAAAATTTCCCAACGTAATTTTGCCATTACTAATAATAATAAATTACAATAATGCGATTTTTTACACTATTTACCCTACTCTTAATTTCAGTGCTAAGCAAAACTACGGCAATAGCACAGAATGTTTCCGATTATCAGTTTGAAGCAAATATTGAAGCTTATCAGGAAATTACTGGTGGTACCGTAATTACAAATAGCAACAATGCTAATGATGTTTTTTACAACAATATCAATATCGGATTTGATTTCACTTTTGGAGGTCAAACCTTTAATCAGATCGGTGTTAGTACCAATGGGTTTGCTAGCTTTTCAAATGGGAATGGAGTTACTTATCCACTTGAAGAAGGATTAGAAAATTCAATAAGTCCGTTCTCTGGGGACCTACATGCTCAGGACAATTCAGAAATTAGGATTAGGACTTTTGGAAGTGCTCCAAATAGAAGAGCAGTGATTCAGTGGAAGAATTATGCATCATACTACTTTAGAAATTTAGGCTTCTTCGGAACTTACACAGCACTAGGCGGCAGTTACAACTTTCAAATTGAATTAAGGGAAAATAATAATGCAATAGCATTCCATTACGGTAACTTCACTCATCCAAATAATTATAATTTTTGGTGGGGCAATCCAAGCGCGAACACAGAAGTCCAAGTTTCAGTAAATTCAGCAATAACGGATTTGCAAAATAGAACTGGGGCAAATTCCAATTGGAATGAAAACAATACATCTAATTCGAATAATAGAAATTCAAAAGTAAGATTAGAACAGGATATTATTCCGTCTAATGGTCTGAAATTTACCTATGTCCCTCAAGATAGTGACCTTGGCATTAATGTTTTTCCTAATGTGGCTGAATTGTGTGCTGACCAGGAATACCTCTATTCTGTAGAATTGGCAAATACTTCTTCCGCTGCTAACTCTAATATCGAGGTAAATTTTGATGTTCCTGCGGGAACTTCGTTTGTATCTGCAAACGCAACTGCTGGAAGCTATAATAAATCCACTGGTATATATACAATAAATAACCTGCCTGGCAATGAAACTGCAGTATTGGAAGTAATTGTAACGGTCAATGCAGGTATGGAGGGAAGCAATATTGCAGCAAATGCAGAAATAATTTCCGCAGATGCCAGCGATCCAGATTTAAGCAATAACACTTCTTCAGTCAATTTATCTGTAGGAAATAATAGTAGTCCACAATTATCCGACTTTAGCAATCAAACTGCTCCATACAATGGAGTATCTGCTCCTATAGCTTTTACAGTTTCAGATATAGAAACTGCGGCTGATGATTTAATTATTTCTGTTAACTCATCGAATCAAACACTACTACCTAATGGGAACATTAGCTTGACTGGCAGTGGTGAAAATAGGGAACTAGTGCTACAACCTTCATTAAATCAGTTTGGTATAGCAACCGTTACAATCGAACTGTCCGATGGTACATGCCCGATCATCAAAACTTTTGAAGTAGAAGTATTCAGACAGATTTTCAATAATTTTGAGGCTGCTAAAATTGTAGTTGGACAACCCGATTTTACTTCCGGCTCAACGACAGCTTCTAACATAGTGGCTCCAGGCTCCAATAGTTCTGCGGTAAGTGTAAAAGGGGTATTGGCTGTAGGTTCGCAAACTACCAATAGAGTCTTAATTTGGAATTCTGTTCCTAGCTCGAATGGTGAACCTGCTGACATAGTGGTCGGTCAATCCAATTTCACTAACAATGTATCAGCTACTAGAAACAATAGATTATGGAACCCGAACGGAGTGGCTTTTAGTCCAGATGGTAATAAACTATTAATTGCTGACTCATATAATAATAGAATATTAATTTTTAATGAAATACCGACCACCAATAATGCTCAAGCAGATGTTGTTATTGGACAAGGTGGTTTTGGCACCAGGGATCCAGGTGCAGGTAGAAATGGATTGAATTATCCTACTGATATTCAAATCACACCTAGTGGTAAAATGATTGTTACTGATAGAGGAAACAATAGAATATTAATTTATAATAAAATACCCACTTCCAATAATGAAGAAGCAGATGTTTTAATTGGTCAGACTGGATGGAATAATACAGGAAGAGGTACTGCTCGTAATAGAATTGGTGATCCTTGGAATACCTCTATATCTCCTGATGGTAAACTACTGATTGCAGAGGATTATAATTATAGAATTCTCGTTTTCAACTCTATTCCTACCACAGATGGAGCTAATGCAGACATAGTGGTGGGTCAAGATGCTTTCAATACGCGAACTAGCGGTGTAAGTGCGACAAAATTTAGTTTCCCAGGGGTTACGGTTTCGCCATCAGGTGTTATGGCTATAGCTGATTTTAATAACCATCGAGCACTAATCTTCAACGAAATACCAACTACCAATGGCGCTAGTGCTGATGTGGTTTTAGGTCAAAGAGATTTTAATGAAGCAATCCGTTTCAATAATGGAAGTGGGGTAACAGGTTCACCCAATGCCAGAAACATGGATACGCCTTATGGTATTAATTTTGATTTAAATGAAAGACTCTATATTAATGGTGCAGGCATGAACCGAATGATGATTTTTGGTGAAACTCCTTCCCAAGTATCAGATTTATCTATCGCTTTTACTTCTGACTCAAACACACCGTGTGTGAATAGTGTGGTTACCTACGAAGTTAGTGTTTACAATAATGGTCCTAATAATGCTACTAATGTCGTGGTAACTTCGGCTCTTCCTTCCGGTTTTACTCCTTCTGAGTCTGATGCACAGAAAGGGACATACAATCAAGAAAGTGGCTTCTGGAGAATTCCTTTAATTGAAAATGGAGAGACTGTCACTTTACAGATGACTGGTACTGTTAACGCTGGCGAAAACTTAAATTCCATTACTGCTTATGCAAGTGTAAGATCATATAATCAAAATGATTCGGACTTCACTAATAATTCAGGAAGTGTAGAAGTAAGTGTGTTGGATAATGAAGCGCCAACCATGAACGAATTTGAAGATGTTATTTTAGACATCAGTACGGCTTCTCCCAACATTAATTTTACCGTAGATGACGCCAATGTTGCTGAAAGTACATTGACAGTATCTGCATCTAGTTCAGATCAGTCACTAGTCAAAGACGAAAATATTACTTTGGGAGGTTCAAATGCCAATAGGTTTATTCAAATAACGCCAGAGAACGGTCAATTTGGTTTAGTAACCATTAGTGTAACAGTAGAAGATGGTACTTGCAGCACTACTCAAACTTTTGAATTATTTGTTGGTAATATTTGGCTAGGAAACACCAGCGTTTGGGACGCTGCTAGCAATTGGTCCGCGGGAATACCAACGGATTTGATTTCAGCTGTTATTCCAAACAATCCATTAGGAGGCAATTTTCCTGTCATAAATGGAACAGCAACTGTGAATAATTTAATTATAAATAGTAATGCACAGATCACAGTAAATGCAGGTAGAAATCTTAATATTCATGGGAATTTCATCAATCGTGGTCCTGAATATACAGGTAATGGTTCTGTAAGTATGGTGGGGAGCGCTACTCAATGGCTGATGGGAAAAGTCAATGGCCTGATCATTAATAACGGCAGTGGCGTCAATTTAGAGGATGATTTATCTACAAATAGACCTATCAATATTCAAAGCGGACAAATGGTGGTGGGAGATAATAGTTTGACGATCAGAAACGCTATAGCAGGAAATCCGCAAAACCTAATTATGGACGGAACATCTTCACTGGTAGTGAGCGGGACTTCAGCAGGAATTTCTATTCCTTCTCACATTACTATTCTTGAGGATTTGCAGCTAGAAAATGGAAGTGGATTAGTTCTAACAAACTCATTGCAAATTATTGATTCCTTGAAACTATATGCAGGAACTTTAACTCTGGGAAGCAACAATTTAGATTTGTTGGGTTATAGCCATTCCATTAATGGTGAAATATCATCCAGTGTGGGAGCTGAACTATCTGTCAATGCTATTGGAAATGCGGGAAAAATCGTATTCGATAATACAGAAAATGTACTAAGCAATTTATCAATTAATGCAACTGGAGGTACTTTTGAAATTGAAAACTCGGTGATTATTAATAATCAATTAAACCTAAATGATGGTAAACTTATCATTTCAAATGGCTTCATCCAGGTCGAAAACACTGCTAGAAATGGGATTCTTGTAAGCGATAATTCTTACATAGTGGGGACTTTAAGAAGATGTGTTGCAACTGGAATCGACTATCAACTACCTGTTGGTTCAGCAGCATATAAACAAGAAGTAAAAATAAATTTCAACAGCATGTCAGAAAGCACTTGTATTGATGTAAGCTTCACTGAAAACAGTAGCGATCCAGATTTTGCAAATATTTCTGGCTTAAATTTGTCAGTAAATGGTAATGCAATTGAACAAGTATTAGATTACGGCTTCTGGACAATTACACCAACAAATTCAGCTGGCACATATAATTACAATATTTCAGTTACATCCCAAGGGCATGTGAACGGAAATGAAACCGGAAATCATATTTTACTAAAAAGAGAGAATTCTGCATCAAGTTGGGAAGTATTAGGTGATTATTCACCTGCAGATGAAAGTGGAAGTTTCACCGACCCAATCACAGTTAGCCGTTCGAATTTAAATGGTTTCAGTGATTTTGCTGTGGGTGCATCCTCAGAAGGAGCTTTGCCTGTGGAGTTCCTTGGTCTTGATATAGAACAAAAACAAACTGGCGTGTTAGTCAAATGGTCCACTGCATCAGAGAAAAATAATTCCCACTTTGAAATTCAAAAATCCTCAAATGGAAAAGATTTTGAAACCATTGGTACAGTAGAAGGCAATGGAAATAGCTCTAACGTAATTGAGTATGATTTCATTGATTATAGTTCTCACGGAAATGTTTCCTATTACAGATTACAGCAATTTGATTATGACGGAAAATCTGAATATTCACCAGTAGTAAAAATTGAATTTGAGTCTAGACTTTTTAACATCAAACTATACCCTAATCCGGCTACGCATCAAATAAATATAAATTTCGAGCAAGAGGTGGGAAATACTTCAATACAAATCATAAATATGAATGGACAAACAGTGAAGAAAAAGAGTTTGGAAGGCGGGAAAAGTATTCAGATGGACATTTCAGATCTAGCCAATGGCTATTATCAAATCATAATATGGTCACAAACTGAGAAAGGCATGGTCTCTAGCAAGTCAAAATTATTAAAGAAATGATGTTGGAAATTAGAAAAGAGCTCAAAATGAGCTCTTTTCTTTTCATTTATTCTGCTTTAAAATTGTAAGAAGCGGTAAATAGCATAATTTGCGTTTCTCTTTTCCTAGTAAAGGTTTGTTGAAACCCGGGCCCAAAATTTTCCCCTCTAAAATTACGAGTGTCAAATAAATCCCTGAAACTGGCACTTAAAGTCAATCTCTTGTCAAAGAAATATCTTTGCAAACTCCCATCTATATAATATCGAGCCAAATCCCTACCTTGGGCCTCTATTTCAGGAGCCATATAATTACCAGTAAATTGTAGGTTAATTCCGAAAGGCAAACTGAAATCGGTGGTAACTTTAGCATACCATGAAAGTCCCCTATTGGGTTCTTCTGCTCCAATGTTGGTACCATCTATCACAGATTGAAAAATAGAATAACTGGCATTTAAATTCCACCAATTGGCAATATCGGTTGTATTAATAAATTCTAATCCATAAAAATCACCAGTATTCAAATTCTGTGGACCGCGGTAGGAAATTCCATCCTCTACTCTCACAATCCAATCAACCTGACCATTAATCCTTCGGTAAAAAGCGTTGGTCGTTAAAGTAAAACCTCCATTTTGATACATATGGCCGAGTTCAAATGAATTGATATATTCCGGCTGTAGATTGGGCTCCCCTACCCTGACATTTAATGAATCCGCAAAATCAGGAAATGGATTCAATCTCCACCCGCTTGGTCTGTCAATCCTTCTTGAATAAGTAGCTTTTAAGGTATTCTTATTATTCAGAAAATAAGCTAATTGAACACTTGGGAAGAAATCCAAATATTGCTGACTGTTAGAAAGATCTTCCTCTGCCACTAAAGATGTATTTACATTGGATAATTCATTTTCTAAAATAGTTTGTTCAGCTCTAAGCCCAACTGCATAATTAAAATTTGGAAGGCTATCTGAATAAATAGCATAAAGCGCATGAATTTGATCCTGATATACAAAGCGATTACTTATACTATCATAAGGATCAATTTGACCTTCACTTCCTACCAGTCCATAGACATAATCATTATCAAACCTTCTAAAAATAGACTTATACCCACTTTCTAACAAACCACTAAGAATTGGCGTAGCGTAATCTACTTGAATTACCGAGGTATTTCTAAATTCATCTGTTGTACTCCCTTCGGTTCTGTTAGGATCACCCTCTTCACTCAGTGTATTGTTGTAGATGGCAATATTTTGATCTTCCACTTGATCTCTAATGGAAACGCTCGCTAATGCTCTGAAAAATTTTTTCTTGTTGTCAAAATCTCTTTCATATATAATGGCATTATCGTAAGTATAATTCTCTTCCGTCTCCGTATTATTTCTAACGTAGCGAGTTAGAAATTCATCGGTACCTAAATTTTGCACAAAAGCACTACTAGATTGGAAATCACTTTCTTCCTCTGTATTGAACACACCTTCAAAGCTTAATTTATTTTGTCCCCAAAAGTAATCGCCTCCATAATTGATGGTATGTTCCCTATCCTCATTTCTACTATTCTGTTCTTGTCTGTAAAGCTCATTGGAACCATTAAAAGTACTTCTTCTTTCCGTTTCTCTGCTGCCCACTCTTGGCCATTGCCTAAAGCTATAGCCACCGTATATCGCAAATTTGGTGGTCCTTCGTGCCAAATTAACATTTGCATTTGTACGCATTCTGGTTCCCATGGTAAGTTCTGCTCTTGCAGTGGTCCCTAAATCTTCGCCTCTTTTCAATTTAATGTTAATAACACCGCCATCTGAAGACGCATCATATTTTGCATTTGGATTATTTATTATTTCTACTTCTTCAATTGCGCTGGCAGGAATCTGTTCTAAATCTGTCGCTAATGCTGAATTCCGTCCATCAATTAGGACATTTGTACTACCACTACCTCTTAAGGATACACTTCCATCATCTGAAACATTAACTGATGGCGTATTTCTCAAGATATCCAATAGAGTTCCTCCTACGTTGGCAATGGTTTGATCGGGCTTTATCGTCATACCCTCCATAGTGGCTAGAACAGGAGTTTTTCTTTCATTTCCACTTACTACAACCTCCTCCATGATCTCTTCTTTTACTGAAAGACCTATCTCCCCTAAATCCAAACCACTTTCCGAGATTTGGACTTGATCTTCATAGTCTTCATAGCCTACAAAGGAGATTACCATCCTATAACTCCCAGTCTCTATTGGGATATTAAAGCTACCATCTTCTGAGGTAGTAGCTCCAGTTACAGGAGTATTACTATTTTCTTGATAAAAAGCTACCTGAGCAAAAGGAATAACTTTACCTGAATCTGGATCGGAAACCACTCCTTCAACTATCGCATTTTGACAAAAAACTGGATTTACAAATATTAAGGTTACTACTAAAATTAAAGTATACTTCATTGAAATTTTCTCTGTCGGTACACATATTTCAACTGCGCACAGGTCTAAAAGTTTAATTATAACGACCTATTTTAAAAAATCAACAGATTCCAAAAGGCATAAGGGGACAAAATAATTTCAGATCAAATGATGAATTTTAAACGATTAGTCAGTTTTGTAGTTACTTCAAAATACATTAAAAAATGGGTAGCAATATTTCTACGTTCTGGGAGAACCTATATGAGCGACTACTTTCAGAAAAAATGAAAGAGAGAAGCGAAAAGGTCATTATAGTAATTGCTATCGCTGGATTTTTTATTCATCTCATCTTAATCATATTAAATAAACTAGAAATATTTGAATCTTCCTATTCAAGTAGTCTTTTAGATAATCCGATAGCAGCTATCTATACGCCTTTCTCTTTTATTCTTGTTTATGAGGTTTATCTGTTAGTCTATTTCCTCCCTAAATCAATTACGATTTATATTGGTAAACAATATGAAATAATTTTGCTGGTTTTAATTCGAAGACTATTTAAGGATTTAGCACAATTAGATTTAGAAAGTAGTTGGTTTAGCAGTAAAGATGATTTACAGTTCACCTACGACATTGGGGCTTCTCTAATAATTTTTGGATTAATATTCATTTTCTATTATCTAAACAGTAAAAGAACTTCCGCCCAAAAAGGAGAGCTCTCAAAAAGAGAGCAAACTCAAAGATTCATTGAAACCAAGAAAAGATTTTCAGTCCTTTTAATTCCTGTCTTATTGGGATTAGCAGTTTACAGCTTTGGAGATTATTTCTATGAAGTATTTTTCTCCGCTTCGCATCGGATTGATTCTATTAAAAACACGAATAATATTTTCTTTGATGAGTTTTTTACTATTCTGATTTTAAGCGATGTACTGTTATTGCTGATTTCCTACACGCATACATCGAGTTTTAGATCCGTGATTAGAAATTCAGGCTTTGTGATTTCTACCATTTTGATCAAAATATCCTTTAGTACAGATGGAATATTAAATGATATTTTGGTGGTTTCAGCGATCACATTTGGAGTTGTCATCCTCTGGATTCACAATTTATATGAAAAAATTGAAGTCCCCAGTGATACATAATCACAACTCAGCCACACACTTTAGTTCAATCGCAATTGGCGTTGGTAAAGCGTTTACCTCCACTGTAGTTCGACAAGGTTGAATATCTTTAAAGTAATCAGCATAAACCCTATTGAAAGTGGAAAAGTCATCTTTCATATTGGTCAAAAATACCTGTACATCCACCAACTTATCCCAACTACTGCCACAATCTTCCAATATCATTCTTACATTGTCAAAAACAGATTTACATTGCACTTCAATATCGTAGGAAACAATATCTCCATCGCTGCTTAGCTCCACACCTGGAATCGACTTACTATCCTTTTTCCTGGGCCCAACTCCTGACAAAAATAGCAAATTACCTACTTTGCGTGCATGAGGATATAAGCCTACAGGTAATGGTGCTCGGTCTGACTTTCTGATATTATCTTCCATTATGCTACGGATTTATGAAACTGTGATTTAACTCGCTTTCCTTGATTTATATGCCTTTTTGTATGACGCATCATAATGTAAAGTTGCTCACCTACATTGAAACGCAATAATTTACTCAAAGGACTGTAGGTTGGAACGTGTTGATGATCGTATGCACATGCCTTCAAAGCTAAGCCTATTATTTCTTCCTGCAAGTCTAAAAAATCTTGCAGAGTTTCTTTGCCATTTCTTACTTTATTTTCCTTGGTTGGCTTAAATATTCTGGGAGCAGGCACCTTCCATTTATACTTCGGGTCAACAGCATACAAAAACAACTTACCTGTGACCGAGAAACGAACAGGATATTCTATGGTCTTGATCTCTGCCTTTTGAAGCCGCTTTTCGATGTCTTTAATATAGGTTGAATTGGCGATAATAATATGCTTTAGACACTCTGCAATAGACCATTTATCCGCAGCAGGTTTCCATATTAATTCCTCCGCACTCAAATTTTCAAACTCTTGTCTAGTAGTTTCTTGGATTTCCTTTAAATCTTTAATGACATCTTTTAACCAAATCATAATTTCTAATCGGAATTGTTGCGGAAAGGTTGAGGGAAATTCGGTGTTTTTTATTTCAGCCTATCTGCCTTATAAAAAAATCGATTTGAGAGCAGTACCACCCTCCAAAACCACTCCTCTTAATTTCATGCTGAAAACCCATTAAATGCCCACCATTATAAAACGAAATTGCAGGTACAAAACTAAATTCGTCCTTTTTGGAAAGAGCATCTTTTGCTGTGGTAAGTTCATCCTGTCTGCCTGCAAAAAGCATGATTGGAATATCAATGGATTTCCATTTCAAAACATACTCCTCTGTTTTAATAGGTGAAAAAGCTTGTTTATCTTTTTGAGATTTTAATCGCTGTATATGCTCACGAGGACTAAAAACAAAAGCATCATAGATCACAAAATCTATATCATCTTTAATGCCATCATAAGCATAAGTTGTGACCATCGTACCCATTGACAATGCCCAAATACCAAGACCTTTATTTGTAAATCGCTTTTTTGCAAAATTTACTACCGCCTCTAAATCTTTAGAGAATTCAATATGAAATAAATAATTTAGCTCAATTTCAAAATCAGAGCTTTTCCCAAAGCCCCTATAATCAAAAGTAATTACTGTATATCCTAGATTAGATAAAATAGAAGCGTGATACACGAAATAGGACATATTTCCAGCATCTGGATATGCTAAAATCAGGACCTCACCTTTCTCATTATCAGGATTAGGAGCATAAATCCAAGTATTCAAATCATAACCGTCTTCAGTAGTGACTTTTAATTCTTCATAATCCCAATTAATGGAATCAGGCGTTAAAGTATATTCTCTATCAGGATCAATGGCTAGTAGGTTAAACGGGAGGAAAAGGAGGAATAGAATTATTTTCATAATTAAAAGATATCTTTTGAATGAAACTACAATAAATTTAGTGATTTTAAACAATAAAAGTAATAGAATAAATTGAGCAAAATTTCGTAAATTCAAGCTATAAAATGAATAAAAGTTATGGGGACAATCGAATTAAAATCAAATCTTCATAAAATTGTTGAAAGTATCGATAACGAGCAATTATTACAAACTATTTACGATTTTCTGAAACAAAGTGAGAACTCTAAAGAAGGTCAATTTTGGAAAACATTGACATAAAATCAAAAAAAAGAAATTTACTTATCACATGAGGAATCCCAAGACAGCAAAAAATTAATTGCGAAAAAGTGAAGAAAAAAAATTAATGGAAGTTTACGTTACCCCATGAGCTGAAAAGGATTTTGACTCTGTAGTAGAATATTTAAAATTAGAATGGGGTAAAAATACTGTAAAAGAATTTGTTCATAAAGTAGATGAAACCCTTAAATTAGTCAAAAGCTTCCCATCAAATGGACAAAAATAAATGATATCAGGGGTTTACAATTAACTTCACAGACCAGAATATTTTACCGGATAAAAGAATCCAAAATTATTATTCTTTCCTGTTTTGACGTTAGACAAGACCCAGAAAAAAAATTATAAAATCTTTCTTAAGAATATTTTAATAGTAGTATTTAATGGCCGAAATCATCGACTTAAGCCAAGACATTTATGAGGGGATGCCGGTTTTTAAAGACCTTCCTCAGGTTAAAATGGAAATCCATAATTCACATGAAGAATGGGCTGGCATTAAAAACCCAAATAAAAGAACTCCTGCTGTTCATAAATTAGAACTTGGGGAGCATACAGGCACTCATGTTGATGCCATCAATCACATGGCTCAGCAATATGAAGGGCAATCTATTGATAAAATGCCCCTATCAATGTTTTACACAGAAGGGATTTGCTTAGACTTCTCACACAAAAACTTAGCTGAACTCATAGAACCTCATGAAGTTGAATTGGCTTGTAAAAAAGCTAATATTGAAATAAAAAAACATGATACGATTCTCCTTTATACTGATCATTACAGAAAACATTTCAATAAAAAAGATTGGGGAAATGGTCCTGGTATTTCTACTGAAACAGCCCGTTGGCTAGGAAAGCAAAAAATTTCAGCTTTTGGAGTGGAAACTACGTCACCCGGGGTTCGAAAAGTATCCAACAAAGAAGTACATCATATTTGTGGCGAGCTAGGCTTTACTCATTATGAAAACATGATCAATCTGCATAAATTAATTGGGAGAGGAAGATTTCGTTTTATCGCCTTCCCTTTAAAAATTCGAGGTGGAACGGGTTCTCCTGTTAGGGCTGTAGCTATTTTCGAACAATAAAAAAGCGATGATTCCATAACCATCGCTTTCCCATTTTTTAGCTATTCATAATTTCTTCAATCTCATCAATTTCAATAGGAATATTTCCCATCATATCATGATGACCATCTTTAGTGATGACTACGTCATTTTCTAAACGTACACCTATCCCTTCATTTTGAATATATATCCCGGGCTCAATGGTGAAAACCATATTCGGCTCAAATTTTCGATAAATATTGCCTACATCATGAACATCCAATCCGATGTGGTGAGAAGTACCGTGCATGAAATATTTTTTATAAGCAGGATTAGCTGGATCTTGATTTTTGATATCTGTTTTATCCAATAAGCCCAAGCCTAACAACTCACTTTCCATCAACTTCCCAACTTCCTTATGGTATTCTGGGATTCGGTTTCCTGGAGTCAAGATTTTGTAACATTCTTTCATCACCCTTAAGACTGCATTATAGACATCCTTTTGTCTCTGGGTATATTTGCCATTCACAGGAATTGCACGAGTCATGTCAGCATTATAATTCCCATACTCAGCTCCTACATCCATTAGTAGCAATTCCCCATCTTTGCAAACATCTTTGTTCTCAATATAATGCAGTACACATGCATTTGCTCCAGAAGCTACAATAGGCGTATAAGCAAAGCCTTTGGAGCCCTGTCTAACAAATTCATGTAAAACTTCAGCCTCCACTTCATATTCTTTCAAACCTGGCTTTACAAATTTCAATGTTCTACGAAAAGCATCTTCAGTTATTTTACAAGCACGTTCCATTTGACTAATTTCCAAAGGATCTTTTATTGCTCTCAGATCATACAGAATTGGAGCTGCTTTCCTATACTGATGAGCAGGATATCGATCTTGCAACCATTTAATAAATCGCATATCTCGGGTTTCTACCGGTGTGGCATTTCTAATATGCTCATTAGTGTTGATAAATACTTGCTCGGCTTCGGCCATCAAAGTATTGAATACTGTTTCAAATTGTGACAACCACATAACAGTTGGAATTCCTGAAGCTGCCGTTGCCTCCTCTTTTGTATATTTATGTCCTTCCCAAACGGCAATATGCTCATTGGTTTCAGTTACAAATAATATTTCTCTCCAGCTGTCATTATCAAAATCAGGAAATAAAACCAAAATACTTTCTTCCTGGTCGATTCCAGTAAGGTAAAACAAATCGCTGTTTTGCCAGAAGGTCATAGTACCGTCTGCATTCAGTGGCATTACGTCATTAGAATTGAAAACTGCTAGAGAACGAGCTGGCATTTGCTTCATGAAATTCTTGCGGTTCTTTACATAAAGAGATGAATCTAAAGTTTGGTATCTCATAAATCTAATTTTTATTTCAAATTAATCGTTAAAGCTTCGTAAATTTCAAATTTACATTTTATTATTTCTTCCAACATGTTAAAACAGGCTTTTTTCAAGACTATCTTCTTCTTATTTCCGTTTTATTTGTTTTCAGTCGCGGTTTTATCCCAGCAGAAGTATTGGATGGAATTTGATTTTGGAGAAATTGATAGTCAAAACACACAAATTTCCCAGTTACAAGAGAGCCTTAAAAAGATGCATGGGGATAAAATCAAATTCCACTATCAATCCAAATGGCACCCTGTAGTCAGTATTTCTATTGAAGAGGATTTAATTGAAAAATTGGAATCCCATCAGCAGGTTAGAAGTATTTGGTTGCAAAATCAATTGCAGCAGCTTTCACTGCATAGTCCAACACCAATTGAATATTCTTATGCATTAGAACAAATGAAGGCCCAGTATTTAACAGATAGTATGGGCCTAAGTGGAAATAACATTAAAATTGGGGTCATAGATGGTGGTTTTATGGATGCAAATGTAGAACCTTCTTTAAAACATTTGGTTGAAAAAGACCAAATCAAGTTTTTTCAAGACTATTTATTAAAAGGAAATAAAGATCCATTCTATGGAAAAAGGATTTCGCAAGATGACCACGGTACACAAGTCTTAAGAATGATCGTGGGCTCTGATCATGGGACGTCAATTAAATATGGTATGGCGGAAAATGCCGAGCTGTATTTGGCAAGAACAGATCATGGGATCAGGGAAAGAAGATTGGAAGAAGATTACTGGGTGGCGGCACTTGAGTTGTTTTACGACATGGGCATTCGACTAGTAAATTCTTCTTTGGGGTATACTGATAGTTACGACAAAAGAAAAGAAAACCATAGCAAGAAAGAAGTCAATGGAAGAAGCAGTATGATTACCAAAACCGCACAAGTAGCTGCAGAGAAAGGAATGTTGATTGTAAGTGCTGCAGGAAATGACGGTCACAATAAATGGGAAATTCTATCCCTTCCTTCTGATGCAAAAGATGTATTAACTGTTGGAGCAGTCCGCTATGATGATTGGTCCAAAATCTACTATTCCTCTATTGGGCCCGAAAAATTGAATTATGTGAAACCGGATGTGGCTTGCTTTGCTGCTAATGGTACTTCATTCTCAGCACCTGTGATTACTGGTTTAGCCGCCTGTATTTGGGAGTATGACACTACTCTAACAAATTTGGAAGTAATAAATATTATTCAAAAAAGTAGCCACTTAGCAGAAAACCCAAATAATTTTATTGGCTATGGAGTTCCAGATAGTAAGAAGATTTTATCCCTGTTATATCAAGAAAAGCAAAAATCAATAGCTAAATCGACCACCGCTACTCAGGATTATATTGAAATCGAAATTCCAGCAAACACTGAATCACTTGTATTATATCATAAAAAGGATCATGTAAATGTGATAGAGCAGCAATCTATCAAAATTAAGGACGGCCAAACTTTAGTGAGAATTAAAAAACCAGAAAAAGCTAAGTACACTTCAATCGTAGCGCAAGATCAGTTTAATCTGGAAGTGGAATGGAAATAATCCTAAATTATTCAGAAATCAATTTATCTAGCACTCGGCTTAATCTCATCATATTAGCTTCGTGAACTTCTTCAAGAGTTATGGTCTTCCCTCCATAAGTTCCTGCTCTGGGTGCACCCAATAAAACGTTTTGAATTTTGCCATTCGAACTAATACTGATAGTAGCAGGAAAAGGAAACACACTCTGAAATTCACCTACCTCTAGTTTAATAAATCCACTAGCATTGACTTCTCGTTCTGACGGTATTACATGAATGTTGGAGTTAAATTTTTTGGCGTATTCCTTTAATTTATCTGGTGTATCATGAGCCACCACTACAAATCGAACTTGAGGATAGTCTTCGGAGAGTTTATTCAAAGCTGGAATAGAACTTATACATGGTGCACACCATGAGGCAAAAGACTCTAATAGAACAGGTTTTGAATCTTCTAATAAATTTACATTACTTCCATAATAATCCTGAAATTTGTAGTTTCCAATCTGAGCTCCCACCAGAGAATCTCTAAAATTATTCAATTCATAATATTGAACTTCTTCTTGAAAATTAGTTCCGTATTTAGTTTTTAGTGAGGTAGCAAAGCCTTCAATTTTTTCTTTGTATTCGTTCTTCTTAGGTCCTGAACAATTTGAAAAAACGATAAAAACTATAGTGAAAAAGTAGATACCTGCCCTCATGAAATTTTAGAATTACATAATAAAAAAAGCATCTAAAATTAATTAGATGCTCTTCAAGAAATCAATTATTTCAATATTAGAATAAATTAAAGCTTAAACCAAACCTAAATGGGGCAGTTTGAGTTGCTACTGGTACTTCTGCATTATTTAATGGCCCTCTACCAGGGTTAAATAGTTCAGAAAAGTCATATTCAAAATGAGCACCAAATCCCGCAATACCAATTCGGAAATGAGCTCCATATCTAAATTGATTCAATTCGAAATTTTCTTTTTGCTTAATTTTCTTCGTTTGCTCATTCTCTACATACTTAATTTTAGTCTTCCCATTAATTAAGTAGCCAATACTACCTCCAGCAGCCAAAAACAGTCCGCCATTATCTACTTTATTTTTATTGAAATAATATCTAAACTCAAGTGGAATATTAACATAGTTTGCTTCAAATTTAGATTTCTCAACAAAGCCATTTTCTCCTACAAGGTCTTCTCCTATGGTCTGCAATCTCACATTTCTTAATTCATCTGTTCCAGAAACAACTGCCAACGTAGTGGAATCGCCATCGAAGGCGAACTTATCAAAAGAAAAGTTGAAGCCAGCATTAAAACTAAAGTTAGAATTAGCTATTTGAACAGGATACATATATCCAATTTTGAAAGAATTATTTCCAACAGTTCTGAGATTTAAATCATCCACATCATTGTTGTAAAGCATATTTAATCCAAACGACAAGGTTAAATCTCCTTTTAAATTAGGTCGAGGTCCAAAGCTGTTTTTCTCTTGCAAATTTTGAGCTTGAACAGAAACTTTAAAAGTTAGGATTATTAGAGCTGAAATAAATAGTTTTTTCATCAGTATTTTTTTGATTTTTACTTTCGAACAACAAAGATAGCGTTTTATACAGAGGATAAATAAATAAATCCTTTTTCTTATAAGATTTTATTAATTACCTTTGCAAGCTCATTAGCAAACGTAGTTGATGAAAAAATATTGTTTGATAAGGCAATTCAACTATCAAGTAATTAAATGGCCTCGTAGCATAACTGAATAGTGCACCACATTACGGCTGTGGAGGTTGCAGGTTTGAATCCTGCCGAGGTCACTACAAACAAAAAAACCTGTTTAATTGATTTTAAACAGGTTTTTTTATGGATTCAATGCTTTTCATCTTCACTCGAAATCAGAAGGATAGCATTTTATATCATTACATCTTTCACGAATCATTTCATAAGCTTTCAAATCACCTAATTCTCCTGCTTTACTTAAGTCCAAGCAACCCTCAGAAAGTTGCCCATACTCAATTCTTAAAACTCCTCTTAAGTAATATGCATCTACATTATCTCTATCCTTTTCAATTATTTTGGTACAGTCATTAATAGCATCCTGGTATGCCTCTAATTGTTGTTTCGCCTGACCGCGTTTATAGTAGGCATCCAAATTATTTTCATTCAATTCGATCGTTTTTGTATAGTCATTAATGGCTCCATAATAATCTTGAAGTAAATATTTGATGTTCCCTCGTTCAAAATAGGCTTCCGAAAAATCTTCTTTTGCCTCAATTGACATATTGTAATCTTTCATTGCACCGTGAACATCGGCAAATTTCTGCTTTATATTACCTCTCATGTAATAGGCCTGATGAGCACTTGGATCTAATTTTATTGCTTCGTTAAAGCTGACAATAGCCTCCATGTATTCTTTCTCCTCAAATTTATTGATTCCGTTTTCAATAAATTCTGCAGCTTTTTTCGTTTGAGCACTAGCGAATGATCCACTAATGGCTACAATAATACCTAAGACTAATATTTTTGATAATCGATTCATAATGAATAAAAAAAGTTATATGATAATAGCTGCAATAATTTTGCCAATATTTCTAGATCGACTTTTTTAATTGCATTATTCAAATATAAAAATAAGTTCAAACAAAATAACAGCTAATTACCTGCTGAACTTACATATTCTATTTCTTTAACGGAAACAACATTTTGTAGTCAGCCGTAACCTTGCCTTTACTGATGTTAGCCAACTTTCCCTTTAAAATACGTTTTTTAAAGGCCGAAACATGATCTGTGAATAATACGCCCTCAATATGATCATACTCATGCTGAATCACCCGAGCTACAAATCCATCAAACTCTTTTTCATGTTCTTCCCAATTTTCATCAAAATACTTGATCCTAATATTCGGTTTCCGATCAACATCTTCCCGAATATTAGGAATACTTAAACAGCCCTCCTCAAAGGCCCATTCTTCACCTTCTTCTTCCAGTATTTCTGGATTTATAAAAGCTTGTTTTACCTGAGGTTCACCTTCTTCTTCAATTGGATCCGTGTCAATCACAAAAAGTCGAAGACTTTTACCAATTTGGGGGGCAGCTAAGCCGACCCCATTAGCATTGTACATGGTTTCAAACATGTCATCTACCAATGCCCCTAAATCTATCTCACCCTTTTCTAAATCTTTTCCTCTTGTTTTAAGTACAGGGTGTCCATATGCTACTATAGGATATATCATAATTAATTCTCTTCTAAAAATTGTTGCAATATAATTGCAGCACTAATTTTATCTATATTACCAGATTTCTTATTTCTTTGTTTCCTTTTTGAGCCGGAACTAATCATAGCTTGCATTGCCTCCTGCGAGCTAAAGCTTTCATCCTGCAAATGTAAAGGCATTGTCGGAAACTTCTTCTTAAAAAGATTAATAAATGCATCTACATGACGAGTAGCATCAGTGGCCTCCCCCTCTTCGTTAGTTGGATATCCACAAACCACAGACTCTACTTCTTCCTGCAGGAAATATTCACTTAAAAATTGAATAAGATCTTTGGAATGAACTGTTTCCATCGGGGAGGCAATTATTTTCAAAGGATCTGTAACTGCCAAACCCACTCTTTTAGTTCCGTAATCAATAGCTAGTACTCTGGGCATTATTAATTAAGACGAATAAGCGAATCAAACTTCTTTCTTACTGACTTTTCCAACATCAGGGCTTTAGGAAAAAGAACTTCATTTTCAATTTTAGCATGCACTTTCAATTTATCTTCAAAACGCTCTAATTCAGAAAAAAGGACTTTTGCATTGAGCGGTGTCGAATCTCCAATCGGATATTGATCCATTAGAAATCGAATCCCTTTCATTTCGTCATCATGCACCTCATGGTCAATTGCAAATTTTTGCATATTAAAATTCGGATACTTGTAAAAAAAGCTAGAAGGGTTTTTCTCTTTATCATCAATAGCTTTTAGCTGCGATATATACTCAAAAAGAGTATCTTCTTCTTCATAAATATGATGTACGAAATCCTCTACAAATAACGGAAAAACATCCTTTATTTCTCTTTCTACGGACAGAACATCAGGATGAGAACTATTCAATTTGTTAACCAACTTCACTAAAAAAGGCAAATCCTTTTTGATAAAAATAAAATGAGTATGCTTTAAATAACTGATAATTAAATCAATAGGAAATGAGAGTAATTTAATATTTTCTATTTCCTGGTTTTGATTAATTCTTTCCAGCTCATTTACTACGTAATGAAGATCAACGCCTTTTGTCTGACACACCTTTTCAAGTGAATCTTCTTCGAATTCGTAGTATTCTATACCTAAATAATAAAGAACTGATGCAAAAACGTAGTTTTCAGCAACTAATTCCTTTATTTTCTTTTGAGAGTATTCCACTTTTACTAATTTAGGTATTTTACAAAGGTAATTTAATTTTAAGGCTTTTCAATCCAACGATTTACTAATTTCCTGCGTTATTTGTTAAAATAAAAATTCTTCAACGAGAATTGAGCAAAAATAATTCGAAGGTTAAATTAAAAAAATCACCTGAATATTTCTTTTTTTGCAAATTCCCTGCGACAAGAAAAAATAAAAAATTGCACATGGATAAAAATAAAAATAGTTCATTTCAAATTAAACTGCCCATAATTATTTTTTCAACATTGGCGGCAGGCATATTAATTGGCGCTACAATGGCCAACCCCTCCTCTAGTAAAGATACTGTTTTAGAGGGAATCACAAGAATAAAAGAAATTCTTTTACAAGTTGATCAAAACTATGTGGAAGAAGTAGATACCGATAAACTTGTAGATAGTGCCATTGAAGGAATCATAAAAGAGTTAGACCCTCACACTTCTTACATTCCAGCTAAGGATTTGGAAATGGTTTCAGCTGATTTAAAAGGGAATTTCGAAGGTATCGGAATAGAGTTTAATATTTTCAATGATACACTTTATGTCGTTGCTCCTTTAAGTGGTGGCCCCTCAGAAACTGCTGGGCTACAGTCTGGTGACAAGATAATTGCAGTGGATGATAAAAATATTGCGGGAGTCGGTTTAACCAACAGACAAGTACATGAGAATTTAAGAGGAGAAAAAGGCAGCGAAGTAGAGTTGAAAATCATGCGATCAGGCTTGAAGGAGCCAGTTGAATACAAAATAATTAGAGATAAAATCCCGCAATATTCTGTGGATGTTAGCTATATGGTTGATGAAGAAATAGGATATATTAAAGTAAGTCGGTTTTCTGCAACTACCTATAATGAATTCATGGAGGCAATGAATAAATTGGAAGGTGAAGGTATGCAGAAATTGATTTTAGATTTACAAGATAATCCTGGGGGTTACATGGATAAAGCCATCAATATGGCAGATGAATTCCTTAAGGATAATGCCATGATAGTCTACACAAAAGGAAAAGAAAAAAGGTATAATTCTGAAGCAAGGGCAATTAAAGACGGAAGCTTTGAAGAAGGTTCTTTAATAGTACTCATCAATGAAGGAAGTGCCTCTGCCTCAGAAATTGTGTCCGGAGCAATCCAAGATAATGACAGGGGCTTAATAGTTGGAAGAAGATCTTTCGGCAAAGGATTAGTGCAAATGCCTGTTTCATTAAAAGACGGATCAGAGCTGAGATTGACTATTTCAAGGTATTATACTCCATCCGGAAGATCAATCCAAAAACCATTTGGTGAAAATCCTGATGAATATAGACAGGAAATGAATGAGAGATATGAACATGGTGAGTACTTTGTAGCTGACAGCATTCATTTTGAAGACTCATTAAAATATACTACTAAGAATGGTAGAATTGTTTATGGTGGAGGAGGGATCATGCCGGATTACTTTGTTCCGCTGGATACTGCAGAAACTTCTACTTATTTAAATAAGCTTTTTTTAAGTAATACCTTGAGACAATACACTTTTTCATATTATGAAAAGAATAAAAAAATGTTGGAAAATATGGGTATGCAAGGATTCATCAATAATTTCCAAGTAACAGATGCAATGCTGAAGGAAATAACATCTCTAGCTTTGACTAACAATGTTGATTTAGATGTCGAAGGTTTCAACAAATCTAAAGAACTAATAAAACTGTACAGCAAGGCTTACATTGCCAGAAATATTTGGAATAACGAAGGCTTCTACCCTATCTTTAACAAACAAAATGAAGTCTTTAAAGAAGCACTTAAACTTTTTGACAAAGCTGAAACATTAGCTAAAAAATAATATTCAGAATTTTTATATTATGGCATACTACGTAAGAAAAGGAAATATTCCACCTAAGAGACATACTCAATTTAGGCAACCAGATGGCAGCCTTTATGCTGAAGAATTAGTAAGTTCCTTGGGTTTTTCGGGTATTTATTCCAACCTATATCATATAAATCCTCCTACACGAGTGAAGGAAATCAAGAATTCTGTGGCTTATGGTACTAAGCCAGATAAGGATTTGACTTTACAACAGATACATCTTAATACCTCAGGGGTGAAAAATACAGGAAGTGACTTCTTGGGTAGCCGAAAAGTCTTGTTAATGAATAAAGATGTTTCCATGGCGCTGTGTATGCCAAGTCGCCAAAGCATGGATTATTATTATAAGAATGCGGAAGCAGATGAATTGTTATTCATTCATGATGGGAGCGGATATATGTACTCTCAATTTGGGAAATTGAAAATTCAAGCTGGTGATTATGTGGTAATTCCCAGAACGACTATTTACAAATTAGAGTGGGAAAGCAGTGAAATTAGATATCTAACTATTGAATCTGCAAGTCCAATCGAAACGGTGAGTAGATACAGAAATAAACTGGGCCAACTTTTAGAGCATTCGCCCTATTGCGAAAGAGATATACATCCACCGCAAGAATTGATTACGGAGGAAACCAAAGGCGATTATCATGTAAAAATCAAAAAAGGTGGTTACATCCATCATTATGTTTATGACCATAGCCCTTTTGATTTAGTAGGCTGGGATGGCTTTTTATATCCGTATACCTTATCCATTCATGATTTTGAACCTATTACAGGAAGAATTCATCAGCCGCCTCCCGTGCATCAAACTTTCCAAGCGGCTGGATACGTAATATGCTCCTTTGTACCAAGGCTATTTGATTACCACCCAGATGCAATTCCTGCACCATATAATCATAGTAATATCGATTCTGATGAAGTATTATATTATGTAGAAGGAAACTTTATGAGTAGAAAAGGAATTGACAGAGGTTCCTTTACGCTTCACCCTGGTGGTTTGCCACATGGACCGCATCCTGGAACTGTTGAGAAAAGTATTGGAGCAAAAGAAACTGAAGAGTTGGCTGTAATGCTAGATACTTTCAAACCGTTATATGTTACAGAAGAAGGTAAAGAATTTATGGACAAGAAATATCCGATGAGTTGGACTGAATAATATCTACTGAAATTTTAAAGTAGAAACCTCACAGCTTGAAAAATCTGTGAGGTTTTTCTTTTTATGAGGAACCGAAATTTAAGATATATGTTATCTTTATCTAATCTATTAAACATTCTAACTACAGTCCATACCTAAACCATGTACGCCATAGTTGATATTGAAACCACTGGAGGCTACGCAGCCCGAAACAGAATATGTGAAATTGCAATTATTTTACATGACGGTGAAAAAGTGGTCAAAGAATATCAATCTTTAATCAATCCTGAGCGTCATATTCCTCCACAATTGTCTGCTATACATGGAATTAATGACCAAATGGTGGAAGAGGCTCCTAAATTCTATGAGGAGGCTAAAACTATTCATGAGCTATTAGAAGGAAATATTTTTGTCGCTCATAGTGTAAATTTCGACTATTCATTTGTTAAGGCTGCATTTCAGGATTTGGGCTATGAGTTGAAATTAAAAAAGCTTTGTACAGTCCGCTTAAGTCGAAAGATATTTCCTGGTCTAAAAAGTTACAGCCTCGGAAACATCTGCGAAAACAGAGGGATCAAAATAAATGACCGACATCGAGCTTTTGGAGACGCTATAGCTACAGCAGAGCTTTTCACCCAATTGGTTCAGCATGATAAAGAGGAGGTGATTAAAAAATCATTGAAAAACAATGCTGCTGTCGCCAATGTACCCGAAAACCTAGATCGAAAAGTGTATGAGGAATTGCCTGAGTCCGCAGGGGTTTACTATTTCTTGAATGCCAAAAATCAAATCATTTATGTTGGCAAAGCTAAAAATATCAAAAAGCGGGTAAGCAGCCATTTTGGTGGAAGTAAATTGGAAGTAGCCAAACAAGCATTTCAAAGTCAGATCCATCATATAGATTACTACTTGACTGGAAATGAATTAATAGCGCTGCTACATGAATCGCATGAAATAAGGAAAAATTGGCCAAGGTATAACAGGGCTCAAAAGAATAACAGCCCTGGATATTCTATCCATCTATATGAAGATCGGCAGGGTTATAAAAGATTGCAACTGGGTCGAAAACAAGCAGGAATGCAAAATTTAATGCGCTTCCCCAACCATGCTTCTGGTTTTAGCTTTTTAACAGAGGCTAGCAAGAAACTCAAAATTTGTCCAAAATTTGCCGGAATACAATCCAGCCCGGGGGCTTGCTTTGATTATAGTCTTAATTTATGTGAAGGAGCATGCACTGGTGAAGAATCTATCGCACAACATAATGAAAAAATTCAAGGTTTTATTGATTACTGCACATCCGAAAAAAGCGATTATTTGCTAATGGGAGCAGGAAGAACTATTGAAGAAAAGGCTTTTGTTTTGGTAGAAGAAGGCTACTACAAAGGCTTTGGGTTTTACAATCAAGAAGAAGCCATAGAGCAGTGGGGAGATTTCAGAAACTATTTAATCCAATACCCTGACCATCCGGAAATTTATAAGATTTTAAGTAGTGAACATGCCACTAAAAATTATAGGAAAATCAAGAAAGAGGCTTTTTTGAAGAGGAAAGAGTCCGTTTAGAATTGACCAAAATGCACATAGAATATCAATTCAATATCACTAAAGGCATTATTATTTACTTTCATTTTCACTCAACTTTTTTCTACTATATAACAAGACTAAAAACTAGCTAAAGCTGGAGATTTAACCACAGAAGAATCAAAAGAACAGCCAAAGGCTGTTTAACCCTGGCTTATATCCTGTAACACAGGACCATCTTGTTATCTTCTTTGAAGTTCAGTTCAATAGACTGCGGTAACTTGATGAAAAAGATACAAGAAATCAAGAAAGTTTAATGCTTCTGCCCTTAATGTCATCGCTGGCTTGTCTGAGCAAGCAGGCTCGCTAAACTTTCCTCCCTCCCTATTTTCCAAGTTGCTCGGAAGTGGTCGATTTAATCCTTTACTATTATAATGCTGAAATTCAATACCTTAAGGCGATTAAAATCTTGTAGACTAATTCCTATATGAGACAATAAAAAAATGACTGGCTATTAATTTCAATATGGTTTCCCATTGGGGGGGGCAGCGGGCTTAAACCTTCTTCATTTTAAAACGCTTCTTCAGTTCTTCCATTTCTTCACGGAAACGTTTATCCACTTGCATCATGTCATTGACTGACTGCACTGCATGAATGACGGTAGAATGGTCTCTGCCTCCAAAATGATAGCCTATAGATTTTAAGGAATGGTTGGTGTGTTCCTTGCAGAAATACATAGAAACCTGACGGGCTATTACTATTTCCTTCTTTCTAGTTTTTGCTTTCAGGTCATCGATTTTCACTGCAAAATGCTCTGCAATGGTTTTTTGAATGAAATCAATGCCTACTTCTGATTCAATATCATGTACAATATTTTTCAAAGTCTGCTTAGCCAACTCTAAATCGATTTCTTTACGATTTAAAGAAGCATGAGCAATCAATGAAATCAAAACACCTTCTAACTCTCTGATGTTAGTATCGACTGAGTAAGCTAAATATTCAATCACATCTTCTGGAATGTGAATACCATCGCTCTCCATTTTATTTTGGATGATGGCTATTCTGGTTTCCAGATCAGGTTGTTGCAAATCAGCGGTTAATCCCCATTTAAATCTGGAAAGCAATCTATCTTCCAGTCCTTTCAAATCCCTAGGTGGACGATCGGATGTCATAATAATTTGCTTACCATTTTGATGCAAGTGATTAAAAATATGAAAGAATATTTCCTGTGTTCTTTCTTTACCTCCTAAAAATTGAACATCATCAATAATTAAAGCATCAATATGTAAATAGTAGTTAGAAAAATCTTGAATTTTATTATTTCTTAAAGCATCGATAAACTGATTTGTGAATTTCTCGGACGAAACATACAAAACGAATTTACCATTCAACGTATCTTTAATTTCATTCCCTATGGCTTGAACCAAATGGGTTTTACCCAGTCCTACTCCGCCATAAATCATCAACGGATTGAATGAGGTTATTCCTGGTTTTTTCGCTACCGCATAACCGGCCGACCTAGCCAATCGATTACAATCTCCTTCAATAAAAGTGTCAAATGTATAATTTGGATTGAGCTGTGAGTTTTGTTGACTCAAATCTACACCATTTAAAGCAAATGGATTCAAAGGCTGCTCCCTTTGCTGTTCCTTTGGTTTGTTAGATTTATTGTTGTTCGGTAAGTTGATAGTAAATGGTTTATACTTATCGTTTCCCTTATCAACAATAACTGAGTATTCTAATCTACCTTCCGGCCCAAGTTCCTGATGAATCACTTTCCGCAGGATATGTACATAGTGCTCCTCTAACCACTCATAGAAGAATTGGCTCGGGACTTGAATCGTTAATACGTTATTTTCAAGCTTAACCGGCTCAATAGGAGAAAACCAAGTGTTAAAACTTTGCTCCCCTACTCCTTCCTTTATGGAGTGAAGACAATTATTCCATACTGACTGACAGTCTTTAACCATTCACACTAATACTTGACGGATTGTTTATTTGAGTTCCCTATTTCCCCTCAGGGCTGACAAAAATGATAAAAAAATAGGGAAGAAAAAAATGCGAATTTACTTGACAAGCTGTTAAATACAATTCAGTCAATTTATGGTTATAAATCACTTGAAAATTCTTTAAAAAATTACATTTTATTATTTGAATAATCTGCTATTGAATCGTAGACACCGTGCAAGAAAATAGTTAAAGATCTTGATTTAAATACCTTTTATAAATTTATCGTTTATTGCTAGAATGAAAAGTGTTAACTTTAACTATTGAAACGACAAAATTGAAAATGAGTAATACAAAATTATTTGAAGATTTTGATAAAAGTTCTGCGATAGACTGGAAAAATCAAATTCTAAAGGAATTAAAAGACAAACCTTTTGAAAATCTGATCACCAAAACTCCAGAGGGCATTTCTATTAAACCGTTTTATCATAAAGATACTTCGGAGGACTCAAAAGTTAACATTCAAAACCAGGTACAAAAGTTCAACGATGCTCTACCAGCCCGTTATTGGGCCAACCAATCAAAGGTAGTGGTCAAGTCCGAAAAAGAGGCTAATCTATCTGCATTGGAAGCATTAAATGGAGGGGCTGAAGGAATTATTTTTGTGATTGAAAAAGCCGACATTAATCTAGATACATTATTAAAAGATATACAGCCAGAGTACTGCATGATTTCATTTGAATCAAATGATCCTTTTTACTCCTTGATTTCTCAATATTTGAATTACATAAGTGCTCACGGTATCGATAGCAAAAAAATAAGCGGTTTTTATCATTGCGACATTATAGAAGGACGAGATGCTGGAATTATAGGGATTAATGCTAAAGATTTCGAAAACATTGCAGAGCTAATCCGACATTCGGATGAATACCCAGATTTCAAGCCGTTATGTATCAGCAGTAACTTATTTCATAATTCAGGATCCAATATTACTAATGAGTTGGGGTTATTGCTAGCAAAATCAGTTGAGTTCTTTGATAAATTAACTGATTTAAAACTAGAACTCAACAAAATATTGAAATCTACAATTTTTTCTTTTGCGGTAGGCAGCAATTACTTTTTTGAGATTGCAAAATTAAAAGCATTTAAGTTTAATCTTTTAAAAATAGCTGAAGCTTATAATAGCAAAATTGGACCTGATGATATTTTCATTCATTGTAACACTAGTATTAGGACAAAATCGGCTTTAGATTTTAACGTTAACCTTTTACGCAATACCAATGAGGCCATGGCTTCAGTAATGGGTGGATGCACGAGTCTTTGGGTTCAGCCGCATGATGAATCAGCAGGAAAACCATCCAGTCCCACCTTTAAAAGAATTGCCTTAAACATATCAAACATATTAAAAGAAGAATCTCATTTAGATAAGATTGTGGACCCAAGCAAGGGGAGTTATTATATTGAAACTCTCATTAAAGAAATATCTTCTGCTTCGTGGAAATTATTCCTAGAACTTGAAGAAGATGGTTCCTATGACCATCATTTTGAGAATGGGAATATTCATCAAATCATTGATACTGATGCAGCGAAAGCAGAACAAAACTTATGGGCTCGCAAAAATTTGATGGTAGGTGCCAATACTTATCAGCTAATAGGAGAAAAAATCAGTGCCTATCTAGATACTGAAGAAAGTGGCAAAAGTCTGGAGGCTAAAAGACTTACCTCTACAATCGAACATATGCGATACCGAGTGGAAAAACTAGTTGAAGAAAAAGGTGAGAATGCTCGACCAATGGCTCAAATAGTTTTGCTCGGCACTGATGCAATTAGCAAAGCAAAATCAGATTTTGCATACAGTTTTTTAGGAATAGCAGGAATTGGCATTTCTTCTGAAAAAATTATTAAAGATTTAGATGAAGAAACGTCAATGGATAAGAAGGCCAAGATCATTGTCTTGTGTTATGCCGAAACTCCTAAAAATTTGTCAAAGTTTATTGCTAAACAGAAGGGATTAGTTTTGATAGCTGGCCAGGAGCCAAACGAAGCCGAATTACAAGATTCCGGTTTGTATGCTTGTATCAATAGAAATGCTGATACAAAGAAATTTTTAGACCAATTATTAAAAGACTTAGGAATAGCGCTGATATGAAATGACGATAAATATTCAAGAGCGAATTTAAATTTACTGCCTGAAGAATATTTATTGCGAATTCCATCCCGATAAATACGGGACAACTTGTGGCAACTAAACAGAAATCATTAACATATGAAACCTGATTTTTCACGAATAAAAACAATAAATACTGATAAAGCTGAAAGCAAGCCCGATTCAAGAGCAGATTGGAAAACTGCAGAGAGCATTTCGGTTCCGCCCATAATTGATGCTTCCACTATTAAAGATGCTGAGCATATTGGATTTATAGCTGGAAAAGCACCTTATTTAAGAGGCCCCTACAGCACCATGTACGTACAAAGACCTTGGACTATCCGTCAATATGCAGGTTTTTCCACTGCAGAAGAATCCAATGAATTCTATCGAAAAAATCTTGCCGCTGGACAAAAAGGGCTTTCCGTAGCTTTTGATTTAGCCACTCATAGAGGATATGACTCAGATCATCCAAGAGTAGAAGGAGATGTAGGAAAAGCGGGAGTGGCAATTGACAGCATTTTGGACATGAAAATTCTGTTCGACCAAATACCCCTAGATAAGATGTCAGTTTCAATGACCATGAATGGTGCCGTAATCCCGGTTATGGCCTTTTACATTGTGGCTGCGGAGGAACAGGGTGTGAAACCTGAGCAACTTTCAGGAACCATTCAAAATGATATCTTGAAGGAATTTATGGTCAGGAATACTTACATATATCCACCGAAGCCTTCTATGAAAATTATTTCCGATATTTTTGAATATAGTAGTAAGAATATGCCCAAATTCAATTCTATCAGTATCAGTGGCTACCATATGCATGAAGCGGGTGCTACTGCTGATTTGGAATTGGCATATACTTTAGCTGACGGATTAGAATATATCAGGGCAGGTTTAAAATCAGGGTTAAAAATAGATGAATTTGCTCCCCGCCTATCCTTCTTCTGGGCTATTGGTATGAATCATTTTATGGAAATTGCCAAAATGAGAGCTGGAAGACTATTGTGGGCGAAAATTGTCAAACAATTTAATCCTGAAAACCCTAAATCTTTGGCCTTAAGGACTCACAGCCAAACTTCCGGCTACAGCTTGACAGAGCAAGACCCTTACAATAATGTGGCAAGGACTTATATTGAAGCAAAAGCGGCTGCACTTGGACATACACAATCTTTACATACTAATGCTTTGGATGAAGCTATTGCTTTACCTACTGATTTCTCAGCAAGAATAGCGCGTAATACACAATTGTTTTTGCAACATGAAACTCAGATTACTAAAACCGTTGATCCTTGGGGAGGCTCATATTATGTAGAATTCCTTACTGATCAGCTTGTTAAAAAGGCTTGGAAATTGATTGAAGAAGTTGAGGAAATGGGCGGCATGACCAAAGCCATTGAATCTGGATTGCCTAAAATGAGAATAGAGGAAGCTTCGGCCAGAAAGCAGGCGGGCATTGATTCGGGTCGTGAAGTAATTGTAGGGATTAATCGCTATAGAACTGAAGAGGAAAGTGATATAGAATTACGAGAGGTTGATAATACAGCGGTTTTGAAATCTCAAGTAAAACGATTAGAAAAGTTAAAAGCCGACAGAAATGCAAAAGCAGCTCAAAAGGCTTTAGAGGATTTAGCTGAATGTGCTAAAACCGGAAAAGGTAACTTATTGGAATTTGCTGTTGAGGCGGCAAGAAAAAGAGCCACTTTGGGAGAAATATCAGATGCGATGGAAGAATCATTTGGAAGACATAAAGCTACAATCCGCTCTATTCAGGGAGTTTATTCTGGTGAAGCTGGAAACAGTGATGACTTTAAAAAAGCTCAAAAACTAGCTAATCAATTTGCACAATTAGAAGGTAGAAGACCTAGAATATTAATAGCAAAAATGGGACAAGATGGACATGACAGAGGTGCTAAAGTAATTGCTACCAGCTTTGCTGATTTAGGCTTTGATGTGGACATTGGGCCACTTTTCCAAACCCCAGAAGAATCAGCCATGCAAGCAGCTGAAAATGATGTGCATATTGTGGGGGCATCAAGTTTAGCAGCCGGACATAAAATGCTAATTCCTAAATTGATCAACGAACTTAAAAGGATTGGCAGAGAAGATATTATGGTAATTGCAGGAGGTGTAATTCCGCCAAAAGACTATGATTACTTGTATGATGCTGGAGTAAGTGCCGTATTTGGTCCGGGTACAAATATTGCGAAAGCAGCAAGTCAGATTTTGGAGAAATTGATGTCTGAGGAGGAAGAAGTTTAACAAACCCGAAACTAAGGAATTAATTAGCAGACGAAATTTATAAATAATCAAAAAAAATAAAACTTACATTCATGAGAAAAATAAAAGTTGTTTTAACTGTATTATCACTTGTACTCATATATGCCTGTGGAGGTAATACTGAAGAAAAAACAAATGTATCAGAGACTGAAATAAAAAAGACAGTACAAATAGACTCATTAAGAGCCGTTAATGATAGTTTATTATCTACACTAAACTTACCAGAAGGATTTGAAATTTCTATTTATGCTGAAGTTGAAAATGCACGCTCAATGGCATTATCTGAAAATGGAACTTTGTTTGTTGGGAACAGAGGAGAAGATAAAGTTTATGCGGTGCAAGACACCGATGGAGATGGAATAGCAGATAAAAAATATATTTTGGCTGACAGCTTAAATATGCCAAATGGAGTTGCCTTTAAAGATGGTGATTTGTACGTGGCTGAGGTAAACAGAATCTTAAAGTTTTCAGACATTGAGAACAATTTAGAAAGCCCGGTTTACGAGGTGATTTTTGACGATTATCCAACAGACAAGCATCACGGTTGGAAATATATTGCTTTTGGCCCTGATGGAAAATTGTATGTACCAGTTGGTGCGCCATGCAATATTTGCAATAACCCTGATAAACCCATTTATGCCAGCATTACTCGAATGAATCCTGATGGCACTGAAATGGAGGTATACGCAGAGGGAGTTAGAAATTCAGTAGGTTTTACCTGGCATCCTGAAACTCAGGATTTATACTTCACTGATAATGGCAGAGATATGATGGGTGATAATATACCTCCATGTGAACTTAATGTTGCCACAGAAAAAGGACAGCATTTTGGCTATCCTTTTTGCCATGGAGGTGACATACCTGATCCTGAGTTTGGAGGCTTGAGAGACTGTGATGAATTTAAAAAGCCTTACAGAAACCTTGGCCCTCACGTAGCCCCACTGGGAATCAAGTTCTATACTGCTGATTTATTTCCTGAAAAATATATAAACCAAATTTTCATAGCAGAGCACGGTAGTTGGAATCGTTCTAAAAAAATAGGCTATCGAATTCAGATGGTGAGCAACACTGATGCCGGTGAACCTACTTATGAAACTTTCATAGACGGTTGGTTAAATCACGAAGAGCAAGATGCTTGGGGCAGACCTGTGGATGTTATATTAAATGATAAAGGCGAAATGCTAATATCAGATGACTTAAGAGGACTGATTTATAAAGTGACATATAAAGGATAATTTTAGTTCTAATTTAAAAATAGAAAAGGTTGAGTTATTCAAAACTCAACCTTTTTTTTGCTAAAATTTTCAAAGGTTTTTTATCACCTTGAAGATTAAATTTTACAAATATTTTCTACAATGCCATAGAATTATAATACCAATACTGTAGCAGTCCAGGCATATGGCTTTAAGTTTCTTCCAATCTTTTTTCTTGATAAAAAAGATAGAAAAAATCAAGAAAGTTTAATGCACCTACGCACAACTCCAACGCTGGCTTGTCTGAGCAAGCAGGCCCGCTAAACTCTCCCCCCTCCCGCCTTTCCGAGTTCCTCAGAAGTGGTCGAGATATTTCATTAGCTTCATTTAATACTAAAAGCATTATTATTTGTCTTGAAATATTGTTTATACACTTAATCCACAATTATAAATAGTTCAATTAGTGCTAGGTCTGCTTCCTAAATTGGAAACAGTACTTATCAATCATTCGGAGGTGTAATCATAATATGTGCTCGATGAGTTCCAGGGTTCATAATCCATGCACCACCGGGTACCAAGGGTCGGATTGGCAAGCCGGTTGATTCTGCTGTGGCAAACGGAATATAAACAACATATCGCAAATTAGCATTGTCAACTTTACCAGTCTCAACATTATATTTCCCCTCTTTTCCTGATAAAACATGAAGAGTAGTTGGATTTTCAGGCATTTTTAGTTCACCAGATTTCGCCTCTTTTTCTCTAATCTCAAAGATTGCATCAGGTCTTTTGCCTTCCGCTCTTAATTCATCTCCTCTTTTCATAAATGGATGAAGATCTTTATGATAACAAGCAACACTAAACCCTTCTTTATTGGGATCATCTGCTATGCAAATTTGCTCGTTTGTTCCTTCTCGCAAAAGAACCTTATTACCATCTTTATCAAAACCATAAACAGTAGCCCCTGCCTGTTTTTCTGGTGGAGCTGCTTGCACAGCAGCAGCAATCTGACCTTCTTTATCAGGGATTTGGGCCTGACATGATAAAAGGCTAAAAATAAAAATTGGAAGCAGGAAAAGTAGTTTCATTTTTAAAATATTTTGAATTGAATAAAAAGTATAATTACAAGTTAATCAAATAGATTAAATTATCTAAATCAAGTAATAAGGCTTTAAATTAAAGGCTTTCAAAGTTATCATCTTGGTACGGGATAAAGAAATAACTATAATTGTATTTCCAAAAACCATTGTAAAATGAACATTAAAAATTTCACGCCTCATATTGTTGCCGTTGTCATATTCATAATCATAAATATATTTATGTATTGGCCCATCTTTATGGAAAATCAGGAACTCAATCAAAATGATGTTATTCAAGGGAAAAGTGCCAATCAGGAAATAAACGAATTTCGCGAACAGACAGGTGAGGAAGCATTATGGACCAACAGCATGTTCAGTGGAATGCCTGCTTATTTGATCAATGTTCAATGGTCAGGGGAGTTACTGAAATATATCCCTAGAACTATAGAAAAAATAATCCCTACCCCAGCTAGCCATACATTTATTGCAATGTTGTCATTTTATATACTGCTTTTAGTTTTTAAAGTGAACCCATATTTAGCAATAGGAGGAGGATTGGCATACGGGCTCAATAGCTTTTTTCTGATTTCAGTGGAAGCAGGCCACATTTGGAAAGTAGCCGCTATTAGTTGGATGCCAGCTGTATTGGCAGGAATTGTCCTAGCCTTTCAAAAGAAGTATTTATGGGCTTTTATAATTACAGCGCTCACGATGGCATTAGAAATCCGTTCTAACCATCTTCAAATCACCTATTATTTATTATTGGTAGTTTTAGTATTTGGACTCTTACAATTAATAGCCGCCATCAAAAATAAAACCTTGCCTGATTTTGGAAAAGCTATTGGAGTTCTGGCTATTGCCGTATTGCTTGGTTTGGGTGCGAATCTTGGTAAAGTTTGGACTGCTTATGAATACGGGAAATATTCAATTAGAGGAGAAGCAGAATTAAGTTCAAATACTGAATCCTCAGGTGGATTAGATCGAAGTTATGCTTTTGCATGGAGTAATGGAATAATGGAACCTTTTACTTTTTTAATCCCTAATTTTTTTGGAGGAGCTAGTCAAGAAGAAATATCAACGGATTCAGATTTAGCAAAAGGATTACAATCCAGAGGCGCTGGAACTGGACAAATCCGGTCCTTTGTGAAAAATGTTCCAACCTATTGGGGGGATCAGCCTTTCACTAGTGGCCCCTATTATATGGGAGCTATTATTATATTCTTATTTATACTGGGAATAATTTTTGTCAAAGGTCCAATTAAATGGTGGCTAGTTACTGCATCAGCACTAGGCATCATTCTTTCTTGGGGAAAAAACTTTGAAGTGTTCAACTACTTTATGTTTGATTATTTCCCTGGCTACAATAAATTTCGCGCAGTCTCCATGACTGTGGCTATGCCTTTTTTATGTATGCCTCTTTTAGGTTTCTTAGGAATCAAGGAATTGAGAAATGCTAATTGGCCTAAGGTAAAAAAACAGTTTTTGACTACAATAGCAATAGCTGCAGGTTTATGTTTGTTATTCGTAATAGGCTCCTTTATGATGGGATTCCGTGGAGCAGTAGATGCGCAGTTAGGTGATCAACCTTGGTTAGTGGATTTGATTAGAGAACAAAGGGCATCTATGTTAAGAACTGATGCTTTCCGTTCTTTCTTTTTTATCATCGCAACAGGGGGGATTCTTTATTTTTGGAAAGAAAATAAACTCAAAGATGGTCTTGCAATCGGATTAGTAGTGGCAGTTATAGCAATTGATTTAATTCCAGTTTCAAAAAGATACTTAAATGAAGATAACTTTGTAAAGGAAAATAGAGGTGAATTGATAACTAAAACCGAAGCAGATAAAAGAATTTTGCAAGATGACGGACATTACAGGATGTTAAATCTCAACAACCCATTCAATGAAGCTCGTACCTCTTATTATCATTCCTCCGTTGGCGGTTATCACGGGGCGAAAATGAGGAGATATCAAGATTTGATAGAAAATCATTTGCAAAATGAGATGAGCATAATGGTGGAAAAATTACGAAGTGGTGATTCTGACTTATCCAATTTCGGGATCATCAACATGCTCAATACAAAATATATCAAATTCGGTAACCAAGCTGGACAAGTAATCCCAAATCAGCAAGCAAATGGAAATGCATGGTTTGTAGAAGAGGTTAAAACAGTTTCAAATCCGGATGAAGAAATCGAAAAATTGGGAAATATAAATACAAAGCAAGAAGCAGTTGTCAATACTGATCGATTTGATTTATCGCAGGAGGTAATTTCAAAAGGTGAAATAGAACTGATTTCTTATGCTCCAAACGAATTAATTTACACCAGTAATAATAATTCAAATGGTTTAGCAGTGTTTTCAGAAATTTATTATCCCAAAGGATGGAAAGCATATATTGATGGTAAAGAAACTGATATCCTTCAAGTAAATTATGTTTTAAGAGGCTTGGAAATCCCGTCTGGCAATCATGAAATTAGATTTGACTTTAAGCCAGATGCTTACTTTATCGGTAACAAGGTGATGTTGGGAAGTTCAATTGTGATCTTTATTTTATTAATTGGAGGGTTAGCTTATCAGATTAGGAAATCCTTATGAAAAAAGTATTGATCATTACTTATTATTGGCCACCGTCTGGAGGGATAAGTGTATTAAGGTCATTAAAAATCGCTAAATATTTAAGAGAATTTGGTTGGGAGCCAGTAATTTATACTGCTGAAAATGCCCATTACCCTTATTATGATGAGGGAGGATATGATGATATCCCCAAAGGGATTACCATTTTGAAACAGCCTATAATTGAACCATTTAAAGTTTTTAAATGGCTTACCAGAAGAAAAAAAGAAGACGCATTGAATTCCATAGTGCAGGTTCGTGATAAAAAGCAAAACTTCTTAGACAAATTAGGCATTTGGATTAGGGGAAATTTCTTTATTCCAGATGCTAGAAGTCTTTGGATTAATCCTTCAGTGAAATATTTAAAAAAATATCTGAAGGTTAATCCTGTTGATGCAATATTCTCTGATGGTCCCCCACATACCAATAACCGAATTGCTTACTTTCTATCAAAAGATTTAGAAATTCCTTGGTTAGCTGATTTTCAAGACCCATGGACACAAGCTGATTATTACCAGATGATGTATATTACAAAATTTGCTGATAAAATACATTCAATAATGGAGCAGGGTATTTTTCAGCAAGCAAAAAAAATCACCATAGCCAGCCCTACTTGGAAAAAAGAACTGGAGTCAATTGGAGCAAAAAACGTGGATGTGATTTATTATGGCTATGATGAGGACGATTTCAAATCCTTAGAGAAAAATCAAAATGATGAATATTTTGATATAGTCCATATTGGTTTACTAGGAATTGATAGAAACCCTGTAGGATTAATTGACGAATTATCGAAAATTGAAACTAATAGGAAAATTAGAATTATACTTGCTGGGCAAGTTGATCAACAGGTACAGAAGGAGTTGAACGACAACTCAAAAATCGAAGTAATTTACAAAGGAATAATATCAAGAAAACGATCTTTACAATTAGCAATGAATGCCCATCTACTATTATTACCTTTAAATAAAGCTGATAATGCAGAGGGTAGATTACCAGGTAAATTATATGAATATTTACGTACGTACAATCCCATTCTATGCTTAGGGAAATCCAATGGCGATGCCTCCAAAATTATTAATAAGTGTAAAATTGGAAGTAGTTTTGAATATGAAGATATAAAAGGAATTAGGAATTTTATTGAAGATTTGATTCAAAAACCTAACGCAATAAATGTGGATAAAAAAGAAATAGAGACATACTCCAATAAACAACAAACGCAAAAGATATCTCATTACCTGAATGAAATCCATGAACAATAAGCCCAAAAAGTTAAAGATATTTTGTTTTCTTGATAAAGCTGTGGGCAGGGATACAGAAATAGTACTTCCTGTTTTATACGGCTTGGAAAAGGCTATTAATTGTGAACTTACAGTATTGTTTATATGGGATATCCATAAGATTAAAATAGAAAAACCAGATTTAATTATTTTACCAAACGCAAAAGGGCATCATATGTATTTTGAAATAGCAAAATATGCCTACCAATGCGGAATTAAGGTTTTTGCCTTAGAATCAGAAGGTAATTTTAGAACAGATGGAAGCTTTCCATATTGGGGGTACAATAAAGATCAATTCTTTTATCAAGAATGGGTTACATGTTGGTCTGAAAGAACGCAAGAATTTATAAAGAAAATAGCTCCAAATGAGCAAAAGGAGAAAATTGTATTGACTGGCGCAACAGGATTTGACCGATATGTTTATGGAAAATTCATGCAAAGAGATGTTTTTCTAAAAAAATATAACAAAGAAAAATACACCAAAATTATTGGCTACGCTGGTTGGGGATTTGGAAAGATATACAGCGCTCATAAGGATGTTGCATTAAACCATATTTTCCCAAATGATAAAGAAAAACGTTTCGAATGGGTGAAAAAATACAGAGTATATGTTCGAGACATACTGAAGCTAGCCATTGAAAATAATCCTGACATTCTATTCGTTTTTAAAAGACATCCCAAAGAAGCATTTGAATCTGATTTATCCGAAGGGCCAAACGAAATGAATGAGTTACTGGACTATGACAATGTATTGTATTTTTGGCATAAAGAGCAAATACATGACCTTATCAATGTATCGGATTTTTGGATGGGATTTGAGACCACCACATCATTAGAAGGCTGGATGTTAGGAAAACAAACTATTTTAATTAATGATGGAACCGATTTCCCTAGAAACAACCTTCATATTGGCTCTCCAAAGGTTTCTAATTACACAGAACTTCAAGAGGTAATCGATGAATACTACATTACTCAAGACATCAAAATATTTAGTCGGCCTGAGCTCCAAAAAAACAGAGCATTTTTAATTCATGATACCATAGGTTATGCAGATGGTAAAAATCATTTGCGAGCGCTCTATTTTTTAATTAAAACTTTAAATAAAATTGAACCTGGGGAATCAAAACCCAAACTTAACCTCCGTCATCTAAGGCTATACTTTTTAATGCATTTTGGTAAATATTTTTTCAATAAAAACATATTTGCCAAGCTGCCCTATTTTAGAAAGACGATTTATGTTTTTGAGAGCATGAATTTAACCGGCTTTGAAAGCAGGAGAAAAGAATATTGGAAGACTATGGATGAATTCTACAAAAAACACCATATTGAGGAAAAATTAAATAAGCAGGATTGGGAATCAATTTTCCCTTTAGATTTTGTGAATCAGCAACAAAATGGCTAGTCAGTTAAGAAAACATTTGAAGTTTACTTGGAAAAACCGTTGGCGATCATTCCAAGAAAGAAAGCGAATTGGCTTTTTAGGAGAACAGGTTTTCTTTGATAAAAATGTAGAATTACAGCGTTTTCCTAAAAACATTTCTATTGATAATTATGCAGTTTTAAAAGAAGGAAGTCGCATTTGTGCTTGCAATGAAACGGCTAAAATTAGCATAGGTAAAAACGCTACCGTTGGATTTCATACCTTTATTTTTGCCTCAGAAAACATCAAAATTGGAGATGATTGCCTGATTGCTCCATTTGTTTATATAGTGGATAGTGATCACACTGCAAAAAAAGGAACACTTATCAACCAACAGCCAAATGTCACGGATCCAGTTTCCATTGGCAATGATGTTTGGATTGGAACTGGAGCAAAAATTTTAAAAGGAACTACCATTGAAGATGGGGCAGTAATTGCCGCAGGAGCAGTAGTATCAGGGCATATAAAAAGTAATGAAATCTTTGGTGGAATTCCAGCTAAGAAAATCAGTGAAAGAAAATGAAAGTAGGGATTATAGTCATTTGCCGATTTAATTCTTCCAGATTGCCAGGGAAAATATTAAAAGAAATCAATGGAAAACCATTGCTCGCTTACATTCTTGAAAGGTTGCAACAATCCAACTACCATAAAAACATAGTGATTGCCACTTCAAACCAAGTTACCGATGAGCCAATAGTTGAATATTGTGAAAAGCACAATATCCCATATTTTAAAGGTGATTTGAAAAATGTAAGCCAAAGATTTGCAGATTGCTTGCAACATTTCAATTTTGATTATGGGGTGAGAATAAATGGTGATAATATTTTTACGGATGCACAATTGGTAGATAAAGCAATTGATTTAGCATTGGAAAATAATTACGACTTTGTATCCAACGTAAAAGGCAGAACGTTCCCAACAGGCATGAGCGTGGAAGTAGTTTCTTCTTCATTTTATCAGCAGCAAATCAAAAAATTTAAAGAAGAATCTCATCGAGAGCATGTTACACTATATTTTTATGAGAATGAAAATCTGGGTAAGTTTCATTTCTTCAAAAATAAAGAAATGGAAGAAGCAAAAGGTTTAAAAATGGCGGTAGATACCCAAAATGATTTTAACTTTGTAAGTTCAATCATAAAAAATATGGACAATCCTCATTTTACTTATGATTGGAAGGCTATAACAAAAATGTATTTGAATGCAGAATAATTGGAAGGGAAAGCACGGCCCGTTGTTAATTGCAGAAATTGGCGGTAATCATGAAGGTAATTTTGAATATGCCAAAAAACTAACCCAATTAGCAATTGATTCTGGTGCTGATTATGTAAAATTTCAAATATACACAGGCGATGGATTGGTAAGTAAACTGGAAAGTCCTGACCGAAACCAGCATTTCAAAAAATTTGAGTTAAATCCAGAGCAACATATTGAATTAGCAGAAATGTGCCATAATCAAAAAGTGGGCTATACTGCCTCAGTATGGAATTTTGATGCATTGGAGTGGATAAATCCTTATATGGATTTTTTCAAAGTGGGTTCTGGTGATTTGACTGCATACCCGATGTTGAGGGAATTAGCAAAATATCAAAAGCCTATTTTGATTTCAACTGGATTAGCAAGCGAGAAGGAAGTGGTAGAAGCCATTGACTTTTTAAGGCAACAAAATGACTTCTACAAAAACGAAGAAAACATAGCGGTTTTGCAATGTACTTCTATGTACCCTATCAATAATTCTGATGCCAATTTAAATGTGATGCATCGCTTTAAGGAATTATTAAATTGTGCCGTTGGATATTCAGATCATACAGAAGGTAATTATGCTATGGAAATTGCAGTTGCTATGGGTGCTGAAGTGTTGGAATTTCATTTTACAGACGATAGAACTGGCAAAACTTTCAGGGATCATAAAGTATCGCTTACCAAAGACGAGGTGCAGGAATTAATTCAGAAAATTAAATTAATCAATACCTTGAAAGGTGCCTCAGAAAAGAAAGCCTTGCCAATTGAAATAAATAATGGGCACGACAAATCATTTCGAAGGGCGGTGTATCCATTAAAAGACATTAAAAAAGGAGAAATTTTAAGTGAAAAAGACTTAACAGTATTAAGACCATTTCATGGAATTGATGCTAGGGAATACGACCAATTAATTGGTAAAAAAGCATTACAAGATTTAGAAAAATATCAGAAATTAAGTTGGGATTATTTTGAATAACCCACATAAATAAAAATTATGGATTGGATGAGATTGACCCCAATGTCAAAAAAAGGGGAAAGAAATCAAGAACAGTGGATAAGAACTGAAAAAGATGCTGCCGAACAGTTTGAAGTAGATACTTATTTAGGTAAAAAAACAGATCTTCTAGCATTGAAAAAAAATATCGTTGAAAAACTTAAAAAAAATCAAGCTTACTATAAGGAAAGCCGAACTGATATTTATAAGCCTGAAAACACAGAGCCAGTAGAAGCTTGCCCTGTTTGTAGTGAATCCTCGCAAAATACAGAATTAAAAACTAATATCTATGGGGCGAAATATGCCATGTGTAATAATTGCACACATGTATATGTGCTAGAAAGACCGTCAAAAAGCGCAATTGAAGGCTTCTACCTTAATGATATCACATATGCAGCTACTTATACTGATAAAACCGCTGCCGAATCACGATTAAATGCTATTGCAGTTCCCTGGTTAAAATGGACTATGGAAGTTTTTGAAAAAGCCCATGGACGAAAGCCTAAAAAAATCCTAGATGTTGGTTCAGGCGCTGGACATTTTGTGGAAGCTTGTCGGAGAGAAGGAATAGCCGCTGACGGCATTGAATTAAGCCAGTCAAGTCGTGATTTTTCGAAGGAAATCTGGGGTATTGATCTTGATAGCAGAGACTTCCTCAAAATAGAAAGCGATTATGATGGTTATGATATCGTGACTTTTTGGGGATTATTAGAACACACTCCAAATCCATCTGCGATATTGGAGAAAGCTTATGATATCGTATCCAAGAGCGATGCGGGTATGGTAATTTCAAAACTTCCAAGATGGCATTCACTGAGTAGTGCCATACAGCAATTATCAACTGATACCGTCATTAGGCATTTAGACCCTATGGGGCACATTATGGCATTCACAGATGCTTCAGCATCAGAGTTGTATTACAAAAACAAGTTCAAACCAGCAGCAGTTTGGTACTACGGAATGGATGTTTACGAGACATTAATGCAAATATCTACAAAAACTGGTGCTTATGATGCTTTCACCAAAACCGGCTCTGTTCAAATGGAATTACAACAATTTGTAGATGAAAATATATTTTCAGACGGAATTACGCTGGCTGGGGTCCCGTTTAAATCATAAATCACTATGGGAAATCGTCCATTAGTTACTGTATATATAACCAATTTCAATTATGAAAAGTACATTCAAACAGCCATTGAAAGTGTTTTAGCGCAATCAATGAAAGACTTTGAGCTTTTCATAATTGATGATGGATCTACTGATGATAGTAAAGCTATTATCGAAAACTACAGAGGACAGGACCAAATCTCTATAATTTATCAGCAAAACAAAGGGCTGAATATTACCAATAACGTAGCGATGCGTGCCGCAAATGGTCAATACTTGATGCGTTTAGATGCTGATGATTTCTTGGAAAAAACAGCACTAGAAAAAATGAGCCTTGCATTGGAAAAAGATGCTAGATTGGGCCTAGTTTTTCCTGACTACTATTATGTAGATGCAGATGGAAACCGTACGGGATTAGAACAACGTCATAATTTCGAGAAAGAAGTATCTCTGTACGACCAACCTGCGCACGGTGCTTGTACAATGATTCGCCTTGAGTTTTTAAAATCATTGGGCGGATACAACGAAAGCTTTACGTGCCAAGATGGTTATGATCTTTGGATCAAATTCATCACTCATCATAAAGTAAGTAACATAAACGAGCCCCTATTCTCCTATAGACGGCATGGACAAAACTTGACTACTAATGAGGATAAAATCTTAAAAACCCGTAAGCAAATCAAATCAGTATTTGTAGATGAAAACTTCAAATCTCCATCAACTTTAGGAATCATTCCAGTGAGAAACACTTTCATCGATAACATTAATCTTCCACTTTTTGAAATTGAAGGTAGAAGTCTATTAGAAAGGAAAGTCCAAGCTTGTTTAGCAAGTAACAAACTCAGTCATTTAGTGATTTCCAGCGCAGATGAGGACATTTTAAGGCATGCTGTTGAGAAGTTCAATGGAAATGAGAAAATCATTATTATCGAAAGACCAAAAGCTTATGCTGATAAAAATCAAAGCTTGAACGATACTATTCAACAATCAATAGATTATGAAGAGCACAATGGCAGAAATTATGATGCTGTCATGACAATCTCTATCGAATTCCCATTTTTGGAAGCAGAAACTATTGATGAAGCTATAGATACATTAACGCTATTTAAATCTGATGCTGTTTTAAGCGTTAGGCCTGATAATAGATTATATTATCAACATACAGGAAAGACTCTGGCTCCTATTTTGGAACAAGAAAAATTTACGAAGCTTGAAAGAGAGGCTCTGTATAAAGGGGTAGGCGGTATCGTTTTATCAACGATCGCAAATTTTAAAAGAAACAAGAAAATGACTAGCGGCAGAATTAGTCACATTGTAGTTGATCAAAAAACAGCCTTTGGAATCTTTAGCAAGTTCGATTTTGAATTATTTCGACCGTTAATTCGAAACTGAAAACTGCCTTAACTTAATCATTTATTGTAAATCACTTTTCGCAAAATAAACTTTGGCCGCTTTCATGACCTTAGGTGCCAGGATAAATGCCGAAATCATAGTAGGAAAAGCCATCAGTGCGTACATACCATCAATCAGACCTATTACTGCACCTAAAGAAGCTATGGATCCCCAGATTACCATTCCGATATAAAAATATTGATACCAGCGGATGTGCTGAGCACCAAACAAATAAGCAAAGCATTTTCCTCCATAATAGGAATAGCTGAAAAGAGATGTAATCGCAAAAATAAATAATGCCAGTACCAACAAATATCTACCCCCCCAGAGAGAATCATCGAAGGCTTTAATTGTAAGCGTCACTCCGCTTATACCTTCAGTATGGTCTTGCCATATGCCTGTTATCAAAATAGCCAAAGCAGTCATAGTACAAACTATGATAGTATCAATGGCTGGTCCCATCATCGCCACCAAACCTTCACGAACCGGTTCGTTCGTTTTGGCTGCACCATGTGCCATCGGAGCTGTTCCTATTCCTGCTTCATTTGAAAAAGCGGCTCTTCTGGCACCTGCAACCACAATAGCACCAACTGCTCCTCCTAAAACTGAATTAGCTGTGAAAGCATCTACAAAAATAAGTTTCAAATATTGGGGTACTAATTCATAATTCAATGCTAAAATAGCTATTACGGCTACTACATAAATCCCTACCATCATAGGAACCATTCTTCCAGCTACATTTCCAATTCTTTTAATGCCTCCCAAAATCACCAGCGCCACAATAATGGCCAAAATAATTCCAATTGTTAATTTGATTCCAAAAGTCAGTTCAATACCTAATGGCAACAATAGTCCCTCTCCTATAGCTGCTGTTAGTTGATTGGATTGGAAGCTTGGAATTGTCCCAAACATACCTGCCACACAAAATAAAACTGCCAAGGGTTGCCATTTTTTACCCAAACCTTCACGGATTACATACATAGGGCCTCCTTGTAAATTCCCTAAAGAATCTTTACCTCTAAACATAACCGCCAAAGTACAAGTGAAAAATTTTGTAGCCATACCCACAAAGGCACTTACCCACATCCAGAAAATTGCACCTGGACCTCCCATTGTAATAGCAACAGCAACTCCACTAATATTTCCCATCCCTACTGTAGCGGCTAATGCAGTTGAAAGCGCCTGATAGTGATTAATATCTCCCTCGCTTTTTTCACCGTCATACTTTCCTCTTAGGATTTGAACAGCATGTTTAAAATATCGAAATGGAAGAAAACGAGAATAAATAAGGAAAAATAATCCTCCGCCCATCAATAACAAGAGAAGGGGCGTTCCCCACATTGCATTCCCAAAGCCTACTAGTATTTCTTTTAATGACATGTATTTTAAATCTATGAATTGCTAAAGTAGTAAAGAAATGAGGATTTGGACTAGAGTTGGTAATTAAAAATTATGCATCGAATTGCATAGCAAATTACACAAAATGATTAGTACCAATCATTTTTATCAATCAAAACTCTAAATATAATCAATTATTTTTATTTGGATTGATTATAAATAGTGTATATGTTTGCATTATTATTTTTAATCAATCTAAATATAGATATAAAATGAATAGATTTTTACTCCCGATATTTTTATTAATCGGTCTGCAGTCAGCTTTCGCCCAGCAAAGCACAATTTCAGGCACTGTTACAAATCCTGATGGGTCTCCTATTGAATTTGTCAATGTGGTATTGAAAGAAATAAATTCCGGAGCTGTTACAGATCAGAATGGAAATTATTCTATAACTACTTTCACACCAGGGAGATATACACTTATTAGCTCCTTTGTCGGATACCAGTCGGCAGAAAGAAAAATTAATATTCAGGAAAATGAGCATTTGAAGATCAATTTCACGCTCAAAGATGATGCACTTCAAATGGATGAAATCACTGTGACTTATACACAGAAAAATAAATTTCACCGTGATAGTAGTTTTATTGTTTCGAAACTTCCTTTAAAAGACATCGAAAATCCACAGGTATATAATTCTATCCCTAAAACTATTTTAAAAGAACAGGTAGTTACCAATATGAATGATGCCTTGAAAAATGCGACTGGTGTCACCCGTCTATGGGAATCTACTGGAAGAGGTGGAGATGGAGCAGAATTCTATTCTATGAGAGGGTTTTCGGTGCAACCTACTTTAGTTAACGGTATGCCTGCAATCAATAATGCTGGACTTGACCCTGCCAATGTAGAATCTATCGATATCATTAAAGGACCATCGGGAACACTTTTTGGTAGTCCTGTGATTTCTTATGGTGGTTTAATCAATATTACGACCAAACAGCCATATGAATCATTTGGGGGTTCAATCAACTACATAACCGGAAGCAATGGTTTGAATAGAATTGCAACTGATGTGAATACTAAAATCTCTGAGCAAGCTTTTGCTAGAGTAAACATGGCATACAACAAGCAAAATTCATTTCAGGATGCAGGCTTTAGCGAATCATTTTTTATTGCGCCTTCTTTTAAATTTCAGCCGAGTGAAAAATTGACTTTCTTACTTAATACAGAATTCTTACAAAGCGAAAGTGCCAATAATCCAATGCTTTTCTTGAATAGAGGAGCTGAGTTATCTTATGATAACATTAATGTATTTCAAGATGCCTATTCACGTTCTTTCAATTCTAATGATTTAACTATCCGAAATCCCTCATTCGGATTGCAAGCTCAGGCATTATATGAAATTTCTGATAACTGGACTTCACAAACTGTAGTCTCAAGAAGCAATACCAAAGCTAAGGGATTCTATCACTACTTATGGGATTTAACAGATGGTGAGAGTTTTGCCAGATACATTTCTAAAAGAAACAGTGAAACTAATACAACTGATATTCAACAAAACTTTTTAGGCGATTTCAAAATTGGAGGTTTGAGGAATAGAATAGTGATTGGTCTAGATTATTTCAATTCAGAATTAACAGATAATAGCTCTGCTTATGTTCAAAACGGAACCATAAACATTCAGACACAGGAAGATACTGGCATATTAACTCAAGCAGGAACAGATGCGCTTTTGGAAGAAAGCTATAGTGGTATTAACAGTGCTTCCAATGAGGTGATGAGCGCTTACATTTCTAACGTAATCAACATTACTCCTGCCCTATCCGCTATGGCTAGCGTTCGTTTGGATCGCTTTGGTGGTAAGCCTTCGATTTATTCAGGAGAAGAAATCGAACAGCAATACGCAGTATCACCAAAGTTCGGTATAGTCTATCAGGTGCTTCAAGATAAGCTGTCGGTTTTCGGCAACTATATGAACGGATTTAGCAATGTGGCTCCACAGCAGGTAGCTAATGCTGATGGCTCCAACCCGAGACTAAAGACTTTTGATCCCGAAAATGCCAATCAGTATGAAGGAGGAATAAAATCTAATTTCTTTAACAACAGAGTAAGTGCGACAGCTAGCTATTATCATATTACGGTAGCCAACAGATTAATGACTGATCCAGAAAATATTAATAATTCTATACAGGGAGGTGAAGTAGTGAGCAAAGGCTATGAACTGAGTCTGACCGCAAATCCAGTAAATGGTCTAAATCTAATTGCTGGTTACAGCAATAATGAAAGTGAAGTAACCAAAGATTATGAAGCTTCAGGCTATTTGGGACTAAGGCCTGAAGAAGCTGGGCCGGCAGAGTTGATCAATTTTTGGGCTAGTTATAGCATCCCTGATGGAGATTTCAAAGGATTGGGCCTTGGTTTTGGAGGGAATATAGCCAGCGAATATAAAACCCTAAATAGAGCTGGTACTGGAACTTTCACGCTTCCTGCTTATCAGATTTTCAATGCTTCTCTATCCTATTCTACCTTCCAATATGATGTTATTTTAAAAGTCAATAACATTATGGATGAGCAATATTTCTCAGGATGGTCAACGGTAACGCCCCAAAACTTAAGGAATTATTCCTTGAGTTTAAATTTCAAGTTCTGATTTCTTGCAAACTCTTAAAAATATTCAGTAACGCGAAACCAATAGCCCGGGAATAACCCTGGGCTATTCTGGTTTCTTAATCATTGAAAGAAAATAAATGAAGAAGATAACAAATAAAATTCATCTCATTTTAGGCTTAGGATCAGGCATGGTTGTATTTATAGTTGCCATTACAGGATGCCTGTGGGTTTTTAGAGAAGAAATAAAAGCCATCACCCAAGAAGAAATTACTATTGAAAAATCGAATGATGATTTCCTCAGCATTACTGAAGCAGAAAAAATTGCACATACTGTATATCCCAACAAATTAATACATGGCATTCTCTACGATGACACATCAGAACCGATTGAAGCCATATTTTACCAAGCTGAACCTCTTTTTTATAGCTCTGTATTTATTCACCCTATTCAGGGCACTATTCTTAAAACTGAAAACCATTTAACTGGCTTCTTTGCTTTTGTCTTGGATGGCCACATACATCTATGGTTGCCAGAAGCCATCGGAACTCAAATTGTAAAATGGTCCACTGTTATATTCTTACTATTAGTCATTAGCGGAATTTACCTTTGGTGGCCAAGAAATAAAAAGAATAAAAAGCAACGATTCAAATTTGATTGGAAATCCACCACTAAATGGAAAAGAAAAAACTTTGATCTCCACAGCATTTTTGGTTTCTATGTGAGCATATTCGCCTTAATTTTTATTCTAACTGGGTTAATAATGGCTTTCCCCATCGTAAATAAAGCCGTTTACCGGGCAATGGGCGGCCAGAAAGAAGCTACATTCCTCATTCCCGATGGTTCCAAACGTCAATCTACTAATGCACCTAAATCCATAGACCAACTATTGGAAAAATTACAGAAAGAATATCCTAATGCTATGGACTATGAAATTCATCTTCCTCATTCAAACTCATCCACCATTTATGTGGAAATTTCAAATGAGGATGGAGTATTCTATAATTCTGACTTCGTGTTTTTCGATCAATACACTTTTGAAGAGGTTCCATCTGGCACTTATTACAACAAGTACAAGCAAGCCAATATTCCAGATAAATTAATACGAATGAATTACGATACCCATATAGGAGCAATTGCCGGTTTACCAGGAAAAATAATTACATTTTTAGCAAGTTTAACGGTTGCTTCTTTACCGGTAACAGGTTTTTTACTGTGGTATGGGAGAAAATTTAAAAAGAAGAAGAAAAAGAAAAAAAGAATTAAGAACAGAGAACTAGCTCAAGCCTGATAAGAAAATTAGGTAGAACTTTTTTACTAGTCCTTAAGGTGGCCGGGCATAAAAATAATCCTTTATGCCTTCCCCCCTTCATTGCTTTTTATATTTTTGCCAAATGGCAACGATATCAGTTATCCAAAATAAGCTAATCAACCCACTGCAACAATATCTTGAAAAGATAGACCTCAGAACTGACTTTTTGAGAGTGGACATTGAGTTTAAAAAACTACATCAACAGTATCCCCACTATTTTGAGGAATTAGCAGAAGAATTGGAGCTTAAATGGACTTCTTTCTTGGAAAAGAATCTAATCTTTTCCTTTGATTTGCTAAACCTTCAGCCGACTGATTATCATTTATTTTTCGAGCCAGAATATCATTTCAATCGCTACAGACTCAAAACTCTACGAAACAGCTTTTATCAAGATATCCCGTTTTTTGATCTGCAAAAATGGAAGACCTTTTGTCGGTCGAAAGAAAAAGAAGCCTTTAAAGGTGGTCTAACTCATGAAATCTGGACTAATCCACTTGCAGAAAAGTTATTGAATAAGGCAGATGAGCCTGGTTATTTCGGAGGAAATGGAAGTTCAGGCTGGAAACTTCATGCTATCGCTAACTTTTGTCTGGATTTATACTGTAAGCAAAATAAAATTAAATTCTACAGACTTACTCCCTACGACAGCTTTATGTGGCAATCTAAAATTGAATTATTAGGTAATTCCTTAAAATTAAGGAGACATGAAAAACCCATACAACTAATGATAAGCCGAAAAATTGGCTATCAAATTCCGCAAGATGAAAATAAGGATGAATTATCGTGAAAATAATCTAACAATATACTTTTAAATCGTTTATTGCTTATATGAATAAATACCTTTTCCTACTTTACTTCCTAGCATGCCTAAGTACATCTAAATTAGCTTTTGCGCAATGCCTAGATCAAACCACCGCTTATAAAGCAGGAGAAGAATTGTGGTATGATGTCAAATACAATTGGGGCGTGATTTGGGTAGATGCGGGTGAAGTTATGTTTGCAGTGGAAGATGCAAAATGGGAAGGCTATGATGCCCATTGGTTTAAAGGGTATGGTCGCTCTATGCCGAAATGGGATTGGGTTTATAAGGTTCGAGATACTTTTGATGCGATAGGCACTCAAGAACAATTAAAACCACTTTATTTCCATAGAAATACCAAAGAAGGCAGTTATAAAGTCAGTAATAAATATTGGTTTGATACTGAGCAAAAAAACATTAGCGCAGAAGTTTATAATTCTGATGAAACTGAAACCATGAAGAAAAACGTCTCTTATGATGATTGTATATGGGACGTCTTATCTGCTATCTACTATGCAAGAAATCTAGATTTTAGCGGTTTTAAAAAAGACCAAAAAATACCCTTCAACCTCATTGTTAATGGAAAAGTATATAACCTTTTTGTCAGGTATTTAGGCAAAGAAAAACTGGAAATGCCTGATGAAAAGGTCTATAGCACCATAAAATTCAGCGCTCTACTGGTAGAAGGTACCATTTTCGATGGTGGAGAAGATATGACCGTCTGGGTTTCTGACGATAAAAACAAAATCCCGTTGAAAGTGCAGGCTAAAATTCAGGTGGGCTGGGTAAAAGCATTTTTGAAAAGCACAAAAGGATTAAAATATGGTGATATTACTCCGCTCAATCCTTAAATTGCATCCAAATTATGCAACAAGACATTATCAATTATATAGCGGAAATTTGTCACCAGCAAGGAATTGAAAAAGCCATTATTTCCCCTGGAAGCCGAAATGCTCCCTTAACTTTAGCTTTTGCCCGTCATCCTAAAATCCAATGCTTTTCCATTAGTGATGAGCGCTCAGCAGCATTTATTGGAGTGGGAATGGCACAAGCTGAGCGAAATCCAGTTGCTTTAATTTGTACTTCAGGTTCTGCTTCATTGAACTATGCACCTGCGGTAGCGGAAGCTTATTTTCAAGAAATTCCTTTGGTAGTGATCACTGCAGACCGACCACCTGAATGGATTGATCAGTGGGATGGACAAACGATCAGACAGGAAAATATCTACGGCAAGCATGTGAAGAACAGCTATAATATTGCAGCTGATTTATCGCACCCAGATGCGCAATGGCAAACATATAGAATCATTAATGAAGCTGTTTTTGAAAGCAAAAATGGAATCAATGGTCCTGTCCATATTAATATCCCTTTTCGCGAACCATTTTATCCCGAGCAAACTAAGAATTGGAACTACGACAGCAATGTTAAAATCATAAAAAGTGTCATTGGAGAAAAGTGCTTGACAAAAAGCCAAATCGAGAAACTCCAACAAGAATTAAAGTCAAAGGAAAAGATTGCTTTTTTATTAGGGCAAGATGATTATCATAAAGACTTTTTGGACGCGCTTAATCAAGTATCAAAAAAGCTAAATATCCCTGTTTTCGCAGATATCATTTCCAATGGCTACCAATTGAATAATGCAATCAATTTACCTGATAGCATTTGTATGAAAATGCTTAAGGACTCAAAAGAGGAAGAAATCCCCGATTTAATTATCAGCTTCGGAAAAAGTATTATTTCCAAGAACTTGAAATTATTCCTTCGAAAAAATGTAAAAGAACAATGGCAGGTAAGAGCGCATCATGCCTTTATTGCTGATCCATTTCAGGCGTTAACTGGACAAGTTGAAACGGAACCGACTGCGTTCTTAGAGCATATAAATAAAAGTTCATCAGCTGAATTTTTAAAACTGTGGCAGGATAAAAATCTGCAAGCAGAAAGTAAAACGCAATCGTTTTTAGCAAATCAGGCTTTTAGTGAATTCTCTGCATTGCAGGAACTGATGAAAAATCTACCAGCAGGAAGTCATTTACATTTAGCGAATAGCTTAAGTGTGCGCTATGCTAATTTTATTGGTTTGAAATCACAAAGAGATATTAAGGTTTGGGCCAATAGAGGGACGAGTGGAATCGATGGCTCTACAAGCACAGCAGTAGGTCATGCCATATCGCATCCAGATCAAAGTCATTTTCTCATCACGGGTGATGTAGCATTTTTTTATGACCGCAATGCATTTTGGCATAAATATCCTTATCCAAATTTGAAAATCATCTTACTCAACAATCACGGAGGTTCCATTTTCAGAATGATTAAAGGACCAAAAGAGCAAGCTGAACTGGAAGAGTTTTTTGAAACGGAGCAAAGACTTGAAGCCAAAAGCCTGTGCAGCGAATTTGGCATCGCTCATTTTTCGGCTCATAATTTAGAAAGCTTTAATACAATACGGGATAAGTTTGTGCATTATCCACATTCCGCCATCATAGAAATAAAAACTGATAGTAAAACCAACCAAAAAATATTCGAAGACTTTAAAAATCAATTGATATCATGAGTAAAATTAACTGGACAACGGTAAAAGAATATACCGACATCACTTATAAAAAAGCTAATCATGTAGCTAGAATTGCTTTCAATCGCCCGGAAGTACGTAATGCATTTAGACCAAAAACAACAGCTGAACTTTTCGATGCCTTATTGCATGCCCGTGAAGATGATGATATAGGCGTTGTTTTGTTATCTGCCGAAGGACCTTCTCCAAAGGATGGAAAATATGCCTTTTGTAGTGGCGGAGACCAAAAAGCCAGAGGAGAACAGGGTTATGTTGGAGACGATGGAGTTGCACGTCTAAATATTTTGGAAGTACAAAGATTGATTCGCTTTATGCCGAAAGTGGTCATTGCCGTAGTTCCAGGTTGGGCAGTAGGTGGCGGTCATAGCTTGCATGTGGTTTGCGATATGACTTTGGCTAGTAAAGAACATGCCATTTTCAAACAAACTGATGCAGACGTAACTAGCTTTGATGGTGGTTACGGTTCAGCCTACTTGGCTAAAATGGTCGGACAGAAAAAAGCTCGGGAAATCTTCTTTTTAGGTAGAAATTATTCTGCGCAAGAAGCTTTCGATATGGGTATGGTCAATGCCGTAGTGCCTCATGCAGAATTAGAAGATAGTGCATTTGATTGGGCGCAAGAAGTATTGGGCAAATCCCCTTTGTCTATCAGAATGTTGAAGTTTGCCTTCAATGCCACCGATGACGGCATGGTGGGACAGCAAGTATTTGCAGGAGAAGCGACCAGATTAGCGTATATGACAGAAGAAGCCAAAGAAGGCAGAAATGCATTTTTGGAAAAAAGGAAGCCTGATTTTGAGCAGTTTAAGAGGGTGAGTAATTGAATAAGAACCTAGAATCTAGATTCTAGATACAAGATTTAAGATAAAAGGTCTTAGCGAAGCTGCTAAGACCTTTCGTTTATTCACACTTTGCTAGCCATGAATACTGGTTGTGCAATTGCTGATTTGTGCTAGCTTTCTTAATTACTCATGATTGATCAAAATCAAAATCTTCCATAATGAAAAGTTCAGAGACTTCGATATTCAAAACAGTCGCAATCTTAAAAGCAAGTAATACCGAGGGCAAAAATTTACCTTGTTCAATAGCATAAATTGTTTGACGAGTCACCCCTACTTTTGTAGCAAGATCTGTTTGAGATAAATTAAATCTAGCCCGCTCAACTTTTATTAAGTTCTTCATTAGGAGTTGATAATGATATATTTCCTCACTTTATTCACGAGCAGAAAAACTAAGACTTGAGCCTCAAACAAAAAACTCGCACTCATCTGCCAGTCAGAACTTAGAAAAATCCTTAGTAGGATATAGATCAAAGTCCCAAAAAATACTATGTACATACTTTCCAACCGTAATTTAATCATGTACTCATCAAAAACTTTATCTTTTGCCAATGCATAGATTAAAACCCCAGTAAATCCTATTATATCAAAAACCTTTTTATTTAGGTATGACTCCAGCCCGAAAGCCATTCCGTCAGGATTATAAGGAGATCCTTTAAGCCCATCAATAAAACCGTCTACTGCACCTGTTCCGAAGTATACAATAAACATTATAAGACCGATATACTTGAAATAATGTGGTAAAAATTGAAACTTCATATTTCTCTATATGTAAATTATAATTATGTAAATGTAAACTATAATTAACATAATGACAACTATAAATATTATCTTTTATAAAATCTTAAAGTCTAATTTCAATAAAATTTAAGAGCAAAGCGGAATTTCCCTTGTCAGAAAGAACAACCGACATCATAATTTTAATAGCTGCCGCCATCAAACTCCTCTAAGCAATCATCCAGGCTTCTCCCCTCTTTATGAATACATTCACAAAAAGTAAAGCCTCTGGTTTCTTTTTCAGTATTGACAAATTGCTTTTGACAATCTGAACTAGAATTTCTTGGCATTGAATCAAATCCAAAAAGAGAAATTGAAACGATAAGTGCTACGGTAACAAGAACGCTTAAAAAGAAAACAATTGGGAATTTATTACTATACTTCTTAGGCTTTCTAGCTGTAGTAACATCAAGATAATTCTTGAAGGGTAAAAGAAATTTTAGCTTATCGTAGTGCCATACTAACAGAAAAAGATTTGCGAGCACCATTAGTGGGGATGTCACAAAAGAACCTTCAAATCTCACTGCTAGCGACAGGATACATATATTTAAGATGATTGGAAAATAAAGCATCGCCCCTAAAACCACTGTTCTAGGTATTAATAATAAAACAGCTGCAATGATTTGAGCGTATCCTATAAAGGTATAATAATATCCTGTTTGATGTAATGCCTCAAGATATGCACCCATCGGGTGTAAAACTGACAACCCACTTGCAAAGCGTTCCCCAATGATCTTAATTCCTCCTGCCACAATGAATGCATAAGCCAATGAAACTCTGCAGAATACTGAAAACAACCAATACCATCTATTGCTTTTAGCGTTCAGATAGTATTGCTCAAATTTTGATAACTTACTCATTGCTCAACAAATTTTTCTTGACTAGAAGATTGAAAATTATACCAATCAATTTTTCTAGTGAAAAACATCGTTAGTCCTAAAATAATGAGCAATCCAATACTGCCTATAAGTAAAGAATAATCCGCTAATTGCAGGGTGACATATACAAAACCATAAATCCCTATCAAAGTCAACACCAGAATAATCACCAAATTACGAGCTTTAATAATGTATAAAGCATAAAATGAAATCATACCTACAATGCCAAAAGTGGATATAGCATAAGCCAAATCAAAATTGGAATGTTCCGATATGGATACCAACAAAACATAGAATAAGCATAGAGCCAAGCCTACCAAAATATACTGGAAGGGATGAATCCTTTTTTTATTAATCACTTCCACTAAAAAGAAAACCAAGAATGTGAGTGCAATGGTCATCACTGAATACTTAGCTGAGCGTTGCGATTTCTTGTAATCATCTACTTCATTCAACAAGTTTACCCCAAAGGCAGATGCGTCCATTTTATCTTTCATAATTCTTCCCGACCATGATTGCGGGTAATTTCTATTTAATTCCAACACATTCCAGTGAGCTGTAAAGCCCGCTTCATCTACCTCTCTATTTTTGGGTAAGAAATTTCCTTTGAAACTTGGAGATGACCACTCCGACTGCAAATTAACTTGAGTCGTCCCTCCTACCGGAACAAAAGTTAAGTCTTGACTTCCTTGCAAATCCACTGAGAAATCAAAATCAATCGAATTTCCTAATTGCGATTTGATGGCTTTTGGATAAATGGTAATGCCAGAACTGACCAAATCGGTGATTTTACTACCAGACTCTACTTTTAAGTTTTCATTTCCCCATTTGAAATTGATATTATTACTGATCCCTCGTAAATCAGAAAATCCAATGGTTAAAAATGCCTTCTCGTATTGAATTTCCTTTAAATGATTTTCATCAAAGCTAATATCCATATTAAATGTTCCGTTCACTTTTAAATCTGAATCATAAACCACCACTTCATAAATCCCTCTTCTTAATTTTTGAGGTTTTAAAATACCATTAATATTTAATGCTTGAGGTAAAACATATTGATAAACAATAGTCTCCACCATTTTATCGTCTTTCTCAAATTCATACAAAAGTGGAATGGTTAATATTGGGCCATTTAACTCTTGGCTGTTGGCCCATTTACTGCTGACCTCGCTAATGGCTTCTTGCTGCAAGTTTTGTCTTTCGCTAATCACATCTTGAATCATAGCTGAAGGAATCAGCAAAAGTAGCATCAGAATAGTAATCGTTAAGAGTTTCAACATCACTGAATTTCTGAGCCAAGTGCTCACTTTTTCGAATAGACTATTTTCTTTTTCCATATTTTTTCATATTAAGAGTACTTTGTAATTCAAAGTTAAAGTGTAAAAAAAATTTATTTATTACTTAATAATTTTTCAATTGCATTTATGTGAGCCTTAAATGCCCTAATACCAAGTTCAGTGGCTTTGTAGGTCGTATTTGGTTTTCTATCCACAAATTCTTTCTCGAAACCCACAAATTCTTTTTTTTCAAGATTTTTCAAATGACTAGCTAAATTGCCATCAGTCACACCTAGTAAATCTTTTAATGATACAAAGTCCATTTTGTCATTTACCATCAAAGCAGACATAATCCCTAAGCGCACTTTATTTTCAAATGCCTTATCCAATTTATTTAGTATCTCCTTCACGATCCGTACTTCAAACGCATTATAATACCGTAAATAATATGTAAGATCCCAAAACCTAGCGCCCAAAGAACTAGGCCATAACCAATAAAGTATAGACCTATCAACCCTAAAATGATTTGCGCAATCCCTAAGCTTCTAATATCATCCAAAGTGTACTTACTCGCATTAATCAATGCCAATCCATAGAAAATTAAAGTAAGTGGTGCTATTACACCTATGTAGCCATTAATAATTAAAATAATACAAACCATGCCTCCTGTAAATAATGGGATTCCTAAGTTTATCAAAACTAATTTAGCATGCTTATTCAAAAGGTGCTGACCTTTCTTTTTGCTCGTCCTGTGAGTCAGTACTATAACAGAACCAATGGATAAGATAAGTGTGGTCAGGGCCAATAAAAATATGTCCTGAATTGTTTGAGGAGATAAGTAAATCACTTTAAAGCTGTAGTAATGGGTGTCTAAATAGATGTAATGATAAGCTATAAAAGCAGAAACTAAAGCAATGATTCCTGCTACCACTCCTGAAATACCGCTAAGAGAAATAAATCGACCAGAGCGATCCATCATTTCTCTAATTTCTTTAATGTCTTGAATATACTTCTGTTGATCCATATTTATACTTTGTATTCCAAAGTACATTGAAATAATTTAAAAATGCAAGACAAAACCATTAAAAACTTTTAAATATTCCTAAAATCATTCCACCACTCCTGTCTTTTCTCTCTTCTTTCTTCTCTCCTTTCGCGTCTTTCCTTTCTCTTCTTTCTTTTCGCCCTTTGTTTCTTCCTTTTCGCTTTGGTTTCCTTAGAAAAAACATAATGCACCGATACAGTTGCTGGAAATTCAAACCAGTCTTCATGGTTAATATGATAAGCTGGTTTAACGTCAGCCCCAATTACTAAAGGCAAAGCCGGAATTTTCCACTCGATTCCACCCATCAGATCATAACCATAAGTTGCTCCAAATTCTTTTAGGCCTCCTATATGAGCCCCTGCACCGAAAAAGATATTTAAACCCTCACCGGTAATCGGTAAGTGGTATTTAGGAAGTATTGTAAATTGATAGGCATCAGATTGCAACTCTGTCATTGCTTCTGCGGTAAAGCTTGGGAGAATTCTTTGTTTAACACTTATTCCAAATCTTGATTCCCCAATCCGAGGACCGATCGCTGTTCCATATTTTTGAGCTACTACGCTAAAGCTAAAAAGACAAAGAACGATTACTAACTTAATTTTCATGAACTACGAACGAAAGTTAAAGTCCCTTATTATAAAAAATGCCAGCCCTAAAAGAGCTGGCATTCCTTCGCATTAGTATTTCAAATAATTATCTTTTTCCTCTGATGATTTCTACCCATCCAGATTGAACATTTCCATCTACTGTTAATTGGTAGAAATATATCCCGTCAGGATTATCACCACCATCCCAAAGGTTACTTGATCGGTAATTACTATCTCTATAAACTATTGTTCCCGTCCTATTAGTTACAATTAGTTCAGCGCCATTATCAGGTAGGTTGAGAATTCTAAATTCATCATTTTTACCGTCATTATTTGGCGTGAAAACATTCGGGATAAACGGACTTCTATCGAAATCAACCGTGATATCCGAAGAACCTTCCCCATCAAAAACTAACCTATTGCCATCCAAACCACATCCAAATGAATCATAATATTCAATTTCATAAATACCTGGTAATAAATTCGCAAAGGTTATTGTCCTGTCCGCATCGAATTCAATAGGTTCGGTCGGTATCACATAATCAGAGCTATTATTACCTCCTAATGGAGTCAACAAGAATATCTGAGCAGAATATCCATTTGCACCAGAAATTGGTTCAACCAGCCTGATGCTTATGGACCCATTTGCCCTATCCGGTCTAGTAGTTGGCATAGGATTCATATCCGTTCTTTCTCTCTCAATGCCAGGCGGTAAATTAGGTTCAGGAACCAATTCTACATTTAATTGTGCAACTGGAGCATCAATGAATACGCTAGCATTTTCAGATTCAATTGTGCTGCTACAATTACTTGGTTGCTGCGACAACTTCACTATATAATCGCCACGAGTCATCATACCATAAATACTTTGGTCGATCACAAATCTTCTACTTTCCGGTATTGAATTAAGAGTAAACGTTTCAGTAGGATCCACATTATTACCTTCATAAACCTCAATAAATAATTGAATAGTTTCATCAGCAATAATATTGAATAATTCTATAGATCCTGATTCTTGGAAACAAGCAACATCACTTGCTTCAATATCAAAGGTTGGAATAATTGCTCCACCGTTTATAGTCACAAAATTATCTGCAGAACAGGCTTGATCATTATCAACTGCTCGTACAGTCCATCTATATCTTGCTCCTTTAATAAAAGGAATATTTTCGTCAAAATTAAACTGAGATATTAGGAATTCCCTACTTCCATTCGTATTAATATCTAAAACATATTCGGATGTAGTCGTCTCGTTAACTCTATTAAGAATTAAGTTATATGGCCCAGGCACATTATCAATTGTGGCCTCATCAATTACAACTAAAATACCTTCTGGATCATCAGTACAATTATTATTAGGATTGATTTCAGTTACCACTGCCCTAACCTCATTTGGTGAAACAATAGATCGAATATCAAAGTTTTCGCTACATCCTGTATCATCAGTGATGGTCAATTGGTTTACATTTCTAGCAAGACCTCCAATATTGCGATCAGCATCTAATTCTACTACCTTGCCGTCAATTGAAAATTCATATGGAGCAACCCCTCCAGAAACAGCAGGAACATTAATCTCACCTACTTGTTCAGAAACTGTGCAACTAGCTTGCGTAATCAATTCAATGCTTCCATCCAAAGTAATTGGTTGACTTAAATACTCAATACCCACAGCTACCGATAACTCACAATCAGAGGTTCCAGGCTCATCACTTACCAAGAGATTATTCACAGCTGGTAGTCCACTGATTCTATTTCCTGAAGTAAACTCAGTCCATAGTTGTCCATTATCTAAAGAATAGAATCCTGTTGATATTCCTTCCAACGTAATTATTGCAGAACCAGTATTATCACCGAAACAAACTATGTTCTCAACTTCACTTGCAACTGCAGAAAAGGAACCGTCATTTTCGATTACAATTCCACCTCTATCAGCGATTGGACAAGCTCCTGGGTCAACAACATTTTCGAACTGAACAACATATGTTCCTTCAGCTACATCATTGAATATACCAGTTGAATTTCGAGCTACTTCCTCATCATTTCCATCTACCAAAATAAATTCATAATTGCTTGGTAAATTATTTAGACTTACGGCAATTGATCCAAATACTTCTCCGCAATCTGGATTCGATACATTTATGTCCACAGCACTTTGATCTACAACAGCGGTATTTTCAATTGTAAAAGTCCGATTAGATAGTCCGCATGAGTTAGCACTTTGGTTATTAAATTCGATCTCATAATCACCTTCTTCCAAGTCAGCAAAAACACCAGTCATATTTGATGTTAAAGAGTCACCATCGAAGTACAGTATGTATTCAAAAGAATCTGTCGTTCCTGCTATACTTGCTGATATTGAACCAGTAGAAATGGTGCAAGTTGGTTGTTCTATATCAATAGTAGCTGACAGTGTAGTTTTGGTCCCAATATTAATGTTTACAGTATCAGCAGTGCAATCCAAATTTGGATCAGATGCAACAACAGTATAGCTTCCAGTCGCAAAGGTGGTGTCTATTTCTACAATCAACCCTTGTCCGATGTTGGTCACTGTAAATCTATGATAAAGCGAATCATCTGTACCAGTCGGCTTAATATCAAAATTCAATTCAGGAGAACTCTCATTAACATCTCGTAATAAGAAAAACATTTTTCCATCATCCACTCCCAAGCAAGTTGCAGCTTCCGTAATTGGAGTAACTCTGAAGTCTTCGCAATCGTAATCGCATTCTGCTGGTTGGGTGATTTCGATGTCACTAATAACAACTGTGCAATTCGCATCCGATAAGGTCACCGTATACAAACCTGCCTCTACCCCATTAAGATCAGGAGAATCGTTTCCTACCGGATCCCCTGCTTCATTTACCCACGCATATGAAGTTGGCTCATTTGCATCTGCAAAAGTAATACTAATACTGCCCAAATCTCCACAATTCTGAATATTGGTAACACTAGGTACATTTGGTATAAATGGGGCATCCTCATTAACAACTATATTTAAGCTATCAGAGCAAGCGGTAACATTATCAGTTACTATAACTCTGTAGGAGGCTTGAAACAGTCCTGCAAATACAACAGAATCGTTCGCAACGTCTATTCCCAAAGAATCAATTAAAACTTCACCAGATGAGTCTTTCAATACTACATCATATGTATTACTTCCAATTTGAGCCACTCTTACTGAAATCGTGCCATCAGAAGAACCGCATGAAGCAAGTTCACTACTTAAAGTAGCACTAATTGATTCTACTGGATCCACAGTATAATTTTCAGTAACAGTACATCCATTATCGGTAACTACAACAGAATAATCTCCAGGTGTTAAATCCTGCTGATCTTCATTATTTTCATTTGAAGCATCAATTCCAGGACCTGTCCATTGGAAAGTTTCACTGCCAGAACCAGAATTAATGGTAATATCTATACTTCCATTATCAAGATTACATTCAGTTTGATTACTAACTACAGCATCCACTGTAAATGGTGCTGGGTCAACCAGATTATATGTTTTAGTAAACAGGCAATTCGTAGTATTATCATTTACGAGCAAGGTATAAGTTCCTGCTGTTGCTGAAAATGATAACGGATCTGTTCCAGTGACATCATTATCATTTTCGTCAGTCCACTTTACTAAGTCTGCAGATCCGGTTAAAACATTCAACTCAACTGTACCTTCTGCCCCACAAGAAGCTGGCTGAGTGACAACATCATCTATTTTCAAACTATTAATTTGAAGAGTAAAGGTCAAATCCGAATCAGTGCAAGCTCCTGAACCAAAAGCAGTTATGGTCAAATCAACTGATCCATTGGCAGAGTCAGCTTGACTAGGAATATAAAAAGTAGAAGCCAAGGTTTCATCGTCAAAAGTCCCTGTACCACTACTAGACCATAGAATGCTGTTTGCATTTGAAACTGTTGCTTCCACATCAAAGGTGCTATTTGCATCAACATAACACATAGAGGCATCAGCTATTGGATTAATAGTTGGAGTATTGTTAATAGAAATAATTACTGCGTCTGATACTGTAGTATTAGAACAAGCACCTTCACCCACTACGTTAATAGATAGGATAACAGATCCATTTGCAATATCACCAGGCCCAAATGTATAAATGGGAGCTTCTAAAGTTACATCATTAAATGAACCATCTCCTGGAATCGTATACCACTCAATTGTCCCATTTTCTGCTAAAGGCGGTGTATCCAAAGTACTTAAGTCAATTGACGTTACATCACAAAATGATTGATCATCCCCTGCAAATGCTGTTGGGTTAGCGCTAATTGCTAAAGTCATACTACTTACAGCATCAGCACAACTGCCAGCACCCTCAGCTGTCAAGGTCAATTCAACAGTTCCAGCTGTAATATCATCAGCACTTGGAGTATATATAGGCTGCAAGATCGTTTGATCACTAAAACTCCCGTTGCCGTTTGTTGTCCATATTAAGTTTGTACCATTGGTTGAAGTTGGTGGAGTATCAATTAAGGACAAATCCAAAATCTCATCACTACAAATTCCCTGATCACTACCTGCATCCGCTGTCGGTGAATTTGTGATTGTCAAAGTCATATTATCTACAGCGGGATCACAACTACCATTACCCGTAGCCTCTAGAGTTAATACTACAGTACCGTTAGCGATATCCGTTGCACCTGGTGTATAGATAGGCTCTAGCGCTGTGTTATCATCAAAACTACCATCACCAGCTGTAGTCCAACTTAGAACTGTGAAGTTTGTAGCCGATACAGTACCGCTTATCGATAAATCTAAATCATCGCCCTCGCAAATCGCAACATCATCACCCGCTTCTGCTGTTGCTGCTGGTGTGATCGTTAAAGTCATATTGTCTGTTGCTGCAGAGCAACCACCATTTCCATTTGCCTGAAGTGTCAATAGTACACTCCCATTGCTTATGTCTGTTGCACCTGGAGTATAAAGAGGCTCTAGCGCTGTATTATCATCAAAACTACCGTCCCCAGCTGTACTCCAGCTTAAAGTGGAGAAATTAGTGGCCGACACTGTGCTGCTTGCTGATAAATCCAAATCATCACCTTCGCAAATTGTCTCATCATCTCCTGCCTCTGATGTTGGGGCTGGAGTAATCGTTAAGGTCAGATTATCTGTTGCAGTGGAAGTAGCGCATGCACCATTACCAGTAGCCTCTAGAGTTAATACTACACTACCGTTAGCGATATCCGTTGCACCTGGTGTATAGATAGGCTCTAGCGCTGTGTTATCATCAAAACTACCATCACCAGCTGTAGTCCAACTTAGAACTGAGAAGTTTGTAGCCGATACTGTACCGCTTATCGATAAATCTAAATCATCGCCTTGACAAACCGCAACATCATCACCCGCTTCTGCTGTTGCTGCTGGTGTGATCGTTAAAGTCATATTGTCTGTTGCTGCAGAGCAACCACCATTTCCATTTGCCTGTAGTGTCAATAGTACACTCCCATTGCTTATGTCTGTTGCACCTGGAGTATAAAGAGGCTCTAGCGCTGTATTATCATCAAAACTACCGTCCCCAGCTGTACTCCAGCTTAAAGTGGAGAAATTAGTGGCCGACACTGTGCTGCTTGCTGATAAATCCAAATCATCACCTTCGCAAATTGTCTCATCATCTCCTGCCTCTGATGTTGGGGCTGGAGTAATCGTTAAGGTCATATTATCTGTTGCAGTGGAAGTAGCGCATGCACCATTACCAGTAGCCTCTACAGTTAATACTACAATACCATTAGTGATATCCGTTGCGCCTGGTGTATAGATAGGCTCTAGCGCTGTATTATCATCAAAACTACCGTCTCCAGCTGTACTCCAGCTTAAAGTGGAGAAATTCGTGGCTGATACTGTACCGCTTGTCGATAAATCTAAATCATCTCCCTCGCAAACCGCAACATCATCACCCGCCTCTGCAGTTGGGGTTGGAGTTATTGTCAAGGTCATGTTATCTACAGCTGGGGCACAACTACCATTTCCCGTAGCCTCTAGAGTTAATACTACAGTACCGTTAGCGATATCCGTTGCACCTGGTGTATAGATAGGCTCTAGCGCTGTGTTATCATCAAAACTACCGTCTCCAGCTGTACTCCAGCTTAGAACTGTGAAGTTTGTAGCCGATACTGTACCGCTTATCGATAAATCTAAATCATCGCCTTGACAAACCGCAACATCATCACCCGCTTCTGCTGTTGGGGCTGGAGTAATCGTTAAGGTCATATTATCTGTTGCAGTGGAAGTAGCGCATGCACCATTACCAGTAGCCTCTACAGTTAATACTACACTACCATTAGTGATATCCGTTGCGCCTGGTGTATAGATAGGCTCTAGCGCTGTATTATCATCAAAACTACCGTCCCCAGCTGTACTCCAGCTTAAAGTGGAGAAATTAGTGGCTGATACTGTACCGCTTGTCGATAAATCTAAATCATCTCCCTCGCAAACCGCAACATCATCACCCGCCTCTGCAGTTGGGGTTGGAGTTATTGTCAAGGTCATGTTATCTACAGCCGGGGCACAACTACCATTTCCCGTAGCCTCTAGAGTTAATACTACAGTACCGTTAGCGATATCCGTTGCACCTGGTGTATAGATAGGCTCTAGCGCTGTGTTATCATCAAAACTACCATCACCAGCTGTAGTCCAACTTAGAACTGTGAAGTTTGTAGCCGATACTGTACCGCTTATCGATAAATCTAAATCATCGCCTTGACAAACCGCAACATCATCACCCGCTTCTGCTGTTGCTGCTGGTGTGATCGTTAAAGTCATATTGTCTGTTGCTGCAGAGCAACCACCATTTCCATTTGCCTGTAGTGTCAATAGTACACTCCCATTGCTTATGTCTGTTGCACCTGGAGTATAAAGAGGCTCTAGCGCTGTATTATCATCAAAACTACCGTCCCCAGCTGTACTCCAGCTTAAAGTGGAGAAATTAGTGGCCGACACTGTGCTGCTTGCTGATAAATCCAAATCATCACCTTCGCAAATTGTCTCATCATCTCCTGCCTCTGATGTTGGGGCTGGAGTAATCGTTAAGGTCAGATTATCTGTTGCAGTGGAAGTAGCGCATGCACCATTACCAGTAGCCTCTACAGTTAATACTACACTACCATTAGCGATATCCGTTGCGCCTGGAGTATAAATAGGTTCCAGAGCTGTATTATCATCAAAACTACCATCACCAGCTGTAGTCCAACTTAGAACTGAGAAGTTTGTAGCCGATACTGTACCGCTTATCGATAAATCTAAATCATCGCCTTGACAAACCGCAACATCATCACCCGCTTCTGCTGTTGCTGCTGGTGTGATCGTTAAAGTCATATTGTCTGTTGCTGCAGAGCAACCACCATTTCCATTTGCCTGAAGTGTCAATAGTACACTCCCATTGCTTATGTCTGTTGCACCTGGAGTATAAAGAGGCTCTAGCGCTGTATTATCATCAAAACTACCGTCCCCAGCTGTACTCCAGCTTAAAGTGGAGAAATTAGTGGCCGACACTGTGCTGCTTGCTGATAAATCCAAATCATCACCTTCGCAAATTGTCTCATCATCTCCTGCCTCTGATGTTGGGGCTGGAGTAATCGTTAAGGTCAGATTATCTGTTGCAGTGGAAGTAGCGCATGCACCATTACCAGTAGCCTCTACAGTTAATACTACACTACCATTAGTGATATCCGTTGCGCCTGGTGTATAGATAGGCTCTAGCGCTGTATTATCATCAAAACTACCGTCCCCAGCTGTACTCCAGCTTAAAGTGGAGAAATTAGTGGCTGATACTGTACCGCTTGTCGATAAATCTAAATCATCTCCCTCGCAAACCGCAACATCATCACCCGCCTCTGCAGTTGGGGTTGGAGTTATTGTCAAGGTCATGTTATCTACAGCTGGGGCACAACTACCATTTCCCGTAGCCTCTAGAGTTAATACTACAGTACCGTTAGCGATATCCGTTGCACCTGGTGTATAGATAGGCTCTAGCGCTGTGTTATCATCAAAACTACCATCACCAGCTGTAGTCCAACTTAGAACTGTGAAGTTTGTAGCCGATACTGTACCGCTTATCGATAAATCTAAATCATCGCCTTGACAAACCGCAACATCATCACCCGCTTCTGCTGTTGCTGCTGGTGTGATCGTTAAAGTCATATTGTCTGTTGCTGCAGAGCAACCACCATTTCCATTTGCCTGTAGTGTCAATAGTACACTCCCATTGCTTATGTCTGTTGCACCTGGAGTATAAAGAGGCTCTAGCGCTGTATTATCATCAAAACTACCGTCCCCAGCTGTACTCCAGCTTAAAGTGGAGAAATTAGTGGCCGACACTGTGCTGCTTGCTGATAAATCCAAATCATCACCTTCGCAAATTGTCTCATCATCTCCTGCCTCTGATGTTGGGGCTGGAGTAATCGTTAAGGTCAGATTATCTGTTGCAGTGGAAGTAGCGCATGCACCATTACCAGTAGCCTCTAGAGTTAATACTACACTACCGTTAGCGATATCCGTTGCACCTGGTGTATAGATAGGCTCTAGCGCTGTGTTATCATCAAAACTACCATCACCAGCTGTAGTCCAACTTAGAACTGAGAAGTTTGTAGCCGATACTGTACCGCTTATCGATAAATCTAAATCATCGCCTTGACAAACCGCAACATCATCACCCGCTTCTGCTGTTGCTGCTGGTGTGATCGTTAAAGTCATATTGTCTGTTGCTGCAGAGCAACCACCATTTCCATTTGCCTGTAGTGTCAATAGTACACTCCCATTGCTTATGTCTGTTGCACCTGGAGTATAAAGAGGCTCTAGCGCTGTATTATCATCAAAACTACCGTCCCCAGCTGTACTCCAGCTTAAAGTGGAGAAATTAGTGGCCGACACTGTGCTGCTTGCTGATAAATCCAAATCATCACCTTCGCAAATTGTCTCATCATCTCCTGCCTCTGATGTTGGGGCTGGAGTAATCGTTAAGGTCATATTATCTGTTGCAGTGGAAGTAGCGCATGCACCATTACCAGTAGCCTCTACAGTTAATACTACAATACCATTAGTGATATCCGTTGCGCCTGGTGTATAGATAGGCTCTAGCGCTGTATTATCATCAAAACTACCGTCTCCAGCTGTACTCCAGCTTAAAGTGGAGAAATTCGTGGCTGATACTGTACCGCTTGTCGATAAATCTAAATCATCTCCCTCGCAAACCGCAACATCATCACCCGCCTCTGCAGTTGGGGTTGGAGTTATTGTCAAGGTCATGTTATCCGTTGCATCTGCGCAGTTCTCGTTGCCGAATGCTGTCAGTGTCAAAGTCACACTGCCTGCTGTAAGATCCGCAGGGCTTGGACTGTAAGTAGTTACCAGCTGGGTGAGATCACCAAAAGTTCCCGTTCCATTTGTACTCCATTCAAGACCGTTGTTGTCACTTACCGTTGGAGCAGTAGTGAAATCATTCATATCAAATACATCCGTGCTACAAATCTCCTCATCACTACCTGCTGTTGCGCTTGGCGCAGCTACTATCGTCATGATCACATCGCTTGTTTCTGCTGCACAGCTTCCGTTTCCTGTTGCTTCAAGTGTCAAGGTAACCGTGCCGTTTGTCGCATCGACTGGCCCTGGCGTATAGACTGGAGCCAAAACTGTATTATCTGTAAAGCTACCATCTCCACTAGTTGTCCACGTTAGGTTTGCGAAATTACTAGCGCTTGGCGGAGTAAAAGATCCTGATAGATCATAGGCAGTCGCTTCACAAATATCCTCATCACTACCAGCATCCGCTGTTGGTGCAGGAGTAATAGTCAACGTCATGTTATCAGTTTCCGGGTCACATGTGCCATTCCCAGTAGCCTCTAATGTCAGTACTACGCTACCGTTGCTTATATCCGTTGCGCCTGGAGTATAAATAGGTTCCAGAGCTGTATTATCATCAAAACTACCATCACCAGCTGTAGTCCAACTTAGAACTGAGAAGTTTGTAGCTGATACAGTACCGCTTGTTGATAAATCTAAATCATCGCCCTCGCAAATCGCAACATCATCACCCGCTTCTGCTGTTGCGGCATTTGCCACAGTTAAAATCACATCATCATCAGAATCTGAGCACGTCCCTGAATTATCGCTTATTGTCCATCGAAAAGTATAATCACCATCGAAAAGTAAATCTGTGATTAGGGTGTTAGGATCATTAATATTATCAATTTGGGCATTCGCTCCTCCTGGTTGTGCAATTATCGACCAGGTTCCTGTTTCACCGGTTTGTACGCTATTTCCACTTAAATTATAAGTATCCTGACAAATCGAATCATCTGACCCAGCATTAGCAACGGTAGGTGTAATCACTTCAAGGCCTCCTAAAACCTCGGTACATCCATAACCATCAGTTACTGTGACTTCATAAGTCCCAGCAGATAAGCCCGTTGGATTATCAGTATTTCCAATCGCTGTTGGCCCTGTCCAAGAGTAAGAAAAAGTACCCTCTCCACCGGAGACAGTAATTTGTATTTCACCGTCATTCCCGCTACATGCTGGAAAAACATTATCTAAGGCAATTTCGATATCAAGCGTTTCATCTACACCAATAGCTGAATATGTAAATCCACCGGTAAACCCATTTCCGTAAAACGTGCCTGGAGTAGTTCCACAACCACCATTACTTAAAAGTAAAACATAATCACCCTCCGGTAAATTAGGGAAGGTCAATTGATTACCATTAAATATTGGGTCATCAACGTCATTTAAGGAAGGATCTGGGTTATTGCTGTCATAAACAAATTTACCTGTTCCACCAGAAAGATAATCATAAAACCGGACGCGATATATGGATCCATCAGGAGCAACTCCATCATTAAATGTAAAAGTTACGCTACCAGAGCCAGTGGCATCACCATCCCAGCAAGGACCAATATCTGTATTTCCTGGTGTGGGACACTGAGCATTCGAATCAAAAGCAAATAGTGTTACTCCTAAAAAGAAAAGTAAAAAGTATAATTTCTTCATATTATTCAATTCTTATTCCTGAATTAGGGAATCCTGAAAACCCCTCCCCAACATAAATATTTTGACACGCATTATTTTCAAAAATCACCAAATAATCTCCAGCAGGTATTCCATTTAGAATGAGTTTTTTCTTAGATCTGCTGAATTCTATATTCGCACCTTGGGCCTCCTCTAAATTTACAGAAATAAAATCATTTGTAGTTTCATAATTATACAACCTTACTTCATATGACGTTAGATCTCCAGAATAATTCGATAAATCAATTTCTAGCTCACCACTATTATTAAGATTTAGGGATACCAAATCCTTTTCCAAGCATTGAGCATTACCGTTTGAGCCTGAAAGCATAAAGATTAAGACCAGTGATACTAGTGTTAACCCCCTATTAAAAGTATTGAAGTATTTCATTTTCACTAAATTGAATAACTAGAAAGTATTTTCAAAAATAATTTATTAAATATCATTTAACTTACAAATCTAAGTCCTTTTAGTACATATCTCATAAAATCATTCAAAGAAAAGCATATTTCTCTAAAATTAAATACATACGGATTAAAAACCTTTATCAGATTTTACAGCAATTCAAATATAAGTGATTCAATATTCTAAACAATAAAAAACAAGTAAAACTTTAAGTATACAACCTTAACTTTCTATATAACAGTTATTTATATCGATAATTAGAACTTTTACAAATACAGATAATCCCGTCTCACTCATAGGATAAAAGTGTTGATTTTGTATCTTTGCAGAAAATCAGAGAATTTTAAATTAAAAATAACAATATGGCTTTTGATATAGACATGATTAAAGCTGTTTATGCTGGAATGAGTGAAAAAATCACTGCTGCAAGACAGGTAGTCAACAAACCTTTAACCTTATCTGAAAAGATACTTTACTCACATTTATGGGATGGGAAAGCAAAAAACGCATTTCAAAGAGGAAAATCTTACGTAGATTTCGCTCCAGATAGAGTAGCCATGCAAGATGCTACAGCCCAGATGGCACTTCTTCAGTTCATGCAAGCGGGAAAAGATCAAGCTGCAGTTCCTTCTACCGTACATTGTGATCATCTGATCTTAGCTAAAGAAGGCGCAAAGGAAGATTTAAGAAGTTCTTTAACGGCTTCTGGAGAAGTTTTTAATTTCTTAGAATCGGTTTCAAATAAATATGGAATTGGCTTCTGGAAACCAGGTGCAGGTATTATACACCAAGTAGTTCTGGAAAATTATGCTTTCCCTGGGGGAATGATGATCGGAACCGATTCTCATACTGTAAACGCTGGTGGCTTAGGAATGGTAGCAATAGGTGTTGGCGGTGCGGATGCAGTAGATGTAATGGCTGGAATGCCGTGGGAACTGAAGTTTCCAAAATTAATCGGTGTGAAATTAACAGGAAAACTAAACGGTTGGACTTCCGCCAAAGATGTAATCCTTAAAGTTGCTGGGATCTTAACTGTAAAAGGTGGAACCGGCTCCATCGTAGAATATTTCGGACCTGGAGCACAATCTCTTTCTGCAACTGGAAAAGGAACGATCTGTAATATGGGTGCTGAAATCGGTGCTACAACTTCTACTTTCGGTTATGATGACGCTATGGAGCGTTATTTAAGATCAACTGATAGAAATGATGTTGCTGATGCTGCCAATGAAGTTCGTGAACATTTAACCGGTGATGATGAGGTTTATAGCAATCCTGAGCAGTATTTTGACCAAGTGATCGAAATTGACCTTTCAACATTAGAACCACATGTAAATGGTCCTTTTACTCCAGACAGAGCTACTCCAATTTCAGAACTAAAAGCGGAGGCAGAAAAAAACGGATGGCCGACTAAAGTAGAATGGGGATTAATCGGATCTTGTACCAATTCTTCTTACGAAGATTTATCTAGAGCCTCCTCTATTGCAAAACAAGCTGTTGAGAAAGGATTAAAAACGAAGTCAGAATTTGGAATTAACCCTGGATCAGAGCAAGTTAGATTTACTGCAGATCGCGATGGTTTATTGAAGATTTTTGAAGATTTAGACGCAACTATTTTCACTAATGCATGTGGCCCTTGTATCGGACAATGGTCAAGAACTGGTGCGGATAAAGGCGAGAAAAACACCATTGTTCACTCTTTTAATAGAAACTTCTCTAAAAGAGCTGATGGAAACCCTAACACTCATGCATTTGTAACTTCCCCGGAAATGGTGGCAGCAATTGCAATAAGTGGTGACTTAGGGTTTAATCCTTTAACAGATACCTTAACAAATGAAAAAGGAGAGCAAGTGAAGTTAGACCCTCCTTTTGGTGCTGAATTACCTGAAGAAGGATTCGCAGTAGAAGATAATGGATACCAAGCTCCAGCAAAAGATGGTAGCACTGTAGAAGTAAAAGTTGCTCCGGATTCTAAAAGGTTACAATTATTGGAAGGATTTGATGCCTGGGATGGACAAAATATAACTGGTGCTAAATTATTAATTAAAGCATTAGGAAAATGTACAACTGACCATATCTCTATGGCGGGTCCTTGGTTGAGATTCAGAGGTCATTTAGATAACATTTCTGACAACTGCTTGATTGGTGCGGTAAACGCCTTCAATGAGGAAACCAATAAGGTAAAGAGCCAGATAACGGGGCAATATGATGCAGTACCTGCAACGCAAAGAGCATACAAAGCAAAAGGAATTCCAACTATTGTTGTAGGAGATCATAACTACGGAGAAGGTTCTTCAAGAGAGCATGCTGCCATGGAGCCAAGACACTTAGGCGTAAAAGCCGTTTTGGTTAAGTCATTTGCTCGTATTCATGAAACCAATTTGAAGAAACAAGGAATGTTAGGATTAACATTTGCTGACGAAGGAGATTACGATAAAATTCAGGAGGACGATACATTCAATTTCTTAGATTTAAAAGAATTTGCACCGGAAAAACCTATCACTATTGAAGTAGTGCATGCGGATGGAAGCAAAGATGTTATCAAAACCAACCATACTTATAATGATACTCAAATAGAGTGGTTTAAGGCTGGCTCTGCATTAAATAAAATCAAGGAAGAAGCGAAAGCTAGAGGTTAATATTAAAATTCTAGAATCAAGAATCTAGTTTTAAGAGTTCGACTAAAAGGAGTTTTCAAAATGAAAGCTCCTTTTTTTTATGCTCTATTATTTATACTGAGTCCATATTTAGAAGAAATCCAATTTCAGATTGAGTTTTGATTCAACTTTATTGTCCATTTATATGTATAATGCATAAAATACAAAAATGACATTATTATGAAAGATTTAATAACACCCAATAGATCATTAGCAATAGAAACAGAAAAGAAACTTAATCAGCAGATCGAAATGGAAGGAAAATCATCTGCTTACTATTTATCAATGGCTTCGTGGTGCGAGACAAAAGGTTATGTAAACTCCTCAAAATTTTTATATGACCATTCTGACGAAGAGAGAGGTCATATGTTGAAATTATTCAGCTACATCAATGAGGCTGGCGGTCATGCTAGACAACCCGCTATTAGCGAAATCAGACATGAGTTCAACAGTTTGAGAGAGGTGTTTGAACTGATTTTAGAGCATGAAATCAAAGTAACCAAATCAATCCATGAATTAGTAGATCATTGTTTCAGTACCAAAGACTTTACTACTTTCAACTTTCTACAATGGTTCGTTACTGAACAAAGAGAGGAAGAAACTATCGCTAGAAGAGCATTGGAAATTTTCGATATCATAGGTGAAGAAGGTATGGGACTATGGCATATCGATATTGAATTAGGAAAATTACATGGCATTGAAGGTGGAGAAGAGTAAATTCAAGCCTTAAACATTGTTCAAAACCCTCACAATAAGTAAATTGTGAGGGTTTTTACTTTGCATCCGGAGTATATTCTAACATTAATAGAAATTTACTATCATCATAAACTCCTCGCCTATCTAGCTAAAATTCTAGCTCCCCTCAATTTTTTGATATTATTTTTTTGAAATTGCCCTAAAACCTATACTTTTGGATTTAAAATAAAATCAGAAACGAACCAAAAAATCCCCAGGCATTAAATTTCAACCAAAACCATACCCTCCCACCGCTGGCGAACGCCTGTCTGGTGTGTCAAATAGACCACATCTACGAAAAGCTTCCAGCTCGTGCCCCAAGTACATTCTGCAGCAATTTGCATTTCTGGTTATTTGTTTGCTTTTATCTTTAACTTCATTAGCCCAAAACGCTTCGAACCCCGTTCAGGTAACCTCCAATCTGCTCCCACCCTACAGCCTTTACCTCTCAGACTACAGCGATGCTAGCCAAAACAAATGGAACATTCAGCTATTGTTAAAGGATTTTACGCAGACGAATTACCAAGCAAAACTTCGGATCACCATAGAAGGAGCGGGTGTCAGGTTAAGAACCAGACGGGGTTTTAGCCCAGAACCTATTAGGTTAGACCCCGGAATACCTTATCAAGTGGACGCCACGGACCTTACCCAATACCTCAACATCCAGAACATGGAGGTCAGCGGCATCAACCGCAACCAGCTAGCCTCCACGCAAAAATTGCCCGAGGGCTTTTATCAATTCCAAATAGAAGTACTGGATTATAACAGAAATAACAGAGTCAGCAATATTGGTACTTCCATGGCCTGGCTGGTATTAAATGATCCTCCTTTGCTAAACCTTCCCTTTGAAGAAAAAATCAGATTGCAAGACCCACAGCAAGTACAATTTCAATGGACGCCAAGGCATACCTCCTCACCCAACAGTGCATTTGAGACCGAATATGTTTTCAGGCTATGGGAGATCTGGCCGGAAGGCAGGAATCCTAATGAAGTGGCACGGACTACCCAACCGCTTTTTGAAACAACCATCATGACTACCAGCTACTTCTACGGATTAAACGATGCCATGCTGATCCCCGGCAGGAGCTATGCTTGGCAAGTGCAAGCTGTTAACCTGAGCGGTAGAGACTTATTCAAGAATCAGGGCAATAGCGAGGTAAGATGGTTTAAATATGGCGATGCCTGTCAACCCATCACCAATCTTGGGGCAGAAGCCAATGGTACTGACAGAATCCGCATTACATGGCAAGGCGAGTGGAACCATAATCGCTATGTGGCTCAGATCAGGGAAAAAGGAGAAGAAGGCTGGTTCAACTACGGCACCAACTTGGAAACACAGGTAGTCTATGATTTACAGGCTGATACTGAATATGAAATCAGAGTGATTCCGAGTTGTGGCGTCATAGATGGAGCAGCAGAAAATGTACTGACCTTAAAAACCCTCAAACAGGAAACACAAGACTTCAATTGTGGGGCAAAGCCCAGTCGAACTGAAATCACCAACCAAGAGCCGATAGAGCAGTTGCAGATAGGCGACCGCATCACAGCGGCAGGGTTTACGGTTATCCTAACCCAACTCAACCAAATGGGCGATACCTATTCAGGAAGAGGCTTGATAGAAGTACCCTTGTTCAATGGGGCCAGAGTGGAAGCGAACCTCAACAATATAATGATCAATACCGATAAGCAATTGATAAAAGGTAATATCGAGAGCATTTACAACCCCAATGGCCCTTTTATCATAGCTTTGGACCAAAAGGAACCAGACCTGAGCGAGGAAGGAACAGGCAATCAGGAAGAAGGAGAAGAAGACAGCTTTGATGAGCTACCAGAACCGGATGTCAATATAGAAGGCGAAATAGCGGATGTTGAACATGATGAAGAAGAAGGCACTATTACCGTAACCGATACAGAAGGCAATACCACAGAGATTGATCCTGAAACGGCAGATGATAATGAGGATGGAGATATAGTGATAGAGGATGAGGAAGGGAATGTGTATGTGGTGGATGAGGATGGGGAGTTGAGTGGGCCGCATAATTCTGGTGGAGAACAAGAAAATTCAGGTGAGGTATGGTTTGAATATGAAGAGTTGCAATATCAGAGCAGGACTGAAATTAATTTGTCTGATAATGACTCAAATCATTTAATCACATTAATCGATTATGATGGTGAAGAAGAGCTTAAATGGTCAGCATTAAATGGAGATGAGGATGTTACTGAAGAGATTTTTCTAGATAATCCAACAGATACCGATTCAGCAAATATAGTTCTCCCAGACGATTATGATGAACTTGAATTAAAAATTAGAATTGGAGAAGTCGATTATAGTATTCAATTAATTAATAACAACGAAAATACAGAAGAACCAATTGAAGGAATTTCACGAAATCCTGAATTATTAGTGATAAATGAATTAACATCCTCTTTTACTTCAAGTGAAGAAAGGCTAGAATTAACCTACACATATTTGGATTCTTTGGAACTTAATAACTCAAAAATTGAGATATTTAAAATTAATGAAGAGGATACAACGTTAGTGATTTTCTATTATAATTTAGAAAAAGGAGAAAACATAGAATTTGTTGATAAACAAGATGATATTGCAGGATGGTCAGGAAAAGGGACAAATAATAATTTTGTGGAGGCAGGTGAATATTTACTTAGAATTACCGTTTCTGTTGATGATTCATTTAATAATGGATTTGAGGATTATGACATGTTTGAAATTGTCGATAAAGAATCGGTTTCTGAATTTATATCCGGGAAATTTATAGTATTTAAGGACGATGCAAATATTAGGGAACAAACCGAACCATATAATATATTAAATCCAGATGAATATTTAGAAAAAGGAGAATTTATAGAAATAAACAACTTCTTAAGCGAAGGTGATGATGCAAGAGTTATGGTTAGTTATATAAACGAAAATATTGATTATTGCACTTGGATAGGAAACTTAAAAGAAGTGATTGAAGTTTCAGATAATCAATTATACAAATTAAAGGAGGATACTAAACCAGTAATTAGACCATATACTGAAATTTATAATTTGGAGGTTTCAAAAAATCAGACCTTAAAAGTTACTCATGAATGTGGAGAATTTAAATTAATAAGTAAATTGGAAAATGGAGAATTTGAAGATCTTGGCTGGGTTAAGAATAGTTCATTGAAATTTGATTTAAGTAATTTGAGTGTTGAAGAATTTACACAAAATTATAAAGGGTCTACTGAAAAAGCTGCAACTGATATTAAAAGCGATTGGAGTGAGGATGAAGCATCATGCAATTTGTGTATAAGAGCTGCTCTTTATAATCTTACTGGTGATGATGTTCTTTATCCCGTTAGTGGTAGTTCTTTAACTATAAAAGATGAAGGTGTACAATTATATGGTAAAGTATCTTCTATGATGGGTAATGCTCAAGGAATAATAAACAATTTAAATGACGGGACTTTAGATAATTATTTTGAAGAGATAAAAAAAGAAGAATCAGAATCATATCCTGAATATTGGAAGCGTCTTCAAAATCTTGTTACAAGTCAGAAAGAAATTATTATAGGCAGCTATGATCCGGGCCATGTATTCATGATCGTTCCAGGAAGTTTATATGAAGTAGTCGATAACACAGAAAGGGAAAAATCTGGTTTAAATTATTCTAATACAACGGTTTCATTAGGGGACCGGTGGGGAGGGTCATTTGCAAGAAGGGATTTATCAAAAGTGCTTAGAATAATGGATTGTGGAAAAGGTGTCCATTTTGCAAATGGACCGCTGTATGGGGTTATGGATGCAAGACCATTGATAGGTCAAAGGGAAGATAGGGTTGTGAAATTTTTTAAATATATTAAATAATCATGAATAAAATTATTTTATCATTAAGTGTATGTTGGTTTATATTATTTGATTTAAATGGACAAAATTCAATCAGGTTTGCTCATAAAAATTTTATTGCGAAGTCAAATGAATTATTACAACTTCAAAAGGATAGATATTATAATATAATAGGCTATAATGATGATAAACTTATTTATCAAATGAATATTGGTGGTAAAAAAGATTTTGGATATAGTTCTGAAGCAGAATTTAAAATATATTATAATGAAAAAAGAAAAGTTGTCACAGATTCAATTTATATTAAGAGAGAAGGTAGGAGAGTTTTGAAAGTTAAGCAGTTTGACGAATTAATTTTATATCATGGCTTTTACAATGTCCCACAAAAATTTGAATCCAAATTAATTGATGAACTTGATAGAGGCCAGTACTTATTGGACTATCAAGATTTTTGGATAGAATATTTAAATAAGGAGTATAAAATCAAATCCTATTCTGCACACTACTATGATAAGGATGTGAATTATGACATTACTTCTTCAGGCACCAAAGTAATACTAAGTACGTATGTAAGTGAGTATCTAAGATCGACTAAAGCAGATAGTTTAATAACAATAATAAATTTTAATGAATCAAAATCTAATGATTTTTCAAAACAAGAAATTGCCTGTGAGGAGTGCATTAAACCTCAGGTTGTTGATGAAACATTATTTTATGGACAAAAGTATTATTACTTGCCTGGAGCAGACGCTTATGATTGGAAAATATATAAAGCACCTGTCAATGATTTATCGCAAGATGAACTTCTAGCAGAATATATAGAATTGGTTTTAGTAAGTCCTGAAGGAAAATATATTCTGGGCAAAAAATACCTGTATGGAAAATTATGCTATGTTATTTTGAGTACAGAGTTAAAAAAGTTTCAATACGTTGCAACTGTAGAATATTTTAAGGATCATACTTCTTTTTATTCTAATGTGAATGAACAATTTGCTTTTGATACACCAAAAAATATTGTTTATATAGAATTCCCAGATGAATTTAAAATAAATTCATCTGGTATTGAAGCTGAAAAGAAAAATACATCATCAGAAGAAAATGATCAATTTTGGAAAAATTATAATCAGATAGATAATAGTAATTAAGGTTTCTAGTCAGTCTTGTGGGAGCTAGCTTCAATAATAAATATGAGATTTATAAGCTTGCTATTAATTGCATTAATTTTTCACTCTGATAAAATATATTATGAAAATTTTTCATCTAAATTCCCAAGCTTTAAATGGGATGAAAGCGGAAACTATCTTACTCGACATTTAAATGAAATGTCCTTTTTAGATTTTGAAAAAGAATATGAGCTTTTGACGGATTCTGAATACTTTTACTATGCCTGCAATCAAGATTCGTCTAGATTGTATTATTAATATGATTTATATCATATGGAAGATGGTAATTTTTTAAAACATGTGAAAAAGAAACATAAGCGATATGCAATACTTTCCTTAAAGAAACCTGAATATGATTTGTTAATGCACGCAACATACGATGATGACAATAACAAGTATTTTTATTTGCAATCCTTTGATAAAGAAGGTCGTTTGATTGATGAAAAATTAGCAAACCAAAGAACTATTGAGAGTATAGAATCAGATGCTTTTTTTCAATTTTTAATTATTAAAAAGGAAGGATTTAAGGTTTTTGCTTATTCCGATAACGAAAATACCAACATAGATTACAAAAAAACAAAAGTTGTTATTGAAGAATATGAGATTGATTCTATTGGACAATTCAATCTTTCATCTAAAGATTCAGTATTTTTAGATAAGCCACTTTTCAAATATTCCAAGTTTGATGTCGAACCAGAACCAGATGATCCGGTTTATAAATATTGGACATTGTGGTGATCAATAACTTACCAGATTTGAATTGGTGATTTCTTTCAATTATATGAAATATATTTTACTTTTGGGTTCACTTATCTTCTTGCAAGTTGACAAATATCATGAATTTATTGAGATTTCTCCAAAAGTTCAGTTTGATGAGTATGGAAATTATTTAACAAGAAATTTGAATAAAAAAGATTACCCTCAACTATCTGAAGAATATCCATTGATTCCTGAATCAGCTAGTTTCACTTATATCTGTGACAGTGATTCATCGAATTTCCAATATAAATATGGCTTATATGATATGGATAAAGATAAGATCACGAGGTATGTAACAGAAATTTACAAGCGTTTTGCTATCTTTTCCTTGACAGAAACTCACTTTGATTTGGTTCTATATTCTAGATTTAACAATAAAGCAGAACGGTTTGTTTTACGTTCTTTTAATAAGACCGGGAAGAAAATAGATGAACTTGTAGTGAATGAGGAAATCAGAAGTTACACCAGTGCTTCTTTAGACCGATTTAGTTATAGTTTAATAAATTCAGACAGCATTAAGGTTTTTAATTACAAAGATGCCGAGAACCGGAATCAGGAAGATGAAAAATCTCCCTTAGTGACTAAGGTGGTAATTGAAAATTATGCTATTGACAGTCTTGGTAGGTTCAATAGAGTAGATGTAGATTCTTTTTTACTTTCAAAGCCGATGAGAGCATATTCCAAATTTGATGTCGAACCAGAAGTAGATGATCCAGTTTATAAATATTGGACCTTATGGTAATAAATACCGAGTTACATATACATTATTAATTGAGAATCCGTCTTGATATATTTACCCAGTTACATCTAATTGAAAATGAAAACTACTTCCCTACTAGTTCCATTTATCCTTTATACATTATCCTCTCATTCAAATCATACTAACCCCAGTCAAGATTCACTAGTCCTTCAAACAGTAGATAAATTTTACAATTGGTACATAAATGTTGCCTATCCAAAGAGTACAAGTTATTATCAGATACCACCTTTTGAAAAGCTTGATGAAACTACTTATATTTTTGATTTGAGAGAATTTAAAGAAAGGATAAATACTATTGATTACTTTTCTGAGGACTACAAAGAGAAATTGGTTAGCAAGCTAGAAAGTTGCAATGCAGAAATGCGAAAGATCAATTGGGAATATGAACCAGAACCAATGTTTAATATAAATGCTTGTAATTATTTATGGGGTAATCAATGGGTTGGTGGACAAGGCGAAAAAATCACAGGATATAAAATTGATAGAGATGAGAAAAACTCAGAAGAATATTCAGTCATTGTAAGTATTCTCATAGAAGGTAAAACCTTTGTTCGTTCTCATGTTTTTTTAACTAAAAAGGTTGATGAATTTAAAATCAATGAGATTAAACTGATTCGGAATTAAAATGATTCGCATCTAGAGTATTTAAATTAATTTGTAATAGTAATCGAGGCAATCTAACCGATTGTTTTTATTACAAGAAAATCAACACAGTATTATAAAGCATTTAACTTAAATAATATGTGCAATTAAAAACCACCGTGCAAAGCAAGGTGGGAACGAGGATTTAAAGACATGGGACACATTCTAGGTAAGTAATGCGAAAATCAAAAACCAAATAATATTCCTTGCTGAATATTATTTTCACTACCTGCAGAATATTAATATTGCCTGAGTTTTTATAATGTTTCCTGATTTGGTAAAGATGCTTACTGAATATTTTTTGGGCTTCCTGAATAGGGGAAATCGTTTTCCTGAAAGTCAGGAAGTGGTTAAGACTGATATTTTACGGCAATATTTAATATGATGAGTAGTATTTTTTTGAGGCTTTACTTATACTTATTAGGTATATTCCAATGTTTCTATTTTCCTTTTTTCTACTATATAACAAGACTAAAAACTTGCTAAAGCTGGAAATTTAACCACAGAAGAATCAAAAGAAAACAAAAGAACAGCCAAAGGCTGTTTAACCCTGGCTCATATCCTGTAACACAGGACCATCCTGTTATCTTCTTTGAAGTTCAGTTCAATAGACTGCGGTTACTTGATCAAAAAGAAAGAAAAAATCAAGACAAAATAATGCTTCATCCCACATCCATCCGCTGGCTTGTCTGCACAAGCGGGCCCGCTATTTTGTCCTCCCTCCTTCTTTCCCGAGTTCCTCGGAAGTGGTCGAGTCAGTTCTGTTGCAAATGTGCAATAACCAATTAAGAATTTTGCTGTATCTCTCACGTTAGGACAACATAGGTTTTCCAAGAACAATCTAGATTAGCGGGCTAATTAAAAATCATCTAGAAACAAGCTAAAAGGAGTTTGATCAATGTTACATAAAGTTGAATTTACTTGGTGAGTTTATTAATATCTAACTCCCCAACTTTCGCCTTAAGCGAAAAAGCGGGCTGGAGGGTAAAATGGCGGGCAGACGCTGACATTAGCGGGTAGTAGCATCATTTTACCTAGATTTTTTGCATACTTTTTCATCAATGGAAAAAGTATGAATGATTAAGCTAGAATTAAAATGCAATAATTAGCAATTTAATGCTTAATTTTGCTCTGTCTCTGTCCCAGAAGTATTCAACTTCCAAAGCATAAATTTACTTTTTTTTAAAATTCACCAAAAAATTTAAAATCTATCAAGATTTAATTATCCTCCATCCACCCCAAAACATCCCCCATCAATTCCTCAAAATCTACATCATGATGGATTTCATGCTTTGAATTTGGATAACTTTTAAATGTAAACAAACTGCTATCCTTAGAGAATTCAGCAGTTGCATCATGGGAGATAATTTTATCTAGCTGACCGTGAGCTAAAAATACTTTGTGCTTAAATTTATGGGTATTATGAATCAGGTACTCCCCTCCTTTTGTGATGGAGGTAAATAGTTTGGCCGAAATTTTATTGTGAATTAAGGGATCATTTTCATACTTCTCTACCTCCTCATTTATGCTGGAAATATCCTCTGCTTTTAGTCCTGATGGCTGAATCAAACTTGGAATAATATCGGCTACCCAATTCCCTAAATTCACTTTCCATTTTGGTGGGTCAAAAGCCAATTTAATCCACGGGGAAGTTGCTATACCGGCCGTAATTTCACTGGATTGGTCTTGAGCCAAATAATTCAAAACGATATTGCCGCCCATGCTATGCCCATAGAGGTATAATTCAGCATTTAAATAATCCACCCTAACAAAACGGATAAAATACTCTATGTCAGTCAATAGTTGCTCCATGCTAGGGGCATGTCCTTTTTTGCCTTCTGAATTCCCATGTCCTCTTAAAGTTAAGGCTATGACACTTATTCCCTGTTCATTAAAATACTCAGCTACTTTTTGAAATCTTCCAGCATGTTCTCCAAGTCCATGGACAATTAATATTATCTTTTTAGGATTTTCAGATTGAATGTATTTTTGAACCTCCAATGATAAATTATCTGAAGTTTTGAAATGTGAAATTTTCTTATCCATTATGGAATATAAATTAATTCAATACTATGTAAATAAATGCTGCAACGGCAGCACCTGTTAAAGGACCAATAATGGGAATCCAACTATAGGACCAATCGCTCCCTCCTTTTCCTTTTATGGGTAAAATTTGATGCATGATCCTTGGACCTAAATCACGTGCCGGATTGATCGCATAGCCAGTTGTTCCCTCTAAAGCCAATCCTATTACCCATACCAAAATAGCAACCGGTAGAGCCCCTAAATCCCCCAAGCCAATTGGAGTGCTATTGGCGTCCATCAACTGCGGAGGAGTGGAAAACAATATCACTATGATAAGTACAAATGTTCCGATGAATTCTGAAATAAAATTAGTCCTGACATCTCGAATGGCTGGAGCAGTGGCAAAAGGCGCAAATAACAAACCCTGATCATCCGTGGATTCAAAATGCCTTTGATAAATCAACCAGGCACAAAAAGCCCCAAAAGCTGCGCCTAAAATCTGTGCTGGGATATAAATCCACAAAAGATTCCAGGCGAAATCACCTGTTATTGCTAGGGCCAAGCTAACCGCTGGATTAATATGAGCTCCACTATGAGGACCTGCGACTACCACCGCTATAAAAACTCCAAAAGCCCAAGCTGTAGTAATCACCATCCAGCCCGAACCTGCGGCTTTAGTTTTGGGCAAAACCACATTGGCTACAACCCCAGAACCCATCAATATTAATAAAAAAGTGCCTAAAAATTCTGCTACAAAATAGTTCATCTGCTTTTATGATTCTAACCAATCCTGACTTCGGTCCACCGCCTTATGCCAAAAATGCAATAATTTTTTAACTTCTTCTTTATCCATTTCAGGATTATAGGATTGCTCGGCTTCCCAAAGGGATTGCAAGGCCTCCATATCTTTCCAGTAGCCCACTGCTAGCCCTGCTAAAAATGCGGCACCCACTGCAGTAGTCTCAGTAATTTTAGGTCGAGTAATAGTACAATCGACCAAATCAGATTGAAACTGCATCAAGAAATTATTTTCGGAAGCACCACCATCCACTCGCATTTCTTGGGTTTTATGTCCAGCATCTTTTTCCATGGCTGCCAAAACATCATTTACTTGATAGGCAATGGCTTCCAATGCTGCTCTTGCCATATGAGCTTTCGTAGTTCCTCGGGTAATTCCAAAAAATGTACCTCTAGCATCTTGATTCCAATAAGGTGCTCCTAATCCTGTTAAAGCGGGTACAAAATAAACGCCTTCATTATTCTTTAAAGAAGTGGCCAAAGCTTCCGACTCACTTGCTTTGCGGAAAAGCTCTAGTCCATCTCTTAACCATTGAATGGCTGCTCCTCCTATAAAAACACTGCCTTCTAAAGCATATTGAACCTTATCTCCTATTTGCCAAGCCACGGTAGTCAATAATTTATTCTTCGATTTCACGGGTTCGTCTCCTGTATTCATCACTAAAAAGCAACCCGTTCCATAGGTGGTTTTAGCCATTCCTTTTTCCGAGCAAAGTTGTCCAAACAAAGCTGCTTGTTGGTCACCAGCTATTCCTGCGATAGGGATTTTATGTGAGAACAGATCCCCAGCAGTCGTACAATAAACTTCGCTACTAGCCTTCACCTCAGGCAACATAGATTCAGGAATTTCAAACAAATCCAGTAATTCTTTGTCCCACTTTTTTTCATGAATATTAAAAATCATGGTGCGACTAGCATTAGTAATATCAGTATAATGATGTTTTCCGCTTGTTAATTTATAGACCAACCAGCTATCCACTGTACCGAAACATAAATCACCCTTTTCAGCTTTTTCTTTTGCTCCTTCAACATTATCTAAAATCCATTTTATTTTAGTAGCTGAAAAATAAGCGTCAATTATCAATCCTGTTTTATCATTGACTTTTTCTGATAAACCTGTTTTCTTTTTAAGGTCATTACAATAAGCAGCAGTTCTTCTATCTTGCCAGACTATTGCTTTGTGAATAGGTTTGCCAGTATTCCGATCCCATACTATAGTAGTCTCTCTCTGATTGGTGATGCCTATTCCTGCAATTTGCGTGGGTGTAATATTAGCTTTAGTGATTGCTTCAGTTGCTACCGAAGCCTGAGAAGTCCAAATTTCATTTGCGTCATGTTCTACCCAGCCAGACTGAGGAAAAAATTGCTCGAACTCCTTTTGAGCAACTGCAACAATTTCTGCTTTCTCATTAAACAGAATTGCTCTTGAACTGGTGGTTTCCTGATCCAGGGATAATATATACTGAGGTTTTTCCATAGTTTTATTTGAGTTTACGGTAATGAAATATCTACTTGAATATTCTTATCGAGCAGATATTTTTACTATTTTTTTTTAAATCATTGAATCAATAATTTTCATTCCAATCTTTTGTCTTGATACAAAAGATACAAAAAATCAAGAAAGTTTAATGCTTCAACCCTCTCTGCCCTCGCTAGCCCGCTAAACTTTCCTCCCTCCCGCTTTTCCGAGTTCCTCGGAAGTGGTCGTATTGTTTCTTATGTTTCTGAATAGTAATACATCTATTTTCTACTTTCAAATAAAGTTCTCGCAGAGAGACTCACTAATCACTGGTTTGAAAAACTTCCTATGCTTACTCGAACTGAATTCTAAATAATTATCAAATAAACCAATTTAAATTTCAATTAGATATCGCATTGCCAATTTATTAAAATCTTTCAATTGCTTTTCTATCCATGCTTCATCTTTTCCCAATTCTTCAGCCATCAGCTCCGCAACTTTGGGGGCCATATTCGTGCTTGCTTTTGCATCAAGAAAAAGGACTCTAATCCTCCTGGCTAATACGTCTTCTACCTTCATGGCCATTTCATTTCTACATGCAAAAATGACTTCAGCTTGAGTAAAAGGATATTTTGGATGCAAAAGCTGATTCCATTCTGAATTTGCATCCTGTAGAGATTTAATTGCCTCTTTATCTGAACCATACACACCCAAGTAATCACTAGATTTGTTCGTAGAAAACGCATGAATCTTAATCTCCGCTGAACCACTTTTTTGAAGTCTATCACCCGTCAACTTTGTAAAATATTCTACAGTATCCTCCCCCATCTTTCGGAAAGTAGTCCATTTCCCACCAGTAAGCGTAATTAAACCGCTGTTGGATACCAATACTTTATGGCTGCGAGAGATTTCCTTGGTTTTTTCACTTTCATCAGTAGGTGCAGCCAAAGGCCTTAAGCCGGCATAAACAGAAAGAACATCACTCCTCTGCGGTTTCTTAGTCAAGTACTCCTGTGCCGTCTTCAAGACGAAATCTATCTCCTTTTCTAAGGCGGCTGGTTCCAGTTTTGGCTTCTTCCTCATTGTGTCAGTTGTTCCCACCACTAATTTATCATGCCAGGGTACTGCAAATAAAACCCTTCCATCGCTGGTTTCTGGGATCATCAAAGCATCTTTTCCTGATAAGAAAGATTGGTCTAGCACTAGATGAATACCTTGACTTGGCCGAATCATTTTCTTGGCATCAGGATTATCCAATTGCAAAATCTTATCTGCAAAAACACCGGTTGCATTTACCACCATTTTTGCTTTTATGTCATAATTCTTTTTCGAAAATTGATCTTTAACAGAAAGTCCGGAGATTTTACCGCCCTCATCTTTTATCAACTGGTTTACTTTAAAATAATTTAAAACCGCTGCACCTTTTTCATCGCAAGTTTGAGCCACGTTTAAAGCCAAACGGGCATCGTCAAACTGCCCATCATGATAAATTACACCGCCTTTCAACCCCTCTTGCTTTATGGTTGGCAAGCGCTCAATAGTTTTTGTTTTAGAAATAAAAGTTGATTTACCTAGACTTAATTTCCCCGCCATCCAATCGTACATTTTGAGACCGATCGTATATTTTAACCTATCAAAGAAAGAGTAAATGGGTATTACAAACGATTGATTATGCGCCAAATGTGGAGCGTTTTTTAACAATAAACCTCGTTCTCTTAATGCTTCCAATACAAGAAAAACATCACCCTGTGCTAAATACCGAACCCCACCATGCACTAATTTAGTACTTCTACTACTGGTGCCTTTAGCAAAATCAGATTTTTCAAACAATGCAACACTCAAACCTCTAGAAACAGCATCTAAAGCAACTCCCAGCCCAGAAGAACCACCTCCAATCACTGCTATATCCCAAACTTTGTCAGCTTCAGAAATTTGCTTTATGTTTTCTTTTCTATTCATATTGTTTCGTTTTATCCAAATATAGAATAAAAAGAAACATTACAAAAGTTAAAATCCAATTTTTTACTTAAAAAACTTTCTTTTTATTACCTTTTATTTATTTTAATTACTAAAATATTTATTTTTGAACCCTATGACAATTGCAGAAAGACACAAATTCATATTAGACCAACTTCAAAAAGAAGGCTTTGTAAGTGTTAGTGAACTAAGCAAGGATTTAGAGGTCACCAAAGTAACGATCCGAAAAGATTTAAGACTCTTAGAAGACAAAGGACTGCTTTACCGCTCGCATGGAAGTGCAACTTTAGTTTCGCCTTATGTGAACGAAAAGCCTGTTGATGAAAAGCAGTTGGTAAATGTTGAAGAAAAACAAAGCATCGCAAAAGTGGCGGTGGAAAGCTTGATAATGAATGAAGCAATAATCATTGGTTCTGGTACTACCGTTGGAGCATTTGCCCACGCTATCCCAAAAAATGCACAACTAACAGTACTTACCTCTGCAATGAATGTAACCATGGCTTTACTAGACTGCAAGGATGTAGAAATTGTACAATTAGGGGGTGTTGTCCGAAAAGGTAGCTCGTCAGTAGTGGGGCATTATGCGGAAGAAATGATGCAGAGCTTCGCTTGCAGTAAATTGTACTTAAGCGTGGATGGCATTAGCTTAGAACATGGATTTACCACTTCGAACATGATGGAGGCTCATTTGAATGCTAAAATGATTAAATCCGTTCAAAAAACGATAGTTTTGGCTGATGCTAGTAAATTTGGAAAGAAAGGATTTGGTAAAATTTGCGATTTAGAAGATGTTGACCAAATAATCACTAACAAAAGTGCTTCCAAGCAGTTTATTAGCACTTTAGAGTCTAAAGGAATAGAAGTAGTGCTAGTCTAATTGCAACCCTTCTATTACCCTAAGATATTTCTTGCGAAAACACCTTCATAGTTATTAATAATCCTATATTTGCATAGCAGCAATAAAAATCAAAAAACCTTTGAGAAGAATTTTTATCATAATATTTCTATTCATCTTGATTTTAGCAAGTGGATATGGAATATATTACTATTGGGATAAACAAAAAAGTCTGGATGCATGGTCTCTAGTCCCTGAAAACACTTTTTTAGTGTATGAAAACAACAATTTAGTTAGTGCCTGGAATAGTATCCAAGAAAACCCAATATGGAAAGACTTACAAAACATTGAATACTTCAAATCTTTAAAGGAAAATTTTGAAGCTTTAGACAGCTTATCTGGGAAAAGCGGAATTCTGGATGAAGTGTTTAGGAACAACCACTTGTTGATAGGGATGTCAATCATTTCTAACAATGATTTTGACTTTGTGTTCTACCAAAGCTTGAAAAATACAGAGCAAATTGAAATAATAAAAAAAATAGAATCCAAATTTGAAGAATTCAAAAAATCTGAAAGAGTTTTTAACAAAAATACTATTTACGAACTAAAGAGCACAGGGGATGGTAAAACATTCAGCTATGTATTACTTCGTGGAAATTTTGTTGGTAGTTTCTCACCCGTTTTAGTAGAAGATGTTATCAGAAATCTTGAGAGGGATGAAGAAAATTTTCAAGAAAGTATAGTTGAAGTCTTTAAAATTGCAAATTTTCAAGATGATTTAGGTAATCTATATATCAATTTTGAAAGACTTGATAAAATCGTAAAAATATTTACAAAGTCTGATCAATCTATTCTCTTCAATGTTCTATCACAATTTTCGGAAGGTGCCTTTCTCGATTTGTTTGTAGACGGTGACGATCTGTATTTAAATGGATTTACATTTCCTCAAGATTCTATCAGCTACTTGAATACCTACCGCGGTCAAACAGGGGGTGACGTTACTTTGGAAAACTACTTTCCTTCAAAAACTGCGATTGTCATTCATGAAAGATTTAATGATGCTCAAACCTTTCAAGATAAAAAAGTTAAGTTCTGGGGTGGTATTGATCGGGATTATCCTCGAGAAAGAAATCTAATAGCAGAACAATATGAAACTGATTTTAGGGAATTTCACCAGTTTATGGCCGGAGAAAATGCTCAAGTCATTCTAAATAGCAATCAGGACTTAGAAGAGAGCAAAAAGCTTATTTTCATTAAAATGACTGATAAAAACGAGGGCTTAAATAAATTCAATAAATTATCAGAAGAAGTCGCCAAATTGCAACAAGATACTTTGTATTATGAGTACTATGCTGAAAACGAAATTAGGGAATTGCTAATTAAGGAATTCCCGTATCAATTGTTGGGGAAAAATTTTAAAGGCTTTACCCACTCTTTTTTTACTACAATTGATGACAATATGATTATCAGTAATGATATTCAATCCTTAAAGGAACTTATACTAGATATTGAAACGGAAAACACATGGGGTAAGTCTATTAAGGAAAATCAGTTCATTGAATCCACATTACAAGAATCAAACCTAAATATTTTCATAAATATCCCACAAGCATGGTCATTACTTCTCGATAATCTTAACGAAAGATGGCGTAAAAACTTTATGGAAAATGAATATCCGGTAAAGAATTTTGATATGCTTGCTTTTCAATTCAGCAATGAAAATGAACGTTATTATAGTAATATTGAAGTGCTTCATTCTGATAATAGGGTTAATAATGAAATGAAGTATTTTGATAAGCTAATGCAAGTTGATATAGCCTCTCCTATCATTAGTAAGCCTCACGTAGTGAAAAATCATAATACAGGTTTATTTGAAACGCTCGTACAGGACTCCGCCTACAATCTACACCTCATTTCAAATAACGGAGATATCCTATGGTCTGAGCCATTGGAGGCACCGATTATCGGGGAAGTTTTCCAGATGGATTACTATCAAAACAATAAGTTGCAATATGCATTCGCTACAACTGAAAAAGTATACCTGCTGGATAGAAACGGGATTGCTTTAGAATATTTTCCTAAAGTGATTGGCGATAATACCAGTGAAAATCAGTATTTCAATGTTATTGACTACGACAAAAGCAGAACTTATCGATTACTAATTGCAAAAGAAAACGGAGATATATTCCTCACTAGCAAATATGGTGATACTTTGGGCGACTGGAAGCCATTGAAAATGAATGATAAAATTGCTGCTAGACCGGAACACATTAGGATTAGAAGCAAGGATTTCATGGTAGTTCTTCAGGAAAACGGTCTCGTGAAAGTAATGAGCAGAAATGGAGAGATGAAACCTAATTTCCCAATCAACATTAACGATAGACTATCAAATAACTTATACTTTGAAATTGGAAATAGCTTTGAAAGTAGTTATTTGGTTACCATTACAGACGGAGGTGCTTTGGTAAAAATTAGCTTTACAGGGAAAATTGATAAAAAAGAACAACTGTATATGCCAAACAAAGAGACCATTTTTAAAATTGTTAAAAATGCTTCTGAACGAAGTTATCTTCTGGCAAGACAAGATTTAAGCCGAGTGAGTGTTTTGAAACCATCAGGTGAAATGATGTTTGAAAAAGACTACCTCAGTAAGGATGAAATGGAAATCCAATATTATGAATTGGCTCCCAATAAGGAAATTATTGCTATTACGGACAAAAAACAAGCATTCACTTATCTTTACACCCGTGAAGGTCAACTCATAAATCAGCAACCTATTGAGAGCGCAGATGAAATTGCCATGATCTATTACAATAAGGATAACGAAGTGCATGTCTATAAATGCCATAAAAACACTTTCAGTATTCTAAAATTCAATATATAGGGATGAAGTACTTTTTAATCATATTCATATTTTTATCACAACTTACAAGCGGGCAGGACAATAAGGAGAAAGCACTAGGGCCTAATAGCTTATCTTCGCCAAAAGCAACAATCAATACGTTTCTTAAAAATCTGCAGGAAGATGAATTTCACCCTGAAATTGCTTCAAAAACCTTAAATCCAGAATATTTAAAAGGAAAAGATGAAAAACTAATCGTTACTCAATTAAAACAAGTTTTGGATGGTGCAGGAGTATTGATTGACGTTGACGATATCCCAGACAATCCTAATTATGCCGATTCTACCGACAAGAGGAGATATTACATATCTGAAGTAGAGTTTCCCGAGATTTACTTGGAGAGAAGTAATGAGAAATGGTATTTCAGTAAAAAGACTATAGAGAAAACTCCAGAATTACATAAAAGAGTTTATCCTTTTGGTACGGACAAACTGATGAATATTTTACCCAAAATGGGAACTCAGAAAATAATGGGTTTACATGCTTGGCAGTACATCAGTATCCTTTTACTCATTATCATTTGTGTCGTTATACATAAATTACTGAGCTGGTTTTTCGATTGGTTAATATACCAACTCCTCAGTAATAAAGGATATGGGAATATTGCGCACGAGTATATTATGCCAGTCGCAAAACCCTTCAGCTTGCTTGTTATTGTCGGGATTCTCATAATTCTAGTCCCTGTCCTACAACTACCAATCACTTTTAATCATTACTTTATTTTATTATTGAGGGCACTTTTACCATTATTTGGTACAATGATGGCTTATAAATTAGTTGATATCTTGGGCGAATACTTAATGAAAAAAGCCGCTCAGACTGAAACTACGATGGACGACCAAATTGTCCCCATTCTTAAAAGGATACTCAAGATTTTTGTGGTGATAATTGGATTCCTTTACATCTTAAGTAATCTAAGATTTGATATAACAGCATTGTTGGCCGGTATATCGATAGGTGGTTTAGCCTTTGCTTTGGCCGCTCAGGACACCATCAAAAACTTCTTTGGATCGCTAATGATTCTATTTGACAAACCTTTCCAAATCGGTGATTGGGTAACTGCTGGGGATATTGACGGAACAGTTGAAGAAGTCGGTTTCCGCTCAACTAGGGTCAGGACTTTTAGAAACTCCTTGATTACTGTACCCAATGGTAAACTAGCTGATATGGCTGTGGACAATCATGGTTTAAGGAATTATAGAAGATTTTTTACTACAATTACTATTACTTATGATACCCCTGCTCATTTAATAGAGGCATTTACAGATGGATTAAAGAAAATTGTTGAAGAACATCCCAAAACTTGGAAAGACATGTATCACATCCGTTTCAATAACATGTCGGCATATTCCTTGGATATCATGTTTTATATCTTCTTTGATGTGCCAACATGGGGAGAAGAATTGCAACATAAGGAAGAAGTCCTTTTGAGTATAATGAAATTAGCAAAGGAGCTAGGAATTAATTTTGCATTCCCAACACAAACTTTACACATGGAAAACTTCCCTGGGCAGCCCTCGTTATCTCCAGAATATCAAGAGAAGAATCAGATTTCTGAAAAATTGAAAAATTACTTTTCGACATCAACCAGAAAATAAGGTTTATTTTTAATTTCAAAATTAAAAAAGTAACTAATGAGCAAGTCTAGTAAGTACAGATTTGGTACTAAAGCAATTCATGCAGGAGTAGAACCAGATTCTGCTACAGGAGCCATCATGACGCCAATCTACCAAACATCTACCTATGTTCAATCCGCTCCAGGCCAACATAGAGGATATGAATACAGTCGGTCACAAAACCCCACAAGAGCAGCGTTAGAGAAAAGCATTGCTGCTTTAGAAAATGCTGAATTTGGATTTTGTTTTGCTTCAGGACTTGCAGCCATTGATGCAATAATCAAAACATTAAAGCCTGGCGATGAAGTTGTAAGTACTAATGACCTATACGGGGGTACCTATAGAATATTCACTAATATTTTTAAGGATTTTGGCATCCATTTCAATTTTATTGGCATGCAAGATGCAGCTACGATTGCACAACATATTACAGACAAAACAAAATTAATTTGGGTAGAAACACCCACTAATCCAATGATGAATATCATTGATATTAAGGCAGTTTCTGAAATAGCAAAAAAACGTAAGGTCTTGTTAGCAGTAGACAATACTTTTTCTACACCCTACTTACAAAATCCCTTGGAATTAGGTGCAGATTTAGTCATGCATTCAATTACTAAATATATTGGTGGTCATTCGGATGTCATAATGGGGGCATTGGCTACAAATGATGAGCAATTAGCTCACAGACTAAAATTTATTCAAAATGCCAGCGGAGCCGTCCCTGGTCCACAAGATTGTTTCTTAGTATTGAGAGGAATTAAAACCTTGCACTTAAGAATGCAGCGACACTGCGAAAACGGAGCAGCAGTGGCCAATTTCTTAAAATCTCATCCAAAAGTAAATAAAGTATTTTGGCCCGGATTTCAAACGCATCCTAATCACGAAATTGCCAGCGGTCAAATGCATGACTTCGGAGGAATGATTTCATTCTCATTAAAAGAAAATACAAAAGAAGCAGCAACGGAAATTCTAAAAAGATTTAAATTGTTTACTTTAGCTGAGTCTTTAGGCGGAGTTGAGTCTTTAAGCGGACACCCTGCAACTATGACCCACGCCAGCATCCCTAAAGCTGAGCGTGATAAAATCGGTCTGTCAGATTCTTTGATCCGCCTTAGTGTAGGAATAGAAGATATAGAAGACTTAATTTATGATTTAAAGCAAGCATTGTCCTAAACTGATATGAAGCTAAAACGCTACAGAAGCAAAAGAAAATATGATCCTATTTTACCCGGGCCACGTGAGTGGCCTGTGGTGCAATTAAGTCGGAACAGGAAGGAATTTCTCAAAGAAGTAGCCGAAGAAGCTTACGGACGCATTAAAAATAATACTAGAACTAAGACTGCACTCATTGAAGAGCTGGAAACGACTCTTTACAAAGAAAAAGCTAGAATAAGACAAAACCCATGGAAAGTAGATCCAGATGATGAACATCAATTTTGGGGGAAAGTCAAAAATGAACTTCTAGAGATTTCTCAACAAAAAGCTAAAGACGAGGAGAAAGCCAATAAAATCCTTTACGATATCATTGAGCGATACGCAGATGAGATTGCAGGAAATTTCAACACTAGTCACTATCGTTTTGCCAGAGGAATTGCCACATTTGGATTTAATAGGCTTTTAAACGCTGCAAGAGTAAAAAAACTAGGTGGTTTTTGGAGCAATGAGCTTACCATGAACGATAAAATCCAGATTAATGGTGAAGCTGAAAAGTTACGCACACTGGCTAAAAAAGGAACTGTTGTAATTGTTCCTACACATTCCAGTAATCTTGACTCCATTTTGATCGGCTGGGTGATCTACACTTTAGGATTACCACCAGTAATTTACGGAGCTGGACTTAATTTATTTAACATCAGCATTATTTCATATTTCATGAACAGCTTGGGTGCCTACAAAGTAGACAGGCGAAAAAGAAATTTGATCTATCTTGAAACACTAAAATCCTATTCAGCATTAGCCCTTAAGAAAGGTTGCCAGAGCTTGTTCTTTCCTGGTGGAACGCGCTCAAGAGATGGCAGAGTAGAAAAAGAACTGAAGCTCGGTCTCCTAGGAACTGCAATAGAAGCTCAAAGATCAAATTACGAAGAATTTGGAGAGAATGCTGAAAAGATATTTATTGTACCAGCAAGTTTGAACTATCACTTTGTGTTGGAAGCACCCAGTTTGATTCGTCAATATCTGGAAAAGCAGGGTCAAGAACGTTACTATGTAGAAAATGACGAGTTTTCCTCTTCCTATAAAATCATCACATTCCTTTTCAAATTCTTTACAAAAGGATCTGACATTAGTGTTTCCATCGGAGAACCTATGGATATTTTGGGAAATAAAGTAGATGATGATGGAAGAAGTTTTGATACAACTGGCAGGGAAATCCATCCTAAAGATTACTTCACTTTCCAAGATAAAATAACAGTAAATAAGCAAAGAGAAGCAGAATACACTAGAATGCTTTCAAAAAAAATAGTTGAGCAGTACAGTAAAATTGCACGTGTTTTTTCAAGTCACTTGATTGCCTTTACTGCTTTTGAAATGATTAGAAAAAGAAATAAAAAACTAGACCTTTTTGCTTTGCTAAGACTTCCTGAAGAAGATTTGGTGATTACTTTTAGTGAATTTAGGACCGTTTGTCAGAGAATTAAAAATAAAATTGAGGAAAGAATTAGTGAGGGTAGAATGTCGCAAGCGGAGCATATGAATGATAAAATCGACAATATCATTGAACACGGCTTGTTGAATTTGGGTATGTATCATTCAAAGCGACCTTTAATTAAAACCAAAGAAGGTGACATTACAACTATGGATATGAATCTTCTATACTTTTACAGAAACAGATTAGATGGATATGGCCTCGAAAAACACATTTGAAAAACCAATTGGAGTAATCGGAGCAGGGAGTTTTGGACTTTCCGTTGCCAATCTATTAGCTGAAAACTCTCAGGTGTTGCTTTATGCCCGAAATAAAGAAGCCCGTGAAAGCATAAACAAAAACAGAGAATGGAATGAATATCCAATTCATAACAACATTACTGCCATAGATGATTTAGAGCAACTAGCATCCTCATGTGATGTCATTTTTCCGGTAGTTCCCTCGGCAAATTTTAGGGACATGATAAAGGACCTTTCTCCTTTTTTATATCCTTATCATATCCTTATACATGGCACTAAGGGATTAAATCTTAACTTACCCGAAGGAAAAAAATTGGAGGATATGGAAGTGTTAGAAAGACGCCATATCAAAACCATGAGCGAGGTCATCATGGATGAAAGCGTAGTGGTGAGGATTGGTTGTCTAGCAGGACCGAATTTAGCAAAAGAAATAGCTCAAGGACTTCCTGCCGCAACGGTGGTGGCAAGCCCCTTCAACGAGGTCATTCAAATAGGGCAACAATTATTGCGTAGTGACAGATTTCAAGTGTATGGTAATCCTGATCTAATTGGAATTGAGCTTTGTGGAGTATTGAAGAATATAATAGCTATCGCTTCAGGTGCATTGTCAGGACTAGGCTTGGGAGAAAATGCACGTTCTCTCTTGATTAGTAGAGGCATGGTAGAAATGATTTATTTGGGTAAAGCACTAGGAGGAAATGTAAGGACATTTATAGGATTAGCGGGAATCGGAGATTTAATGGCTACCTCCCATTCCACCCTAAGTAGAAACTTTACCGTTGGGAGAAGATTGGCAGAAGGTGAGAAATTAGAAGCCATCCTAGCCGATATGCGAGAAGTTGCCGAAGGAGTAAACACTATAATGATAGCTAAAAAAATTGCTGAAAGTTTTAAGGTGAGGGCTCCAATCACTGAAATTTTGCATAGAGTATTATTTGAAGGCCTAACTATGGAAGAAGCGGTGCAATATTTAATGAAATATCCTCTGAATGTTGATGTAGATTTTATATAAATCTGCCTAAAGCAAATTAAAAATCCATTCTATTTCTCATATAAAATTTTATCTTTGTGGTTCGCTAAAAAATTTGGTAGCTGATATTTACAATTGCTCAATTTTACATTTTTTGAACAAACCAAAACAAAAAAAGATCAGCTTGCCGAATAACTTTTAAAGCTAAAATTTATAAAAAATATGGGTAAAGTAATCGCTATAGCTAATCAAAAAGGGGGAGTTGGTAAAACCACATCGGCAATTAATCTTGCAGCCAGTTTAGCTGCTTTAGAGTATAAGACACTTATTGTAGATGCCGACCCACAGGCCAATTCCACTTCTGGAATAGGTTATAACCCCAAAGAAATAGAGAGCAGCATTTACGAATGCATGGTGGATGAAGTTGATGCCCAGGATATTATAGTAGAAACTGATCTTGATTACTTACATATTTTACCATCTCACATCAACCTCGTTGGTGCGGAGGTGGAAATGGTAAATATCAAAAACAGGGAAGAGCGAATGCGAGATGCCTTGAAAAAGGTGCGTAAGAAATATGATTTCATAATCATAGACTGCTCTCCTTCCTTAGGTTTAATTACAATTAACGCACTTACTGCAGCTGACTCAGTCATCATTCCGGTTCAATGTGAATATTTTGCACTGGAAGGATTAGGTAAATTGCTTAATACAATTAAGATTATTCAAACTCGTTTGAATAAAGATTTGGAAATTGAGGGTATCTTATTGACTATGTATGATGTTCGTCTTAATCTTTCCAATCAAGTAGTAGATGAAGTAAAACAACATTTTAGTAAAATGGTATTTGAAACCTTGATTCCTCGAAATATCAAATTGAGTGAATCACCAAGTTTTGGATTACCTGCAATTGCTCACGATGCAGAAAGTAAAGGAGCAATTAGTTATTTAAATTTAGCAAAAGAAATTATAAACAATAACGGATTAGGAAAATAGCGGATGGCGAAGAAAACCAGAAAAGCATTAGGAAGAGGCTTAGGCGCTCTTTTAGAAGATTCAAATACAGATCAGAAATCCTCTAGTAAAGAAAACAAGGATTTCACTGATATTTCTACAGGAGCTTCTATTAATGAAATTCCTTTAGATGCAATTGAAGTGAACCCATTTCAGCCTCGTACTGATTTTGATAAACAAGCTCTAGAAGAATTGTCAGAATCAATAAAGGTACAAGGTATTATTCAGCCGATAACGGTTAGAAAGTTAAGCAAAGATAGCTATCAACTTATATCTGGGGAAAGAAGAACACAGGCCTCTAAATTGGCAGGACTAAAGTCTATCCCAGCCTATATAAGAACTGCTGACGATCAGCAAATGCTAGAAATGGCATTGATTGAGAATATTCAGCGTGAAAATCTTAATTCTATTGAAATCGCATTAAGCTATCAGAGATTATTAACAGAATGCGATCTAAAACAAGAGCAATTGGGTGATAGGGTTGGAAAAAATAGAACCACTGTCAATAATTATTTAAGGCTATTAAAGCTTCCACCAGATATTCAATTGGCTATTCGCGATAAAAGAATTAGCATGGGACATGCTCGTGCTATCATCAATATTGAAGATGTAGACAAACAATTAGATGTTTTCAAGAAAATATTGAAGGATGATTTATCCGTACGAAAAGTAGAAGCCTTAGTACGGGAGTTAACAAGTGGTGAAGGAAAGGAAAAGGATAAAACTTCAAAAGTGGAAATGCCATATGAAGCCAAGCAAGTGCAAACTAAGCTCTCTTCTCACTTTGGCACAAAAGTTGGTATGAAAATCGACAAAAATAATAAGGGGGAGATCAAGATTCCATTTCTATCAAAAGACGATTTAAATAGGATATTGGATATTCTTTCAGTTGAATTGTAATATGCGCACTTTAGTTTTCTTTACTTTTATAATACTACTTCCAATAGTTTCGATGGGGCAAGAAAACCAGCCTACAGATTCCACTTTCTTAAGATTAGGAGATGGGAGTGACGATATCGAAACATTTCAAACACAAGACACGGTACATTCCCCGAGACTTGCTGCATTATATTCAGCAGTTGTACCAGGAATGGGACAGTTTTACAACGAAAAGTACTGGAAAATACCTATTGTTTACGCCTTGGGAGTATTAGCCGCATCTCAAATCAAATCTAACCATCAGAATTACCTCCTATTTAGGAACGTTAGCTTTATAATAGAAGATCTCAACCCCGATAATGATGCTGAGGTTCAAGATTATACCAATCTTTTATCAGCCGAAAATATTCAAAGGAGATACGACCGATATAAGAGAGATCGAGATTATTGGATTATTTTGGCAGGGATATTTTATGTTTTGAATATTGTTGACGCCACCGTAGATGCTCATTTGCGAGAATTTAACATCAATGAAGACCTCAGCTTAAATATTAAACCAAGTTTTCAACGAAGTCAATACAATGATATGCAAGCGGGTTTATCTTTAAATTTTAGATTAAAATAATGAAGATTCTATTAATCGGACATGGTAAAATGGGGCAAGCCATTGAGGAGTTTGCCATCCAAAGAGGACACAGCTTAGTAGCTACAGTAGATGTGAACGACACCTTGATGCCAACACTTGCAGAACAAGCTGATGTAGCTATAGAGTTCACCCATCCTGATTCAGCCTTTGACAATATCAAATTTTGTTTGGAGAATAAATTACCTATTCTTTCCGGTACCACTGGCTGGTTAAATAAGATGCCGGAAATCGAAAAAATATGCAAAGAAAATAACGGGACATTCCTCTATGCCTCTAATTTCTCTATTGGCGTTAATTTATTCTTTAAACTCAATAAGTTTTTAGCCAAGTTGATGAACCCTCAAAATCAATACAAGCCCTCCATGCTTGAAGTTCATCATACACATAAGAAAGATGCCCCTAGTGGCACTGCCATTACTTTGGCAGAAGGAATTATTGGTGAGCATGAAAAGTATAGCAGTTGGAAAAATGATACTCCAATGAAAGCTGGTGAGATCCCGATTTCCTCAGAAAGAATTGGTGAAATTCCTGGTACCCATAAAATAACGTATAAATCAGAAGTAGATCAAATTAGCATTGAGCATGAAGCTTATAGCCGAGATGGCTTTGTACAGGGCGCAGTTTTTGTAGCAGAATGGTTGCCTTCACAAAAAGGGATAGTTAATATTGATGACTTCTTAAAACTATAAAAATGAAAATTCCATTTTTCAATAAAAAGAAAAAACCAGCCAAGCCAAAATCTAAACTTAGAGAGTGGATAGATGCGTTAGTATTTGCTGTAATTGCAGCCACGCTAATTAGATGGGCTACCTTAGAGGCATTTGTAATCCCTACTCCATCTATGGAAGGAACTTTATTGGTAGGTGACTACCTTTTTGTAAGCAAATTACATTATGGCCCCAGAACGCCTAAAACCCCTTTACAATTACCTCTGACCCATCGAAGATTTTATGGGACTGAGGATGTTCCGGCTTACCTCGATTGGATTCAATTGCCACAAGTAAGGCTCCCGGGATTTAGCGAAGTCAAAAGAAATGATGCGGTAGTTTTTAATTACCCTGAAGAATTACAGTATCCACTTGATTTAAGGGAATACTATATCAAAAGATGTGTAGGTATTGCAGGAGATAAAATTCAAGTAATAAATGCTGAGTTATACGTCAATGATACAAAAACGGATCTTCCCGAAGATGTGCAGTTCAGCTATTTCATTAAAACAAAACAAAGCATTCGAGATAGAGTATTTGAAGAATATAATATTTGGGATAAAATGTATGAACCAGGTTATGGCTACAGAGTTCATGCTGAACCAAAAGAAATAGAAAAGATGAAATCCCTTACTTTTGTGGATGACATTATCTTCTCCCCTACTTATAAAAATGGTCAAATTTTAAGCACCGATAGTAGTGATGTTGACGATGCTACTTTCCCAAAAACTCCAGAGACTGATTGGAATAAAGACTTTTACGGACCCATCACTGTTCCAAAGGAAGGTCAAAAGATTGAGATTAACCATGAAAACTTGCTAATGTACGGTGATGTTCTGCGTTATTATGAGCACTTGGAAGACGTTCAGATAAAAAATGACAAGCTTTATATTGATGGAAAAGAAGTAAAAGAGTATACTTTTTCTCAAGACTACTTTTTCATGATGGGAGACAATCGTCATAATTCATGGGACAGCCGCTTCTGGGGATTTGTCCCTAAAGACCATGTGGTGGGTAAAGCCTTATTCATCTGGATGAGTATGGATCCTAACGAATCATTCTTTAGCAAGATCAGGTGGGAACGGCTATTTACCGGAATTAATTAATCTTATTTTATCATACTAGGGATACCTTCAAAACCCTTCAGGTTTGTACTTGATAGTATTGGTGAAATTGTTGTCTTAAATTTCTACAAAGCTGACAGGTTTTATTTCTGCGAATAGAAATGAACACCTCTTTGGCGGTGTTTGTACTTGCAAAAATCCACCAGAAAATATTAGCCAATTTAGAAGTTGTTTAGGTAAAAACACCTAAATATTGGAAGGGAGCACTTAGACCGGAAAGCTTTCATTTAAAATTTTAAACCCCTCTTGAAATAATTTAAAAGGGTTTTTTGTTGATAATCAAGATACTAACTTGTAAACTTCAATTCTTATGCGGAATTTTACGCAATGAATAAAAAATCAGTACCTGCCAACCAGGAGCTAAACAGCTATATAATTCAAGAAGAAACAGAATTATTGAAGCATTTGATTGCCACCTATCCTCATAGAAAAAAGCCCTTATTGAAATCCGTAATGGGAGGAGGTCAAATCAGAATTAATGGTGACGTGATCACACAGTTTAATCATCCACTTAAAAAAGGGGATGAAATACAAATCAATTGGGCAAAGCCTTCCAAAAAAGTAAAGCTGCAAAAACTGAACATCATTTATGAAGATCAGGATTTGATTGTAATTGAAAAAGAGGCAGGACTCCTTTCAGTTGCCTCTTTAAAAGAAAAAAACAAAAATGCTGTACAGATCCTGAAAGAGCATATGGAGGCAATTGACCCCAGAAATAAAGTCTACATTATTCATCGGCTTGAGAGAGAAGCTTCTGGAATTCTTCTGTTTGCCAAAAGTCAAAAGGTTCAGGAACAACTTCAAAACCACTGGGAGGATTATGTCATTGATAGGAAATATGTTGCAATAGTGGAAGGTAAAATCAAAGACTCTGAAAAAACCTTAAAACACTATTTAAGAAGTAATAAACACAATCAAGTATACATCGTAAATACTCCAGATAGCGCTACGGAAGCCATCACGCATTTTAAATTACTAAAGCAAAGCAACGCTTATTCTATGCTGGAATTTAAGCTTGAAACAGGCTTTAAAAACCAGATTAGAGTACAGATGGCTCACTATGGGTTCCCAGTAACGGGAGACAAAAAATATACAGCCAAGAAAAATCCTTTGGGAAGAGTGGCGTTACATGCAAACTTAATTGAACTGAAGCATCCAATAAGTGGTGAACATTTGAAGTTTGAGTTAGTTCCTCCTTCTAACTTCAGAAATTTAGTTGCAAAAGGTTAAATTTACAATATGCCAACAAAAAACATTCTAACCTACGGTCATTTATCAGAAGGTTTTCAAGCCTTTATAGCAAATGAATTCACTGATTTAAATTGCTTATTAGCAAGCAGCAAAAGTGAAGTTGAAGAACTACTTCCAAATTCACATTACGTTGCTGGCTTCAACTTTTTGAGTAAGCTAGATATAAGTCATTTAGAATGGATACATTCTTTTGGAGCCGGAGTAGATGCCTTTATGAAATTGGATCTTCCAGAAAATTGCACTGTAACCAAAACGAAAGGTAAAATGGGGCAAAGGATGGCTGAATACTGCCTAACCTACATTCTTAAAGATCTGAACAAAACCGACTTATACAAAATTAATCAAGCCACCAAGGCTTGGGAGCAGGTTGTGCCCAAATCCTTATCAAAGCAAAGTGTGGTTATATTTGGCACTGGGAATATCAGTACAGATATAGCACAGGTTCTCCAGCCTATGGTTAAAAACATCGTGGGAGTGAATACGAATGGCAAAAACAAAGAGTTTTTCGATGTCTGTATTTCATTTGATAAAATGGAAGTTGAAAATCTTGAAGCTGGTTCGATCATAATTAACACGCTACCAGCAACAGAAAAAACGACAAATTTATTTAATAAAACCTTCTTCTCTGGACTTGAAGATGCACTTTTTATCAATATTGGCAGAGGAAACTCAGTGAATGAGGAAGATTTGATCGAAGCCTTAAATCAAAAAAATCTAAGACAGGCAATTTTAGATGTATTTAAACAAGAACCTTTACCCAGTGACTCTCCACTATGGGCACATCCAAAATCTATTGTTACCCCACATATTTCGGGAATTACATTGTTAGAAGATATAAAGCAAAGTTTTAGAATTGCCTACAATGCTATAAAGTCAGGAGAGCAAAGTAAATTATTGGTAGATACTGGGAAGGGTTATTGATATATTTTTGCCTACAAATTCTTGTTTAAATTATTTATACCCTTTCCAAAATGAAACATTTAGGAAAGGGTACTTGAATTAGAATAGCTTTAAAATGGCAATTCATCATCTTCACTTGGAGGTGGCGCATCTTGTGGTGAAGTCATCCCTCCAGTGGCCGGTGGGAAATTATCACTTTGAGCATTTGGAACACCTCCTACATTTCCATCTGAAGCCCTATCAACAGCCCAAACTTTCACATTAGTATACCATTTCCCGTTATACTCTCTACTGTCAATATTTATTTTAGCAGTTAGCTCTTCCCCTTCCTTGATATTAAAACCATCAATTTTATCTCCCCAAACCTCGGCACAAATTTTCTTTGGATATTGCTCCTGCGTTTCAAAAATATAAGATTGCTTTCTCCATTCTCCATTTTTACCCTGACCTTTTTCCTCGGGTAAAATATTTATAACCTTTCCTTTAAATTCCATATAAGTAATTTTTATAAATCGTGGCACAAAAATGTCAAATTTTAACTCCCTCACCTAATCAATTTCGCATTTTATATATGAAAAGTATTGGTTTACATATTAGGCAACCCTTACTTTGTATTTCATTTAAAAGTATTTATTAAAATGATTAAAAACTTAAGAGTTATAGCTATTTTAGAAGGTATCTCCTACATATTGCTTGGCGTAACAATGCCGCTAAAATATATGCTGAATATGCCACAACCCAACTATTTTGTAGGAATGGCACATGGTGTACTTTTCATTGCGTATTGTGTTCTGGTAGTATATGCAGCTTATAAAAGAAATTGGACAATGAAGTTAACACTGCTTTCACTAGCCGCTTCTTTAATTCCTTTTGGCACTTTTTACGCAGAGTGGAAATGGTTCAGAAAAATGAGTATTCAACAATAACTCACCGTTTGGAAGATACCAGCTGAAATCCATTAATCTGAGATCAATTATCAATACTGTAAATCGTAACAGTTAAGTATTCTATTTCATATTAACTGCTTCAATAATCATAAAATACCTATCTTTGCACCTTTAAATTTTTATGCTCATGGATTTAACTACTTTAAGTGCCATTTCTCCAGTTGATGGTCGGTATAGAACAAAAACGCAAAGTCTTGCCCCCTACTTTTCTGAGTGGGCACTAATTAAATACAGAGTTCATGTAGAAGTAGAATACTTCATTGCCCTTTGCGAGCTTCCATTACCACAACTTAAAGCCTTTGATCATACCTTGTTCCCAAAAATGCGTGCTTTGGCATCTGATTTTAATGAAAAAGATGCGTTAGTGATTAAGGAAATAGAGAAAACCACCAATCATGATGTGAAGGCGGTAGAATATTTTCTAAAGCAAAAATTTGATGAGCTGGGGATCGGTGCCCAAAAAGAGTTTATCCATTTTGGACTAACCTCTCAAGACATTAACAATACGGCCACTCCACTTTTATTAAAGCACGCCACAGAAAAAGTGTATTTACCCTTTTTAACAGAAATAAAAGGTATTTTAGGGAAGTATGCCAATGAATGGAAAGATGTTCCAATGCTTGCAAAAACCCATGGACAGCCAGCTTCTCCAACTAGGTTAGGAAAGGAAATTGCTGTATTTGAAATTCGCTTGCAGGAGCAATTGAAGTTGGAGAAAAACATTCCTTTTGCTGCAAAATTTGGTGGAGCCACAGGAAATTTTAATGCTCATCATGTTGCTTATCCCGATATTGATTGGAGAAAATTTGGGAATAACTTCTGTGAGAAATATCTTGAGCTTAAGCGTTCAGAACCTACTACTCAAATTGAGCATTATGACCATTTAGCCGCTCACTTTGATACGTTCAAACGATTAAATACCATCTTAATAGATTTAAGTAAAGATATTTGGCAATACATTAGCATGAATTATTTTAAGCAAAAAATTGCCAAAAATGAGGTGGGTTCTTCTGCCATGCCGCACAAAGTCAACCCTATTGATTTTGAAAATGCCGAAGGAAATCTAGGTATAGCCAATGCAGTTTTTGAACACCTATCAGCCAAACTTCCTATTTCAAGATTACAAAGGGATTTAACAGACTCTACAGTTTTAAGAAATATCGGAGTGCCGCTTGCCCATTCAATCATCGCTTTTGAATCATTGAAAAAAGGGCTAGGTAAGTTAGAACTAAATCCATCAGCCATTGAACAGGACTTAACAGAAAATTGGGCTGTTGTTGCGGAGGCTATACAAACCATTCTGAGAAGAGAGGCTTATCCTGCTCCTTATGAAGCACTGAAAGCTTTAACTCGTAAAAATGAGAAAATTACACAAAGTACCATTTCAGAATTTATTGAGCAGCTGGATGTGACTGATGCGATTAAAAATGAATTAAAAGATATTACACCATTTAATTATACAGGCATCTAGTATTGCTTAATCGGTCTTGTTTTACCTGGGCGATTTTTAGATTAACTAACATTGCTCCTGCTTAGAATATATTTTTTCACTGCATCCAACAAGTTTTGAGCTTTTGGTGCAGTGAAGTTCGCTTTCTCCTTCTCGCCTACTAATATACCCTTCACTCCTACCTTTTCAGAAGCTTCTAGATCTCTAAGAGAATCTCCTATCATGTAAGATAGGCTTGGATCAATACTCCATTTGGCTATAGCTTTCTCTATCATCAGACTGTCAGGCTTTCTTAACAAAGATTCAGTTGTAATAGGGTGATGAGGAGAGAAAAAAATATCATCTATTAAGCCTCCTGTTTCTGCCTGTAAATAGTTGTGGCAAATCATCACATCTTCCTTTTCATACCGCCCTTTGGCAATACCTGCTTGATTAGTAATTACAATTAACAAATAACCCGAATGCTTCAGCAGATTTAATGCATCCTTAACACCATCAATAATCTCGAACTCGTCAATCTGAAAAGTGTAATCTCCTCTTTCTTTATTTAAAACACCATCTCTATCTAAAAACACACATTTATTGCTACTCATTGAATTCTTTTGTTTAATTGGTCAGCAATATCTGAAAAGATTTTATAGTTTTGAAGTTGATTAAGATTTATGAAGAATAATTTAGTCATCATACCAACTTATAATGAACGCGAAAATATAGAAGACATAATTCGTGCTATATTTCTATTATCAACAAGATTTGACATTTTGATAATTGATGACAATTCTCCTGATGGCACTTCCGACATTGTTAAAAAATTACAGAGTGAATATTCAGATCAGCTCCACATCATTGAAAGATTAGGAAAATTAGGATTGGGCACAGCGTATATTGAAGGTTTCAAGTATGCTCTAAAACACAAATATGAGTATATCTTTGAAATGGATGCAGATTTTTCTCATAATCCGTTGGATTTACTTGAATTACTAAAATCTTGCAGTAGAGAAGATGTTCAGCTTTCCATCGGCTCAAGATACAAAACGGGTGTAAATGTTGTAAACTGGCCTATGGGTAGGGTGTTGATGTCCTATTTGGCCAGTAAATATGTTCGCTTCATCACGGGCTTACCAGTGTATGATGCCACTGCTGGTTTTATTTGCTACCATAGATCAGTTTTAGAAACTATTGAGCTCGATAAAATAAAATTTATTGGTTACGCATTCCAAATTGAAATGAAATTTACAGCATGGAAACATGGTTTTGGAATTGAAGAAGTGCCCATCATCTTTACAGATCGAAGTAAAGGCGTTTCAAAAATGTCAAAAAAGATATTTAAGGAGGCAATTTTTGGAGTAATTCAGATGAAGGTCAAGAGTTGGTTCAAAAAATACAAGCAAGCCAATACATTTGGCAAGGCCCAAAATGCTACTGCTCAATAATTTTTCTTAATGAATCCACATGAATATCATGTTTACCCTGAAATTCAATCTGCTTCACTTGCACATCTAATTTTTCGATTAATGCCTGTTGTTCAGCTTTCCTTTCTTCATTAATAAACTCATCTTGATCTCCTCTTAGCATAAAAACCTGCTTGTCTTTTAGTTGATTTCCAAGTCCCGAAAAATCAATATCAGGCGGGAAAGCACCTGAATGTAAAATTAATCGACTGAAAGCAAAATTGAGCTTTTCCGCCCATCTACAAACAGTAGCAGAGCCTTGTGAAAAACCAAACAAAGTAATTTTCACATCCTTATCACAGCTCAGAACTTCCTCTGCAACTGAATTAAGATAATTTATATAGTTCTCTATATCGAGCAATCTTTCCTCTTTAGTCATCCAAGTACTTCCAACTCTTCCTGAAAACCCGTCCAAGTAAAAACGTGATAGTCCACCAGGGGCAACAATAATCCTCTCTTTAGTTGAGATTTCCTTAAATTTCCTGATGAAGTACTGTGGGAGCTGTCCATAACCATGTAAAACAAACCAAATCTCATTTGTAGAAGAACTAATAGGTTCACTTTGGTAAAAGACTGCTTTGTGCTGAAAATGAACGGTATTTCGCATAAAGAAAAATTCAGAGAATAAAAAAAGCAGGCTAGGCCTGCTTCTAAATATATTAAAACTATCAAAAATAAATTACTATCTCTTAAATCCTAAAACACTTCCTCCGCAGTAATTTGAACTGCCTTCAAATGTAAAGGTTATATAATAAATCCCTGTGACTTGACACGGAAATGCAATACTAGACAAAGTTGATCCCTCATACATCGTTGAAGCTACTTTTTTCCTATTTGAATCATACAAGGTTAATACTATACCATCAGTCGCAGCACCATCGTTGCAAATCATTACCTGGTATGTTGCCCCTTTTGTAAATACATAAGAATATTCTACTTTGTCCTTAGCACCGCCTTGTCCATCTATGTTGTAGCTTTTCAAAAAAGTAAAGCCTGATTGTAATTTAGGAATACAAGCTTCTATATGCTTCTCAGTATTACACTGAGCGTACGTTTGCTGTACAGAGGCTGATATAAATATTATTCCTAATGCAAAGATTAGCTTTTTCATATAATTTCTTAGTTAATAATGTTCTCTCTAATTTCGTAAACCTGATTTCTTATTGCTTCAATATTCTCATCTTTCATGATGATTTCACTTGTACTGTTGTCTTTAACAACAAGCATGCCATCTACAACTTCATATGTCGGTTCACGATAAACAGTCTTTATTTCAATCTTATTAAATTCTTCTTGAAGCTTCTCAAATCTATCGGACAACTGTCTAATATTAGGATCGTTCTCTTTATAAAAAGACATCAATAAGACAACATTATCCATGATAACCTTTTGCTCAGCGATAGTCTCTTTAAGTTGCTCATTATCGGGATTTTTTTCTGAAACCCTAGCCACAATATACAAAGCTTCCAACCAACCACCTGATAATAACAGTATGCTTAAGTTAGAACGCTTTTGTTCTTGCAAATAATTATTAATGTTATTGAAATTTTTGGTAGTTATTAACAAAAGTGAATCCAGATTTTTACTGTTGGTAGCTAATCTTTTTATAGTACCTATGTCAAAAAACTGCCCAATACTTAAATCATCCGCCAAAGATTTAATGGAATTCAAATAGAATAAAGCATCTTGGTTTTGCTCATAGATATTAGTATATCCTAAATCAGTACCATAAACACCTAAAGCCAATGCCTTTTTATAATTACTATTATAATCAGATATTTTTTCAGGGTCATTAAGATATTCTTTGTCGTATTTAGTTTCCGACTCCTTCAATAAAGTAGATATTTCTAAAGGAGAAGGAATCTGCTGAATAATATCAGAAATAACATCTTCGGAAATAGAGGGTTCCTCTATTTTAACAGAATCCAGAACACCGGATATTTCTTCTGCTGAAGGTTTTTTCTTCGAGTCACAGGAGGCTAGAACAGTAACAATTACAAGTAGCCCCAAGAGTATGTTTTTCATAAAAATGTTTTTTATCATAACAAAAATAGAAATTCCTTAAGTTAATACAAATTCTCTTTTTTCATAAATCCACTTTTTTCAATATATACCTTTTATATAAGCATCAAAAAAGTGAATTTAACAACAATTATTTATGATTCTTTCTTTTTCAGCTTAATATTCCCGAAAAATGAAATTGCCTTACCGAAAAGTTCAAAATACAAAGTAATATAAAGAATTAAAGACATGAACCATATTACAATAATATTAAAATAAAATGTATCAATGTAGGCTCCGGCAAAATACTTTTCCGGAGCAAAAAAGTGAGTTCGATAATTAAGAAGGTTATCTGGTTCCTTAGGCTTGTTAAATACAGGGTCAATTTGTTGAATTAACTCGCCTTTAAATTCAATTACTCGGTCTTCAACTGTTAAATTCCTCACTAAATCAGCCAAACTCTCATTGTAGTATTTATCTTTTGCTTCATTCAGGTCAAACTGGTATGAAGAATCATTTTCCATTAGAAATTGTAAAGTCTCTTTTTTCTTGATAGCCAAATTAAACTTTTTCAAGTAGTGATCCCTTAACTGATCTGTATAACTACTGATCTTATTAATCTTTTCTTGGTTCATTTTCTCAGGATTAAGGATTTCTTTCAAATCCTCCCCTTCCAAACTACCTTTGAATGGCTCTTTCTCAAGTGCGTTAAAAATTACTTCAGTTGCATACTCTATTTCCTGCTCCGCTTGCTCTTCATCAGATCCTAAATTATTTTCAATCACTCTCAATTTTTCCCTGATCTTCTTGGTCATAAAAGAAGATTTAAAATCCGCGGTCTTTTCATCGGATTCAATATCAAAAAAGAATTCTTGATAGGTATTATTTTTAAACATATCAACAGCCAATGCCTCATATGCCCATCTTGATGTCATTAAATCAGCCACTATGGGCACTTTACCTTTCGTGCTTATAAAATCATTCAACTTATCGAAACTAAACAACAAGCCACTTAAAATCATTTGCGGGATAAGTAAAAGTGGGATAAGGATATACACGGTAACAGCTGATTTGAATGCGGCACTTACATTTAATCCCAATACATTCGCAAAGCAGGAGGTGGTAAATAAAATAGCCCACATACTAAAAGTAGCATCTCTTATTTCCAGTACCAGCACTCCAATGATTACATAGGTCAGTGTTTGAATAGCAGATAATGTAAATAAAATTGTGATTTTAGAAAGTAAATAGCTATTCCAACTTAAATTCAGGAACGACTCACGTTTCAATATTTTCCTATCTCTGATTATTTCTTCCGCACTGACTGTAAGCCCCATAAACAAGGCAACAATAATACTCATTAAGAGGAAGGCCGGAAGGTTATCATTAAATCTAAAGATATACTCCTCACCCGATGGGGCACTTCTGTACTTTATTATGAAAGCCAGCAAAAGCGCCAAAAACGGAGCCTCCAACAAATTGATTAGTAAATACTGCTTATTACTTAATTTTGATAAGGTATCTCGTATCGTAAATATTACTGTCTGCTTGAGCTTGTTGGGGATAGCCAGAGTAGATGGTGGGGCTTCCTCTTCATCTTTTACAGGTTTGTGATCAAAACTTTCTAAGTAAAAGTCCCGCCATTGGCTCGGGTTGATTTTTCGCTTATTGGTTAATTGACCATACTCATCTACCACTTTTGCCTCAACGATATTAAATATTTGTTCAGGATTCACATTACCACAAGTAGGACAAACCCCTCGATCGGCATCTACCTGATTTGTAGTTTTCTTAAAATAGGTAACGGCTTCTACAGGATGGCCATAGAATATTTGATATCCTCCAGTATCCATTATAATCATCTTATCAAACATTTTGTATATGTCTGATGAAGGCTGATGGATAACTACGAAAATTAGTTTCCCCTTAAGTGTTAATTCTTTTAAAAGATCGATTACATTTTCAGAATCACGAGATGACAATCCAGAAGTTGGTTCATCTACAAACATTACCGCTGGCTCACGAATTAATTCCAAAGCGATATTTAGCCTTTTTCTCTGACCACCTGATATCGTTTTATCCAACACGCCACCCACTCTTAAATCCTTCCTAGCTTCGAGTCCTAAGTTTTCTAAAGTATCCATAACTCTTTTATGGATTTCTTCCTCAGTCATCTTAGCAAAGCAAAGCTTAGCATTATAATACAAGTTTTGATAAACGGTTAATTCCTCAATCAATAAATCATCTTGAGATACGTATCCGATTATTCCCTGCAGCTCATCTTGATCTTGATTCAAATCAAGACCATTAATCTTAATATGACCTGAAGTAGGTGACTGAATTCCAGCTAGAACATTTAAAAGAGTAGTTTTACCTGCACCTGAAGCACCCATTATACCCACTAATTCACCTGGGCCCTCAAAAACATTTACATTTCTGAGTCCAAGTTCTCCATTAGGAAATTGAAGGACAATATCTTCAGCATTAAAAGACAAATTGACTTGCTCTCCATCTGATAAGAATTTCCGTATCAACTCGGAATAATATAATGCCGCGCCTTTAGGCGTTTTAATTGTACTTCCATGAGAAAACAAATAAACTCCATCTGTTTTCATGATGAAGCCATTAAGATTTATTTCCTCTGAACCGGTATATTTAACGAAGTACATATCTACACTTCTTACATTCAAGAAGAGTATTTCGCCATCGATATCAGCATGTACATGTAGATTATCTTCAATGGGGGTATCATTATTGACCGATAATATATCTTCAAACTCCTCAAGGTCAGAAGATTTTGTTTTAGTAACAAAGCTTTCAATTAGTTTGAATTCGTCTTTAACAATATTAAAAACATTGGAAACCGTATCAATGATTTCCATTCTTTGTGGTGTAAAATTCTTATCTGAGGAGACCATCTCCAAAAGCTTGATCAATACTACAACCTTTTGCTTTTGGGTAAGGGTTTTATTAATTTTTTTACATATAGCTAAAGTTCTAACCGAATCTCTAACTGAGGTAAGCTTTTTCTTTTTAGCTTTACCGTCTTCTTCCTCTTTTTCTGGTTCTTCTCCCCATCCCACCAATTTGTCATATAGCTCCAAATACTCTTTAATAGAGTCTTGGTCAAGCTCTTGCTGGAAGAAACCAATAACGAAATTTCTTTCCTTTTCTGTGGCTCCTCCATCCTGCTTGGTGATAATTCCAAATAATTGAGTTAAGGCTTTGAGTATCTCTTCACTCATATAAAAAGAGGGTTATAGCTTAGTAATAAAATAATAGGCCATTAATCGCATGGCCCATAATACAAATTAAAACTTCTCAGTATTAATTAATAGGTTTTGAATTCGAACGGAATTTCAACAAGTTCTGAAAACTCTTCACCTGCTTCTTCCATATCCTCGTCATCTTCATGAAAATACCAGTCGATGGTTACTCCATCAATATCTTCTAAAGCCGATAAAACATCTAGTATTAATTTTGAAGAGGCCGTATTGAAATATTCTAGTTTAAATGTAAATAGAGTTTCAGGATTCGGATCTTCACCATAGGCTGCAATCCAATCTAAAATTGGTTGATAGAATTCAGCTGAATCTTCTGGTAATGATCTTCCAGATATTTCAAAAATACCATTTCCTTTATCCAATAATATTTTAGGGGTATCCTCTGTTCCTTCAAGGTTAATGATTTCCATATTTAATTTTATGTTTTAAATTTAAAAGTTAAACTAAAATTCAGATTTTAAAATCTCAAAATCGTAGTGGTAAGTGAAAAGAAATGAAATCCTTCGCCCATGTCTTCAAAGTCATATTCTAATTTTTGACCAGACTTCCGAGCCATATCAACAAATCCCAAACCTGCACCACCTTTGTTCGATAAGCTATTAGATTTAATAATATCCTTATACATAGCTTTCAAACCGTCCTTATCTAGTTTATTAATTTCATCTATTCTCTTTTTTAGTGATTCTGCCGCTTCTGTATCAACTGGATTTCCACTCGTTACTACATAACGATCATCTTCTTTTCCAATAATAAAAATAGCTGCATTACGCTTTGCTGAAAGTGGATTAAAATCATCAGAATGCTTCACAATATTCTGCAAACACTCTACCATTACATTAAACACCTTTCGCTTTATGCTTGACTCCTCACCCATAGAATCCATGTTTCGTTCTGCCATTGCCAAAACTGATTTTGTAATCTCTTGGGTAAATTCCCCTTCGTAAACCAGTATAAGGTTTCTGGACAGCATGGTTTTATGTAGGTCGTATATATACTTCATGTTGTTAATAGGTTAAAAAGCCGTACTCAAATTATAGCCAGATTCATTTCAAGCCTTAAATTAAATAATTTTATTTATAATTAAACTTTTCCCAGTTAAAATCTAATGCCAATTAATAAGACATCATCTGTTTGTTTGTAGTCCGCCTTCCAGTTTTCCCATGCTTCATCAAATATAATATGCATTTCGTCCATCGATTTACTGTGGTTGTCGACTATTGTCTGTCTCAAACGCTTAGGACCAAATTTTCTATTTTGTGAACCCCCAAATTGATCCGGGAAGCCATCGGAGCAGAAAAATACTGCGTCACCGGACTTATACTTAATTTTATGATTATCAAAATTGGTCTGATTTCGGTAAATACCCCCACCAATTGGGAACTTATTACCCTTTATCTCATCCAACTCTCCATTATTGTGTAAATAATATAATGGTCTGTGGGCACCTGAATATTCAATTTGATTCTTTTTCTTGTCAATCTTACAGAAAGCAATATCCATTCCGTCTTTAGTAGTAGAATCATCCCTATCTTGCCTTAAAGTAGAAGTAACTCCTGCATCTAATTTATCTAAAATCACGCCAGGGTCACTGATTTTTTGAGACCTAACGATGTCATTCAATAAGAAGTAGCCAATTAAAGAAATTAATGCTCCCGGTACACCATGTCCTGTACAATCAACTGCTGCAATATATATAACGTCATCAACTTCAATATACCATGGGAAATCGCCACTGACAACGTCTTTTGCTTTGTATAGAATGAAGGAATCAGGTAATTGTTGCCTAATCACTTGATTATTAGGAAGGATTGCTCCTTGAATTCTCTTGGCATAATTTATTGATTCCGTGATTTTCTTATTCTTACTGGCAATTTCTAATTCGATGGCTTTTCTATCGGTAATATCATGAGAAACTACTAGAACCGATTCCAATACTTTTTCCTCATCATATTCTGGTATGGCATTAACTTGCATCACCCTATCCCCCATCTCAGAAGGGAAGTCTACTTCCTCAGTTACTTTTTCATTTTGATCTCTAACCTTGTCTAATAATTGAGCCCATGCCTCAACGATTTTAGGTTCGATATCTGCCTCGTGCAATCCTTTTTGAATCACTTCGTCTGGTCTTTTTCCAGTATATCGCTCAATCATTGGGTTAACATAGAAGAACTTTCCCTCATTATCGATTCGAGTAATCAAATCGATTGAGTTTTCAGACAATGCCTGCATTTTACTTCTCATGCGCTCCTCTTGCTCAGCGCGTCTTCGTTCCGTGATGTCTCTAGTATTGAAAATAATACCTTGAATAGCGGGATCTTCCAATTGATTAGTTCCCGTTACTTCTACCCAAACATACTCATTGTCACTATTCAGGTATTGATGTTGCATAGTGATAGATTCATCCGCGTTGTCTACCAAATAAAGAAATTGTTGATGTACCTCATCTTTAGAGTCTGGATGCACCTTATCCAATTCTGTTGTATCAATAATATCTTCTTGTCTGTATCCTAAAATCTTCTCAACAGAAGGTGAAATATAACGAACTGTTCCATCTTTCTCGTAAATAGTAATAACCTCAGAAGCATTTTCAAGCAATAATTGCATACGCTTCTGGGTACGGTTCACTTCCTCAATTTGATCTTCTAATCGTTGGTTGGTGCGTTTCAGTTCCTCTTGAGTTGCTTCCATTTCCTCAGCATTCTGTCTAAGAACTTCTTGTTGCTCTTGGAGCTCTTGACTCATAGTCTGCGATTCAGCCAATAGCTTCCTCGTTCTTTCATTCACTTTAATATTGAAGACAGTTCGGGCAATAATTAAGCTGATTTCCTCTACAAATTTTATCTGACTGGAGTCAAATTTATGAAATCCAGCGAATTCCAAAACGCCAAATACCTTTTCATCTGTAATTAAGGGAACGATTAAAATTGAACTCGGTCGCTGATCTCCCAAAAGCCCAGAAGTAACACTTACATAGTCATGAGGAATTTCTGTTCTTAATAATGTATCTTGTTCAATAGCAGACTGCCCTACTAAACCTTCTGCAAACTTGAACCTTGCCTTTAAATACTTCTTTTTATTGTAAGCATAACTTGATTTCATTTCTAAAAACAAGTTATCGGTATCATCATCGTTAAGCACATAAAAAGCTCCTTGTATAGCATCGATTTTTTTGGTGACATACATCAAGATCTCATCACCTAATTGCTCCAAGCTATCATTACTTCTCAGAATTTCTCCTATTTCTGCAACACCAGTAACAATCCAATTTCTTTCTTTGTCTCTTTTTTCTGCCTCCTGGATAGAATTCCTCATGTTAATTAAGGAATTACCCAAAGTATCTTCTTCTGAAATAGGTTTAAAATCAGCTTTAAAATCACCTTCTCCAATTTGCTTGGCAAAATTGGCAGTATTCTTTAAGGAAGAGACATAACCATCCAATATTGAAGCCATTTCTCCTATTTCATCATCTGATTTCTTGGGCACATTATTAGGTAAAATCCCTTTTCCCAACAATTTCAAAGTCTCCTTTAGAGAAATAATTGGGTTAAGTAATACTCTGGAAAAAATTATAGAAATGATTAACGAAATAATTAATATGATTACACCTGTGTAAATGAACTTAGTGATTAATCCATTCAATTGCTCATTAATTTCTGACTCATTGACATTGGAAGCTAAACCCCAGCCAACTGCTGGAATGCTATTCCAAGCAGACAACACATCTGTGCCATTATAATTTCTGTCTTTGGCATATCCCTTTTCGCCCAGTGCTGCTTTTTGCACACCAACAGAATTTTCATCTTTGATAGTTACCGAAGCGGGTGCCAAACTATCAGCAATCTGCTGTAAGGGGGACAGAAATAATGCTTGATTTCCACTTTGAACTGTCAAAATGCTTTCATAAGATTTAAAGCCAGTTGAATTAGCTCTGGTGATCTCATAAATAGGCTCCATATTTTTAGCTAAAACTAACAAGCCAGCAGGACTATTATAGTCATCTATCAATGGCAAGCCGTAAAGCACTATTTCACTGTCACTATATTTTTCGGGCTGATTAAATGTAGCTGAAGTCATGGATGAATTATAAAAATCTTCATCTAAATTTTTAAGATTATCTCCTACGGAAAGCTCACTAATAGCACTATTGGAGTTGAAGATAATATCACCGTTTAGATCAGTAAGAATTACAGCATTTACAGGATAATTTTCAACAAATGATCTTAAATCAGATTCAATATCAAATAAAATTGCAGATTTTAAGCTATCTACATTTAAACTTGTATCCTCTTCCTGATATCTTCTAATTCCTGATTGAATAGATAATAGCCCAGAAATATGATTCGCATTATTTTGAATACCCTGAAAAATATCATTAAGCTTCTCAGTTTTTTGGGAATTGTGCGACATCAACTTTTCAAAATTCAATTTTTCAATTGAATCGCGGTTCATGTTATAAGTAATAAAACTAACTGCAATAACACTTACCAAAACTACAAAAAGTAGAATTGTAGTTATTTTAGTCCCGATTTTTATGTTTTTAAACATATTGAATTCTTTGATACTAAAAAATGAATTATTTTTTCTCTTTTACCTTTTCTGGTCCTTTATCAAGGTCATTTGAAATCAATGCCAATGCTTTTTCAACCAACGTTTCATGAGATTTCGTAAAGCTTTTAAAGGAGGCGATTTCTGCTACTCCTAAAAGCTTTTTATCCTTCATGATAGGACATAATATTAAGTGTGCAGGATTTGCTTCCCCTAGGCCAGACAATATTTTGATATAACCCTTAGGGATATCGGAAATATTAATCAACTTTTGTTCCTTCGCCACTTGGCCAGCCAACCCTTCACCAAATTCATAAGAAACTGTTTGACTTTCTGGAAGCACAAAAGCATAAGCCGCAAACAGTTTTATAATATTCTTTTTGTCATCTTTATCAGTTACATAAATTGCCCCCTGACTTGCCTCCATTTGGTCTGCTAAGAATGACAGTAACTTCTCTGCTTTCGCTTTATTATCTGATTCCTTTTTGAGGCTAGCATTTATTTCTTTTAGATTTTCATCAATATTTTCATCACCTTCTTCCTTAGACTGTGCATTCTTTGACTCCTTTTTATCTTTGAATTTTTCAATGTAAACTACATTACTTTCATCTTTGCTACTTCTATTAAATAAATGCAATAGAATAGAAACAAAACCTAACAAAATGGAAATTGCACTAAATATATAAAGCTCTTCCAAAACGGGCTTCAATTCAGACACCTCCATCAAGCTGATGAGATGCGTTTGATTAGCAATTCTTTCCGGGAAAATAAACAGGTAATATGCTAATCCTATGATGCTCATAGTAAAAAGCAATGAAGTGATAAGTGCTAAGTTTTTGTATAATGCTTTCATAAATGAATACTTCCGAGATAAAAATCCTATTTACTCTTAATCCTTAAAATCCTAAGAAATAAATAAAAAAATTCCACTCTATGTTTTAATCACTTTTAATTCAAAAAAATCAATCATTCTTAATGGCAAACATCACCAAATATATATAATTGTATTGCTTTTAAGGCAATAATTCAGAAATCATTTATACAATTTATCCAATTCCTTTAGGAATTGAACAATCTCTTGAACTTTCAAGGTGTAATCGATTTCAGTAATTTTCTTTGCCGCAGTAGGCATGGTGTCGATCATACATTCCTCTGGGTCCTGAATGATTGTAAGTCCTTTTCTATCTTTAATTCTCTTCATCCCGAGCGCACCATCCTTATTAGCCCCTGACAATAATATTCCTATTAGTTTATCTCTGTAATTATAGGCTGCAGTTTCTAAGGTAATGTCGATTGAAGGTCTTGAATTGTTGAACATTTCCTCAGTTGATAAAGCAATAGAGTTACCTAACTCAATTGATAAATGATAATTTGCAGGGGCTAAATAGACCTTACCCCTTTTTATATTTTCTTTATCATATGGCTCAACCACTGGCTTAATACTCTTAATAGATAAAGCCTCAACAAATCCATTGCGCACATGCTTTAATCTATGCAAGCATAGGATAATAGGCAAGCTGAAATCTGCAGGAATGGAAGATAGAATTTGGGTTATCCCTTGAAAACTACCTGCCGATCCTCCGATTACTATCGCTTTATATTTATTATCAAGATTGAATCGAGCCATTGAGTACTAATTTGCAGAGACCTCAGTCTTTAATTTTCTTATAAATTTTTTCTTCGTTATTTACTACAATAAACTTATTGGCAATTTCACACCATATTAAAGATTCTTTGGACCCAATAACTAGGTAGCCGTATTTGAATAGACTTTCATGATGCTTTTTCAATACTTCATTTTGGAGGTTCTGATTGAAATAGATCATCACGTTTCTGCACAAGATTAAATCAAACTTGTTGAATACCACGCCTTGAACTAGGTCATGTTCACGGAAGGATACATTTTGGATCAAAGATTTATCCATCACTGCCTTCCCGTTTTCTTCCTTAAAATAATCTTTGAAATTGTTCTTACCCTCAAAGCGGATGTAGTTCTTTTCGTTTAATTCCATGTTTTTCATGGAATAATGACCCTTTTTTGCTTTTTCAAGTATTACTTTATCGATATCGGTAGCTATGATTTTAGCTTTATCCAAAATACCCATCTCTTTGAGTAGAACGGCCATAGAAAATACCTCTTCACCGGAGGAGCAGCCGGCATGCCAAATGCTGATGGTATTATGATTCAATAAAATATTTGGAATTACATTATCCCGTAATTCTCTCCAAAAAGGAGGGTCTCGGAACATTTCCGTAACATTTACAGTGATCTCTGCTATAAATTCATCAAAGAAAGATTTATCATCTTTCAGCCTTTTGATCAATAAATCTGCAGACCCGAATTTATAGAGCTCCATAATTCGAAGTATCCTTCTTCGAAATGAGGACATGGCATAATTGGTAAAATCATATTTATATTGCTCCTTTACCAATTCTGTGATGCGCCTCAAATCCGATATTTCTATATCCTGTCTATTCATGTGGATTATGCATCAGTTCTACTTTAAAAAACAAATCTTTCCTAATTAATGAAAATCAATCGAAAAAACATGCTTCATGTATGTTTTATATTATTATTCATTATTAACTCCGTCTATCACCGCTAATAATCAATGATGTTCAAACAAATGTTTTTAATATTAAGATTAATAAATTATATCTGCAATAATAAAGACCTGTTCTTACAAAATGTTACTTATTTTACATTTTTCGACTAACTTTTTTTGACTCTCGGTTTTTTGAGGAATTCATATTAATAACTTTGCTTCCTTGGAAACTAAAAGAACTATGCAAAACATTTTATTATTAGGAGCAGGAAGGTCTGCTACTTCATTAATTAACTACCTGAAAAAACATGCCCCGGAAGAAAACTGGCATATTAGAATTGGAGATTTTGACATTAAGCTAGCAGAAGACAAGGCTGGGAACCATCCTAATACTTCTGCTATTCAATTTGATATCTTAAATGAAATCCAAACCAAGGATGAAATTGCAAAAGCTGATTTGGTCATATCTATGCTTCCAGCCAGGTTTCATCCAAAAGTAGCTACGGTTTGCGTGGATCAAGGCAAACATATGGTAACTGCATCTTACAACAGCACTGATGTAGATGAATTATCCGACATTGCAAAAAGTAAAAATATTATAATTTTAATGGAATGTGGTTTAGACCCAGGTATTGACCACATGACTGCAATGGAAGCTATGGACAAAATAAGAGAAAAAGGCGGTAAATTGACTTCTTTTAAATCTTATACCGGAGGATTAGTTGCTCCTGAAAGTGATAATAATCCTTGGCATTATAAATTTACTTGGAACCCAAGAAATGTGGTTTTAGCAGGACAGGGAACTGCTCAGTTTATCAGAAACGGAAGATACAAATACATTCCTTATCATAAACTATTTACTAGATATGAAACCATTGAGGTAAATGGATTAGGTGATTTTGAAGGCTATCCAAATCGTAATTCTTTGGCATATAGAAAAGTTTATGGCATTGAAGAAATTCCCACTTTAATCAGAGGTACATTCAGAAAAGCCGGCTTTTGCGATGCATGGAATATCTTTGTTCAACTAGGGGTCACGGATGACTCTTACCAAATGGAAGGTCTAGATGGGATGTCCAAAAGAGACTTCTTCAATGCATTTTTACCGTACAATAAATCAGCGTCAATTGAAGATAAATTGTGCAAAAACCTTGGGTTCAGCAGGGATTCAGAAATTTTTAAAAAGCTTGAATGGTTGGGAATTTTTGAAGATAAAAAGGTACCAATTAATGAAGGTAGTCCTGCTCAAGTTATGCAAGCGATCATGGAAGAAAAAATGAGCTTAGAGCCACAAGATAAAGATATGATCGTAATGCAACACCAATTTGAATATGATCTGAATGGTAAAAAATTTCGATTGGATTCCTCTATCGTTTCAAAAGGAGATGACCAAATGGAAACAGCCATGTCTAAAACTGTTGGTTGGCCTTTAGGAATTGCCATAAAAAATGTTTTGAACGGAAATATTAAATTGCGAGGGGTACAGATTCCAATCAAAAAGGAAATATATCAACCGATATTGCAAGAGCTTAACAGCATAGGAGTTCAATTTAAAGAAAATGAGATTACAATTGAGGATTAGAAAATAGTCAAGTAATCTTTCATTAATTTAATATAGGAGGGGTGGAAATCATTATTTTCATCCCTTACATATATTTTAACATAAGGTGCTGGGCTTCGATGCTCTACCCTTTCATAAATATTGAAAGTCCGAATTATTTTACTATTGGGTTTATGCATTAGTTCAATGATGTTTTTGCAAAAAAGGCCCAATTCATTCATTTCTTTATCTAACAAAGACATTTCGTAGGGAGGAAGCATAATATGGGCTTCTCCATTTCGTGATAAATGCAAATTTATTCCTTTTGCTAAATTTGCAAATGAAAGACTATTGGTGTGATAGGCTATATTTTTACCATGATTTACTTCTGACTGAAGGTTGTTTTGAAAAAACGGTGGGTTAGAGAATATAAGATCATACTCTTTTGAGCTTTCAAATTTATTAAAATCTACCAAAAGGGCTTTTAATCTAGAACTCCATCTTGAGTTTTTGAAGTTTTTATCTGCTACTTCAAATGCCTTGGGGTTTATTTCTAAAGCTTCAATTTCGATTTCAGGATATCGTTGGGCCAGCATTAAAGATAATACTCCTGTTCCCGTCCCAATTTCTAAAACCCTCTTTACATCTGAAGAAATATGAAGTGATGAAGCAAAGACTGTGGCATCAGTTGTGATTTTTGCTGGACTACTTTCCTGATTTACCGAAAATTGCTTAAAACGAAAAATACTCATGATTTCACCCTCTTAATTCGACTGAAAAAGTAAAACAAAAGCAGTACAATAACAGCCGATAACCCGAGTAATATTATATATTTCAAATCCATCCAGGTTTGCTTTTCTTGTTTTATCTTTCCATAGTAAGTGAAACCTGCCCAATAGTATGGTGATTTTTCAATACCACTAATAGAAGTGTCATCCAAGTATGAAATTTTCGCTTTTCTAATTGCGGTAGAAGGAGCTTTATTTTTGACTAATTCTTTGTAAAAATCCTCCATCAATTTTGAAGTGGCAAAATCATTAACTTTCCACTGCGTCATCAATATATTTTGAACTCCGGCATATTGAAAACCTCTTGCTAGACTCATGGGAGTAGCTCCCTTAATGATTTGTCCTACACCAGTTTCACAGGCACTCAAAACTACTAAATCTGCGTCCAAATTTAGGGAGTATAACTCCGGTAACAATATTACATCATCCGTGAATTCTATGTACGCAGGAATTGCAAAACTACCTCCCATAGCATGTGTTGATAAATGAAGGATATCATATTGATTTGAATTAGTCAAAAAATTGGAGCGAGTAGCATTTTGGTATGTATCGAAATTATCCTCAAAAATTCCAGCAATCAACTCTAATTCATGCTCAGAGTATTTTAAATACCGCTTAGATTCTTTAAAAACTGGGAATACTCCATACAGACTTTCTAAATCTAATTCCTTCTGGTTCTCTATATAAAAACTTGAACTCAGATTATAGGACAGCTTGTATTTTCTAATCAAAAACGGCATCTTACTGTAATTTGAATGCAGCACATCATCTGTCAGCAAAGCTTCAAATGGTAAAAAACTTAAGAGTCCATCTGGGACAATAACTAAATTTTCTCTTTCCTCATTTAAGCCAACTCCTAATATTTGATTCAATTCAAATGCACTATTTACATAATTTTCTGTATTACTATTAATTACAGTTGGAGATTCAAATGACCGCACGAAATGAACCAACTGCTCTGTAAATCTATCCTGAAGGGAAATTTTCTGCCAAATGGCATCATTTTCATCAATATGAAATAAATACAGGTCCTGCTCGCCATAAAAATAATAAAGCATCTGAGCGTCATCGATCTTTAGTTGTTGTTGTAAAGCTTCTAAATCGGATTCGGTATTCTTGATTTCTGGGTATTTTTCTTCAATATTTTTTTGAACTTCACTCAACTGATAACTCAAATCAATAAAATCTTGATTTATCCTATTTAATGTATCTTCCGAATTAGACAGGCGCCTGCGAATCAATTCTCCAATAAAAGATTGCTGTTTATTCAATAATACTTCCTTTTTAATGAGTAAACTATCCTCCGGATTTCGTTTTAGCAATGACTTGCTGTTTGCAGATTCTTTTAAGACTCTAGTCTTACTATTTTCAGCATATTCGAAAGCATTCCTTATCAAGCTATCGTTTTGATTACTCTGGAATTCATCGTAAAGCAATTTTAAGCACTTTTCACTTCGCTTTCGGTAAGAAGTTTGAAAAATGAGCTTCGATTGAGGATCATTGATCTTCTTTAATAATAATTCTTCAACATAGAAACTCAACTTGAAATACTCAAGCTTTAAATTAAGCTGTTCGGAATACAGTGCAAAAGCATCGAATATATCTATAAAGGTGTTCTCTGCATAGAGCAGTGAATAATTCTTCCTAATTTCTTCTAATTCAATATTCGGAAGCAATAAGTTCAGAGCACTTTTCAGAAGAATTTGCGCACTGTCCTTTTTGGAAATTAGATGATAAAAACTAGCTTCTTCCACATAAAATTTTGCTAATTGTCGACTACTATTATCTTTGATCAACAGCTTTTCAATCTCCTTAAAAAGTGTACGGGCTGCAGCATATTCTTCCTCCTCTATATAAGATTGTACCTTAATTTTTAAGGCTGAAATTGATTTGGCTCCATTTTCCTTTATTTTATCTTTAACCTCCTTGTGCTTATCCAATGCTAACAAATTGGAAGCAATATTATTCTCAATGAGTTCCTTTTGGTTTTTATTAGGATTTGCCTTCTTCAGATGACTTCTCAGTAATTCGAGCGCCTCTTGGTAGTTCCCGATGTTATTATAGACCACGGATAGATTAATTACCCCTGCTGTATAGCTTTCCTCGTCATTATCAGATTCTGCCATATGCATATATTGTACAATGACGTTTTCCGCTTCAGCAAAATTTCCTGTCATCGTTAATAAATTCCCTAATGGTTTTAAGCAATATTCAATAATGTCATAATTTTTTAGATTATGTGAATGATAGAGCTTCCAGGCTTTTTGATATTGCTGAATTGCATCGTAATGCTTCTCATATTCTTTTAAATAAAAAGCTAAATTACATCGCATGATAACCAAAGCTAATCGCTCTTCATCGGTTCTCAGATTTGAGTAGTGCTCATCAATTCTTAATTGTTCCGTATTGATTGAGCTTAAGGAAGGATAGCTTTCAACCAATTGATCCAAATCATTATAGATACTGTCAGCGAGGTTTTGAGCTACTAAATTAGTGCTTAATAAATGTATAAATAGTAAAAGGAAAAAGTAGAATATTTGACGGGACATAAGTACTAAAATTTCCAGATGGCATAGAATTGCCATTGATGTCTGGGTGCATTAAAATAGTGGTGATATCGAAGCCCGACACTGGGACCAATTCTCACCTTCCCGATATTCAAATCTATGAATGTAGCAGCTCTAAAGTTAGTAAATGTATCCGATTCAGTAAATTCTTCAAAAGTATCTTGTTCAGGATCTCTCATTTCAAAATTTTCTGACTCTACTACCATGGTATATTCTCCATTTCTTTCTCTCTCTAATTTACTTTTTATATCCCATTTTATTTGAATTCCTCCACCAACGGACAAAAAATCCGTTAGGTTATATCGATAGGAAGTCGGCACAACATAAAAGCTAAGATTCTGAAATTCGGATTCTTCTTGATAATCATAAACATCTACAAAAAATTCATCCCTCCTATTTTCCTCAGTATAAAGCCTACTAGCTGTATATTGATTGCTCGAAAGCAATACTTCGGATTGAAAATATCCTTTAAATGCTTGATAGCTAGATAGGGTAGCACCAAAAAACCATTCCTGAAAATTTTCTAAACTTCCAATTCGCATATTACCAGCCTTTAGCCCAATTGACAGACCGGGTGTAAAGCGTGTGGTAGCGTAGTTCGTGATGATGGGCTCATTTTTATCAAAATATATAGCCGTTTGACTTTGAGACTTTTGCTTTTTAATCTTTCCCTTCAGCGGGATTTTGTAACTTACAAAGCCCTTGGTTGAATCATACGAATTCACTCCTTTTTGATTACTTCCGGGCAGATAAATATTTTTAAAAGTAAATATGACTTTATCTTCAACGAAGCTTGTATCCAAACAACTATATGTGACATCCTCTTCAGGGCAAATATCGCATTTGGGATAGAAATCCAGTAGCTCGATGTCCTCTTGATTAAATATCTCAGGAATATTCGTTTCAAGACGGACAGTGTTGGCAGGCCCTTCCCCATTATTTTGAAACTGAATTTTATATTTAAAATTCTTTTTGTTTCTGTTCCTAAAATCCATCAAATTGGCATTGGTGGTCATTTTATTTGGGTCATGAGATGTTACGATCTCCATTTCCATGTCCTTCACACTATGATTGGCAGATTTGGAGTTTGGAACATAAATCCCTCTGATACTGATAATAGCACTGGTGTCTTTCAACATTTCCGGTGTTGTTCTGAGTTGAAAGAAAATATTTCTTTCTTCCCCTGGCTCAAAATTAGAAAATCCAATCTGCTTCATTTCCCTATAATCTTTCTTAGAATTTTCAAGCTGCTCTTTAAGTTCTTCTTGGGTACTAGTATCCTGGATGATAAGGGGTGACTTCATGAAATTACCACCATTAAAGGCCAGCATGGATGAAAAAGGAATATCAATATCAAGCGCCAATCGATCTTCAGAGATGATGGGATATTCTCCATTATATGTACGGACATCTATTAACTGAAAATTGTCGGTTTTATACTTAGCTTCATTATAAAAGAAATAGAGTCTCCCGTCTGTCAATTCCTGATAAGGATTTTTATAGGTCAAAACAACCACTAATTCTTCATTAGGAATGGGTTCTCGGTTTTTGGTAAAGTCAAACACTTCCTCCTCATGTAATATCGAGGCTGAGGCATTCTCCTTCATGTCTACTTTATCAATTTTCACACTTTTAGGTCGCGTTGTGGGAGTTTTCCCTGCATCATAATTATTGGTCACCCAAAGCTTGACATTATAGTCTCCCGTCTTCTCATACGAATGCTCAGGATTTTCTTTTTGACTGAATTGGCCATCACCAAACTCCCAAAAAAAAGTATAGTATCCCTTTGGAGCGCCCGATATTTGAATTAAAGGCGGAGTTGTCACAGAGAAATTGACTTTATTCTCTTTAACCTCTGTGTCAAATTTTGCTTCTCTGATAACGCTATCAACTTGTTGAAGTTGTTGAGCTTTGCCTTTGTAGGCGAAGAAAAGCAGGAAAAGAAATAAATATTTGTACATCGTCTTAGTTCAGAATTTATTCAACTTTGAAATTAAAAAATTATTCGAAACTTATATAAGTTTTACCGAAATAAAATACTTTTGTAATTATAAGTATTATCAGCAATCTTGGTTTGCCTGTCTTTAATGATATTGTCACAAACAATAATAGTAGCAGCCACAATCACTAGTAGAACTAAAACCCATTTAGATTTCTTTTTATAAAAATACATCTTGCAAAATCTATAATGAAAATGACCTTACCATTTTCGATAAAGTCATCTTCAGATTAAATATTATGGCAAATCATCAATTGCATTATAAACATCACTCTCAGATCCAATGATTAGATCCTGCTGATCAAATGTATAGATATCACCGTCTTCAACAGTCTGTGGTTGAATTGAGTACTTCCATTCCCCATTTTCTTCTGTTACAAAAATTACGTGCATTTCTAATCCTATCGGAATTTGACCATAATGCTCAGAGAAAGAATTACTTCCTTCATTGAAAGTATCCAGCTGAGCTAAAGCATTTGGCTCCCCATCATAGTATAAGTATACAGAGCAATTTTCAATATTATAACCAGTTGGGACCACCACTTCTAAAGTCGTTTTAGGTCTTGAGTCATTATAAAATCTATCAACATTAGTCCAGCCAAAATCAGATAGAAAGGAAAAATATTGATCTCCTTCTACAAACAGATTTCCTGCTCCATCTGCTCCTATTCTATCTTCTTCCCATGTTAGATTCTCATTTTCATCAATTTGACCTGTCCAAAGTTTCATGTCTTGATCTGCTCCACCGGTTAAATCGGTTGGCACAACTAGCTGCATATGATTCGTAACATCCACTTGCTGTCCATTTTGTGTCACATTCACGTAGAATTCCCCTCCAGAAATCAATAAAGCTTTACTACCATCCTCTTTCAAGCCCATTGTTGGCTTATTTGTAGTTAACATGCTGCCTGCATTAAATATTTCCACGAACTCTAAGTCCACTGGTCCACTAACCGGCTCGCCATTTAAAGTTAATGTGCCTTGAAATATTCTAAGCGTTACGCCTTTTTCAGATTGAAACTCAATTCCGTCTTCGGCTTCAAACTGGGATTCCTGAATAATTGCTTCGATTGCCGTTGTTTGAAGTTGCCGAAACTCTTCTTTAGATGGGGCTTCAATAATTTCATCAGGTACTATTTCGTTTACTTCATCATCATTATTGCATCCGTAAAATAGTACCATGGCCATAAGGCTAATTGCAAATAAGTTTTTTAAGCTTTTCATAATTTTCTGTTTTTATTTGATTCGCCCTTAGATCAATGTGCTTCATACTTTGTTACCCCAGTTTGATATATTTTTTTTACTTTCGTATAAAAATATCTGAGTATGCCCGAGGAAAACCATCCGGATCAATACCTAATTGATGGAATAAAGCATAATGACAGTCGGATTATTAGAGAAATCTATGACCGCTTTGCAGAAAAAGTTATACAGTATATCTGCAAGAATAATGGAGATGAATCTCAAGCATCAGACATTATTCAAGAGGTCCTAATCACTATTTACAAACAGGCCATCAATAATGACTTGCAGCTTACATGCCCTTTTGATGCCTACTTCTTTTTGCTATCCAAAAGAAAATGGCTAAATGAGCTGAAAAAAAACGGAAAGGAATGGGTAACAAGCAAGAGCGAAAATTTATCTATAGTTGATAATGCTTATGAAATGGCCGAAGAAACAGCTCTTTATGAAGAAAAAGAATTATTGTTTCAGGAAATGTTTCAAAAACTATCTGATGCTTGCAAAGATTTATTGAAAGCTTCTTTTAAGTTAAAAAGCATGGAAGAAGTAGCTAAAAAACTGGATATCTCATATGCCTACGCTAGAAAAAAGAAATCATTGTGCATTGGGAAATTAACCGAGTTAGTTAAATCATCACCTAAATACGATTCAATAAAAAGAGACTAAAAATGACAGAGCAAGACTACCAAATATTTGAAACTTATCTTACAGGTGATTTAACTAAGGATGAACTTGCAAGACATCAAAAACGAATTGAAAATGACGATGATTATAAGGAAAATTTTGAACTGTTTCAATCTATAAATAATCATCTTGAAAAAGGTTCTGCTACTGAATCGGAAATAAATGATTTCAAGGGATCCGTTTCCAGGATATCAAAAGAGTATTTTGATTCTAGACAGAAAGCAAAATTACCATGGTTAAAAATGGCTATAGCCGCTAGTGTTATAGTTGCAATTGGTCTATATTTTTATTTAGGTAATATTTCTAAACCACAGTATGACGAAATAGCTCAGATCCCTAATCTCCATTTAACTGTCAGAGGTAATGATAATGGTATATATACTAAAGCTGAAAATGCATTTAACGAAAAACAGTATGCTGATGCAATCGAATTCTTCAATCAAATATTAGAACAAAACGAAGAAGAGCAATCAATTAAATTATACCGAGCCATAGCCTACATGGAACTTGGGGCTGAAACTAAAGCAAGAGATTTGTTTGAAGAAATCCTCCAGACGCAAAGTGGCTATGCGGAGGAGGCCCTTTGGTATGCAGCATTAAATGAATTAAAAGTAAAGAGATATTCGGCCTGCAAAGTATATCTTTCAAAGATCAAACCCTCTGCAAGCCGATATGAAGATGCTAAAAATCTTCTGGAAGAATTAGATTAAATTATACATTTTTATCAAAAATATAATCTAAATGAAACTCCACCACCAAACCACAATCTTGGTTCAGGAGCAAAATCAAAAGTTGGTTTCATATCTACTCCTATCACAAAGGGTATATCGGTCAAAGTGTATTCCAATCCAAGAATACCATCTAAGCCCACTGTAAAACCTCTACCCCTGTCATTGTAAAAGTACCCAGGTCTTGCGATGTTATTATCGAAAGCTCCAATATGTCCCCCAGCCCCGTAATACCAGTTCAAATACGGTACATCAAAGGCGTTAGCATGCTTCTCATAAAGGCCAGTAATTTCAAAACCGCCTCTATATCCAGACAAAAGACCTTCTAATGCATCGGTTTTATTGATAAAATGCTTGCCAGTAATAGCAGTTGGAAAACCACCTCTAACTCCAATCGCTGTTTTATAATCTTGGCTGAAAAGAGCTGAGCTACTCATTAAAACAAAAACTAAAATTAATTTTACTTTATTCATATACATCCTATTGGTTTAATTTCTCCTTGTAACGAAATAATTTTTAATCCGATACTTTATTTTCAAATCCTTTATCAATTAAATGAGGTCCATTTTCCGCTTTTGCCACTGCCAATCTATCGCAACGTTCATTATCTCGGTTTCCGGCATGTCCTTTCACCCAATGAAAATGTACATCATAACCCTTTGAAACATCTAAATATTGTTTCCACAGATCAACATTTTTCTTGCCCTTAAATCCCTTTTTGACCCAGTTTGACAGCCAGCCTTTTGTGATTGAATCAATTACATATTTTGAATCGCTGTAAATATGAACGGGATACTTATTAGTCTTAAGGTTTTTCAAAGCCACTACTATCGCCAGCAACTCCATTCTATTATTAGTGGTATTTCTGTACCCTTCCGATATTTCCTTAACCTTCTCCGCAAAACGAAGAACAATCCCATAGCCTCCAGGGCCAGGGTTTCCTAAAGCAGATCCGTCTGTATATATGGTTATCATGAGTTCAGTGATTTTATTAAAAAGACCAATGTTATCCTACAAATCCAAGTAGTCAGCATTGCAAGATCAAAGATAATTTTGTTCTTTTTAAGAAATACTAAAGAAAATTTTTGACTGTATCTTGATCGATTACCCCTAGCTGACAATAATCAGTCCCTACTAAAAAAAGTTTTTAAATAATTTGATTGATATCGCCAAAAGTATAATACCAAACACTTTGCGTAGAATGCTAAACCCTGCCTGACCGATCTTTCTTTCAAGCCATCCACAAGTTTTTAAGACAATAAATACCAAAATAAGATTGATTACTATTCCCACTATTATGTTTAAAGTCTGATACTCTGCCTTTAAAGAAATCAGTGTGGTCATGGTTCCAGCTCCGGCAATCAGCGGAAACGCAATGGGCATAATGGAGGCACTGCCAGCTGAAGCATCTTCATGCTTGAATAGCACTATACCTAGTACCATTTCCATACCAATTAAAAACATTACGATGGCTCCAGCAATAGCAAAAGAAGCAACATCTAATCCGAATAAATTGAGAATAGATTTTCCTAAAAAAAGAAAAGCAATCATAATAATTCCGGCTACAATAGTAGCCTTACCGGATTGAACATGACCTAATTTCTTTCTTAAATCGATCACAATCGGGACTGATCCCAAAATATCGATTACTGAAAACAGGATAAGAGAGACTGAAATAATTTCTTTAAAATTGAGCATATTTTTAAAATTTGCGCAAAAGTACAACAAGAAACTCAGCTTTCAATTCTTTATTTCAAAACGTAATAAGAAATTAATAAGGTCTTTATAATCTTGATTGGGGATAGCTGGAAAATTAGCCACTCTTATCGTACTATCTTTCATTACTCCATATCCATTTCCCAATATTATCCCCTCGTTTAGAGCAGTTTGTATTACCATTCGAATAGACTCTTGAGATCCCTGCAAACAAAAAACCGTATCAGATTGAACCTCTGAAGAATTTATCAACGGTTTTAGGATTTCTACTTTTTTGAGGTCTGTATAAAAATCTTTTTTTCTTGACTTAAGGTTATTATGTATTGCGGTAATATTTTCAACATTCTCTAATAGTCTACCCAATAAAAAAATATTACTAATATTTGGAGTATGATGTGTTTGATCCTTTCTGGTATTTTCTAAAATTAAATTAAAGGAATTGTAATGAGCTTCATCTCCAATTTCTTTTGCTCTAGTAATGGCATTTGGGCTAACGACCATAATTGCCATTCCAGCAGGAAGACCAAAACATTTTTGCACAGATGCATACCAAATATCTCCATTTTCCCAATCAAATTCATACCCAGCCATAGAGGAGGTGGCATCAAATGCAATCATGCTATCCGGAAACCGTTTTCGGATATCTTTTTGGAAACCAAGTGGAATAGCCGTTCCATTCGAAGTTTCATTATGAGTCAGCGCAATCAATTCAGGCGTTTGGCCCAAAGATTCTATTTGGGGTAATTCATTTACTGAAAAGTTAGCCCCTATTGATTTGGGATGAATTTTCTGGGAATACTTCCACCATTTCTCACCAAAAGCACCGTTAAAATAATGTGAAGACCTTTTTTGAACAAAAGATTGCGCAATGATTTCCCAGCATTCAGTTGCAGAGGAAACCATTGCAATCTCATAATCCAACGGGATGTTCAATTTTGATTTAAGTAATAATTTTGTCCTAGAAAATAATTCTTGAAAAGAATCAGACCTATGGTTTCTTTCGAAGATTCCTAAATCCATTCCCTCTTGAAAGTATCTCGCTACTTGAGGATAAATCTTTGAAGGGCCGGGATAGAAATTATACTTCATCAATATTATTTACCAGTAAATTCTGGCTTTCTTTTTTCTACAAATGCTTTCATGCCTTCAGTCTGATCTTCGGAAGCAAATGTCAAATAGAAATTTTTACGTTCAAAGTGTAAGCCCTCATCCAAATGAGATTCAAACGCTCTATTTACAGCCTCCTTAGCTAATTTAGCAGCTACTGGGGACATCTGTGCAATCTGTTCAGCTAATTCTAAGGCTGCTTCTAAATACATTTCTGCTGGCACTACTTTATTAACCAATCCGTAATGCAGGGCATCATCAGCACTTAAAAAATTACCCGTTAAAACCAACTCCATGGCTTTGGCTTTACCAAGTGCTTTGGTTAACCTTTGTGTTCCTCCAGCACCAGGCATTACTCCAATTTTTATCTCTGGCTGGCCAAATTTAGCAGATTCGGAAGCTATAATCATATCGCACGTCATAGCAAGCTCACAACCTCCACCTAATGCAAAACCAGATACAGCTGCAATTATAGGCTTTTTGGTTTTCTTAATTTGATCCCAAGTGCTAAACTGGTCTACATTTAGCATATCAATAGCCGTTTTCCCAGCCATTTGCTTAATGTCTGCACCTGCTGCAAAAGCTTTTTCATTACCTGTCAAAACAATTACTCTCACATCCTCATCTTCATCCAATGCCTTGAGCGTGTCCTTTAATTCCGTCATTAACTGCAAATTCAAGGCATTTAATTCCTTAGGTCTGTTAAGATTAATGAGTGCTATATGCTTCTTATATTGTGTATTTACTTTTATGAATTCCATAATGTAAATATGAAAAAGCAAGAGAGTATAAAAAAGAAAAACCTTCTTTTTTCAAAGAAGGCTTTTCGTGTTAAACAGGTGTATGAATAAAATTTGTGTTTGTAATAGTATATACTGTGAAAGGATAAAAAGTAACCCCTATCTAAAAAATAATTTTCTTTTTTTGTAAGAAATTATTTAAAGCACTCATTTACAGAGATTTAATAGATAGTGAAATGGAGAAAAAAATTAGAAAAACTAAAAGTACTATTGAACAGTCTCTTGTTCGGTGTTTTCTCTTTTGTCTTCTTTTTGCTTTTTCTTTTTATCTTCTGTTAGGTAGTCATTTATTTTTGACCTGATTTCCTGATTTGATAGGTTATGGTAAATTGTCCCATTTCTAGCAACAGACAATTGCCCCGTTTCTTCTGAAACTATCAAAACAATAGTATCAGTAGCCTCCGACATACCAATTGCAGCTTTATGACGCAATCCAAATTGAGCTGGCACATCCTTCTCTGAAACAGGCAAGACACATCTTGCTGCTTTTATTCTTCCTTTATATATGATTACAGCACCATCGTGTAATGGGCTTGTTTTGTTGAAAATAGATATCAATAATCTTTTAGAAACAATTGCATCAATTAAATCACCAGATTCAGAATAAAACTTCAATTCCGAGCCTTTCGAAAGCACGATCAAAGCACCTGTATTGGTACCTCCCAATGACTTGGAAGCCTCTATTAAAGGAGTTATATTAAATTCATCAGCTCTTTTGCGTTTTTTCCATGGGAGATTGGATAAAAAACCATTTTCGGAGTTGAAGGAAGTAGTCTTTCCTAACAAGAGTAAAAATTTACGAATTTCCTGTTGAAATAAAATAATGGCAGCAATCACTCCAACCCCCATGAACTGTCCTAAAATAGCTGATAACAATTCCATTTCTGCCGCTCTTACAACCAAATAGATTAAGTACAGAGATAAAAAGCCGACAAAAATTCTTACTGCAACACTACCGCGCATCAGATTATACACTTGAAACAGCAAAAAGCTGACAAGTGCAATATCCAAGACATCCACCAAACTAACTTCTAAAAACCCTATGGTAAAACCTAAAATCAATTTTTTAGCTTATTAAATATTTTAACTGTCTCAATTGCTTCTTTGACATCATGAACTCGCAAAATATTGGCTCCATTCATTAGTGCGGCCATATTTAGCGCGGTAGTTCCATTCAAAGCTTCTTTCGCTTCTGTTCCCAAAAGTCTATAAATCATTGACTTTCGTGACACGCCCACTAATAATGGACATTCTAATACTTTAAAATAGGATAAATTATTAAGCATTTCATAATTCTGATCGAGTGTTTTAGCAAATCCAAAACCTGGATCAATAATAATATCATTAATTTGCAAAGAACGCAACTTTTTAATTTTTTCACTTAATTCCAGTACAACATCTTTAATTAAATGATGATAACTACTTAAGGACTGCATAGTAGCAGGTGTTCCTCGCATATGCATTAAAATGTATGGTACAGCAAGTTTACTGACAGTATGAAACATTTTATCATCCAAATTGCCCCCAGATACATCATTAATCAAAGAGGCTCCTGATTCCACAGCTTCATGTGCGACTTCAGACCTAAATGTATCTATAGAAATTACGAGATCTGGAAATTCTCGGATTAAACTACTAATAAGAGGAATCACTCTTCTTCGTTCTTCTTCTAAAGAAACTTCTGATGCATTTGGTTTGGTCGAATAGCCGCCTACATCAATAATATTGGCGCCATCTACCAGCATTGCATTTACCGTTTTCAATGCCTTACTTACATCTACGTTTTTGCCACCATCGTAAAAGGAGTCTGGAGTAGCATTGATAATGCCCATTACCTTTGGAACAGAAAAATCCATTAAGTTCCCTTTAAGGAGTAGTGTTTTTTTATGAGAAAATGCTTTATCTTTCGCTTCCAAATAGTAATTAACTAAAAATTATATAAAACGGTAGTTGATGACACAAACCGAGAGCGAATATAAGCAAGTTATTGCGCTGTGTAAAGATGTTTTCGAAAAGAAAACCAAAGATTATGGTACAGCATGGAGAATTTTAAGATTACCATCCATAACAGACCAATTATTCATTAAAGCGCAGAGAATAAGATCAATTCAGGAAAAAGGGGCTCAAAAGATTGATGAAGATATTAAGAATGAATTTATTGGAATTATTAATTATAGCATAATAGCAATAATTCAAGAATCGCTTTCGGTTGATGCTCCGCTTGAAATACCCGTTGAAGACCTGATGCCGAAATATGAAGCCGTTGCTGAGGAAACTTTGCAATTACTAATAAATAAAAATCATGACTATGGCGAGGCTTGGCGAGATATGAGGATAAGCTCTATAACAGACATTATTTTAATGAAACTTTATAGAGTGAAACAAATAGAAGACAATCAGGGTAAAACACTCATGTCCGAACCGGTCAAAGCCAATTATCAGGACATGATTAATTATGCAGTTTTTTGCTTAATCAAATTAGATGAAATTAATTAAAAAGTTAATCTGCAGGATATAGTAATCAACTTAAAATCAGAATAAGAGAATAATATTATGAAAGTAATAATCGATATTGTTAGGTATATAGTAGGTGGCTTATTCATTTTCAGCGGCCTGGTAAAGGTCGTTGATCCAGTTGGAACTGCCATAAAACTGGAAGAGTATTTTGCCGTTTTTGCCGGTGATATTGCTTCCTTCTTCTCCGTATTCGAGCCCTATGCATTAGTTATTGGAATCATTTTAAATGTATTGGAAGTGACCTTAGGAGTTGCTTTGATTATTCGATGGAGAGTTAAATACACCATGAACCTATTAAGCATAATGATTGTATTCTTTACTTTTCTGACATTCTATACAGCATATTTCAATAAAGTAACAGATTGCGGATGCTTCGGTGATGCTATAACCTTAACCCCTTGGCAATCATTCACTAAAGACATTATTTTAGTTGTGCTTATTGGTTTCTTATATCTAAATATCAAAAAGATTAAGGAAAGTACATTTGCTGCAAAGAACATTATAGTAATCTGTGTTACAGGCATAAGTTTTCTACTTTGCATTTATGCAGTCAGGCATTTGCCACCAATCGATTTTAGAGCCTATAAAATAGGTACACATATACCTAGTGCAATGCAAGCCAAAGAAAGTCCGAAATTTCAATATACCTTTGAAAAAAATGGAGAAAAGCTTAAGTCTTTTGACTACAAATCTGAAGAGGACGGCTATAAACTGGTTGGTCATGCAGTAATTAATGAAGAGGCCTCAACTCCTAAAATCACTGATTTTGCCACTTGGAATGAATCTGGGGATAAGACAGATATGGTTTTGAGCGGAAAAAAGTTGTGGATAGTAGCTTATGATATTTCAAATTCAAACACGGAAGGTTTAATTGACGTAAATGATTTGATTTCAAGATTAAGTCCAGGAATTGAACCAATAATTTTGACATCATCGTCTGCGGAGGATGTCTTGCAAGTTAGAGCTCGAAGAGGGATGAAAACTGATTTCTATTATGCTGATGCTACCGTTTTAAAAACAATTATTCGTTCAAACCCTGGTCTGGTATTAGTGGAAGACGGGACTGTTAAAGCCAAATGGCACTTTAATGACGTCCCTGATCCTATTGACATCACTGAAAAATTAAAATAATGCGCTATTTCCTAGTAGGATTGCCAGGAAGTGGGAAAAGTCATTGGGGAAAAATATGGTCGGAAAAAATCAAACTTCCTTTTTTTGATTTGGATGATATCATTGAAAATAATGAAGGTTTTCCTATAACTGAAATTTTCAAAAGCGAAGGTGAAGATTATTTTCGCAATCTAGAATCTTTTTACCTGGAGAAATTGGCCGATAATTATCAAGCCATGATGCTCTCAACAGGAGGAGGTACACCATGCTTCAATAATAATATGGAGTTAATGAATAAAAAAGGCTCAACAATATTTCTTAACCCTCCACTACAGCTTATAGCAAAAAGAATATGGGATCCAGCAAAAAACACCAGACCTCTTTTTTCGCATTGCAATAAGCAAGCAGATATTTTCAATAAATTAGAACAACTGAAAAACAAAAGATTTGATTATTATAACAAAGCAACTCATCACCTAAAAGACTGGGATGAAACAACTATACAGGCGCTTTCTTAAAACTAAAAGCGCCTTAATCCAAAAGATCCTAGAAATTCTTTCCTAGCGTAATCCTAACATTTGAAATATTTGATTCTGATGTTATAATATCGCTTCCTGCATATGCAGTAATATTGGGGTTGGTTAAACTACTTACAGTGTAAGTGGCATCTACAAAAAAGCCGCTTTTTCTTATTATTCCCACACCTCCCGAAATAGACTGTCTATTGTGATCAAAGCTTCTGTAGGGGTTATCGAAATATGCAAAACCAGCTCTTGCTCTTAATATATTCCACCTGCCCTCTACTCCTAACCTCAAATTAAATGTATTTTGCAATTCACTTCCAACATCAGGGGCATCACCGCCAAATGCTCCATTCGTACTGCTATACCTAGCCGAGGAATAATCTACATACTCTAAATCAGCCGTTACAAAACCGTACTTAGATAAAAATGCAGTAGCGCCTACAGATACCTTCTGTGGTAATCTTAAGCTATAAGCTGGGACTTCATTTAGTACTTCCTCTTCATAGCTAACATCTTCCTCATCTGTTTCAGGATTATATATAAAGAAGCTTTCCATTGATATTTCTTGAGTTTCTGTCATAGAAATAAATGTTGGAGTTGTGTAGGAGAAGCCTAAATTCAAAATATTTATAGGCTTAAAAATACCACCAATCGTAAAGGCAGCTCCAGTGCCTGAAATAATGGTCTCCTCATTTAGCTCCATATAGTTTAACAAGCTGTTGTCCGGTGTCTCCCTAAAATTTCTAACTTGACGATAATTAAGAAAGTTTACATTAAGAGCTGCTCCTAAATAAAGTACATCATTGTAATTGGCGCCATAAGACAAATCTAAGGTGGTTAAACCACTATAACTATCTATATTTTCTCTGTGATTAACAGACTGTGTCAAGTAACCGTCAGTATTTCCATCATAATCATACCTATCAACAATAAATGTATCATCATTTGTAGTAAAAGTCTGCAACAAATAAGTCTGATAAGCTAAATAGGTGTAAGTATCGGAATTTGCTACATCTTCGATTTCATTTCTAAAATTAAATTCTCTAAATCCATTATCCGTCAGGAACGGAAATAAAGAGCTTTCAGTAAAATCATATATGAAGCCATCGTTTCCCTGTTCGACCGTGCCTCTATAATTTATATTATTGTAAAAGCTCTGCTTTTGATTAATAGCAATACCAAATGTACCTGATATCCATTTTGATCCAGCATATTCTTCATACCTATTATGAAAAACCATTCCCATATTTGGGATTTGAAAGTTACCCCCCATATTTTGGTTGTTTTGTCCTTCGTATTCAGCGCTGAAGTCGCCAATTCTTAATACAGGTGAAATTGCCCAAGTCGACCGATTATAGAAACCTAAACCTGCAGGATTACCTGAAATACTACTTATATCGCCACCTAAGGAGACATTTGCGCCCCCCAATGCTACAAATCTTGCAGAACCTCCGCCATCAGTCTGACTGAACCTCACAGCATCAGCGGTATAAAGTGGGACTTGCCCCAAAGAATTGAATGAATATAACAACCCTATAAATATTAGGGAAAAATATTTGAGCGTTTTCATTGAATAAAAGTTAATAGTGCTAAAATAATTTGATATAGAATTCCTGTATTCTCAAAGAAATTTTTAAGGATATAATTAGATAACGTTAATAAAAAAAGCACCTTGGTATAAGGTGCTTTATATATTATCATCCACCTCTTCCGCCTCTAGATGATGAGCTGCTTCTAGATGAGCCACTACTTCTTGAGCTGCTACCAGAGGAAGATCTACTAGAAGATGAAGATCTTCCCACTGAACTACTACTTCTAGAGCTTGAAGATGATCTCCCAAAAGAAGAACTTCTACTTGAACTATTGGACGATCTTCCGTAGGAGCTATTGCTAGATCCTGATGATCTTCCAAAAGAACTACTGCTTCTATTTGAGCTATTTCCAAAGGTTGCGCTTCTATTATTACTAGAGCTTCTTCCTGAGGAGTATGAAGATCTATTAGTTCTGGAACTATTATAGTATCTAGAACTATTATTAGCACTGGTATTTGCTCTACTTACAGTTGAGGCATTGTTTGCAACCGTTCTACCTCTATTCCCAGAGTAAGAAGCAGTTCGTACATTATTGTCAGATGCAGAGCGAGCATACTGTGCCGTTCTTGAAGTTCTGCTATACATCGAGCTATTAGCATTGTTAACACTAGCCGTTCTTGCTGTAGCACTTGATCTGCTAGAGACATTGTTGGTTCTAGCTGACCTGTCCGCCACTTGCAATGCGCTTCTACTTCTTTCCGTTCCCACATTTCTGCTTACACTATAATTATCGCTTACATTTCTTGTCCTACTACTAGCCACTCTAGCATTCGTAGCAGATCTGCTAACTCGTGGATTACTGGTATAAGTTCTACTTCTCCTATTCAAAGTATTATCAGCTAATAAATGACCATTATAAAGTCCTACATTATAACCATCATAGAAGCCGTTTCTATATCCATTATTGTAACCCCATCCGTAGCTTGAACCCCAAAATGGTCTTCTCCATGAGTTCCTGTACGCAAACGGACTTCCCCAATAAGGGTCGAAGAATGGGTCATAGAACGGATCATAGAAGCCTCGACCGTATCCAATTGACCATGAATTCCTTCCCCAGGAATTAAATCCAAACCCAACGTTAAAACCAGGGCGGAACATGAATGGGTCATAAAACCCTCCATACATCATCGGATTCATTCCACCATACATCCACGGATCGTTCCAACCATACATCATTGGATTCATTCCACCATAGTAATTATGGATTTGAGTTTGACCAGTCTGAGGATTTAAACCTCTTCTTGCTGCATTTTCATCATAATACCATCCTTGCTCTTCTGACTGCTCTGCAACAGGTGGCTCCTGATTTAATTCGGCATTTTGTTTCTTTTCATTGCTTTTTAAATCATTTAAGCCTTCATTGGAAGATTCAAATTGATCATAAGCGTAGCCTGATTTTTTTAATTCCTCAGCCTTACGCTTTTCTTCTAAGGCAATTTTCTCGTTTAATACCTTTCTATCTTTAGAAGTAAAGTACAAATCATCGTTTTCTACCTTCAGATCAGATTGTCCAAATCCGACCTCTGGAATAATAAATATACTGATAAGTAATATAAAGCTTAAGGTTTTCATGGCTACATAATTTAATGTTTCTAATTTTACAACGATTAATATTGTAAATTGATTTCAATATATGAAAATCATTCGAGATATTAATCAAGAATATTGATACAAACTTCATACCAAAAATTATAAAATGGCGAAAGTATTACCAAAAAGAAGTGAAGATTATTCACTATGGTACAATGAATTAGTGAAAAAAGCAGATTTGGCTGAAAATTCTGCAGTAAGAGGGTGCATGATTATAAAACCTTATGGATTTTCAATTTGGGAAAAAATGCAAAGAGAATTGGATGATATGTTCAAAGAAACAGGACATCAGAATGCTTATTTCCCTCTATTTATTCCTAAATCATATTTAAGCAAGGAGGCAGATCATGTTGAAGGTTTTGCTAAAGAATGTGCAGTTGTTACTCATTACCGATTAAAAAATGATGAAAATGGGAAAGGAATTGTAGTAGATCCTGATGCAAAACTGGAAGAAGAGCTCATTGTTAGGCCTACCTCAGAGACCATAATCTGGAACACCTACAAAACCTGGGTGCAATCATATCGAGACTTACCATTACTAGTCAATCAATGGGCAAATGTAGTAAGATGGGAAATGAGAACTCGCTTGTTTTTAAGAACAGCTGAATTCTTGTGGCAAGAGGGCCATACCGCTCATGCTACCAAGCAAGAGGCTATTGAAGAAACTGAAACAATGATTAACGTATATGCCGAATTCGCAGAAGAATTTATGGCTTTACCAGTAATCAAAGGTTTAAAATCTGAAAGTGAAAGGTTTGCAGGTGCCATGGAAACCTATTGCATTGAAGGATTAATGCAAGATGGAAAAGCCTTACAGGCAGGCACTTCTCACTTCTTAGGTCAAAATTTTGCCAAAGCCTTTGATGTAAAATTTGCTACGAAGGAAGGAAAACAAGAGTTTGTTTGGGGTACTTCCTGGGGCGTAAGTACTCGATTGATGGGCGCATTGGTTATGGCTCATTCTGATGATGAAGGATTGGTTTTGCCACCAAGATTGGCACCAATACAGGTCGTTATAGTTCCTATCTTCAAAACAGAAGAAGAACAAAATAAAATAGCTGAAGTAGCTGAAAAGCTAAAAAAGACATTAAAAAAGAAAAGGATTTCTGTAAAGTTTGACGATAGAGATACTCATAAGCCTGGATTTAAGTTTGCAGAATGGGAATTGAAAGGAGTTCCATTAAGAATTGCCATTGGCCCTAGAGATTTGGCTAATGGTACGGTAGAATTAGCAAGAAGAGACACTAAAGAAAAGCAAACCGTTAATATCGAGGGTATTGAATCCACTATTGAGAACACATTAGAATTGATTCAAAACAATATCTATAAAAAAGCTTTAGATTTTAGAACTTCCAATACCTATAAAGTAGATTCTTATGAGGAGTTTAAATCTCAACTCGAGAAAACAGGTGGTTTCATCAGTGCACATTGGGATGGGACTGCAGAAACTGAGGAAAAAATAAAAGAAGAAACTAAAGCCACAATCCGCTGTATTCCGTTGGACGCTAAAGAAGAAAATGGAAAATGCATTTATTCAGGTAAGCCTTCAAATAAAAGAGTGCTTTTTGCAAAAGCTTACTGATTTTAATTATTTTTAGGCTTAATTTTAAACTATGATAGGAATTATTTTTCTAATCCTTGCTGGTTTACTGCTAATAATTGCCGAATTGATTTTTGTACCTGGTACAACTTTCGTGGGCGTAATTGGTCTTCTGCTCACTATTGTGGGGATTTTCATGGTTTTTGATGACTATGGAAATGTTGCAGGCTATTGGACCGTTGCAGGTACTGCTCTAGTTACAATCCTTGGAATTGTTTACAGTTTTAAATCCAATTCTTGGGATCGGTTTTCTTTAAAATCAAGCATTAAAAGTAAGGTGAATGATGAAGATATATTCTCTTTTCAAGTAGGTGAAAAAGGAAAAACAGTTTCCGATTTAAAACCAATTGGAAAAGCCGAAATTTTTGGCAAGATTTACGAGGTCAGAAGCAAGGGAGAGTGGATCGGTGCTGGGCAAGAAATTCAAATAATTAGAATAGATTCAAAACGAATATTTGTAGAACCAATTAAATAATATGGACACTTCATTAATTTTTATTGTTATAGCAGGAATAGTCTTATTTTTCGTATTCCTGTACTTTGTACCTATAAACCTGTGGATTACTGCAATTTTCTCAGGTGTTAAAGTAGGTTTATTCGAACTGGTTTTTATGCGAATCAGAAAGGTTCCTCCTCGAATTATAGTGGAATCAATGATTACTGCGACCAAAGCTGGATTAGAAGTGACCACCAATGAACTGGAAACCCACTACCTGGCCGGTGGTAATGTACCCAATGTCATCAAGGCATTAATATCTGCAGATAAGGCCAATATTACACTAGGATTCAAACAAGCCACTGCAATTGACTTAGCAGGTAGAGATGTATTTGAAGCAGTTCAAATTTCAGTTAATCCGAAAGTAATCACTACCCCTAAAGTAGCAGCAGTTGCGGCAGATGGTATTCAATTAATTGCGATTGCAAGAGTTACTGTTAGAGCTAACATTCAACAATTGGTCGGGGGAGCAGGAGAAGATACTATTCTAGCCAGAGTGGGTGAAGGTATCGTAACTTCAATTGGTTCTGCTAATTCACATAAAAACGTATTGGAAAACCCTGATAAGATATCGAAATTAGTATTGCAAAGAGGTTTGGATGCAGGAACTGCTTTTGAAATTCTATCTATTGATATTGCAGATGTGGATGTAGGAGCCAATATTGGAGCGAAACTACAAACAGACCAAGCATCTGCCGACTTAAAAGTAGCTGAAGCCAAAGCAGAGGAAAGAAGAGCGATGGCGGTTGCAGAAGAGCAAGAAATGAAAGCCAAAGCACAAGAAGCTAGAGCAAAAGTAATTGAAGCAGAGGCACAGGTTCCTCAAGCTATCGCTGAATCATTTAGAAGCGGTAATTTGGGAATTATGGATTACTACAGAATGCAAAATATTCAAGCTGATACTGACATGAGAGATTCAATATCCGGAAGTGATAAAGGATCAAGTTCGGCTAAAAAATCATCTGGCGGTAAAAAAGGAGATGATAAATAAAGCTCTATTACAATTATTACAAATGGCTCAACTTTTAATTAAGTTGAGCCATTTTTTTTCTTAGGCATAAACATACGATTAGTTAATATTACTATTTTCCTTAATCTTTTTTCTTAATTTCGGATATGGCTAAGACAATAAAATTTAAGCTTATTGATGTTTTTACTTCAGAGCCTTTTGGCGGAAACCCACTGGCAATTTTCGATAATGCCGAAGGCTTGAGTGCTGAACAAATGCAAAAAATAGCAAAAGAATTAAATTTATCGGAATCAGTTTTCTTGAACAAACCTAGTGCCGAAGCTGATATTAAAATGCGAATTTTCACGCCTGGAATGGAATTGCCCACTGCCGGTCACCCTACAATTGGCACTTCATATTACTTATTAAAAGAAAAAGGAATAAAGCCTAAGAAAGCTAATGAACTATTGCTAGAACAAAATATTGGAAAGATTAAGGTCCAATTCGAGCAGCACGATATGGAGATTTCTAAAATACTAATGGAGCAACCATTACCTAAATTTGAACAGAGCTTCAAAGACAAAAAACTTGTTGCCTCGCTTCTTTCAGTTGAAGAAGAGGAGATTTCAAAAGATTTTCCCTGCAGAATAGTGAATTGTGGAAATCCATTTTTAATGGTTCCAATTCAAACATTAAATTCAGTAAAAAACCTAAAACTAAACAATGAGCTTTTTACTGAGATTTTAGATGAAATTTTTATCACGGGTGTAATGGCTTTCACTATGGAAACGGAGGATAAAAATCATCTGACTCATAGCCGTATGTTTGCACCCCATATTGGAGTACCTGAAGACCCTGCAACAGGAAGCGCCCACGGTCCTTTAGCCTCTTATATACATAACTACAACATTGCTGATTTAAGTGAATTATCCATTGGTGAACAGGGATACGAAATGGGTAGGCCAAGCCAAATAAAAATGCAGATAGTGCAGGAAGACGGAAAAATATCCAAAGTTTTAGTAGGTGGATCATGTGTTCACATGGGGACTGGAGAAATCAGGATACCAGAATAAATGAAGCCTCGTAAAATACTTTTTATTTGCCCCTACCCTTTTGATGAAGCTCCTAGTCAGCGTTTTCGATATGAGCAATATCTCAACATCATAAAAAATGAAGCATATGCATTTCGATTAGCCCCATTTTTAAATCTTAAAGCCTGGAAAATCCTCTATAAATCAGGAAATAGCGCCAAAAAAATAGCATGGCTTATCATATCTTTTATCAAACGCTTTTTATTGTTATTTCAGCTTCATTCTTATGAGTTTATATTTATCCATAGAGAAGCATCTCCAGTAGGCCCGCCCTTTTTTGAATGGATTGTTCGCTTTATATGGAGAAAAAAAATCATCTATGATTTCGATGATGCAATTTGGCTAGAAGACCCTGGCGAAAAAGGTAGCTTAAAAGCAGTTTTAAAATGGAAATCGAAAGTCAGAAATATCTGTAAGTGGAGCTATAAGGTGAGTTGTGGGAACGAATATTTAGCTGAATTTGCCAAAAAATACAATGATAAAGTTGTAGTTAATCCAACTACTATAGATACAACTTACCACCGAGCTTTGGAAAAAAAAGACTCCGAAAAAACCGTTATTGGTTGGACTGGAACGCATTCTACACTCCAATATTTAAAACTAGTCCTACCTGTTTTAGATCAACTCTCGACTAATTATGACTTTGAATTGTTGGTAATTTCCAACCAAAAGCCTGATTTTGATGTCCATTACATGCGGTTTATACCATGGAGTAAAAGGTCAGAGATAGAAGACTTAAATAAAATAGATATCGGTATCATGCCACTAAGCAATGATATTTGGAGTCAGGGAAAATGTGGTTTTAAATTATTGCAATATATGGCAGTTAAAAAACCTATTGTGGGATCACCGGTCGGAGTTAATGAAAAATTACTTACAGAAAGCAGAGCTGGGTATTCTGCAACAAATGAAAAGGAATGGACACAGAAATTATCAGATCTAATAGAAGACTATAATTTACGAAATCAGTTAGGAAAAAAAGGTCGAGAGTATGTTGAGAAAAACTATTCAGTACTTTCGAATAAAAATATTTTTTTAGGTTTAATGAAGTGAAGAATATTAAAATTAAAAAATTCAATAAAAATTCAATACTTTTATACATATGTATCACCAAAACACAACACTATGAAAAGAATATTTACAGGAATAATTTTAGCTATTTATAGTTTAGCTAACTTGAATGATACTCAAGCGCAAGACTTTGAGCAAGTTGTAAATTCAGGAGTGGCAGATGCCAATACCTATTTAGAACATTATATGAACCCAGTGGCTACCTCAATAGGTAATGGTTTAGCGAATGGTTGGTATAACACGGCAAAACCGCATAAGACCTTGGGATTTGATTTGACTTTCAATATCAATATGGCCACTATCCCGGATGCGGCAAAAACATTTGAGTTCGTGGCTTCAGAATATGATAATATATCACTAGCCGACCCAAGTAATACCAGCTTACCTACTTTTGTAGGAAGTAGTACAAATCAGCAGCTACAGATAAGTGGAGAGAGAGAAATCGCAGCAGGTCAAAGCGTTTCGTACACGGAGAATATTGGTGCACCAGACGGTATACTGGGAGATTTGGATTATCCTGGTCCTTTAGCTATTCCAACCCCTACTGTACAGCTAGGAATTGGAATTGTTAAAAGTACTGACTTAATAATCAGATTTACACCAGAAATAAATGTTGGGGATTTTAGTTTTCAATCATTCGGGTTTGGAGTAAAACATGATTTCAAACAATGGATCCCGGGAATGAAATTATTACCTTTTGATCTGTCTGGATTAATTGGTTTCAATAGAATTTCAACTAATTACCAAATTGATGAGAGTCAAGGTCAATTTGCAGAATTCGGTGCCAGTGCAACAACTATTCAAGCTATAATTTCAAAAAAGCTATTATTTTTCACCCCATATGCGGGTCTCGGAGTAAATATTGTGAGATCAAATTTCGCTATGAAAGGTGATTATGAATTTTCCGGAGGAGGAGAATCTTATACCGTTACAGATCCAATTGATTTAACTTTCGATGGTAGCGGTGGACCTAGATTTACTGTTGGTGCACGAGTAAAGATTTTGTGGGTCTTGGCATTAAATGTTGATTACACGATACAAAAGTACAATACACTTTCAGTTGGTATGGGATTGAATATCCGATAAAATTTAAAGACGCATATTTCACTGTTCATAGCACAGATCAATAGATTGGTCTGTGCTTTTTTATTATTTATGGTAAAATAATACATGATATAATAAATCTTGAATCTTTCAGTTAATATTGCAGTACAACTAAAATAGAAAAAAAATATATGAAAAAAGTAACTTTGATTTTGCTCGTTATAATCTTTTCTCAGCAAGCTTTTGCTCAATTAGGAAGTGGAAGTATTCTAATTGGCGGTAGTGCTCAATTTCAGAATATAGAGAATGCTGACTTTCAAGAAATAAGATTATTGCCTAATGCACAGTATTTCTTAAGTGATAATTTATCAGTTGGTGGAGCAGTGGGATTTACAACTCAAAGAAATAACTTAGGAGAAGATGACTATGTGAGAACAAATAGCATTTCATTTAGTCCTGAAGCAAGATACTATTTCGGATTAGGAGAAAATGTTCACTTATATGGTGCTGCTAGAATTGGTTTTGGTTTTGGGGGATCTACTGCCATCAACGGAAATGATAGAACAGATTTGAATGATCGTTCTTCATTTAATCTTGGTCTTAACCCCGGAATACTTTTTACTCCAGGGTCCAAAGTCGGATTTAATTTTGAGTTAAATATGATTTCATTTAGCAGAAATGCTGTTACTCCAGCTGGCGGAAATACGACCACTGTTTCAAATGGAATAAATTTAGGAACCAATACTTTTGCTCCTACTTTTGGTTTATACTTTATATTAGGAGAATAAATTCAAAACAGTCTAGTGAAAAAGCCTCATTGATTTTAAAATCAATGAGGCTTTTTCACTACTAATCTCTTTACTTAAACATGCATAGGGACATAAATCTTAACTTTTGTCCATTCCCGGTCTTTACTTTCAATATTCATTGTGCCTCCTATTTTCTTCAATATTTCCCTACTATTATACAGTCCCATTCCATTTCCACTTGATAGCTCTGTTCCTCTGTAAAACATATCAAAGACGTATGGCATTACTTTATCTGGAATACCAATACCATTATCTATAATTTCAATTAAATGGAAATCTTCATTTTGCTTTACTTTAAAATCGATTCTAAAATCATCTTTACGGCTATCTCTATATTGAAAACTGTTCTTCAATAAAGATTTAATTACCATACCAAAACGGTTTGAATCTGTTTTTATGCTGTACGAAGCAGGAATTTCAAAATTAATATTTGGTTTGATTTCATAAATATCATCAACAAATAATACCGTTTGTTCTAAAATATCCCTAAGATTGACTTCTTCATAATTAACATGAGTGTGAATATTAGTTGCAACATTATTGATGTCACTCACAAAACCATTTAATAGTCTTAGATTCAACCTAAGATGATGCTGTAATTCATTAACTGTATTTACATCAGAGATTTCAATAACCTTTAATAAACCTTCTAATGAAGCGATAGGTCCTCTTATGTTGTGCGATACACTATAAAGAAATTTATCCAACTCGTGATTGATCTGATTCAAGGCCAAATTTTGTTTAGTAATTTCTTCAGAGAAATGCATATTTTCAGTTTTGTCTTCTAAAATAAAAACAAAACCATCTTGTAGTTGCTGGTCCTTTCCTACCGCCATGGCCGTAGCATTAATGAAAACCTCACTCGATTTCTTTACATTATGAATTACAAAGGAAAATTTAACTTGCTCCTCTCCCGAATTCAGTTTTTCTATTTTTTCCCAGAACTGCGATATATTTTTTACATAAATCGCATCAATAAAGTTAAACTGCTCCTCGATCTCACGGCCAAATAATTTCTCTAACTTATCATTGAACCAAAGTGCCTCAAAATTCTTATTTGTATGTATGATACCGCACGGCAATCTGTTAATGAATGACTTATTAGAGGCAATTTCATCAAATGGATGCTTTGAGGGAATAGAACCAGAATTTTCCTGAGCCGGCTCTGGCTCAGATTCTAAAATTTGAACAAGAGCTTTTTTCTCCTTCTCAAATACAATATTAAACAGAATTATTTTTTCATCTTGCTTCACACTAAATGATCGTGAACCATTGCATTCTCTTAATTTTGATTCAAATAAGCTAAGGGCATGTTGCGATGAATATTGCTCATTGACAAATTGACGATTTACATTCAGCAGTTGATGGGAATCTAAATCAATTATAAACATGGGATTATTTGCTGACTCAAAAAAGTCCTTAAAAGCCGTGAAGCTATTTTCCATTTTGTTGTTAACGGAAAAACATTTTTTTTGATTTACAAGTAATCCACCCTCCAGATTCTGAAACATAAAGCAAAACTAGAGGGATATATCGGTTAAGAAAATTGGGTTAGCCTTTAAACATTACAATTGTACAAATATTTGATAAATAGATAGATATTAAAGTTCTAACCTTCCAATTAAACTATCAACACCAATTTTCGATATTCAACTTCTTAAAACTGTCATTCATTTTAACCTGAGTTCCATTAATATAACTACTCTATTACCGGTATATTAAGTCTAAATTTTTAAGAAGTCATAATTTGTGCGATAGCTTCAATTAATTACCAACTTGAGAGTTCCATCATTTTTCTTTCTTTGAAAAAATGAAATGAAAATTTATGAAATGATGCCTTTAAGGGATTAATGCATAATTTAAGATCGAACTTCGTTTTGTTGTTGCAGTTAATGTTTAAATGGCTAGTTGGCCTGTAAAGATAATTTTCATTAAACAAATTATCTATACAATCCTTTCTATGTAGACATGAGCTAAAGGTTATAAATAACTTCGTATTTATGTAAATATTGAAATCAATTATAAAATTCACTGAGATAATACCTTCTGGATCGACATTTAAAATTTTCAGTCTGTTTGAAAACTTTATTAATTAATGGTGATTCGTAGAAGGAAGCTTATCTTTGTTCAAAAGAAAAATTTCAGGAAATATGTACGGAAATCTTCAGAAAAAATTACAAGGCGAACTTGAACAACTCAAAAAAGACGGCCTTTATAAAAGAGAAAGAATTATTACTACTCCACAAGGAGCTGCAATCAAAACAGACAGCGGGAAAGAGGTTTTAAATTTCTGTTCCAATAATTACTTAGGGCTTTCTTCGCACCCTAAAGTACTGGAAGCAGCCAAAAGCACCTTAGACTCACACGGATTTGGGATGTCATCCGTTCGATTTATTTGTGGAACTCAGGATATTCACAAGGAACTTGAAAAAAAGATTGCTGATTTTTTAGGCACTGAAGACACGATTCTTTATGCAGCAGCTTTTGATGCTAATGGTGGAGTTTTTGAACCTATTTTAGGTCCAGAAGATGCTATCATATCAGATTCTCTGAATCATGCCTCTATAATAGATGGCGTAAGGCTTTGTAAAGCTGCCAGGTATCGTTATCAAAATAATGATATGGCAGACTTAGAAGAGCAGTTGAAAAAAGCAAAAGATGCCAAAAGTAAAATCATTGTGACTGATGGCGTGTTCTCCATGGACGGTTATGTAGCACAATTAGATAAAATTTGTGATTTGGCCGAGCAATATGATGCCTTAGTCATGGTAGATGATTGTCATGCAACAGGTTTCATAGGAAAGACTGGAAGAGGAACACATGAGCTCAATAATGTGATGGGAAGAGTGGATATTATTACAGGCACACTTGGAAAAGCTTTAGGTGGTGCCATGGGTGGATTTACTTCCGGCAGAAAGGAAATTATTGATATGCTGCGACAAAAATCAAGGCCTTATTTGTTTTCCAACTCATTGGCTCCATCGATTGTTGGAGCATCAATAGCTGTTTTTGACTTGTTGAGCAGTTCGACTGAGTTGAGGGATAAACTTGAAAATAATATCAATTACTTTAAAGAAAACATTAAGAAAGCAGGCTTTGATATAAAAGATGGTGATTCTGCTATAGTACCTATTATGGTTTACGATGCATCTCTTTCTCAAAAATTTGCAGACAGACTATTAGAAGAGGGGATTTATGTAATCGGATTCTTTTATCCTGTGGTACCTAAAGAACAAGCAAGAATAAGGGTGCAGTTATCTGCGGCTCATGATACAGAGCATTTGGATAAAGCTATTCAAGCTTTCACGAAAGTGGGGAAAGAACTAAATATTATCTAAAAAACAAAAAACCGAGGCTTTTTAAGGCCTCGGTTTAATTAATTCACAAATCACAAATGATATATAGCATCCTGTTTAGCTTCATATATCTTAAACATTGCCCCAATATATTCTTCCATTTCCTCTGAAACAGTTTTTATTTTTCTAGTGATTTCAGTCAGTTCTTGTTTATCAAAAATATCCATATCAATTAAGTTAGTCAGCCCCTTCATGGTCACAACAGGTCTTCTCATAACGTGAGAAATATCAAAAATCATTTGATCAAGTACACTACTATATGCTTTCTGAACCGTAAAATCTTCTAAAACGCCTAAAAATCGATACCCCTTTGAACTAATCTCAGAAATATGCAATTTGATCAAAAAGTATTTCTTTACTCCTTCCTGGTTAGAGCAGGAATACACATATTCCATATTCTGTTTATCCTTGATTTTATTAATAAGCGCATAAAAGTCAGCCAAAGTCATGCTTAACAGCTCGCTCATCCTTTTTTCAGCAGAGCATTCGATTGCAAATGTCGGATGCTTTCGCATCAATGTTTTGCTGAAATTGCTAAAAACCAATTCCTGCTTCTGATTAATTTCTGCTTCAAAAAATGATGATGGCAGATCTTCTAAATTTATATGATTAAGTAAACTACTTTTTTGGTGATCAAGATAATCTTGAAATAATTGATTTATATAGGAACCGACTGATTCCATTTGTTTGAAAAGGAAATCGAAAGCTAGATTTTCAGATTTTGGTAAAATTACACCCACTATACCCTTAGCATGTTGATGACCATCCACAAGGGGATAAATCAATAGCTGTTCTTCATCAACAAATGATTTAAAGAAATCAATATTTTGGAAAAGAGTATGGTATCTAACATTTGGGACATAAATCACTTCAGGGTTGAGCTTTGAAAATCTGGATTTAAAAAGTTTGAAATCAATATTTAACTGGACATAAGTTTCAGTTTCTAAATTATATTGCTGCTGATAATCCTCATCCCATAAAGCTAAAAAAGATTGAGGCGCTTGCGTAAGGCCAGACAGCATTTTTAGAACCGGACTTAATTTCTGATGAAGTAGTTGATGCTGCGGATGAAAATAAGGATTGCTGAAATATTTTGGTAAGCTCATAGTCCAAAGATTTTAAATTAATCCCTATATTTTTACACCATTTATAAACTTCTTTTTATTAGCACCTATTGCAACTAAAAAAACCCTCAAAGACGGGACAAATGACATCTTAACAACAATAGGGGAGAAGTTAACCATCATCTTGTATGCCCCGTCTCTTCGGGTGATGCCGCTCTATATAAAAGATCTTGGTTGAATGCACAATGCATTAATTCATAAGCGACAATTCAAAGGTAGAACAATCAGACTTTCTAGAAAACACCAGAAAAGGGGTATTTAAAAATAAAAAAGGGGTATTTTTCATACCCTTTTGGGGGTAAATATTATACATTTTGGGTAGTTTCAGGTGGTATTTTCGATTTTGTCACTTCGTCAATAAAAACAAGAAAATAACCAATTAACCTCTGTTTATCAATACTTTATATGATTTATAATAGCAGATTAATACACTTTCGAAAATGGGGCAGAAAAACCCCTTTTCTTGTACTCAAACACCTTACTTCTAGGATAGCCCCACCCCTTCTGTCATATCATAAACACCTCGAAAATAGTTTAACAAACCCCTAATTAGGTGTTTTACAGAATGTTAAATAAGCCTAATATTGTGATATAATTAAATAGTAGGGAACACTTAACAACAACAACATGAAAACTTTAAAAACAATTAAGTACGCATTAGTAATAGTAGCCATGTTTACCTTTTCAGCTTGTGAATTAATTGACGAGCCTAATATGGATACAGAAACTTGTACTGGATGTAGTGAAGGTTCTGCAGGAGAAATTGAAGAATAGAATAATATTTTTATTTAAGGCCTCATTATTGTAATTTTATACAATGATGAGGTTTCTTTTTGTTTTCACAGTCTTAAACTTACTCACTTTTTCCATTCATTTCTCACAAGAAATAGAAAATCAGTATTTTATTAAAGCTAAGGAATTAAGATATGAAAATAAATTAGACTCTTCCTTTCAATATTTCCAAAAAGCCATAGAGCAATATGGCCAGCATGACGACTCTGTTGGGATTGCACTATCATATAACTACTTAGGCCTAATTTCAAGTAGTTTTAATAATAGAAAAGATGCATTAAATTATTTTTACAAAGCAATTAAAATAAACAATAAGGTCAGTAACTACGAGGCTTTAGTAGGAAACTATAATAATCTTGCTAATTATTATCTTAAAGAAGACGTAAAACTAGCACTCAAATATTACAAGGAGGCCCAAAGACTACTGCCAAAAAATCAAAGTGATAGAAAGTCCGCTATTATTAATATGAATATTGGATTGATCTTTTCATCCACGGATCCGGAATTTTTCAATTATGATTCCGCGGTCCATTACTATCTAAACTCATTAGAATCATTTAAGGCAATTAATGATTCAATTAATCTTTCTAATTTGTATAATAATTTAGGTGTTCTGTATGAAACCAAAGATAACATGGAGGCTGCTCTCGATAATTATCAAAATTCCATAAGCCTTAGTACTGCTTTAGATGATAAACATGATATCGCTAAAACAAAAATGAACATCGGCAACGTTCTCCTCAAACAAAAGAAATACAAAGAAAGCTTAGAGTACTACGAAAAAAGTCTAGAATTAGCAGAGTATTTAGGAGATCCCAATCGAAAAATGAATCTCTATTCCAATATGGTAAAGGCCAAAATGGGAATCGGACAAGTGGAAGAAGCTTCTGTTCTATTTCAAGAATTCAACCATTTAAGAGATTCTCTATATGACAGAGAAAAAATGCAGGAAGTAAAAAACCTCGAAACAAAATATGAGACCGAGCTAAAGGAAGCCGAAATAAAGGAACAACAGTTGGCCATAGCTGAAAAAAACTTTCAGAAAAATCTATTTCTAGGGCTCAGTATTACTTTGGTGGTGTTAATCATATCTACCATCTGGTTCTTTATTCAAAAGCAAGAGTATTTAAAAAGGCTCAAGAATGAAGAAATCTCCAATATGAAAACTGAGCAGGAGTTGAAAGAACTCAATGCCATGATGCACGGACAGGAAGAAGAGAGAAATCGAATAGCCAGCGATTTGCATGATCGACTGGGGGCAAGATTATCTTCTATCAAACTATTATTTCAGTCTGAGCAAAATGAGACTACCTCCAACCTTAAAAATAAGCTACTGAACAATATTAATGAGGCTATTAAGGAAACAAGGGAAATATCGCACAATCTATCCACTGATATGCTGACTCGATTTGGATTGGAAACGGCCTTAAAAGATATGGTCAGAACCATTAATGAGGCCGAAAAAATTCGGGCGGAAATTGCTATTTACGGACTGCAAAAAAGACTACCCTTGGAGGTAGAACGTAATATTTATCACATCACACTGGAATTGATCAACAATACCATAAAACACGCTGAAGCTGAAAATATCACCCTACAAATAAGTCAGTCGGATGGAGAAATCAATGTTTTCTACGAAGATGATGGAAAGGGTTTTGATGTCCAGAATGTAGTGGATTCAGGCATGGGTATGCGTAGTATTTATGCTAGAGTTAATACTATTAGTGGGGCGGTTTACTTTAATTCCAAACCCGGAAAAGGCATTAACGTGGTCATGACAATTCCTGTTGAAGAAAGTAAACTAGAGGAAGATTCGGAAGCAGACGATAACGCCTACAAATCGAAAATGGCTTAATTCCTTGCGGTTTGAAGGTTAAAACCGTCCGACCGAATGCTAGCCAAAAACTATTTGCTTAGCATTTTGCCCTGAAATTCATCCTATATTTTTATCTTTGCTGCCTATGAATAAATTACGAATCGTCTATATGGGCACTCCTGATTTTGCAGTGCCTTCACTGAAAATATTAGTAGAAAATAATTATGATATTGCAGCCGTCATTACTGCCCCCGATAAACCCAAAGGACGAGGCCAAAAACTATCTCAATCTCCCGTAAAGGAATATGCAGAGTCTGTAGGTCTTAACGTCATGCAACCTACTAATTTAAAAGATCCAGAATTTCAAACAGAATTAGCTTCTTTGAAAGCCCACTTACAAATTGTGGTGGCTTTTAGAATGTTGCCGGAAGCTGTATGGTCTATGCCTGAAATAGGGACTTTCAACTTACATGCCTCCCTCCTTCCGCAATACCGAGGGGCCGCTCCGATCCATTGGGCGGTAATGAACGGAGAAACCGAAACAGGGCTGACCACTTTCTTTCTAAAACATGAAATAGATACAGGCAGTATTATCATGCAGGAAAAAGAGTCCATTTCTATCACTGATACAACCGGTGAAGTCTATAACAGGCTCATGGAAAAAGGAGCTGCCTTGGTTTTAAAAACAGTAAAATCCATAGAAAATGAAAATTACGAGCTAAGGCCACAAGATGAAAATCAAACTTTAAAACATGCGCCAAAGCTTTTCAAAGAAAATACAGAATTGCAATGGACAGAACCAGTGGAAAAGCTTTACAATTATGTGCGAGGCTTAAATCCATTCCCCACCGCTTGGGCAGTTATTAACGGTAAAAAATACAAAATCCATGAATCTTCTATTATTGACTATGATTCAAAAGGAGACGCTGGTAAACTCATTACAGACCATAAAAACTACCTTCATATACAATGCAATCCAGGAATTCTCTCATTAGAAATCATCCAGCCAGAGGGTAAAAAAAGAATGGAAATTGCTGATTTTTTTAGAGGTAATCAGTTATAAATCGACTAAAATAGTACGTTCCAAGATCATTCCAGCTGTTTTTTGGGACGTATTCTCATCTCCCATCAAGGCTTTTAAATTCTTGTAATCGTTTAAAATTTGAGCTCTTTTTTGACCCTTAGGGAGTATGTGCTTCAATTCATCCGCAATATTTTTTACAGTGAATTTCTCTTGAATCAATTCTTTTACCGCTTCTTTTTGAAGAATTAAATTGACCAATGATATAAATTCTACTTTCACCACTTTCTTAGCTATGGCATAGGATATTGTACCCGTTTTATAGACTACCACTTCTGGGACATTGAATAAGGCAGTTTCTAAAGTTGCAGTTCCTGAGGTAACTAGAGCGGCTTTGGAATTTGATAATAAATCGTAGGTTTGATCAAATATCAAGCTGACATTCGACTGATTCTCGATTTTCGAATATAGCGTCTTATCCAAACTTTTAACACCTGCTACCACAAAATGCTCCTGTGAAAACTCTACAGTCACTTTTTGGAGATTTTCCATCATCTGCTCTACTTCCTGTTGTCGACTACCTGGCAGTACCGCTATTACGTTTTTATCTTTAAAAGCAAAATTTTGACTTGGTTTAAAATCTCTGATGGCATCCAATAAGGGATTACCTACATAATCTACTTCAAAGTCATAACGCTTATAAAACTCCTTTTCAAATGGCAGGATCACATACATATAATCCACATTTTTCTTGATTTTAAAGGCCCTTTTCTGGTTCCAAGCCCAAATCTTCGGAGAAATATAATAATGAACGGGAATATTATTAGCTTTAGCAAATTTGGCAATTCTAATATTGAAACCGGCATAATCTATTAAGATGATGGCATCCGGTTTATAGCTTAGAATATCTTCTTTACAAAAGTTGATTTTTTTACGAATCGTCCCAAGGTGTTTTACTACCTCAAAAAAACCCATAAAAGCCATTTCTCGGTAATGCGTAACCAACTCTCCTCCTGCTTCTTCCATTGCGTCACCTCCCCAACAGCGAATTTCGGCATTGGGCCGTTGCTGCTTCAGTGCCTTAATTAAATTGCTACCATGTAGATCTCCGGAGCGCTCACCTGCAATGATGTAAAATTTCATTATAAGAGTTGGTATTTTATCCTAAATAGCCTTTCTCATAAGCCATTTTCACCATATGAGAAACATTTTTAGCTTCAAATTTTTGTAATAATAGTTTACGATATGAGGAGATAGTATTTGATGCCAAATCCAATTTTTCCGATATTTCACCTGAGGTGTCTCCCTCACTTAAATATTGTAATATTTTACGTTCTGTATCGGTTAATTTTATCCCACCTTCAGATTCGCCATAGACTCTCATTTTCATAGCCATTTTAGCCATAACATCCTGCGAGAAATAGGTTTTTCCTTCCATAATTCTTCGCACGGCAGATACAATTTCTTCCTCACTTACATTCTTCAAAACATATCCGTCCACTCCAACGTCTAAGGCATTTTGAATATAGCCTTCTCTATCAAACATGGAAAGGATCAAAACCTTCGTCTTTGGAAAGTTCTTTTTAATAATTTCTGTAGCCTCAATGCCATTCAAAACAGGCATATTCAAATCCATTATCACTACATCGACCTCATTTTTGGCTAAGTAATCAAGCACTTCTTGACCGTTTGAAACAGTTCCCAATATTTCTAATTCTTCTTTTTTGGAAAGAATAGATGACATCCCACTGGCCAAAATTTCGTGGTCATCAGCAATCAACAACTTTATTGGGTAGGAAATTTCGTTCATATTCAAATCTAAAATTATTCAATCTGACTTACAACAGATAGTTGGAATAAAATTGAATAATTTTAAGAATTTTAAGCGGTAATATAAAAGCCGAACTATATAATTAGATTTTAAAAGATTTTAACCGTTGATAATTCCACTAAAATATGACAAATCTAAGAACCCCTTAAACGGTCTCAGCTCCAGCCCTGGTAATATCTTTATTTATATTATCGCTTTCCACCAATCCATCTCGCATTCTGATAATCCTATGGGCATATTGCGCGATATCATCCTCATGCGTTACCATTACAATTGTATTTCCCTGATCATGTAGATATTGAAATAATTCCATGATTTCATAAGAGGTCTTACTATCCAAATTACCTGTTGGCTCATCAGCTAAAATAATACTAGGATTATTTACTAAAGCCCTGGCAATTGCTACCCTTTGGCGCTGACCACCTGAAAGCTCATTTGGCTTATGATAGGCTCTTTCTCCTAATCCTACACTAGTCAAAACTTCGAGTGCTCGTTCTTCTCTTTCTGATTTACTAAAACCAGCATAAACCAATGGAAGCGCCACATTTTCAAGAGATGATTGCCGCGGCAATAGATTAAATGTCTGGAATACGAAGCCAATTTCTTTATTTCTTATCTCGGCCAGGTCATTTTCAGAAGTTTCACTTACGTCTTGTCCTGCTAATTGATATCTGCCGCGAGTAGGCGTATCTAAACATCCAATGATATTCATTAAAGTCGATTTGCCGGATCCTGAAGGCCCCATAAAAGCAACATATTCTCCTTTATCTATATTGATAGAAACTGATTTCAGTGCCTCCACTGTTTCGGTTCCCATTCTATATATTTTAGCTATATCCTCTGTTTGAATAACTGATTGTCCCATTTATTATAATTAATTATTGATAGTTTCAACGCAAAATTTAATTCAGAAGTATGGTATCTACAATTGATTTGTGATAAACGGAAATTACCATGGTGATTGTTCCACTTCCTCTTTAATAGTTTCATATGTTTGAGAAAATTCCTCCCATTCTTTTTCCGTCAATTGCTGAGCCAAATCATTATATGCCTTTTCAGCATAAGAACTTAAATTCATACTCACGGCTTGCAATGCATAAGCCTTTAGTAGGTCTGTACTGTTTGAATTTAGTCGGCTAGACTCAACTAATATTTCATAAGCCTTATCAGGATTATCCTGTGCATTAAAGTACTCTGCACTTAGTAAAACTGCTGCTTCAAAATAAGGGTTTTCAGTTCCCATTCTTTCCATAAGAGCACTTAAAGCTGCTGAATCTTGTTTTTCTTGAGATGATTCCCATACCAATTGGTAATTATAAGGATATTCAGACAAGATTGTTTTGTTCACTTCCTTAGCCACTTCCTGATCCCCTGTAATGGTTGCCAATAATGCCAAAAGATTGTTTTTATATATAATCAAACCTGTTTCTTCATCAGGCAGATCAATATTCATTAATAGTCCTTTTGCCTTAACCTCACTCCCCTTCTTGATCCAACGCTCTGCCCGATTCAATTTCAACAAAAAAAGGAAGGGTGATTTTTCTAAATCCATTTCCAGAGAATCTTTTTCAGCTTCCTGCAAGGAGGAATTGGTTTTCACCCAAAGATACTTAAAGCTATCTGGTAATTGAGCAGGGTTAGCTTGAAGAAATTGATATAATGGATCATTTTTGAATAAATCTGGAGAAATTGATTGAGTTTCTAATTGTTTATTGTACACCTGTGCTGCTTCAAATAATCTTTCATCCAAAATTAAGGCAATAGTTCGATACGTACTCGCTTTGCTCATTTTTAAATCTGCTGCCTTTGCAAAATGTTCAGCTGCCTCTGCATATGCTTTTTGTTCCATTAACCACATCCCATGCAACAAATAATAATAGCCTGCATCAGAAATATTGTCGTTCTCTAATTCATAGACATAACTATACGAATCCTTAATTTTTCCCGAATAGTTTAATCGATAAGCGGAGGCATATTTAAGCGATTTCTCAAAAGCCTCGTTTTCGGAAAACCTGGCTAACCAACCAATGGTATCGGAATTGAAGGCTTGGTGGTCCAATGACCTATTCATATTGTAATTAAAGATAAACGAAAAGTCATTATAAGTTAATAATTCCGGAATCTTGTTTGCTTCTAGTTGAATGCTGTCAATAAAATCACGCTTTCTATTGGCCAAGGCCAAGTAATTAGCTTGATATGCCACCGATCCTTCACTCAATGTTGCTTGCGTAGGCAAATCCTCATCTATCCCTTTTTTGGCAAACAAAGCAAGTCTATTGACTTTAGCCACATCTGCCGCCAATCCCCTTTTAGCGGCTCGGTTTGCTGCATCAAAATAAATAAAAGAAGAGTCTGATTTATTTAACTTTTCATAAACCAAGCCTTTCAAATTGAGAACGTAAGGATTATCTGGAAAATCCTGTTGCGCATCTTCCAAGGTAAAGAGTGCCTCAAACACGAGATTTGCATTTAATTGTGCTTGCACTTTATTGAGGTAGGCCTGAACACTTGGACGCTTGAAATTGGCTTGAGAAAAATAGGTAGAAGCTTCCGCCCAGTTTTTAGCCTCGTACTCACGCTTTCCAATTTCAAAATTATGCTTATGGGAAGTGACTGCATATTGTCGTGCAATTTTATAGGTGGTAGTGGCCTTTTCTTCCTCACCGATATATTGATAATAATCAGCTAGACTCACATAGTAACCTGATACTGCTTGATAATAAGGTAGGTAAGAAACCCTTAATACTAATACCACCACAATACCAAAACCGACAGCCCTAACTAAATTGTAAGGAATATTAACAGGCCTAAATACCACTGGGTAAATTCCGTGGCCTGCCTTAAGTAGAGCTACAAAATTATAGAGGACGTAAAAGAAGAAAAGAACACCAAAACCAAGATGAGAAAATACAATCATGTCCTCAAATGTATCCATCAATGGGTCATTTCCATTTCTGAAAACCCAGGTCAAAACGGAAAAAGCCATGATCCCCATTGCCAAATAAACATATCCGCCTAAAGGTCTAAATATCAACTGTTTATTTATCAATTCGCTTCTTTTTCTAAAGCCCCAAATGCCCAAGACTGCTGAAACACCAAATAGCAAAAATTCATCTAGGTAAATAATCTCAATATTGATCAGGTTATCATTTTTAGCAAATGTCAACCCAACATAGATTAAATAAAGCAAGGAAATGATCAAAAAGTGCATGAGGTTTGAGCTGCCATCATTATTTTTCCTAGCTGCCAGCAAATAGAGAATATGAAGAATGATATCGTAGGCAACATTAAAAATAAAAATAATCGCTAAAATAACAGGAATTATAATTCCATGATGAGCCATAAACACAACAGGTGCCTCTACTTTTGATCCAATGATAACTAATGACAGCAAGGCAATAAGAATCAATGCAAAAATTAGCCATCTTTGGAAAAGTCCTGCATCGTCTTTAAAGGCATGGAAATAATAACCTGCTACTAAGACTAGTCCGACAAAAACAAAAGTAAATAACTGGTTATCAATACCGAAAATATTCAAAAACTGAAGTTTCAGTGTAATAATCCAAATCACAAATACGGATTGAAAAATGATAAACCACCATCTGCTTAAATAAGTAGATGCGGTCATTAAGAAGCTAAAACAACAAAAATTTATGGCTAGTAACAGGTAAGTATTTCCTAATTCAAATCCGGAATCAAGGGAAAGAAAAGACTGAAATACAATATAACTACGCGCGGGAACCTGCAAATCAAAAACAAAATCTTGAACATTATGCAGACTGAGCTCCACGCTTTGAGTTTTTCTGACCGTGTCTTTGGGGAAGGCTAAATCATAACTATTATATTGCGAGTAAAAACTATAAAGAATTGAGATAAAGAAAACAAAAAGGAGCACTTGATAAATGCCCCTATATTTCCTACGCCAATCTTTCCAAAAATTTAAATTATTCATCCTTCCTTTATTCAATTACTTTGGGTACCCTAAAAAAGTCCTTGTCATTATTTGGGGCATTTTTCAAACCATCTTGATGATCCAATTGGTCTTGGACCTTATCTTCACGAAATTGATTCATTTCAAATGTCATAGACTGCAAGGGCTCAACATGGTCCGTATCCAGTTCCTTCAATTTCTCCACAAAAGAAAGCATATTATTCATATCTTTTAGCATTTTTTCCTCGGATTTTTCATCAAACTCCAAGCGAGCCAAATGTGCAATTTTTTCTAATGTCTGTTTATCTATGCTCATTTTTCAGTCGCGTTTTCAATTCATTTTCTATTACCTGATAAATCTTTTCCTTTAACGCAGATACGTCCTCCATATTGAGTCCTTCTGTAGGTATAGGCTTATGATAAATCATCCGCATTTTGCGTCTCGTAATCAGTGGGATTTTTTCGTCTGGCAAAATTATCCAATTATCCGGAAGAGACACAGGGACCAGCGGAATTTGTTTGGTGATAGCAGCACGAAAAGCGCCATCTTTAAATCTGGCCATTTGAGGTATATTTTTGGAAACTATGCCGCCTTCAGGGTACATTACCAATGAGCGCTCCTCACCCATTTTTTCAATTGCAGACTGTAGAGCTTCATAACGATTTTTTAAACTTGACCTATTCACTGTCACATGTAATTTCTTGAACATATAGCCAAACAAAGGAATTTTAGCTAACGAACTTTTGCCAATATAAACCACCGGATTGGGCGCAAAACCAAAACATACAATATCTAATAAGGAAAAGTGATTGGAGCAATAAACGTATTGTTTTTTTGAATCCAAATATTGAAGACCTTCAATTTGTGTTTTAATTCCGACTAAAAACAAAGCAACATTTGCCCAAATTTTATTGAGGTAAAAACAGTGTTTATGCCATGAATTATTAGATATTATTATCAAGTAAAAAGGAAATAACAGCAAAAAAAGGCCAATGAAAACAATTGCGCACCAAGCTGTGTATATCTGTTTGAAAAAATACTGCATACCTTAAGACCTAAAAATAGCGAATGAAAAAAGAACTAAAAAATAAAGAAATTTCCATCGGATGGGATGTTGGAGGGTGGAGCGGGAAAAATCATGGTTTGTGCATTTTGGAAATTATTGATGATGAAATTAAGCTTTTAATGGCGACAAATGTAAATATATACCATTTAAAAGAAAAAATTGAAACTACAATACATGATTATCAAGATAGCCACAGCATTACTTTAGGTATAGATGCACCATTGCAATTCCCTCAGCTTTTCAAAGAAATAATCAATCATAATCCCATCAATATATTTTCTTCCATTAAAAGTAAACATATGGAGAATCCAATAGCATGGCGAGCAACAGATTTGTATATCAAGAATTATTTTGGAAAAACTCCTCTAAGTGCTTCATTTAGTTTTTTAACTAGCAATGCAACTGTGGCTATATCATTAATAGGTGAATTGAGATCAAAATTTGAAAACTTTTCTGTACTACCTTTTGACGAACATAATCATATCAATGCTGTAGAAGTATATCCTGGTTTGCTGAAAAGCATCAATTTACGAAAGCATTCTATTTTTCACGATTTCAAAAAAATCCTAGATCGTAAAATCTTTCAGGGCATTAAAGGATTTGATTACTACTTTCGTGACTCGAAAGAAAAAACAGATGTTGCTGATGCTGTAATATGTGCCATTTTTGTACTAGGACTTAACAGGAAAATAAAATCAATACCTGGGATTAAGTCTGAAATTCCACAGCGGTTTATTGAGATTTCCCAGGAAGAGGGGTGGATTTATCATCCTGACTTAGCTTGATTCATATTGACAGCCAATTTTTTGGTCTTGTTATTGAACCTTATAAATAAAATAGCAGCTGTAACACTTAAACCAATTAGCAATCCATACCAAACCCCTTGTTCTTGGAATCCTAGAACAAATGCCAACAAATACCCTGACGGTAAACCAATCACCCAATAGGCTATAAAAGTTACTGCTGTTGGTAGTTTTACATCTCCCATTCCTCTTAATGCACCTAAGCCAACTACTTGAATTCCATCGGAAAGCTGAAAAAGTGCTGCTATGATCAACAATGAAGAAGCAATTGGAATTACCTGCTGGTCAGAAGTATACAGCATAGGCAAATAATCATTTAAACCCATGAAAATTAAGCCTGTAAAGCTCATGAAAATTATAGCCATTAAGAAACAAGTGAATGCTGCTATTCGCATCCTTGGGATATCTCTCTGCCCTAGTTGATTCCCTACCCTCACCGTGGCTGCTGCTGAAATCCCAGTGGCCATCATATAACTAATGGAAGCCAAATTCATGGCAACCTGATGAGATGCTAGTGGAACCGCACCCATCCATCCGATCATAATAGCAGCCGAGGCAAAGGCACCTACTTCAAAAATATACTGAAAACCTGTAGGGACACCTAAATTTAGCAATTGTTTGAATGAGACGGCATTCCAAACAGTAACTTTGAAGTACTTCCAGTAGACTTGAAATTTTTTGTAATGCCTGACGAAGTACACCATTCCTACGGCCATGATTATCCTAGAAATCAAAGTGGCCCAACCAGCTCCCAACAAGCCCATTGGTTCAAAGCCCAATTTCCCAAAAATCAACACATAATTTAAGGCGATATTAATAACATTGGCACCCAAGGTGATATACATAGCCTGTTTTGTAAGTGATAAACCCTCAGCAAATTGCTTGAAAGTCTGAAATATCATAAAAGGCAATAAAGAAAAACCTATTACGGCCAAATAGGGCTTAGCCAGGACTACCACTTCTTTTGGTTGGTCTAGAACATCAAGGATATAGCCTCCAAACAATAAGAATGAAAAGAGAATGATCCCAAATATGACATTAATTACAAAGCTATGCTTCATAAAACGCATTGAAGACCTATGATTTCCTTCCCCATCAGACTGCGCTACTAAAGGCGTTAATCCAAATGAAACCCCAATTCCAAACATCATGGTAACACTGAAAACTGCATTCGCTACCGATACAGCAGCCAATTCTACCGTGCCTACCCTACCTACCATGACAGAATCTGCTGTTCCTACCAACACATGTCCCAACTGACTTAGGACCACCGGATAAGCAAGAAGATAATTCCGCTTGAAATGTTCTTTAAAATCTTGTGACTTCATTGATATTAATTCAGTTTGCAAAACTAACAATATTATAAGTGGAATTCCTCAAAGTGGGGATTTAGAATATTTGATTAAAACCAAATACGTGAAGTCAATCATTGGGAATCGATTTTTATATAAGCATGAGATCTATTATTGCTGAATACGAACTATTTATAATTTAAATGATTAACAAATGATATTCATAAGCTAAAATTCAATATATTTTTATTATCTTTATCTTATAATAAATTGCAATAATCTAATCGTTATGAAAGCTGCAAAAAAACTTTTCCAAATATCAATTCTTGGGGTATTTTTAGTGACATTAAACCCAGGTCATTCTTATTCTCAAAGCGTAAAAAAATATAATAAATACATTGAAAAAGCAGATAAAAATTTTAACAAGGGAAAATATGAAAAGGCTGTAAAGTTTGCCAATAAATTAGAAAGCAAGAGTGTAGATAAATTCGGTCTTGAAAACCAATTTGTTGCAGTTGCGAAGCTCAAAAAGGCAAAATTTAACTGGGCAATGGGTGAGTTTAATGATTATTACACTCTTAATGAAAATGCGATTCAAATAAGCCAAAAGGTAAATGGAGAAAACTCTATTAGCCATGGAATAAACCTGACCGATGCCACCCAGAATATGGTTAATTATGGCAATTATGTTAGAGCTTATGAATATTTAGAAAAAGCCCTTGATATATTTGGAAATTCTTCAGTGGCCGATGACGTTTATTTGAGTGAACTAAAACTAAAAAAAGCAGAAATATTAATAGCGTTAGGTGATTACAATCAAGCCTTAAGCTTAATAAATTCCGAAGAATCATTGTTCTTACAAAGGACTTTAAACAAAGACAAAAAACTTAAAAGCAACGAACTAGACAAGAGATATGAGGACGCTGCCCGCATGATTACATTAAAAAGTAATGCATTGCGACATAAAGGAGAAATCCGAAGAGCAGATTCAGCTTTTTCGACTGGTGAGAATTGGATCAAAGACAAGCTCAATAAAAGAAATAAATATTTTGTTGATCATTTATTCCATTTTGCTCAATTTTTGGAGGAGAACGGAACCAGAGATTTACCATACAGCTATTATACCGATGCTTACATCTATTCCATTGCCGCTAACGGGACTAGTCATCCGACCACGCTTAAGTATCTAGAAAGTTTAATACTTAATACCGTAAAGGAAAACAACATAAGTCGTGCAATGGCATTTTACAAAGACTTGGAAAAGATCCTTAAATCCAATTTTGATAAAACTAGTTCTCATTTTGTCAAACTTGCCAATGTGTCTTTTGAATCAAACCTGAAAAAAGGTGAAATTAAAAAAGTGGAAAAAGCGGCAGCAAAGCTAGAAGCGGACAAAAACCTCCTCCCAACAGATCACCCCATCAGAATAGATTTACTAAATACGTTAGTAGAGGTGGCATCCGCTAAAAATCAATACCAAGATGCTGAAAAGTATCTTACTGAAATTATCAATATAAAATCAAAACTATATGGAGATACAAGTATAACAACCGCCTACAGCAGATTAGACCTAGCTCATCACTGGGTAGATTATACTGATAAATTTGAAGAAGCAGTTAAAATCTACGATAGGGAATTTTTTGCTAAGATCGAACCACAGATCACTGATAAGCATTATAAGTATGTAAATCTGCTCAACCACCTAGCCTCTACCTATCAAATTGATGATGAATATGGAAAAGCTTCTGCTTTGCTGGATGAAGCATTGCTGGTTACTAGACAAAAGTATGACAACCAAGATATTGACTTTGGAAAAGAGTTGAATTTAATTGCCGATTTGCAAATTAAGATAGGAGAATACGAAAAAGCGCAGGTTAATATTACCGAGTCACTTCGGATTTTAGAAAATTTTAACAGTGATTTTAATGTGGTCTATTACATTATGGCGTTGGAGACTTATGCCAAGCTGATGTCAATCAAGGGTTTCTTTGATGAAGCTGAGGATGCCTTGGAGTTATCACAAAAGCTCTATGCCAATACGGTACCAAGTCCTGAATATAACCCTTTAATCGCTTCTCAGGAATTGGCTTCTGTTTACATGAAGGTCGGTAAATACCAAGAAACTGACGAAATCCTTTCAAAAGCATTAGACAGGAATGTAAATCTTTATGGTAATGATAGTAGGAAGTTAATTCTGCCGATGGTTGATTTTGGAAGGCTTCAGCTTATTAAAGGAGATTATACCAAAACAGAAGAATTGGGCAGACGTGCTCTGGAAATCTCCGAAAGCGTATTTGGTGAAAGCTCCACAAAAAATGCTCCCGCCATTTTACTCCTAGGTGAATTGTATGAGACTTTAGGAGACTATAATAAATCGGAAGAATTTTATAAAAGAGCTATTACTATTTTGGAAAAACAATTTGGCAGGGAACATGTAGATGTTGCGACCTCTATTTCCAAGTTGGCAATAGTTATGTTCTATGAAGGAGAAGAAGATAATCAAAAAATAGAAAGTCTATTGTTTGAAGCAAAAGACATTATCGGTAAAAGATTTTCGTATAAAAGCCCTCTATATGCAGATCTTCTGAAAGATATGGCGCGATTCTTTATTTCCGAAAACAAACTGCAAGATGCTTTAAGCTTCCTAGAACAATCAGAAGACATATGGAAAGAAAAAGCTGGAAGAAGAAACAATATTAAAGCAGCAGATATACATATCTTACGAGGTGATATCTTCTACAAACAAAGAAAATGGAACGAAGCAGAAAACGAATATAAAGAAAGCCAAAAGCTAAATGAGAAGTTTTTTAATGATCAACATCCAGAATATGTAAAAGCCACCTCTCGCATGAGTAAGGTTTATTATATGGATGGAAACCAAAGAAAAGCTAAAAGCTACATTGAGGAAGTAATGTCCAATTATAATCGCTTCATAAAAGATTATTTTCCTGCCTTAAGTGAGCGTGAGAAAACCAAATACTGGAATACGATCAAAACTGACTACGATTACTTTAATACCATGGCATTAACCATGAATGATCGATTTCCCGAAATGATCGAGACCGTTTATAACAATGCCCTAAAAACCAAAGGTTTGTTACTTAGCAGTTCTATCAAAATGAGGGAAAGAATTTTGAGTAGCAATGACTCCACCCTGAAGGCACAATATTTTAATTGGCTTGATAAAAAAGAAGTGCTATCCAAAGCAATCTCAATGAGTCAGGAGCAGCTCGAAAATGAAGAAATAGATCTTGGCGACTTGGCGAGAGAAGTAGAACTGATAGAAAAATCCTTAAGCCAGCAATCAGAACTGTTCAGCGAAGGTATTATTCAACAAGAATTCAATTGGGAACAAATTAAAGAGACATTGCAACCTAATGAAGTTGCTATTGAAATGGTCAGGTTTAGATACTTTGATCATTACATTACTGATTCAGTAGTCTATTTAATGCTCATTTTAAAAAATGAGAAAAAGAGTAAACCAGAATTTGTCGTTATGGAAAATGGCAAAGATATGGAATCCAAATTCTTTAATAATTACCGAAACGCTATCAAATTTAGGGTTGCAGATAATTTTTCATTTAAAAATTTTTGGGAGCCAATTGAAAATAATATTGGTGAAAATAAAACTATATACCTTTCACCAGATGGCGTATACAACCAGATCAACTTAGAAGCTATTCCGGTAGGTAATGGACAGTACCTTCTCGATAAATCAAATATAATCCTAGTTAGCAATACTAAAGACCTATACTTAAAGAAGAATAATAGCATGGCTTCGCAGGGGGATAAAACTGCACTTCTGTTTGGAGATCCGAAGTTCTATTTGGCATCTAGAGACGAGTACACGAGTGAATTTAGGTCAGGTGCCACCCAAATTAGTGACTTACCTGGGACTCAAAAAGAAATAAATGCGCTTACCAAACTATTTAAAGAGCACGGCTGGTCCACTTCAAACTATATGGATGTGCAAGCGGCCGAAGGTACAGTAAAGGAAATGAAAAGTCCTAAAGTATTTCATATTGCTACCCATGGATTCTTTACAGAAAAAGAGGACAGGAATACAAGCAATACATTTGAAAATAAACAGATGAGCGAAAATCCTTTACTAAACACAGGCTTGATGTTAAAAGGATCTGGGGATCTATTAGCCAAAACACGCTATAATTATAATATAGAACCCGGTATTTTAACAGCTTATGAGGCTATGAACCTTAATTTAGATCAAACTGACTTAGTAGTGCTTTCTGCTTGTGAAACCGGCTTGGGAGAGGTGCATGAAGGAGAGGGAGTATTTGGTTTGCAAAGGTCTTTCCTAGTGGCAGGAGCGAAAACATTGGTAATGAGCCTTTTCAAAGTTTCAGATGAAGCCACTGAAAAGCTAATGGTTACCTTTTATGAAAAATGGCTGGAAACCGGAGACAAAAGACAAGCTTTTATAGATGCTAAAAAAGAAATCCGGAACGAATATAAAGACCCCATTTATTGGGGTGCTTTTGTGATGATAGGGATTTAGTTGTTGAAGTGAGTAAGTTTTGAAGTTTTTATGTTTCGATTTAGGTCAGTACCGAAGGTCAAACCGGAAATAGCTTTATATTATAGCGGGCAACTAGAAGACAGAAGTGGCAAGTAATGGTATGGGAAATTGTAAAAGACCTTCCAGGTTTTAAAAACATAGGAGGTCTTATTGAAAGTAGAGAATTTTACTTCTTGTTGTCCTTCTTCCAATCCCTAATAGAATTAGGTAAAAGGTGGATTATCGGACTTAGGCAATTTTATTTTCCAAAGCTTATTGCTTTAAAATCTTAGCAATTTGTTGTTTGTCTTCAATTAATTTGAATAGTTGGGTTTCTTGAGCATTTGTAATTTTACATACCAAAAGCAGTCGTGTTTACCACTACCCCATCAGTATTGGGTCGAACTTCAAACATATCTGGAAACTGAGCATATCCAAGTAAACCAGCCTGAAGATTACAAACCCATATATTTAAATACCTGTCAGTCGGCCAGGCAGGAATGCCTGTTGGGGCAAATTTAATACCGGTAGCTACCTCATTTGTTGACCCGTCAGAATTTCTAATACGGGTATAATCACTTTCACTAGTCTGAGCCCTTACAATACCATTGGTAGGATTACCATTTGGGTCTGTACAAGCAAGCACAAATTCAAATTCTGTATCGATCGCTACTCCTTCGAATATTGAAGGTGTATTGGATGCATCTGCATTAAGCCTTCTGAAATCTTTATTCAAAACATCAATTTGTGATTGAATTTGAGTGTTGCTTATTTTAAGGCCGGAGCCTACTGCCTCTCCATTATGCAAAACGTGTATCACTACTGGAATAGTAATTAGTGGGTGATTGGAAGATCTCCCAAGTAACTTTTGATTTACATAATCAGATGTTTGCCTTTCAATTTGAGTAATTCTTTTGTATCGATCAGGATTATATTTTTAAATTGCTTCGAGGTTCAATTCCGAGCCACAAATATTTTGTGCTGATGTATTAGTAATAATCAAAAAAGTTAACGGTAAGGCTGATAATATTCGTTTCATTTTTTATTATTTAAATCTTCAATGGAAGTGATTTCGAATTTACAGCCGAAACCACCCCATACATATGGATCTATTATTAGATTGCAACAACTCTTTTTATTACCACTTATCAAAACAATTGTATTATGTTTATAGGTAAAATCCCAATTGCAAGGAACTAAAATATATTCATTACTTGCAGCAAATGGTTCTCTGGTAAAATCCGATGGATTAGTGCTAAGAATAAAACCAAATTCATCCTCTTCAATTACACGAGCTTTTTGACCTGAAATATGTTCTATAACTGATTCATTGTCACAACTAGATTCACATAATGAATCATTCTCTTGAGCGCAGCTATTATTTAATAGGTAAAAAATGAGAATAAAAATATAGGTTGATTTTTTCATGATTTCTTATAATTACCTAAGAACATAATAAATGTAGGACGAAAAAATAATATATACAAAAGTTTAAATAAACCAACGGCATTTGTTGTTTATGAATAATTGTGAATGAATTACTTAATTATGCTATCAGGTTTTGATTTCGTGATTTAAACTAACCTTTTGATCATACTATTTAAAGACAGGGTTCTCCCCTTGTCTTATCAAAAATCAAAATCCGTCAGCTACATGTCAACGGTTTGGTATTCTACAAGCATATCATATCTCACTATTGCTTTTCGATTTCTAATATTTCAATTTCCCTGTAGCCGGAGTCTCTCCAGCCACAAAATCTATTTGATTCCAAAAAACTATAGGTCAATACAACCTTAAGACTATCTATCATAAAAACCGAATCCAAATTAACAGTTGCGTGAAAATTTTGGTCATGAAGAATTAACCAACCACAGCCATCTACACCAGGATTCCCATCATAGAAAACCAAAGCTTCCACATCTCTTTGCCCCTCAGGGATTTTGTCAATTTGCTCTTCAGGAACTTTGTCAACTGGAGATTGACTTTCGCAACCAAAAGCATAAAGGCCAAATAAAGAAAGGGCCAAAATATGACATATAGTTTTATGTTTTGTAACAACTAGATTATTCATATTTTTTAATATTTTAGTTAAAACTACATTAAAGGCACAAAATAAACTCTATATATATAAATGTTTGTATTATAACTTTTAGATTATACTAATTCATTTCAATTCAACCCACACTATTCATAAAAAGGCTATGAAAAATGAAAACAGTAAGTTTAAACTAATTGATTATCCATATAGAAAACTAGATAAGCCCGATAATTTATAAAACCTAATAGTCCAAATTTTGGTGTTTGAAAATTCATGTTTTAACATGAAACTCGTAGTTTACCTATCTAATTATTGGGTTTTCATAAATTGCCTGTCCTTCGGAACAAAAATTTATATGAATTTCTCGGGTTAAGATTCTTCTAATTTTTTTCAATCAATTTCAACTATAGAATTCTTATCCGAAGAAAGGGTAAAGCCTTTAATCAAGTTATAAAAGATAACTTGCTTCCTCATATCTGGGAAAAAGAAGAAATAAAAACGCGTCAATAATCATCACTTCAGAGGAAAGTTAAAGAAGTCAATTGTAATATTTTTACTACTAAAATATATTTTAGCCTACCCGAACTGATGATTTAGCAAGAAATAATCTTACCTCTTATTCTCCTTTTTCCAATCCCTAATAAAATTACTCCAGGTCATAGGGTTTAGGAAGTTATTAGGTGGGACTATGCCAGTCATTTCATATAACCTTGCATACCTCCACTGATCGTAATAGGGGCTATTTTGATTATATTGTTCTTCTAAAAGTCTATTTAAATCCCTTTTAAAATCGTCTAACTGTCTCTTCTGAATCTCTGTCAATTCGGTTTTAACGATGGTATTGGTAAAATAATCCGCATCAGGCAATGGATACACTGTCACCTCGTCTAAAAGTACATTTTCCCGTACCATTAATTCAATTAAAGAATAGGTCTTGCCTTCTAATAACTTTGGAATAATGAATGTGGAAGTTTGATAACCAACACTCCTAAAAGTTATAGTGTCACCTGGATACGCTAAAAATGAGAAGTATCCCGAATTATCCGCTACGGTACCACTTTTTCCTTCTCCAATTAATACTGTAGTGAAAGGAACTGGCTCCATATTCTCTGCATCTAATATTACCCCGGTAATATTGATAGGATCTTCTTCTTGCGAAAAAGCAGAAAAACTGAATAAAAACACAGACAAGAATACTAATAGGCTATTTCTCATAATATATTTTTTTAGTGGTCCCAATTATATTTATCCAAGGTCTCAAGGCAAGCATTTAGTAGATTAACGGAATCCAATATATCTTGTTTATGAGCCATTTCAATTACTTGATGTAAATTTCTTGTCGGGATAGAAATCGCTCCTGCTATCGCCCCATTTTTTCCCATTCGCTGCAAGCCAGCAGTATCTGTTCCGCCCGCTGTTAAAATTTCAGGTTGCCATTTAATATTGTTTCGGTCAGCGGTTTGCTTCATGAATTCTACCATTCGGTAATCACAAATGGTCATGGCATCCAAAACCTTAATGGCCGTCCCTGCCCCTAAGGAAGTCACTTTTTCATGTGCTTGAGCTCCAGGTAAATCAAAAGCAATAGTAGTATCCAATGCAATTCCGAAATCAGGATTGATTTTGTGCGAAGCTACATTGGCACCTCTGAGCCCAACTTCCTCTTGAACTGTAAATACCGCATAAACATCATAAGGATGATTCTTTAAAGTCTTTAAAGCCTCTATCAATACGAAAACCGAAACTCTGTTATCTATTGACTTACAGTTCACACAATCTCCCATTTCAATCAGGCCTCTTTCTCGGGTCACTGCATCACCCACTGAAACGATCTTCTCAACCTCCTCTTTATTCATCCCCAGATCAATAAAATAATCAGTTGTCTTGGATACTTTATTTCTTTCTTCAGTAGTCATGACGTGTATTGGCTTAGATCCCATTACCCCAATCACATCCTTTTTTCCATGAACAATCACACGCTGAGCAGTAAGCGTTTTAGGATCAAATCCACCTAGTGTGGTAAATCTTAAAAACCCATTTGCATCAATGTGGGTCACCATAAAACCGATCTCATCCATATGGGCCGCCACCATTACCTTTTTTCCTTCCGGATTGCTATTGGCTCTTTTTATGGCGTGAACATTGCCCAAGTTATCGACTTCCACTTCATCAACCAGTGATTTCACTTCATTGATCACTAAATCTCGAATTCTCTTTTCATGCCCCGGTGCTCCAGGCGTCTCACAAATTTTTGAAAGTAGTTCTATGTTAAAGTTTTTCATTTTAGCTTATTTAATTTTTCCAAAATTAATCGAATTCGGTAGTTATCAATAATTGTGAAGGAAAAGAATTGTTTTGAAAGCTGTAAAAATGATTTCAGCAAAGCTGAAAAACACTTTACCACAAAAGAATAGCTTTTACTCTTGTAGATATAAATTAGACTCCTTCTACCAAACCGTAAGGCCGTTCCTATGGAACTGATACTGGTTTTAGCGTCTCGCTAAGAAACCTAGTTCAAACAATAACAAAGCCGTTAATTTTAGATGCCTAAGCGAGATGATTTGACTTCGGTGGTGTTCCTTGAACAGGAATGAGAAATTTGTAATTATTTTTTCGCTTTAGCGAAAAGCCTTTTGTTATCTTTTGGCTCTTTTGTGGTTAAAATCAATACTGTGTAGGCACAAAAAAAGCCGATTGGCGACCAATCAGCTTTACATTCAGAATCTATAAATAGAATTATACTCTTCTGACACCAATGGCATTTAAGCCTTTTTTACCATCTGTAGTTTCGAAAGTAACTTTATCGTTTTTCTCGATATCGTCTTCTAAACCACTTACGTGAACGAAAATTTCGTTCTCTGTTTCGTCTTCAATGATAAATCCAAATCCTTTGTCTTCATTGAAGAACTTTACTGTTCCAGTACTCATAAAATAAATTGTTATTAATTATAAATTTGAGGCAATATACATTTTTTGATTTATTCTGTTACTATTGTGGCTAATTATTTTTAAGCGAAGCTAATATGAAAAAATTAATACTAATCCGTCATGCCAAGTCAAGTTGGGATTTCCCTCACCTCAAAGATTATGATCGCCCTTTAAATGATAGAGGAAAAAGAGATGCACCTAAAATGGCTCAGTGGCTATCTTCACAAGAAATCAAGGCAGATTTGATTATCAGTAGTGGTGCTGAAAGAACTAAAAATACAGCTATTGCATTTCAAGCCGTATTAAATATCCTTATGGAAATTGATGACCAATTGTATCATGCGAGCAGATCAAAATTATTGAATATCATAAAGCAAGCTAATGATGAAATCAATTGCTTGCTATTGGTCAGTCATAATCCGGGATTGAATGATTTGGCCGATTATCTGCTCTCTGGTTTCACGGATAATATTCCTACGACCGGGATTGTAAGTTTGAATTTTGATATACAAAAATGGAGCGAAGCTTCTCCTCAAAGTGCCTCACTCCATTTTTTTCAGTTCCCTAAAAATTTGTGATTACTTCACTTCAAATCCTTCCTTATGCTCTTCATTTCCTAAGGTGAATTTCAATTCATATTTTCCTTTGGAAATGAAATCATCTCCTATTTTACAATTCCAGTCGAAGCTTTGGTAGCCATTGAATAATTCTTCTTCCCAAGAGCTTAGGCTTTCACCTTCTTCATTCAACACTTCAATCTTAACTTTTCCATTTTTATCGGAATCATAAAACAATGCTATTTCCATTTTTGGTAAATACGCTTTTGAATAGGGATGTGATTTTTCGCCCCAGTTTTTGCTAAAGCGAATATTATTTAAAGCGAAAGTTACTAATTTATTAACCTCATTTTGGGCTATCTTATGCAAAGGCTTCACATCCATCACATATATACTTCTGCCATGGGTACCTACAATCAAATCCAAATCCCTCGGATGAACCATTAAATCATAAGTAGCCACATTAGGAATAGCCCCCATATGCTGCCAATTTTCTCCATCATTGAAGCTGGTGTATAACCCATGATCAGTTCCTATGTAAAGCAAGCCAACCACTTTAGGATCTTCATAAATTACATTAACAGACTCTAGTGGTAAATCTCCTGCAATAGACTTCCAGTTTTTACCAAAATCAGAGCTTTTAAAAACATAATTATCAAAATTATCATTTCTATAGCCTGTCATCGAAAGATAAACGGTAGCTTCATCATGTTCTGAAGCATGAATACTACTCACCCATAAATCTGCCGGAAGGTTGTTATTGATTCTTCTAATGTTCTGGCCTTCTTTCATTAGCCAAACATTTCCGTCATCAGTGCCTATGTAAACAATCCCGAACTTCAGTGGTGATTCTGCAATTTCAGTAATGGTAGCAAATGGAACATTACCTTCTTTGGCACCATTGGTCAAATCACCAGTCAATGCAGTCCATCTATCACCTTGATTTAAACTTCTGTAAACTTTTTGAGCTCCCATATAAATGATATCAGGATTATGCTTACTCATGACTACAGGTGTTCTCCAGTTGAACCTCAACCGATCTTCGCCAATGTTATGTTTAGGTGTGATATAATTTCTTTCTCCACTTTCTCTATTGATTCTGAAATAATTCCCGAATTGATAGCCAACATAAACAATATCAGAATTCCGAGGATCAGCACTTACAAACATTCCATCACCACCGAATATACTTTCCCATCGTCCTCTTACGTTGGGCACAGTACGAGAACTGCCAACCATAGTGCCGTTATCCTGCAATCCGCCATAAATATTGTAAGGCTTTTCCATATCCACATTTACGGTATAAAATTGCCCAACTGACATGCTATTTTTATGATCCCAAGTGGCTCCTCCGTCATAAGTGATATAAAGTCCGCCATCATTCCCCAACATGATATGCTCTTCATCTTTTGGATTAATCCACATAGCATGATGATCTACATGCACATCCCCCACTGAATCTGTTCGGTTGAAAGTTTTTCCGCCATCTCTTGAAACCACTATTGGTACTCCCATGGCATAAATGATATCAGGATTTTGAGTGGCTACTCTGATTTCCCCAAAGTAGTAACCATAAGTGTAATAAACTCCAGACAAATCATAATCATGTGTTTTTTGCCATGTAGCTCCCCTGTCAGTAGATTTATAAATCACTGCCCCTTTCACATCCGTTTCAAATAAAGCTTGATTAGCATCTCCCAAATATTCGCTCAAAGCTTTGGGCTTATAGCTTCCTGATTCTATGTCTTTTTTGACATTTACCGCATTATATCTTTCAGGAAAATTATTGTCTTTTAAATATTGATCTAGGTCCTCGTTACTCAATTTAAGAAATTCTTTGACTGACATTTCTAAAAAATCGGCTGGGGCTAGACCTTCTTCATTCTCTTTTTCTTTTTTGGTCTCTTTCTGATAATCCACTAAGGCGTATAAAATATCAGGATTGGACAGTGAAATATCCAAACCAATTCTTCCAGTAAACTCATCATCTTCCATTCCATTCATGGAAAGGCTCCAATTCTCACCACCATCGGCTGAGCTATAAATCCCAGAACCTTCACCATTCCCTACGAAGTCCCAGGCATATCTTTTGCGTTCCCACATACTAGCCCAGAGCAAATCTGGGTCCTCAGGATGGATTATTAAATCAATGGCACCAGTTTTATCATCTATAAACAAGACCTTTTTCCAGTTATCTCCGCCATCAGTGGTTTTATAAATACCTCTTTCTTCATTATCAGAATATAAACCGCCCATAGAAGCTACCCAAACCGTATTCGGATCTTTAGGGTGAACCACAATTCTACCTATGTGCTGACTGCCTGGTAAGCCAATGTGCTTCCAGTTTTTGCCTTTATCAATAGATTTATAGACACCAGAACCGGCATAACTACTTCTACTGGAATTGTTTTCTCCAGTCCCCACATATAGAATATTTTCATCACTTGGAGCTAATGCAATATCCCCTATGGTCAATGCACCAACATTGTCGAAAATAGGATCAAAACTCACTCCATTATTTTTCGTCTGAAACAGTCCGCCAGAGGCGTAGGCAATGTAAAATTCTTTTATATTTTTTTGATTAACGGCTATATCCACTATCCTAGCACCTTGAATTACAGGGCCAACATTTCGTGCTGGAAAGGATTTCAAACTTGATGATTCTGCTAATTTTTTTCTACCTTCAATGCCTTGTAATATTGAATTGGCATCGGTTGGTTGAACCTGAGCAATCAGAAAGGAAGGCACAAGTAAAACAAGAAGAACGGCTAATATTCGCTTCATAGTAATTGAATTTTGTATTTGACGAATATCGAAAATTCCTATCAATTATGAGGTTTAAAGTTTATGATCGGAGATTATCTTGGATGATTTGAATTTTAGTCATTTTTTTTTAAAATACACTCTTACCTGCGGCTGGTCGTAATTATCAGTTTCCTTTTCATACCAAAGCGTATTATTAGCTATATTAAACGAAATAAAAGATTCATCTTGATCCTTTTGTGCAAAAAAGTCAACCTTTGTCAATGAACTATTCGCTTCCCAATAACCAACATTTTGATCACCTTTTTCACTACCATTATAGAATTTACCATTATCAGAAAGAAGAATCCAACGGTTTGGAAAGGCATACTTATCAGTATTATTATAACCATTTACGGTTACTTTGTCAAGAACCCATTTCCCCACTAACGCATTTGGGTCAGCTATTTCAATTTTGGGTAATTTGGCTTTTCTATTTAAAGTAATACGGAAATGATTGCGCTTGTCAGTCAAATAAACCAATTCATCTGATGCCTTAACACTCCAGGTCTTTATATCATCAAAAGGGCTTCCATTCATCATTACTAGTTCATTTTTATCTGGCTTTATCATCCAGCTTTTTTCCCTTGTGGTATCTAATAGCCCTACTTGATAAGAGCCTTCTTCTTTAAAAATCAGATAGCGCGTATTGGCATCCAAGTAATCATTGATCATTTCGTGCCCATTTGCTTTTACCGAAGCCACGTACCAATTACCCATCAGCATTTCCGGAGGCGTGCTGTATTTGCAGGCTGAAAGCATGAAAATTATAAAGACTACAATTAATAAGGATTTTTTCATTCACATAAGAGTTCAAAAACATATAATAGAGTACAATTTATTCAAGAAAAAAGTTTTGCGGAAATTAAATGGGATTTTATTTGACCAATCGCTAATCAGATGCTTAAGAAGTAAATGACATTTTTATCAATAAATTTCATAGCATCTAAGTTCCAAAAGAATGAACTTTTGGTAACAGCTACAGAAATACAACACAAAAATTCCAAAGGAATGCGGATTATATTTAGGTTTAGAAATCCATTTTTAACTGATTTTAACTAACCTCTAAAACCTCATCATCATCTGCACTTTTACCTCCGACCTGGTATCCCCCTCTATTTCTTCATTACCAGTTCCTACAGTAAACTGATCCACAAATCGAAACTGGGCATATCGAGCCCACATTTGCAGTTTCTTTGAAAATTTATACTGCAAAAGAGCATAAGATCGACTTCCCACATTTTGATAGGCCGGGATTGAGAACGCATATAAAACATCCTTCTCATAAACATATTGCCTATTTTCGAAATCGTCAGTGTCAAAAATAGAATATCGTGTACTTAACCGAAACCTTCCGAAGTCAAAATTAACATCCTGAATTAAGGCCATCCCAGTTGAATATTCCCCTTGAAGCAAAAATTCACTAAACTGTGCTCTGGTTTTTAGTGAAATAATACCTTTTGGTCTGACATCTAAATTTAAGATGTAATTTCTTTTCTCAGCTGTAGACAATCCATATAGGTTGGGATTATCCTCTAGATCTACATTCCGCTCTTTACTTTCAACTCTCGCTTGAGCATATAATTTTATTTCTCTACTAAACCGATAAGTAACTCGACCTAAGAACTCATTTCCTATGGATGGTCCATCAGCACGAAATCTAAGCCATGGGAAATTAAAACGATCATAATATCCGGAAAAAGTCAGTCGTTTGAAGGGTTGAAATTTTATTCCCCAGTAAACGCCTTGCTCATTTATATTCCTAGTACTTTCGCCAAAAGCGGTCCCATAAAATGTATGAAAATCTCTATCATAATTCCTTACGATAAAGCTGGTCTGCAGACTTGGAGTGATCGAAGCGATAAAACCACCTATGGCCCAATTCCTCCAGAACTACTGATGGCGCTTTCCCCAAATAAATGAAAATTACGCCAATAATAATTAGCAAAAAGGCCATAATTCTGATTTTCAGTTCCACCAAATTCAAATTGATTATATTTATTAGGCTGGCGAAAAAATGGTCGATCATAAATAGTATGTATATAATTTAAACCAATATTCAAGTTTTCCCTTTCGGTATTAAATAGTAGATTACCTCCAAAATTCTGCGTGTTGATAGCATTTTTTCCGGCTAACTCATCTTCAGTCCGATGAAAACCAGTCAATCTGATGGAGGTGAAAAACTCTTCAGCACTTCTTGCTGAATCTGAATCTAAATTTCCATTGATCGGACTATAGCTATAGAAGGTGGTCAAATCCAAGAAATCATTCAACTCAATTGTGGTGGCAATCCCTCTAAAGAAATTAGTCTCCAGCACGGAGGTGTAAGGTAAAACACCAAGATTACTTCTACGTGCTGTTGCTACCGTTTGACTCCCCTTGCCTATTGCGAAGCCAGCACCAAACAATAAAGACTGCCCAAATTGCAACTGATAGTCACCAACAACAATATTCTTTAACCTTCCCTGATTTTCCAACTGTACATGAAAAGACCAATAATCCATCCCGTATTGACTATGACTGGGATCCCATTTAAATTGTTCTCCTGCATCTTTTTCAGTTGTAAACCCTAGACTAAAATCATCTGTGTGCTTTACTCTGAAGCGGGTGTAAACTCTATATGGATCACCTAAATATTCTCTTTCCCGTTCTTTTGTAGAAATATATCCTCGCCTCTTTTCTAGCGTTCTGTCAGATCTAATAATTAAATAATTATTCTCTTCATTTAATATTCTTTGTAATAATGGTCTATTATCAGCTTGCAAGCCAGTTTCTCGTACGCTTACAAAAGGAAGAATTTCGTCTATAGTTTCCAGATCAAATTCAGGAATGGACTGAAGTTCATAAATACTTAGCAATTTTCCGTTTTTTGCTCTGTGCGTCAAAAACTCATTTATTTGAATATTGGAAAGCAATAATATTGATTGTAAATCTTGACGCGAGGCAATATTTAGGTTGATTGGCGATTGGTAAAGTTGAAACAAAGCTTCATAAATATCTTCATAATTGGTATTCTCGTCTTGCACTGAAAAATTACGCTCAATAAAATCTTCTAAGTCAAACTCTTGGGCTTGGGAATTAAAAGGATTGGCTAGTGCTGAAATGAAAAGTATTATAGTAAAAAATGAAATCTTCATTTCGCATTCAATTTATAGTGCATAGAAACACTATGTGAAAATCCCATTTCCGCATGATTACTAAGGGCATAATCCCACTGAAAACTCAGATACTGAAAGCCTAGCCCATAGAAGGACTGAAATGAATTACTATTTAGTCCTGTCCGTAAATAGAATTTGTCTAAGAAATTATATTCTGCACCAAGCTTTAGTAAAGTTGTTTTTAAAATATCCTTTTCAGCTTCCGCATTTATCATGAAATAATCTCTTGGTCTGTAGGATATTCCCAATTTCAATAAAGTGGGAACTCGTTCTTCAGTTTTGGCATTTAAGCTAGACTGAGTAATATTCAAGGCTTGAGCACCAATTGCCAACTGTGGAGTTAACATAGCGATTCCACCAAAATCAACAGAATAGCTGCTTCTAGTACCTAAATCCTGTACCACATACTGAAGATAATTGGTCCTTCCTCCAATTCTAATTATTCCAATTTCAGTAGCATATCCTAGCGAGACTTTATGCTCATTATAAATATCATCCCCAAAGCGGAAAACATTGAGAGATGCATGACCGAAAGGCAGTTTGCTGGTGATACCGACTGCCATAAAATCCATGCCCGGCATGCTAAATCTGTTTGCATAAGTGGCTCCAACTTCAAAACTATTAGTAGAAGTAATTCCTGCAGTATTTTGAAAAGAGGCCCAGTAACCGTCTACAGTGACAGAGGCATCCCCCATGCCAATCCCTCGACTTGATACTGGGGCGTATATAGATTGCGCATGAGTTTTAAGAGATATAATCAATAAAATGGGTATGAGGTTGAAAATTTTCATGCACTTAATACAAATTATAAGCTCAAAGTGATTAAATTAGCTAGGAGCCTAAATGAAAAATAAGTTGAAAAATTATAAAAAATATTGTGCATACGCAATTTTTGTTCTAAGCTTTCCGACTGAAATCTTCGCTCAGCTTGATTCAATATATTACGATTCTGGAGAGCTGAAAGCCTTTGGTGAACTTCAAAATAACGCAAAACATGGACATTGGAAGTACTTCTATCCCAATGGCGAAATAAATGCAATAGAAAAATATCAAGATGGCAAACTAAATGGCGAGATTATCAATTACTATCCGAACGGACAGATTTCCTCCGAAGAAAATTGGCTGCATGGAGAATTGGAAGGTAGATCAGTTTATTTTTTTGAAAATGGTCAGGTTGAAAAACAGGGGGAATATTTAGATAGTAACTATCACGGACAGTGGGATTTTTTCTATGAAAACGGCAGATTACGACAAATTGGAAATTATCAGAAAGGACTACCAGATGGTCCGTGGCAATTCTTCAATAAATCAGGTCAAATTATTCAAACAGGCGACTATCAAAATGGGAAAGAAGATGGGCTATGGCAATACTTTGATGATAAGGGAAGAAAAACCTACGAAGGATATTATAGTAAAGGTGAAAAAATAGGGAATTGGTATTATTTCAACAGGTTTGGGAAAAAGAAAAAGGTTGATAAATCAGATATTAAATAGAGTCTACGCTTTAAATAGGATTCTGATTTGTATTTCTTCGTTTTACTTTTTTTAGTAACCAGTGCTTTTGAGTAAATAAAATTTTCTTAAACTTAAATACCAGATTTCACATTAATGAAAAATCCTCCTTCATTTAAAGCATTGATAGAATATTCAAACCTCACAACTGCATCATAATAAGTTACAATATCTAATCCGGCACCATAACTATATATATACCTATTGGATAAGAGTGGGCTCACAGTAGTTTTGCTGCTTTGGGGCAAATTATTTTGAACGTAAGCATGATCATAAAATACTTTAAAATAAGCTGCAATCGGAACTTTTCTAAATTGTTTTAATGGCATCAATCTTCCTAAATTAGCTTCAATTGAAAATAGCCTTTTCTTAAACTCAGTTTTATTCATTGCGTAATGCTGACCTTGAATAACATATAGCTCATAGCCTTTCAAGAGATTATTAGCAAAACCCAATCCCTGCATAGAATTATAAGGTTGAAAGCGCGGGAAACTAGTATAGCCAGTGAATGAAGAAGCTATATTAAAGTTATATTTTAGGGGCTTAAAATAAGCCAAGTGTGCTTGTATATTGCCTTGGTTGATATCATTAAAAATTCCTAAGCCCATTTTGGTAAATCTCCCGTCAATCAAAAAGCCTTTAAGGGGGTAATTATTACGATCCCTAAAATCTCTCCTAAAAATATAGGATAAACCAATATAGTTTTGCTCTACCTCACCATTTCTCCCCAAATAGTCCTCATTGAATTGAAGAACTTCCTCGAGGATCGTAGTTCGCGAGTAGGTTAACCGCATGGTGTGCGTATTGTAGTACGATTCTCTGTAGTTGAAAACCAAATTGCTAGTAAGTGTATTTGAGATGATTTGCCTTTCACCATCGTCTCCGAATATACTGTCCGCATCAATAAACAGGCGTTTATTAGCAATATTTGTATAATCAATTTGATCTAATTCACTGAATGAAAAGCTTAAACCCATACCAAAAGTTTGATCTTTATTTAAGTACGGAATGTTATAACCAAAATAAAAACGCCTTTTAAAACCGAACTGTGCCATTGCTGACAAACGCTCATTTAACCCCCGAACATTGAACTGATCAAACTTAAAACCATATTCAAATCGATCAGTGGCTGCATTCTGATTGAATAGCCAGTCACTAAAGTTCCTATCCGCTAGTTTAAAGATGACGCTCGGCCATATATACCACCTCTCCTCTACGAAGAATACAACTTTAATATTATTTTCGCTTCCTTCTACAAATTCCAGCTCAGCTCTGACACTATTGAACAAACCAGTATTGAAAATCTTATTTTCATCAAGCTTAATCAAGTCTTTCAACTCCCTAAAAGGATAGCTGACGTTAGCTTGGATATCTATTTCTCGGGTAATAATCCTTCGTTTTGTTTTCTTATTCCCCCTAATTTCGATTTTTTCTAAAAAAAGAATTTGATTTTGGAGGCTATCTTTGGTTCTGTTAACTACTTCAAGTCTTCCTAAATCAGTTTCAACCGTCACTTGACTTTTTGCGTTATGAGAACTTAGTACTGGGAAAATGACACATAGCAGACTAAGCTTGAATATAAATTTCAAGGAAAGCTTAAGATTTGACTCGATATTTAAAGATATTATTTTAATTTCTTACTAATTTTAATTCATAAAATTTGAACTTGGGACAAAACAAAAAGTATCAATTAACAAAAATCGTACGAAAAATTGCTGTGTGGCCAGTATTGTTTTATCAGTATGGTATATCACCTTTATTTCCTTCTTCCTGTCGTTTTACACCCACCTGTTCAGAATATACTAAACAGGCTATATTAAAACATGGTTTATTTAAAGGTTCGAAATTATCAGCAAAACGGATTTCGAAGTGCCATCCATGGGGTGGATCTGGTTTTGACCCTGTTCCCTAAATTCCTTTCTCAGCTTTAAAAGATTGAAAAATAAAATAAAATCCAGCCAATACCAATGGAATACTTAACCACTGCCCCATGTTAAGGACTAGTCCATCCTCAAAAGCTACCTGGTTTTCCTTAATAAATTCATAAAGAAATCTCAAACCAAAACAAGCAATCAGGAAGATACCAAAAAGTCGGCCGTCTGCCAATCCACTTCTGTTTTTATTCCATAAATAAAACAATAACAAGAAAATCAGTAAACATGAAATGGCTTCATACAATTGGGATGCATGTCTAGGGACTCCATCTCCGTAGGTTGTCACGTAAATAAAACCACCTTTTTGATTATAGTCAAATTCAGTATTTTTTGAAAATTTTACATGCTGCCGAATATTATCTTCTTGAAGTTTATTTAACAATTGGGTCTCAGAAAATCTTTTCACATCCTCCAATTTATTTTTATCATTATAGGCCACAATCAACTTCACAGGATGTTCAAACTCGCTTTCAAGAGAACCTTCAATCAATTTCGATTTACTAACACTTTCAATTTCAACATCCTCTATGGCAGAAGCAAGATAACTTAATCTTAATTCAACTTCTCGCCCAAAAACAACTCCAAACGATTTGTCAGTAGGACTACCTATGATTTCAGAATTCATGAAGTTGCCTGTTCTAATTAAGGCACCCGTAATTGCTACTACTATCACGATTCTATCCAGAATCCATAAATAGCTTATGTCTTGATATTTTCTTGAGAATAAATAGAGTGCTATTAAAATGCCTGCGGCACCACCATGACTTGCTAAACCACCTTCCCATATCTTCAAAATGTCTAGGGGATTACTTAAATATCTCACTGGTTCATAGAAAAGGACATGTCCTAATCTAGCTCCAATTATAGTAGCCACAACCATATAAAGGGTTAAAACTTCAACTTGCCTCTCTTTTTTCCCTTCTTTTTTAAAGATGTAAAACATTATTTGTTGAGATATAATGAATCCCAGGGCAAAAAGTAAACCATACCATCTTAATTCAGTAAATCCCAAATCAAGAATGTAAGGCTTCGGTGACCATACTATGTAGCTAAGCATATTCTATTTTCGTTTAACACAAAATTAGGGTAAAATGAGAAATCTCAATGATTTATTCTGCTTTTTCCAGATCTTCAAGTTCCTCTTTGAATGAAGATGACAAAATAGGAAATCTACACCAAGTTTTAGGATCTACATTATAGTCGTCCAAATGAAAGGAAACAGCAATTCTTTCTCTCTTCCATTGATTTTTTGTCCATAACTTAAAAAACTTTTGAACGGAAGATTTTAGACTACTCAGGTCTCCGCTCCAAGACGATTTGATTTCTTTATAGACACCTAATGGTGACAACCTCTCCCGTATCGCCAATTCTTCTATCCTTTGCAATAATGGATATGGCATTAAATCTGTTTCATCGGATTGAGATTGATCCTCAGGTCTTAGTTCAGCAGTAGGCTGTAAGCTGTTAACATAGCTTAAACTTTTATAAGATAAAGTCTTCTCAGCCCACTTTAGCCATTGAATAATAAAAGGCTTATCAATAGCCGCGATAGGCGCTATACTTCCACTAGTATCTCCATCCATCGTGGTATAACCAACACTTCCTTCACTCCTGTTTGAAGTAGTTAGTAAAAGCGCATTGTTAATATTTGCTAAAATCCATATAATGGGTGATCTAGCTCTGGCTTGAATATTTTGAAGTGCAATATCATCTTCGCTCCAGTTCAATTTTCTTCCAATTTTCTCGGATATTTTCTCGGTATAACTTTTTACTTCTTCATCGATTCCCCAATGATAGAAAACTGCACCAATTTCTTCTGCAAGTTTTTGAGCAGACTCCAATGTAGCGCTACCTGAATTTTCTGTGCTTTGATAGGCAGTGGCGAATATCCGATTAGCGATTTCCTTTCTAGCATTCTGTTTGTTTTCCAATTCCGAAAACCACACTGCCTTATGAATCTTCTGTAGAAATAGTTCTAATCCCAATTCCTCTATCCCTGAACGGATCATTTCTGCAACCAAAACTGCTGAAGTGGATGAGTCAGCTCCCCCACTCAAAGATAAGACAAAACCATTACTATGACTTTTTCTTAAATAATCGAATAATGCCAAACTCACCGCCTTTGTGAATTCTTGATTTGGATTTGATTCAAAGTTTGCAGCAATCTTTGAGTGCTCTTTTTCTGTATCCCAAATTCCTAGCTGATAATTTTTAAAAGACAGTAATTCATTTCTGAACTTTAGCTCTCCATCCTTAGCAATCATTAGTTCACCATCATAGATCATCCTGCCGGCTTCATTTCCTAATAAGTTTGCATAGATATAAGTACAACTATAATCTTTAGAACTGCTCACAACCAATTCCTGTCTACTTAAAGATTTATCAATAGCAAAATGACTTGCAGAGGGATTTAAAATTAAATTAACTCCTCTTTTTCTTAGCCTATTGGCAGGTCTATCAACTCTCCAAGCATCTTCACAAATCTCAAATCCAATAGTATAATGTTCAAAATCAATCGTATAATCACCGATTGGGATTTCTTCTCCATTTAAGTTTAAAGTATCCTTCCTGTTGACCTCCCATTCGGTAAACCACCTGGGTTCATAATGAACACCATCCTTCGCTAAATTTTGTTTTGGAATGATGGATTGTATAGTTCCATCTTTGCAAAAAGCAATGCAATTATATAATTTACCCTCATGTTTTATTGGTAATCCCGCAGTAAAAGCCAAAGCCGGAGCAAGTGGCAGGATTTTTTCAGTTAAGGTTCTTAAAGCTTTCTCCCACATCCAATCACTCAGAAAAACATCCTCGCAACCATAGCCACAAATACTTAATTCAGGAAAGCACAATAACTTTACCCCCTGTTTTTCAGCATCCATCAATGCCTCTAAGATGTTTTGAGTATTACCTTTCCAATCTAATGGGATTTGATTAAGAGTTGCGCCTGCAATTTTCATAATTATGGTTTTATAACAACAAATTAAACTATCTGTTCCTAAGACAGTTTTAATTTCTGACAAGCTTTAAAAGCAGCATTCTGCTCCGCTTTCTTCTTATTGAGTCCAGCCCCTTTAGCAAACTTATCACCATTGATTATAATAACAGCTCTAAATTCCTTTTTCATCCCTTCTTGTTTATAATCTTCAATATCGAATCTTATAGATTTATTTTCCTTTTGTGACCATTCAATTAGAATACTTTTATAATTGGTATTATTTTCAATTATTTCATCTAAATCAAAATGCGGGATCAGTAATTTATTGATTATAAACGTCTTGCAGAACTGGTATCCTCTATCGATATATACTGCACCAATAAAGGCCTCCATCATATCGCCATAGATTGACTTAAAATGGTATCGGTTTTTGGAAAAATCAGATTCCAACATTTGGCTGATACCAATTTTTTTAGCCAATAAGCTCAATGATTCTCGGTTTACTAATCTAGAACGTATCTCGGTAAGAAAGCCTTCATCCTTAAAGGGATATTTTTTGAAAAGATAGTCCGCCACTACAGCTCCTAATATTGCATCCCCTAGATATTCAAGTCTTTCGTTTGAAGCCCTAAAGCCATTGGGAAGAGTTTTAGCTACACTGGAATGCTGTGTCACCAACTGAAATAACTCTAAACGAAAAGGCTTGTAGCCAACAATTGATTTAACTGTAGCGACAAGCCTTTTGTCTTTTTTTGATAATTTTTTGAATGAAGTTAAAAATCGCCTAATCAAGGTCGGAAATTAATCTAACTTCTTAAGTAAGATAGAAGTATTATGCCCACCAAAACCAAAGGTATTGCTTAATACTGTTTTTACTTTTCGTTCTTGCGCTTTATTAAATGTGAAATTCAATTTTGGATCGAATTCCTCATCATCTGTAAAATGGTTTATAGTAGGTGGAACCATTTGCTTCTCTAAAGCAAAGATACAAGCTAATGCTTCAACTGCCCCAGCAGCACCTAATAAATGCCCAGTCATGGACTTGGTCGAGCTAATATTTAAATTATAAGCATGATCCCCAAACACATTTTTTATAGCACTGGACTCACTTAAATCTCCTAATGGAGTAGAGGTTCCATGCACATTTATATAGTCCACCTCAGAAGCATCAATTTGAGCATCATCCAAGGCATATTTCATTACGTTTGTAGCTCCTAATCCTTCTGGGTGTGGTGCAGTCATATGGTGGGCATCAGCAGACATTCCACCTCCAATAACTTCTGCATAAATTTTAGCTCCTCTGGCCACAGCATGCTCATATTCTTCAAGAATCAAAGCCGCACTACCTTCGCCTAAAACAAATCCGTCTCTGTCTTTGTCAAATGGACGAGATGCCGTACTCGGATCATCATTTCTTTCTGACAATGCTTTCATGGCATTAAAGCCACCGATCCCTGCTTCGGTTACAGAAGCCTCAGAGCCACCAGATATGAATATATCAGCTTTTCCAAGACGGATATAATTGTAGGCATCAATTAAGGCATTCGTTGCCGATGCACATGCAGATACTGTCACAAAATTTGGACCTCTAAATCCATATTTTATGGAGATAAGTCCTGCACAGATATCAGAAATCATTTTGGGAATAAAAAATGGATTGAAGCGCGGATTTCTATCGTTTGATACAAAGTTATCTACTTCATCTTGAAACGTTTTTAACCCCCCGATTCCTGAGCCCCAAATCACTCCTGCCCTGTCTAAATCTATTTTTGATAAGTCGAGTTTAGAATCTTGAATTGCTTGCTCTGCCGTAATCATTCCGTACTGAGTGAATGGATCCATCTTTCTAGCCTCTTTTCGGTCTAGATAATCCTCAGCTTGGAAATTTTTTACCTCGCAGGCAAATTGCGTTTTAAATTTGGACGCATCAAATTTAGTAATGGGACCAGCTACCACTTTTTCCCAAAGCAAGATTCTCCCAGTATTCTTCGACAGAATTACCAATAGGTGTTAATGCACCCAGTCCCGTTACAACTACCCTTTTTAAATTCATAAAAGAATTTTGAGCTATTAAATTATTTTACGTTTTCTTCTAAGTAAGAAATGGCCTGTCCAACAGTACCAATGTTTTCGGCTTGATCATCAGGAATAGAAATATTAAATTCCTTTTCAAACTCCATGATCAACTCCACTGTATCCAGTGAATCTGCTCCCAAATCATTGGTGAAACTTGCTTCTGCAGTCACTTCTGACTCTTCTACTCCTAGTTTGTCAATGATAATTGCCTTTACTTTCTGTGCTATTTCAGACATTATTTTAGAATTTTAGTTTTAAATACTCCGCAAAGAAATGTATTTCCCCCATTAATGTCAAACAATTTTTTTCCTTTCGTCCAAGTATTTTGCTTTTTGTTGCAACTTTATTAATCAAGTTTTAGATTAAATTGAAATATTCATAACTTGATCACATGAACAATAAATTGTTACAAGATACCTTCAAGGTTGATTTTCAACTTCTGGCCATCTCCTCTGCATTGACCGATTTTCAAATGGCCTGGCATATAAATCAACATACTCATTTTACTCTAAAAAGAACAAAGGACCATTTTATTGAACTTAAAAAAGGGCTTCACCTCAACACTTCTTGTTTTCGACATCAAACAGAGAACATTTCCATAAAATTACTGAAAAATAAATTAAATGAAAGTGAGGCTCAGCAAGCTTTCCTAATTCCAGAAATGAAAAATATTGATTATTTCCTCATTATACAAGATGATACTGAAGAATTGGAAATACTTAATGTAAAAAGTACACTAAGTAAAATAAAAAATGTAATTTTGATTCAAATATTGGATGCCAACCGGCTGAAATCGGTTGTGAACCTAATGACATAAATCTATTTACAATGAAAAAAGAAAGCATCAAATTTAACAAATCAAAAATAGTAGCAACAGTTGGCCCAGCTTCCAACACTAAAGAAATGTTACAAAAGTTAGTAAAAGCAGGTGCGGATGTTTTTAGACTCAACTTCTCACATGGCGACCATAAAGTCCATCAGCAAACTTTGCAATATATTGAAGAAATCAATAGAGAATGGGGCACTAACGTCAGCATACTTCAAGATTTACAAGGCCCAAAAATTAGACTTGGGGAGATTAAAGGTGGCTGTGTCAACATTAAGGCTGGAGACGAATTTATCATAACAACTCAAGAAATGGAAGGAGATGCTAAGAAAGCATCTACTACTTATCAAGGCCTCCCCTCTGATGTCAAAAAAGGCGATCTTATTCTAATTGATGACGGTAACATTCAGTTGGAAGTTCTGTCATCTGATAAAACGGAAGTAAAAACTAAAATTATTTATGGAAATGAATTGAAATCAAAAAAAGGTATCAATCTCCCTTTTACAAAAGTTTCAGCCCCTAGTTTAACAGACAAAGATTTAGAAGATCTAAAATTTGGCCTTAAAAATGAAGTAGACTGGATTGCTTTATCATTCGTACGTTCTGCTGCAGATGTTCTTGATTTAAAAAACAGAATTAAATACAACGGAAAAGATTGCAAAGTAGTAGCGAAAATAGAAAAACCGGAGGCATTGAAAGATATTGACAATATTATTGAAGCCACAGATGCAGTTATGGTGGCTCGTGGAGATTTAGGAGTAGAAATCCCGATGGAAGATGTTCCTTTAGCTCAAAAAATGATCATCAAAAAATGTAATGATGCATGTAAACCTGTGATTGTAGCTACACAGATGATGGAAAGTATGATCGAAAACCCTAGGCCTACTAGGGCAGAAACAAATGATGTGGCCAATGCAATTTTAGATGGTGGGGATGCAGTTATGCTATCTGCCGAATCAGCAGCGGGACAATATCCTGTTGAGTCTGTCTTGAGCATGTCTAATACTATTGCAAGCATTGAAAAACATGATTCTATCTACCACAAATACGGCCATGTATCGCGAAATTCCGCGACTTTTAACAGCGATAATTTAGTGCAAACAGCTTGTAAGCTAGCTGAGGAAACCAATGCAAAAGCTATTGTTGGAATGACCAAATCTGGATATACTGCTTACAGATTAGCAAGTCACCGTCCAAAAGCGGGAATCTTCATTTTCACTGGAAATCATGATTTGCTAGAAACCATTAATCTGGTATGGGGTGTAAGGGGCTACATTTATGAAAATTATGAAAGTACCGATAAGACCTTTGCTGACATTGAGAAAACTTTGAAAAGAGATAATCATGTTCAAAGCGGTGATATCATCATTTTAATGGCGAGTATGCCAATCAAAGAAAAGAATAGAACTAATATGTTGAAAGTAACTGAGGTAAAATAGTAAGGGATTATGCAAAATATAAGCTATCTAAATAGATCGATAGCTTATATTTTTTAAAATTTAAAAATTTATCTAGTCGTATTAAATTTATCCTTTAAGTTCTGCCAGGCACTTTTTAGTCCGTCTAATTGACCATCTGCTTTAGATTTTAATTCTTGAACGTCTTCTTCATTGGCATTTTCCAGCTTATCAATAAAAGCTTCTATTTTATCCATATTAGATTCCAATTCTTTTGCTTCCTTACTGCCTTCTAACTGGCCTTCAGCATAAGCTCCTTTGGTTTCTGCCTTCAACTTATTAAAATCGGCTTTCCATTCCTCGTATTGTGAAACAAGTTTTTGCTTTAAAGCATCTTTCGTATCCATAATTTGATTATTTACATTAAAAAGTACTTTAATATTAACCCTTTAGAATAAATATTGTTACATCAAGCTAATTTTCAATCTCCTTAGAATTGTTATTTATTTTCTTTCTTAGAGGTATTTCTACAAAAACTAAGGTGCCGTCTTTTGATTCAATGGTCATTTTTCCAGACAAACTTTCCGCTCTTTTATTCATATTAAACAACCCAAAACTGAAGTCTGAATTGAGCTTTTTCTCTACGTCAAATCCTTTCCCATTATCTTCGATGGTCAATTGTAAAATATTGTCATATCGTGTTAATTGTACAAAAACTTCAGTTGCATTAGCATATTTAATTATATTATTCAATGATTCTTGAGTTATTCTGAAAAGATTATATTCAATGTTCAAATCTTCAATTCTTTTATCAAGATTGGTGTAGAAATTGAATTCAGTATCATCTAAAGTGTTATTAAATTCTCCAATAAGCTCTTTTATAGTATCAACAAATCCGAAATCCTCTACGGACTTAGGAATCAACTCGTACGCAATACTTCTCGTCTCCTGCAATCCTTTTCTTAAGAATTTAACACCCTGTTTGAATTTTTCAAGTTCATTTTCTGAAATCTGAATTGATTGTTCATCCAAAGATTCAAAATTCAAAAGTGCTATAGTCAGGGTCTGTTGAAGTCCGTCATGAATATCTCTAGCTATTTTACTTTTTTGTCGATCCTCAGCCTCAATTACGGCAGACATGATTTTTTCTTCATGATTAATCCGATCTGTTATATCCTGACTTACCATAAGAAATCCACTTAGCTCATTCTTGGAATGTAAAGGACCAATAACTGTCGAAAACCATTGGAAATTTTCATAAAAATTAAAGGCTCGCGTAATAATATTATGACTTTTTTTGGTTCTAACCACTCTAGCCATTGTTTGAAAAAGCTTTTTTAATTCATCATCAGGTAAATAGTCAGAAATATTTTTTCCAATGCTAGCCTTCGTCAGGGCAGTAGTTTCTTGATTTATTTCCAAAATATTTCCATCCAAATCGGTATGTATAATCTGGGCAGGAACATTATCTGAGATTATTTTCAGCTTTTCAGATGTCTCAATCAACTGTTTGTAATAATAGTCTTTCTGTCTTAATGCAACTACCATCTGGAATGCATTATCAATATCAAATTTTAAGCCGTCAAAATTGTCCGACTTTTCGTGAAACCTATAAATATTTACTTTATTAATAGCTTGCAGCATCACCTCGTGATTCACTACACCTGTTAATAATATCCTACCAACATTTGGCTGAATGTTTTGAATGGCCTGTAAGAATTCAATTCCGTCCATCAATGGCATGATTTGATCCGTTAAGATCACATCAACCTCATTTTTTTTGAGGAATTTTATGGATTTGTTAGGATCACTAAAGCCTATAATTTCATAATAATCTTCTAAATTAGCTTCCAGTATGGCTAGATTGATTTCGTCATCATCAAGATAAAATACTCTTGGTTTTTTATTTTTACTATCTTCCATAGTTTAATTTTTACAGTTGTATAAAGTTATTATTATATTTCGGAATGATAAAAGTTTTGTTAGTTGATGACCACCGTTTAATCCGGGACGGGATAAGGTTTTATCTGGAAAAAGAAGAAAATGAGATCACTATTGCCGGTGAAGCTAGCGACGGAAAACAAGCTTTGATTTTTTTAGAAAAAAATCCTGAAGCAGTTGATGTAATGCTGACCGACATCAGTATGCCTGAAATGAATGGTGTCGAATTAGCAGCAGAAGTACATAAAGCATTTCCCGAAGTGAAAATTATCGCACTTACAATGATAAAAGACAGCCAGTATGTAAAGCAAATGTTACAAGCTGGGGCCTCAGGATACCTATTAAAAAACGCAAGGGAGAAAGAGATTGTAGATGCGGTGAAGACTGTATTTCAAGGGGATACTTATTATGCTCAGGAAGCTACCAAAGCCATTATGGACTTCATGAGCAAGAAGAAACAAGACGCTGATGTAGTTGCCATCTCCAAAAGAGAAAAAGAAGTATTGAGACTAATTATTGATGAATTAAGCAATCAAGAAATTGCAGATAAATTATTTATTAGCATAAGGACTGTGGAAGCGCATAAGAGGAATTTAATGGAGAAAACGGGCTCAAAAACTTTGGCAGGTTTAGTAAAATATGCCATCAACAACTTCCTATTTGAAGATTTATAGAAGTGCCTTGTTATAAGGAAATGATATATTTATGAAAAAACGTATCCATTCAATAGTCTATTCATTTCCATTTCAATTGATTCTAAATCATTTTAAGAAGAATCAATTATTGTTACTTTGTTGGGTGCTGCTATTTTCAATTATTAATGGCGGCTTTGCAAAAGGGTTAGGCATCCCGTATCTTTTTCTTTCTCCTGAATATTTAAATGAAGTTAGTTTTCAAAGCTATCTGATTGTCGGTTTAACCCTAGGTGGATTAATAGTGGCCTTTAATATTGCCTCCTACATTTTAGACGGTTATAAATTTCATTTTATCAGCACCATAACCAAACCTTTTTCTAAATTCTCATTAAATAATTCACTTATTCCAATCGCTTTTATAATCAACTATGTTATTCAGGTAATCAATTATCAAATGCTCTATGAATTCATGGGCTTTTGGCAAGCATCTATTCTTGCCTCTGCTGTTCCCTTGGGTATTTTTATATCTATTTTTATTTTACAGCTTTACTTTTGGTTCACCAATAAAGATTTTAGGGAAGTATTAGCCGAACGTGTAGAGAAAAGAATAAAGAAACTTACGATTGGAAGGATTGCAGCAGTTAAATATCACAAAGATCTTAAAAAACAGCAAACTGAAGTAGTAGGTTTTTTCGATTTGAAATTCAAATGGGTAAAAGTTAATCAACAAGATGATAAAAAAATATTTGGGGTCATTAACAGTATCTTTGATCAAAATCATCTTAATACGGTAATAGCAGAGCTTTTTATTTTTGTTATTATCCTAATTTTAGGGGCCTTTAGGGATTACCCATACTTTCAAATTCCTGCAGCTGCAAGTGCAGTTCTTTTTATTAGCATCATATTAATGGCAGTTGGAGCTATCACCTTTTGGTTTCGATCCTGGGCAATTACGGGGGCAATTACCATCTTCTTTCTTATCAATTATCTATCTACAGTTGACTTCATAAGTAAAACGCATTATGCCCACGGACTTGATTATGAAACCGAAGCAACTCTTTATAGTCAAAATGCTATTGACAAATTGAGTAATGATACCGTAATAAACGAGGATAAAAACACTACTTTAAAAATTCTAAATAATTGGAGACAGCGATTTGAACAAAAACCTAAAATGATTTTGCTAACTGCCAGTGGTGGCGGACAGCGGGCAGCATATTGGACAATGAATGCACTGCAAAAGGCAGACAGTATCACTAACGGAAACCTCTTTAAACATACCGTTAGTATTTCAGGTGCATCAGGAGGGTTAATAGGAGCCGCCTACTTCCGAGAGCTTAAATATTTAGAGAAAAAAAATAATGACATTAACATTTACGACTCTCAATATCTATCAAACATTGGAAAAGAAGCTCTCAACCCTATAATATTTAGTTTACTGACCAATGACATTTTCTTTCGATATCAGTCTTTTGACTATGGCGGATATAGCTACCCGAAAGATAGAGGATATGCGTTTGAGCAGAAGCTAAATAGAAACTTAGGGGGGATTTTAAATAAGAGAATCATTGATTATAAAGAACCTGAATTGAAAGCTGAAATCCCTATGTTACTGTTAGCGCCAACCAGCGTTAATGACGGTAGGAAATTATACATTACCCCAAATAGTACTAGCTATATGTCTAGCAAATCCATTACTGATGATTCATTGAATACATTGATGGATAATAGAAGTATTGATTTTTTAAGGATGTTCAAAGATCAGGGTTCGGAAAATCTTAGCTTTTTGACTGCGCTGAGAATGAGTGCTTCGTTTCCATATATAACTCCCAACGTAAACCTTCCTAGCAATCCTAGTCTTGAAATTATGGATGCAGGTTTAGCAGATAATTTTGGGGTAAGTGATGCCGTTTTATTTTTGTACAACTTTAAAGATTGGATTGCAGAAAACACTTCTGGTGTCATTATTTTAACCATCAGAGATTCTAAAAAAGCAGCAATAATTGATAAAAAACAGAACTTATCGATTTTAGAAAAACTCTTTACTCCTATCAGTAACATATATAATAACTGGTCCAATGTGCAAGATACACGTAATGATTTACTAATAGAATATGCCTCAGAATGGTTTGACGGTAACTTAAGTCATGCCATGCTAACTTATGATGCAGGACAAACTATTTCTGACGATAGCATTAAAAAGATGACCCATATACAAGAAAGGGCATCCTTAAACTGGCGTTTGACTGGTCGCGAAAAGTATAATATAAGAAATGCAATCAACAGTAGTGAAAATCAAAAAACTTTATACTGGTTACATCAAACATTGAAATAGCTTCATTGAGTCATCTCCAATCTGGTTTTTGGTAATGCCGTAGGATAATTTTCCTGTATAAATACTAACATCTTTTCTCTAACGAAACATTTTAAGTCCCAAGCTGTTGGGGAGTCCTTTGCTGACATTAACATTCGGATCTGCATTGTTTTTTCAGTGCAGTCTGTAACCTGAAGGACTTGAACATTTTTATTCCATAAATCAGTATTTGCCAAAATTGACTCAAATTCATTCCTTAATTCATCAATTGGAATTGTGTAATCGGTAAATAAAAAGACACTACCTATGATATCTGCAGAATTTCTAGTCCAGTTTTGAAAGGTTTGTTCGGTGAAATAAGTAATTGGAAGCACCAACCGTCTTTGATCCCAAATCTTTACTACAACATAGGTCAAGTTTATTTCTTCTATCCATCCCCATTCCTTTTCGACAAATACAGCGTCTCCAATTTTAATTGGCTGAGTAAAAGCAATTTGTATTCCTGCCAATAAATTCCCAATAGTTTTTTGCGCAGCCAAACCTATAATTATACCAGCTACACCGGCAGATGTCAAAAAAGTTGCTCCATATTTTCTTACTCCTTCAAATTGTAATAAGAATAAACTCAATCCAATCATGGTAATTAAGAAAATGACAATTTTTCGAACAAAGATAACTTGCGTAATTACTTGCCGCTGTTTCAGGTTATCAGCATGAGAAATATTAAACCTTTGATTGAGAACATCTTGAAAAAAATAAATTAGTCGGATAGCCACTATAGTGAAAGAAGCGATAATCAGTGATTCTGTTATCAATAGCAACCAGTCGTTAATGTTTACCCCTAATTCTAAACTCGGAATTAGACTATGCATAATCAGCATTGGAATGAACAGAAAAATACTTCCTTTAAAACGGTTTTCCAGAATTCCTATCAGTTCTCTGTCATCCTTTTTATTAAGGACAAGTAAAGTTTTGAAGAATAAATATCGGATGATAATCCCAATAATAATTGAGACACACGTACAAACAAATAAGCGTAAAAAAGGCGTTTCTATTCCAATAGAATCAAAATATTCAATCATCAGTGCTTTCTACTTCTTTCTTTAATTTAAACTTCATTCCATTTTGTTCCAAAGTAAGCAAGCTATTTTCAGAATCAAAAACTATTTTGATTCCAGCAGGATCAAACTTAAAACTATAGGGATTAATAGCTGTCAATGGAAAAGCTGATTGCCCTGTTGCTTGAGCCATCAATTGACTATTATCTGCAATTGAAATTGTTATTTTTAACGGGAAGGTTTCTGAGCTGTAAACACCTTCAAAATCAATAAGTTCTTCTCGCTGCAGTGCAACACCTGCTTTGAAATCAGGTATTTCAAATTCTTTCCCGAAATAGGCTGCTAAAAGCCCAAGTAATATATCATTCCTTTTATAACTAACTGCATTGCATAAAATCACGACAGTTAAATTTTCGGACTCTAGGTGGACAGCCACCGACTGAAATCCATCGATACCTCCTGTATGGCCCAATATTTTTTGATCATAGTAGGGCATTTGGAATAATCCGTAACCAAAACCATCTTTAATCTCTTTCATTTTACTCAAGGATGACTCTTCTAATATTTCACCATTAAACAAAGCTTCGTAAAATATCGCAACCTCTTTTGCTGTTGCTGAAATTCCTCCTGCCCCCATTGTAATCATCATATTAGTTTCGGGAGAAACCTCCCATTGGGCTGTCCTGAAATATGAGACAGATGCATTTGCCGATTGATCTATTGCTTTCGCAAAATATGTATTTTCAAGTTTTAGGGGAACCAAAATCTTTTCCTTTAGGATATCTCCGTATTTCAACCCGTAAACATCCTCCAAAATATAAGACAATAAAACATAGGCTGTATTGGAGTATTCATGTCCTTCATCAGGTCTAAAGTTATTTTTTGTAGATAATAAAATCTCCAACATTTCAGACTTTGTCTTTGCCTGTGTCATATACTGGACATAGAAAGGTGAATTTGTAAAATTATATAAGCCGCTTCTGTGCTGTAGCATATGGCTTATTGATATTTGATCAGAATTTTCAAATTCAGGATAAAACTTGGATAGTTTATCATCTAGTTTTAACAGCCCCTCCTCTACTGCCTTCATTACAAGCGTTGCAGTGTAAGTTTTGGATATAGAACCTATTCGGAATAAAGTGTTAGGATTATTCTTCTGCTTAGATTTGATTTCAGCAAAACCGTAGGCTTTTTGATACAATAGTTGGCCATCTTTCAGAACAGCAACGGAACCCATTCCTTCATCGTGCTCTTCAATGGCATTTAGTAAACTGTCTGCTTTTGAGCTACCATAATCTTGCGCAGATGCAAGTTGGCAGGAAAGGAATAGTAAGGTTGATATTAATATCTTCATAATTATTGTTTTCAGCTATGAAGATAAACAAAATAACTTCCAGTGGAAATGCACAATAAAATTTCATAAAAAAGGCCAGGAAAACCCTGGCTCTTAGTTCTATTTTAATTTATCCTTGGTTTGGTTAATTATGTCCTTAAAAGCTTCTGTGGACGAAAAAAAAGCGTCACTCAATTCCTGAGCTGCTATATCTCCAAAATTTTCGACTCTAGAGTATTTCTCTTCTAGCTCATTTTGCAGTTTTTCCAACCTTGTCAGATTCTCCGCAATCTCATCGTTGCGCTCAGACTGAGCATTTCGCGCTTCTGCTTTTAATACCTCAAATTCCGTTTTTAATTCTTTTATTTTCTTTGTAGATGAGTTCTTAAATTCTTCAAATTTTTCCATTAATCCATTTGATTTATGTTAAAAAATTATTCAAATGCTGCAATTCCAGTAATTTCTTTCCCTAAGATCAACAAATGAATATCGTGTGTTCCTTCATACGTTATTACAGACTCGAGGTTTGCCATATGTCGCATCATTGGATAATCTCCAGTAATTCCCATTCCCCCGTGAATTTGTCTTGCTTCTCTAGCAATATTTAATGCTATTTCCACCGCATTACGCTTTGCAAGTGAAATTTGAGGCGTTGAGGCTTTGCCCTCATCCATTAATTGTGCCAGTCTATAATTTAACAATTGCGACTTGGTGATTTCCGTCAACATCTCTGATAACTTCTTCTGAGTCAACTGGAAAGAAGCAATTGGCTTACCGAACTGGATACGTTCTAAGGAATACCTTCTTGCTGAATCATAGCAATCCATTGCAGCTCCAATAGCACCCCAGGCTATTCCGAATCTGGCAGAATCTAAGCATTTCATGGGAGCACCTAATCCTGATTTTCCTTCTAATAAATTTTCCTTTGGTACTTTCACATTATCAAAAACTAATTCACCGGTAGTGCTCGCCCGTAAAGACCATTTGCCGTGAGTTTCCGGAGTGGTAAACCCTTCCATGCCTCTTTCTACAATCAATCCGTGGATTCTTCCTGATTCATCTTTAGCCCATACAACAGCAACATCACACTTAGGGGAATTGGAAATCCACATTTTTGCACCATTAAGAAGATAATGGTCTCCTTTATCCTTAAAATTAGTTGTCATGCCTCCTGGATTAGAACCATGATCAGGCTCTGTTAATCCAAAACTTCCCAGCCATTCACCTGATGCTAATTTCGGTAAATACTTCTTTCTTTGGGCTTCATTTCCAAAAGCATAAATCGGATACATCACCAATGAACCCTGAACCGAGGCTGTTGATCGCATCCCTGAATCTCCCCTTTCAATCTCTTGCATGATGAGTCCATAAGAAACATAATCTAAACCTCCACCGCCATACTCTTGTGGAATAGTTGGACCAAAGGCTCCTACATCACCAAACTTTTTTACTATTTCATATGGAAAATGTGCATTTTGTGCCCATTCCTCAATATTGGGACTGATTTCTTTTTTCACAAAATCTCTGACTGATTGTCTGATTAATTTGTGTTCTTCTGTTAGCAACCCATCTAAAGCGTAAAAATCCGGTGACTCAAATTGGTCGGTTGATTGATTAGTCATAAATATTTAGTCGTTTTTATTTTTGTAACTTTGTTAGCTCAATTGAATAGTGCAAATTTAAAAGTATTTTCAAGAAACCTTCAAAAAAGGGGAAATTTGCACTAATACTTATTTTTTAACCTATGAACACAGAACAGATCAATAAAAGTTTAGAAAAACTGAATCTTAAGTATCAGTCAATGGGACAGGACTTATCAGCTTATCTTGACGGATTACTGTTATCAAACTACACTACTTATTGGGACTACATAAGTGTTGATACACTATTAACTCTTCAAAGACCAAAGACGGACTTCCCCGATGAAGAAATTTTCATCATGTATCATCAAATTACGGAGCTCTATTTCAAAATGTGCCTCAATGAAATGGAACAAATTGCTAATAATGGTCAGATTATTGGCGAAAACGGAGAAGATTTAGGTTGGAATGAGAAATTAGACGTTGGCTTTTTCCTTAGAAGAATAAACAGAATGAATAAATACTTTGAGACTTTAACTCATTCATTCGATATTATGGTCCAAGGAATGGAAAAAGAACAGTTCCAAAGATTTCGAATGGCTCTTTTACCAGCAAGTGGATTTCAATCCGCGCAATATAGGTTAATTGAATTTGCATCCACTCCACTAATTCATTTGGTTAGAAAAGAGAAAAAAGAGGCCTGCGAAAATGCATCTCTTGAAGAAAAATATGAGCATATTTATTGGAAAGAAGGGGCAACAGAAGTGGAAACAGGCCAAAAAACACTGACCCTAGAGCAATTTGAAAAAAAATACAAAGAGGAATTTCTTGAATGGATTAAACGTTTTCAGGATAAAAATATTTATTTAAAATATTTGTCACTTGACCAAGACTCTAAAAACAATGAAAAACTAAAGGAAGCTTTGCGAAACTTTGATTTGAATGTAAATGTTTTTTGGCCTCTGGTTCACTACAAATCTGCGGTCAGGTATTTACAACAAGAGAATAAGGATGTGCCTGCAACAGGTGGTACAAATTGGCAGCAATATTTACCCCCTAGGTTCCAAAAACGTATCTTTTTCCCTGAACTATGGTCAAAGAAAGAGATAGAAGAATGGGGAAAGGGATGGGTCATTAAAGAGATTTTTGGAGAGTAAAAAAAGTATGAAGATAGTTTTCAGCATCATATTGACATTAGTTCCATACCTACTTTCAGCGCAAAGCAAGGAGGTTAAAGTCTATTACGATGACGAAAGAGAGCATTTAAAAGAACGCTATTTTGTTAAAGATTTGGATCCCAGCATTCTATATGGAACCTATGAATCCTATTATATCTCTGGAGAATTAAAAAGTAAGGGTCAGTATATTAATGACGAGACCTACGGCCAATGGAAATATTACTATGAAAATGGAAAGCTGAAAATGCAAGGCCAGCTTAAAAATAATTCCAATCATGGGCTGTGGTCTTATTACTTTGAAAACGGGGAACTGAGAATGGAGGGAAGAATTTATGATGGACAGCGCCAGAGCCTCTGGAAATATTATTATGAGACAGGGATCATTAAAAGTGAAGGAGAGTACAAGGACGACCAAAAAAATGGACTTTGGACAAATTACTCTGAAAATGGCAATTTAAAGGCTAAGGCAATTTATAAAAACGGAAATGGAATTTACAAAGAGTTTTATCCAAGTGGGAACCTAAAATCAGAGGGATTCATTAAAGATGAACAAAGTGATAGCCTGTGGAAAAATTATTACAAAACCGGTAATTTAAAGTCTAAGGGAAACTATAAGGAAGGTGCTAAGGAAGGAAGATGGGTATATTTCTATGAGGATGGAAAACTATCAGGAGAAGGGAGTTATGTTGATAATTTGAGTCATGGAAAATGGGTGTATTACCATTCTAATGGCCAAGTAAGCGCTGAAGGAGCTGAGAGAGAGGGTAAAAAAGAAGGATACTGGAAACTTTACTTTGAGGATGGTAGATTAAAAGGAGAAGGGATTTACGATGCGGGCAGTGGTGAATACAAAGAATTTTATGAAAGCGGAAAACTAAAATTAAAGGGCTCAGTGGTTGATGGGAAAAGCGAAGGGAAATGGGAGTATTTTTACGAATCTGGCGAAAAAGAAGGAAAAGCGGAGTTTGAAAATGGTAAAGGAGAATTTATTGGATATTATCTCAATGGTGATATCAAAATGAAAGGCTTAATTGAAGATGGAGTAAAAATTGGGACATGGGAATTGTATGACGACAATGGCAAATTAGCAGGCTATTATAAGCCTATTTATGAAGATTATGAACCGCTATTAAGAACCGCTAAAAGTCCAAATGAATTATCAGATGAAAACCCACAGTACAATAAGCCAGATTATAGATATAAATCAAAAAGCACCTCTTATTTCAAATCAAGAAACAATGATTTTCCTACATTAATTCTTCAGGCCAATCCATTTAATATGCTTTTTGGTGACTTGCAAGTTGCTTTGGAGTACAATATCCAGCAAAGGATAGGATACGAATTACTTTATCATACTTTTAGAAATCCTTTTTTTGCAAACTCTCTAAATTTACGGGCGGGTGATAACTTTTTTCAAGGGTTCGGATTTAGTTTTAGGCAAAGGTTTTACCATAAAGACACTAAATTCGGAATGCCCTACTTCGGCCATTCCATCTCGTACACTAATGTAGATAGATTCAAATATTACGAAGATGATTCAGGTACCGATGTGCTTTCTGCTGAAATGAATTCACAAGGTATCCGTTATGGTCTACTGGTGGGAAGTAGGATTTTACAAAACCTTAATGATAATGGGTTTACATTTGATATTAACCTTGGCATCAACTTCAATTACTATTTCTTCGGAGAAGTTATAAACGAAGGTGAAAAAGTAGGGATCTTTGAAGATATAAAAAGTTCAAGTTTTAAGTTGCAGCCAATAGTTGGCCTTTCCTTTGGTTATGTTTTTAAACTTAAGAATGTAAAGACCTTAAATCCGTAGCCAGCATACAAGAAATAAAATGATAGAAAAAGAAGTAGTTCTAAAGCCAGAAGAGGCTTTCAACGAGGAAGAGGTTTTAGCGGTAATTCAAAAAAAGTTAGGATTAAAATCAACCCAAGATTTTAGAATTTCCAAGCGGTCGATTGATGCTCGTTCAAAGGAAGTAAAAGTACGGATTAAAGTTGACATAAGTCAAAATGAGCCTTTTCCAGCTAGAATAAACTATAAAATTGAGGACTTGCCCGAGGTTCATAATGCGCGACAATCAGCCATTATTATTGGAGCAGGACCAGCTGGTTTATTTTCAGCATTACGACTAATTGAACTCGGATGGAAACCCATTATTTTAGAACGAGGGAAAGACGTTAGATCTCGAAGGAGAGATTTGGCTGACATCAATAAAAAGCATATTGTAAATTCCGAAAGTAATTATTGCTTTGGTGAAGGCGGTGCTGGCACCTATTCTGACGGAAAGCTCTACACCCGTTCCAAAAAAAGAGGAGATATCTATAGAATTTTGGAAATTTTAGTGGCTCATGGTGCTAAAGAAGATATCATGATCGATGCTCACCCTCATATTGGAACTAACAAACTTCCGAAAATCATCCAAAACATCAGAGAAACCATATTGGCACATGGAGGAGAAGTCCATTTTGACACCAAGGTCACAGGATTTAAGGTGGAAAAACATGAGCTTAAATCTGTAAGCACCGCAAGTGGACACGAATTCAAAGCAGATGCTTTCATTTTGGCAACTGGCCATTCCGCCAGAGATATATTTTACTTATTGCACGAAAATAAAATTCTCATTGAAGCCAAGCCCTTTGCCTTGGGGGTTAGAGTTGAGCATCCTCAACAAATTATTGATAAAATTCAATATAAATGTGAAGAGCGAGGACCATATTTACCTGCTTCTTCCTACTCTCTAGTACATCAAACTTACTTTGAAAATAAGCAAAGAGGTGTATTCTCATTTTGCATGTGTCCAGGTGGTTTTATAGTTCCTGCAGCAACAGAAAGTGGAGAAATAGTAGTTAATGGAATGAGTCCATCAAGGAGGGATTCAAGATTCGCCAATTCTGGGATTGTAGCCGCTATTGAATTAGAAGATATGGTAGATTTTGAAAAGTTTGGTTCATTGAAAGGCTTAGAATTACAAAAATCTATTGAACAAAATGCTTGTAAAATAGGAGGAAATAACCAAACTGCCCCCGCTCAAAGATTAGTAGATTTTACTCAGGGGAAGATTAGTCGTGATTTACCAGACACTTCCTACCAGCCCGGTCTATTTTCAGCTCGTATGGATGAAGTCCTTCCTCCCTTTATAACTGAAAGACTGAAGACTGCCTTTAAAGCATATGGTGAAAAAATGAAAGGTTATTTTACAAATGATGCTGTTGTTGTTGGAGTTGAAAGCCGAACGTCCTCTCCCGTTCGAATCCCTAGAGACAAAGAGACGTTAGAACATACCGAAACTAAAAGACTTTTTCCATGTGGAGAAGGTGCTGGATATGCAGGTGGAATTGTTTCTGCCGCCATGGATGGAGAAAGATGTGCGGAAAAAGTCGTTGAAATTTATCAAAATAAGAAATGAGTAAGAAAACTGTCATTATAGGAGCCACTACCAATCCATCAAGATATGCCTATTTCGCAGCGGATAGATTGACTAATGCAGGACATGAAATCGTTCCTGTGGGTATTAAGAAAGGAGAAGTTTTTGGCGAAGAAATTTTAGATATTCGGAAATCCCCCAAAGTTGATAATGTAGATACTGTCACCCTCTACTTGGGAGCCAGACATCAGCCAGAGTACTACAACTATTTACTCAGTCTCAATCCAAAACGAATCATATTCAATCCCGGAACTGAAAACCCTGAATTGGTAAATTTAGCTAAGGACAAGGGAATCGAAACAGAATATGCATGTACATTGGTCATGTTGGGTAGTGGGGTTTACTAAACCTTCTGAGCAATAAACTCACTGAAATTTAAGACTTCTATGTCACTAAAGTAGAAGTCTTCTTTATTTTCCGTTAGTATCACTTTACAACCCGCTCTTTCAGCAGCACAATATTCAAAACCATCTTCCAAATCATAAATTTTCTACTTGATCACAAAGCCCCTTTAGTGCTAGGCAGATCATTTAATCTACTTTCATCTCTGCTCACTGCCATTTTTATCGCGCGAGCCCATCCTTTGAAAATTGCTTCAATCTTATGATGTTCATTATCACCGCTAACCTGAATATCCAAATTACATTGCGCTGCATCCGAAAACGATTTGAAGAAATGAAAGAACATTTCCGTTGGCATATCTCCTACCATTTCTCTCTTAAACTCAGCTTTCCAGTTAATCCAGGGTCTTCCACCAAAATCAATAGCTACTTGTGCTAATGCATCGTCCATAGGCAAAAGAAAGCCATAACGATAGATTCCTTTCTTATTCCCAATTGCTAGTTTAAATGCTTCCCCAAGTGCCAAAGCCGTATCTTCAATGGTGTGATGTTCATCCACCTCCAGGTCGCCATCTACCTGAATGGACAAATCCAAGCCCCCATGTTTCCCGAGCTGGTCTAGCATATGATCAAAAAACTTTAGACCAGTAGCATTCGATACTTTTCCACTTCCATCTAAATTCAACTCAATTTTAATATCAGTCTCATTCGTTTTGCGAGTTATAGAAGCTGTCCTTGCTGGCAAAACTAAATATCGTGCTATTTCTCTCCAATCTTTCGATGAAATAGTAGCTTCTGGCAATTCTTCCCCTATGAAAATCGATTTCGCTCCTAGATTTTCAGCTAGCTGAACATCCGTTTTTCTGTCGCCAATCACATAACTGTTAGCTAAATCATATTCATCAGTTAAATATTTATTCAGCATACCTATCCCAGGCTTACGAGTATCTTTTCCCTCTTTTTCAAAACTTCTATCAATATGCTGTTCAACAAAAGTTACCCCCTCAATCTCAAGTTGTTTCAACATCTTATTATGAGCAGGCCAAAAAGTATCTTCCGGGTAAGAATCAGTGCCTAGCCCATCCTGATTTGTGACAATGACCAATTCATAATCTGAATTTTGTGCAATAAATTGCAAGGCACTAATGGCGTAGGGCAAAAACTCCAATTTTTCTAAAGAATCAACTTGGAAATCAGATGGTGGCTCTTGAATGATAGTACCATCTCTATCTATAAACAAAACTTTCTTTTTCATTATTCAGTAATTACAAATTCAAAATTAGTGAAATGAAATTGATTTAAAACAAAAAAAGAAACATCTGAATTCTTCAAATATTTCTTTTCCAAAAACATGAATTAATTCTAGTTCAGAAATCATCCATCAACTTCTTCTTTCTCGCAAAATTCCAAATCAATAGTCCTTTTATCAATATCAGTAGCTTTCACTCTGACTGTAACAGGATCCCCTAAGGTGATCATACGCTTATTGTTTTGACCAATGATTCTATAATTCTTTTCATCAAATTCATAGTAGTCATCAGTCATATCGACTAATCGAACCATGCCTTCGCATTTGGTTTCTATGATTTCTACAAAAATCCCCCATTCTGTCACACCTGTAACCAAGCCATCGAATGCTTTATCTTCTACTGATGCCATAAACTCAACTTGTTTGTATTTAATGGAAGCTCTTTCTGCATCTGAAGCTCTTTTCTCCATTTCAGAGGAATGAAGACATTTGGATTCGAATTCTTCTGCATTAACCGACTTTCCTTGATCTAAGTAATGTTGTAGCAACCTGTGCACCATTACGTCCGGATATCTTCTAATTGGAGATGTGAAATGGGTGTAATACTGGAAAGCCAGTCCAAAGTGAAAGGAGCTCTTAGTAGTATATTTCGCCTTCGCCATGGACCGAATTGCCAGGCTCTCCAAAACATTCTGTTCAGGCTTTCCTTGGATTTCATTCATTAAGGAATTCAAAGATTTTGCCACAGCTTTTTCCTCAATTTCTAATTCATGACCAAATCTTTTAGCAAAAATAGAGAAGGTACTCAATTTCTCTGGATCAGGATAATCATGTTGACGATATACGAAAGTCAGTTTTTGGTCACCTTTCTTTTTGGTTGCAATGAATTCGGCTACTTTTCGATTGGCCAACAACATATATTCCTCCACTAATTTGTGGGCATCTTTTCTCACCTTTGGAATAACTCCAAGAGGTTTACCGTTTTCATCCAACTTAAACTTCACTTCCACCGATTCAAAAGCAATAGCTCCATGCTTAAAGCGAGTTGCTTTCAAATTCTTAGCGATTGCATTAAGCGTGGTAAGTTCTTCGGCATGATCTCCAATTCCAGCTTCCAAAACAGCCTGAGCTTCCTCATAAGCAAACCTTCTATCCGAATGTGTTACAGTTCTACCAAACCATTCATTATGAATTGTTCCTTTATCATCTAATTCAAAAACAGCTGAGAAAGTGAATTTATCTTCATTGGGCCTGAGTGAGCATAAGCCATTTGACAATCTTTCAGGCAACATCGGAATGGTCCTGTCCACTAAATAAACAGAAGTTGCTCTAAAATACGCTTCTTCTTCTAGAAGAGTGCCTGGCTGCACATAATAGGTTACATCTGCGATATGAATTCCGATCTCATAATGACCGTTATCTATTTTTTTGAAAGAAATAGCATCATCAAAATCTTTGGCATCCTCAGGATCGATCGTGAAAGTTGTGGTGCCACGCATATCCCTTCGCTTAGAAATTTCCTTTTCAGGTAATTGGTCACTGATCTTTTCAGACTCTCTAACCACAGCTTCGGGAAATTCCATAGGCAATTCAAATTCCGCCATGATGGAATGGATTTCCGCTTCATTCTCCCCAGCTGGTCCTAAGACTTTAATAACCTTAGCTTCTGGTTTTCGGTCTGTATCTCCCCAACTCTTGATTTCAGCAATTACCTTATCTTGATGCTGAGCTCCTCCTAATTTATCATTATTGATAAAGAAATCAGTATGGATATATCGGCTGTCAGGAATCATAAATGCGTAGCGAACAGATTTATCGATTCGCCCTACAAATTGGGTTTTAGCTCGTTCAACGATCTCAATTACCTTTCCTTCTTCCCTGCCGTCTTTATTTTTCTTGGTGATAACTACTTTTACGGTATCTTTATGAAAAGCGCCTTTCAGCTTATCGGTTTTGACAATGATATCCGTTTCCCTGTCTTCGGAAATGATATAGGCTAATCTTGGATTGACGTGGTCAACTTTTCCGATGATAAATTCAGGTTCTCTAGATGAGACATAGGTAGCTCTGGAAGCTTTTTCAATTTTGCCCTCATTCAATAATTCAACCAGTACTTTATCAATTAGTCGCTTCGCTTCGGCAGTGTTGCTACCCATTGCTTTTGCAATATTTCTAACTGTAAAGGACTTGTGCAGATTAAAATCTAGAATTTGAAGAACTTCTTGTTTAAGTTCTGGTATGCTTTTAATTATTCTTTTGGCCTTTTTTGGGCCTTTTTTATTTCGTTTTTTACTCATGTTTAAAATTAAAATGTTTTGTAAAGGATATGATTAAGTGAATATGAAGAAATCAATAAATCATTCATCCTTAACTTTAATGATTTGCTCTTCTTGCAAGATGGGTTGACCTTTCAATTTGAGGTACAATTGGCAAGTGAGCACTACATCTTTTTCACAATATTCGGCAATTCTTTTTAAATCACCTTCTTTATAATATACTTCATATACTTGGCTTCCGTCAATATCGTCCTTACTAGTGGGTAAATCAAATATGTGGGCCAATAAATCTAATTTGGTATAATGTTTTCTATCACCGAACTTCCACATTTCCAAAGTGTCCGTATATGGTGTTTGCCATGGCTTCATAGCTGAAACGTCCAATATCGAAGGAAGTTTTAAGCCATTGACCAATATTCGTCTGCAAATATAGGGAATATCAAACTCTTTGATATTATGTCCGCAGATAACTGCATTTGTACCGTCAACCTTTTGTAAAATCTCCACTAACTCTTCCAAGAGTTTGACTTCATTTTTATTAGCTATTGTAGTCAGCCGAAGCTTTCTATTTTTCTCATCTCCAAACATCCAACCTAATGAAGCGACCACAATTTTCCCGAATTCGGCATAAATTCCTGCTCTAGTGTAAATTTCTTCTGCTGTTTCTTCATTTTTTGTGAGAAAAGATGCTTTATGTTGCCAAAGCATCTTCTCTTTTTCGGTTAAGTCGTTGTAATATTCGGTTTGTGGGACAGTTTCTATATCGATAAAAAGTATTGCCATCTTAGGTTGGAGTTTAAGTTGAAAGTCGGCTTAAATTATATAAAATATTTTTCAGAGGAAAATTTTACAATAATAACTAATGGAAGGGCGATGATCGGATGTGCAATCCCAGAATCTTAAATTTCAACAAAAAACTTACTAAAACTATCTTTTTACAGGATAGGCTTTAACTTTGCATCGATTTTTAAGCATAGACTTTAAATAACAATGGCATATATTTCACCGATCGAGACCAAAAGTTGGAAAAAGCTGGAGGAGCATTATCAAAACACCAAAGGTATCCATCTCAAAAAACTATTTGAAGACGATAAAGGGAGATTCGAAAAATTCACCCTCAATACTGAATCCCTTTTTATAGATTTCTCTAAAAATAAAATCACAGAAAAAACGCTCAGTTTATTATTGGAGTTAGCAGTGGAGATGGAAATTCCTGAAGCCATTGAATCTATGTTTACGGGTAATAAAATCAACCAAACGGAAGATCGTGCGGTACTGCATACTGCCTTGAGAGATTTTTCCAACAATCCTGTTATGGAATCAGGCCAGGATGTAATGCCTTTAGTGAAAAAGGTGAGAAAGCAAATGGAGACCTTCAGCCAAAAGGTGCATTCAGGAGGATGGAAAGGCTATTCTGGCAAAGAGATTAAGCATATTGTCAATATCGGAATTGGCGGCTCTGACTTAGGGCCTGTTATGGTTACCGAGGCTTTAAAACCTTATAAAGTAAAAGGAATCGAGAGTCATTTTGTATCCAATGTTGATGCTACTCATATAGCAGAAGTTTTGCAAAAAATTGATCCTGAAACAACATTGTTTTTAATAGCCTCCAAAACATTTACTACCCAAGAAACCATGACCAATGCCCATACAGCTAGAAGATGGTTTTTGGAGAATGGAGGCAGTGAAGATACAATCAAAAAACATTTCGTAGCGCTAAGTACTAATAAAGCAGGCGTTGAAAATTTTGGGATAGACCCAGCCAATATGTTCGAATTTTGGGATTGGGTTGGTGGTAGATATTCGCTTTGGTCTGCAATCGGATTATCGATTGCCTTAAACATAGGGTATGAAAATTTTGAAGCGCTATTAAAAGGAGCACATGAAATGGATGTTCATTTCAAGGAAGCTCCATTATCTGATAATGCGCCTGTAGTCTTAGCTTTGATTGGCATATGGTACAATAATTTTTACAAAGCCGAAACGGAAGCTATTTTACCCTATGACCAATATTTGCACCGATTTGCTGCATACTTTCAGCAAGGGAATATGGAAAGCAATGGGAAATCAGTTGATAGAAATGGTAAGCCTGCAACTTATCAAACAGGACCAATCGTCTGGGGTGAACCAGGTACGAATGGACAACATGCCTTTTACCAATTAATTCATCAAGGGACAAAAATGATTCCATGTGATTTCATTGCTCCAGCAGTTTCCCATAATCCTATCGGGGACCATCATCAGAAATTGTTAGCTAATTTCTTTGCACAAACTGAGGCTTTAATGAATGGAAAGACAGAAAAAGAAGCTAGACGGGAATTAGAACAAAAAGGCTTACAGTCAGAAGAAATCGAGAAATTATTGCCTTTTAAAATATTTAAAGGTGATAATCCCACCAACTCCATATTGATGAAGAAAATAACCCCTAAAAGCTTGGGTAGTTTGATTGCACTTTATGAACATAAAATATTTGTGCAAGGCATCATCTGGAATATTTTTAGTTTTGACCAATGGGGAGTGGAGCTAGGAAAGCAATTGGCGGGTTTAATTTTGCCTGAATTAGAGCATGACAATCCTGTTATTGGACATGATGCTTCCACTAATGGCTTAATTAATGAATATAAGCGGTTGAGAAAGGGTAAAAATTGACTAAATTCATCATTATAGGAGCTGGTGCAGCAGGCATTTTTGGAGCTATTAATATAGCAATTAAGAATCCTGATGCGAAGGTGATGGTATTGGAAAAATCAAGCAAGCTACTATCCAAAGTTAAAATCTCTGGTGGTGGGCGGTGCAATGTGACAAATGTTTGTCAGGAACCCCAAGAGCTTATCAAACACTATCCGAGAGGCCATAAAAAACTTAGAAAAGCATTTGAGCAGTTCGGTTCTAAAGAAACTATAGCGTGGTTTGAAAACAGAGGTGTTCAGCTGAAAGCGGAAGCCGATGGGAGAATGTTTCCCATTACAGATGATTCACAAACCATAATTGATTGCCTTTTGAATGAATGCAGAAAACACAAAGTACAAATCAGAACGAAAGTATCAGTAGAATCAATTGAAAAAACGGAGAACGGCTTTTCACTGATTTTAAAAGGCTCTGAAAATCTTGAGTGCGATAAAGTATTAGTGGCTACTGGCGGACATAATAAACTAGAATCCTTTCAGTGGTTGGCTGATTTGAGGCATAGTATTTCCGAGCCTATCCCCTCTTTATTTACTTTTAACCTGCCAAATTCTCATATCACGACTTTATCAGGAGTTTCAGTTTCTGATGTTGAAGTAAAAATTGCCGGAACAAAACTATCTCATCACGGCCCTTATTGATTACTCATTGGGGCATGAGTGGGCCAGCAGTGCTGAAACTTTCCGCTTGGGGAGCTAGGATTCTGTATGATAAGAATTATAACTATTCAGTGCTTGTTAACTGGCTGGCGACTTCCAATGAGGAAGAAGCTAGAATGAGACTCATTGAATTTCAATCAGAAAATCCTAAAAAGATGTTATTCAACAGCAATCCTTATCAATTGCCAAAAAGGCTGTGGGAATATCTTCTCACTAAATGTGATATTGATGAAGGCTTACGCTGGAATAATTTTTCAGGTAAAAAATTCAATAAGCTTGTCAACCACTTAGTAGCGGATTTATACGAGGCGTCAGGAAAGACTACTTTCAAGGAAGAGTTTGTAACAGCAGGAGGAGTAAAATTAGGCGATGTTAATATGCAAACTATGGAAAGCAGAAACTGCCCAGGCTTGTTTTTTGCAGGTGAAGTTTTGGATATTGATGGCGTCACTGGGGGTTTTAACTTTCAAGCCGCTTGGACTACAGCTTGGTTGGCTTCGCAGGGAATTTCAGAAAATGAAAAAGCCCTTCAAAATTAACTAAAAGGCTTTCCGTTTTTATTAAGGTTTGGTTTTACAAATCACCCTGCTTGATGTTCTTCCCTTAGTAAATCATTAACTGTTTTTACAGGATTAAAGGTTGATAATGGCACTTCTACAAAAAGCGTAATCCAATCAGACATTGCACCATTCCACAAGCCTGGAAGCTCCAATGCTTTTAACTCCTTACCATCTTTGGATTTAGCGGTAATAAATCCTGTTTCTGGATTTCTATATTTTATTAAATCAAACTTTCGACCATGTAAATCCTTAATTCCACAAACCAAATCAACTGGATTGAAATGAGTGGAATTTTGCAATGCTTCCTGCGCCCTTTTATCATCAGGATCAATTTGGGATGTTTCTGCTATTTGCAAGTTTAATGAGCCATCCTCTTCTTTTACCCAGAAAGGACCACCTCCTGGCTCTCCAGTATTTTTCACCATGCCACATACCCTTATTGGTCGGTGCAATAAATACTGCAGATAACCTACTTTCTCTGAAAAATCTAATTGAGCATAATCGTTCTTAAATACTAAAAACAGATCCTTTCTGGCAAAATTCTCAATTTCTAATAATTCCAACTCACTGATATTTCTTTCCAATTGATTTTGATAACCAAACAATCTACTTTGGACACTCATTAACAATCCGGCTAAAGCTTTCTTATAGTGAATAGTATTCAATTTTAAATGATCAGGTACTACATTATCGATATTTTTGATAAAAACTATATCGCTATCTAAATCATTCAAGTTTTCAATTAAAGCGCCATGACCAGCAGGCCGAAATAGAATACTTCCATCTTCATTGTAGAAAGGAGTATTATCAGGGTTGACTGCAATGGTATCAGTTTCAGGCTTTTGTTGAGAAAAGGTAATATCAAATTCACTGAAACCCTTCCTTATATGGTCCGCATGCTCTTCGAATAGTTTTTGATGCTCAGGTGAACAAGTAAAATGCAATCTAACTTTTCCTTCAGTCCCTCTTGCATAATTTTCACCTTCTGTAAAATGCTCGGCTACCGGTGTTTTAATTCCTGATTTATAATCATGAAATTCCAAGAGTCCTTTGGGCAAATTCCCGTAATTTAATCCATCTTCGAAAAGCAGAGTTTGTACGATCTTATGATACTCTCCATTCTTTAGAGCTTGATCGATCCCACTTCCATTCTCTTGCATTTCCTTATCTAATGCTTGAGAAAACGCGAAATTATGAATATTGTCAAAGAATTTTTTCAAAAATTGATCATGCTCTGCTTTAGATTCGTCTTCCTCCAGAAAAGCATACAAATTCTTAAACATCCGACTAGCAGCTCCACTTGCAGGTACAAATTTTATCAAGTTATAATCATTTGACTGCTTCTCATAAAAGGAAATAAATTCATCTATACTTTTTTCAGATAATTGAATCAATCCATCTCCAATAGTTGCGGGTCTGTCAATGGGCAAGTAAGGAAATCCTTTTTTAAATCTATTTAACTGTTCCTCTACCAGATCAATTGACTTTCCTGCTTTTTGAATATCTTCTTGTAATTTACTATCCATAATTTTAGGTTGTTAGGTTTAAAAATATGTCTCTAAAGCCATTTTGTAGCTACTTTCATAAGCGCTATACAAATTCTTCCAATCAAAAACTTCTGATAAATCTTCTGACATATTCCGCATATCAATTCTTTCTCTACTAGTGATTTGGGTAAAATCCCACATCACATTCGTCAATTCCTCAGCTGCCTCATCAAAGCTTTTATTGGCTCTTTTTACTATGAACATTCCATGCTTTCTATCTCCGATACTCACATTCTTCATGTAGTCTCCGAATCCTGACAAATCTGAAGTCACTGAAGCTACACCTCTTGCCAAAGATTCTAAAGGCGTATATCCCCAAGGTTCATAATAGCTTGGAAAAACTCCAAGATGGCAAGCCCTTACAAAATCATCATACTCCATTCCAAATAACGGATTCGTGGACGATATAAAATCAGGATGATACACTACTTTAACTTTATCGGATTCGTGGTTGACAAGGTTGGCGGTTCTCAAGAAATTTAAAATATCGTCTTTATCATCGTTCACTAAATTATGCGTTACCACGGGCGGCAAACCACCTGACTTCCATGCCTGTATGGTTCTTCTGTGCCGCAATTTCCAATAGTCATCGACCATATCATTTAGATTAGGGAGCTTATGATCTCCTTTACTTGAGGCGGCCTGACGATATAATCGATTCTTAATCTGTTCTACTATTGCATTTGAATTGGTATTAATTTTATCCAACATCGCCCTTGCATTCAAAACATCAGGATTGATGGACTGAACAGGTTGACGTGTAATAAAAAACATGACCACAGTTAATGGGGAGTTAGCTTCCTTCAATCTATGGTTTAAGCGAGCCAATGCTTCTAGGGTTAAATCGTAACCTTTATTGGAATATTCAAATCTCCCAGAGGTAAAAAAGTAAAGTGTTTTACTTAAGTTAAATGAATAACTTTTAAAAAAATGCCCCATAATAAACTGCTCAAGTAGAAGCTTATATTTATGATGCAAATTCTGTACTTCATGTAATACTGAGAACCTTTCTATATTTAAGCCATTAGGTAATATTTTATCTGGGCTCCTACCCAGCAAATGAAAACATTCTTTTCCTGTCACTTCACTGACGGTTGTAAAAACATGTGCACCATGAACACAAGCTCGCTCTAATTTAACATTTGCCTCTACATTAAAATGAACTGCTTCTTTATGCCAATCCATAAATGGAAGGTGATCATAAAATTGGGGGTCGTTCATAGCCAAATATCTACCTAAAAGTGTGGCATGAGTTGTAAATATTGTTTGCAGAGGAACTTGATCTCTACGCAAGTTTGGAATTGCAGAACCAGCCATCCATTCATGGAAATGGGCTATTGGCTTCAATTTTTTATCAATGGCCACTCGAGTCAACTCAGAAAGAAAAATATGCACCATGTATCCAAAAGCCAATACCTCATCCATCAGTGGATCATGATTTTTAAAATCTATTCCATGATTTTGCCAATAATAGTATTTAATATCACCTAATTCGTGAAAGGAAGACTTATGGTCAAACAGTAAGGTTTGAGGTCTACCCGATACTAACCAATATCCACTCTTTATATTTAAACCTTTCTCTCTACATATTCTTAAAGTTTCATCAATTACATCGTGACCAAACTGTGCCTCTTCAAAATCGGTGGCTGCTTCTTTGGGCGCATAAGGACCTAGAAGAACATAGTTTTTTCCCCAGTTTTTCACCATAGTAGGTACCTTGGATCGTATAACCGTGTAAATTCCGCCTACTTGATTGCAGACCTCCCAAGCCACTTCGGTTAAAATATGTGCTTCATTATCAATCGAATTAGTTTCCTTCATACTTGTTCGTTTCTCAATATCTGGAATAGAATACTTAATTTATAAGAATAATCTGTAAATAAGACCAAATGGAGTGAAAATCAATCCAGTTTTGTTAAATTAAAATAGCTTTTAGTCTTAGAACCTTAATTTAAAAAAAATAAGCAAATACTTAGTGTATTAACTACAATAAGTAGTTAATTTGTATTGGAATTGGCGATAAATCGCTAAATAGTAATACTTTAATATGGAAGAAAATAAAGATAAAGCTGAGGAGTCTGCGAAGGATTTTGAAGGCAATTATATAGAAAAATTTAAAGAGCACAAGGAAGAGGAATTTTATCCTGGTGGAATCATCAGCTGGAAACAGAAAAAAGGCAAAATAAAAATTTATGCCCAACACTCTTCCTTGGAACTCAGTATTATTAGTGAGAAAATCCTAAAATTCCGTTACGCCAATGATGGATATTTTGAAAATGACTTTTCTTACGCAATTGATCCAGAATTCGAATTTGAAAATACGAATTATCATTTCGAGACATCTCAAGATGCATTAATTGTCAGTACTGATTTGCTCAAGTGCATCATTAAAAAATCAGATGCAACAATCAAAATCCTTGATAAGGATGGAAAAATGTTAGTTGAAGATGAAAAAGGCTATCATTGGAAAGATGAAAAAAGATTTGGTGGACATGTGGTTATTTCTACCTTAAAATCTTCGAAAAATAATAAATATTACGGCTTAGGCGATAAAACAGGCAGTCTAAATTTAAATGGAACTCGTAGAGAATTATGGGGCACCGATTGCTATGGATATGGCAATGAAACAGACCCTGTTTATAAAAACATTCCGTTCTTTATGGGTTTGAATGATGGAGAAGGCTATGGTATCTTCTTAGACAATTCTTTTCGGACATTCTTTGATTTTGGGCATGAGAGAAAAGAGGCCTTAAGTTTTTGGGCACAAGGAGGGGAAATGCGATATTACTTCATCTATGGTCCTAAGTTAGAAAATGTAGTGCAAGATTACACCGAGCTGACAGGAAGATCCCCTCTCCCACCAAAATGGGCATTAGGTTACCATCAGAGTAAATGGAGCTATTATCCTGAGCAAACAGTTCGTGAATTGGCTAATAACTTCCGCGACAAGAAAATTCCATGCGATGTGATCCATTTAGATATTGATTACATGGATGGCTATAGAATCTTTACCTGGAATAATGAAAGGTTCCCAAATCCAAAGCAGATGATTGCCGATTTGAAGGAAGATGGATTTAAGACCATCGTAATTGTTGACCCCGGAATTAAAATTGATCCGCTCTATACAGTTTTTCAACAAGGTGTTCACCATAATTATTTCTGCCAAAGAATGGATGGTGCCAGATTTAAAGGCAGTGTTTGGCCTGGTCCTTGCCATTTCCCTGACTTCACAAATCCTGCAGCAAGGAAATGGTGGTCAGGATTATTCGGAGGACTAGTACAAGATGGAGTGGCTGGCGTTTGGAATGATATGAACGAGCCTGCAGTATTTGAAGAAGGCACATTTCCACGTGATGTAAGACATGATTATGACGGTCATCCGTGTAGCCATCGAAAAGGACATAATGTTTACGGAATGCAAATGGCCAGAGCAACCTACGAAGGCTTAGAGCAATTTTCAGGAAATAACAGAAGCTTTACCATCACCCGCTCAGCATATGCAGGAATTCAAAGATTCAGCTCTGTTTGGACAGGAGATAATATGGCCTCATGGGAGCATTTGAAAATTGCCAATATTCAGTGCCAAAGATTAAGTGCTTCGGGTGTTTCTTTCTCTGGCTCTGACGTAGGGGGATTCATCGGAGCCCCTGATGGAGAACTGTATACTCGTTGGATTCAAATGGCTACTTTCCATCCATTTTTCCGAACGCATTCATCAGGAGACCATGGCGACAAAGAGCCTTGGCAGTTTGAAGAAAAATATTTGAACATTGTAAGAAGATTTATCGAAATGAGGTATGAAATCATGCCATACCTCTATACGACCTATTGGCAATATGCAGAAAATGCTAAACCTATGTTGCGGTCGATATCTTTAGTATATCAAAACGATACTGAGACTTTGGACAGAGAAGAAGAATTTCTGTTAGGCCAGTATTTACTGATTTGCCCGGTTTCCGCTCCTAAAGTAACTGAAAGAATGATGTATTTGCCTGAGGGCAAATGGTATAATTTCTGGACTGATGAGATATTATCGGGAAAAAGGGAAATTACTGTCCAAACTCCTTTGGATCAAATTCCAATGTTTGTAAAAGCGGGAGCAATTCTCCCTATGCAGGATAAAATGCAGTATGTGGATGAATTCATTCCCGAAAACATCAAACTTCACGTTTATAAAGCTTTAGAAGAAACAGAAAGCGAATTATATGAAGATGATGGACTGACCAAAGATTTTGAAATGGGTATCAGTACTTTGCACACTTTTATTCAAAAGCCCGTTGATAATGGTGTAATCATTCATCATAATCTGGACAAAGAATTTGAAAGTGGAAATAAAGGATTTGAAGTGATTCTACATGGATTTGAAAATATTGAAAAAGTAATAGTAGATGGTCATACAATTAGTACCATCGCTAATTCAACATTTATCGTTAGTAAAGAATTTACTACAATTGAAATCATAAAATAGTAACCTTATAAAAAATTGCCCATGGAAGTTTTGATGATCGGACCAGGAAAACCAAGCCCACAGAACAGCGGACTGGGAATCGCATGCTATCATATTGCTCAGCATTTAGCTGAAAAGGTGCATCTGAAATTATTCTCGGTCGAGAGTGCAGATGAATTAGCGGAGCAAGAAACTGAGCAAAGTAGAATTGAAACAGTCAATAGACAAAAGCTCACTAACCAACAGCAATTGAATGCCGATTTAGTTCACCTGTCTGTTAAAAGTGAACTCAATCCCTATTTTTACGCTGGAAGTGTTGAAATTGAAGAGCAATACAATGATAATATTGAAATTTCTGTACAAGAAGCATTAGAGGATTTCAGCCAAAAAATCATTTCCAAAAGCAGGAATCTAGATTTTGATATTATTTATGCGCATGATTGGACCGCCATTCCTGCATCCAAGCAATTAAAAGAGTTGAGTAAAAAACCTTTTGTTTTGCATATTCATGCCTTGGATTACGATCGTAGTGGAAAAAAAAGCAATTCATGGTTATTTGACTTGGAAAGGGAAGGCATGCAGAAAGCTGATTTAGTAATAGCCGTGAGCAAGTACCATAAAAACATAATGGTAAAAGAATACGGTATTTCAGCTTCCAAGATCAAGGTAATCCATCATGGAATTAATGAATTAAAACCATCTGCTTATAAGGCCCCATTCAAAGAGGATATTGTTCTTTTTTGTGGAAGATTAAGTTTACAAAAGGGTGCTACGACCTTTATAGATATTGCAGAAGCACTAATACAAAAGGAGAATAAACTTCGATTTGTTGTCGTTGGGCAAGGTGAATTGATGGAAGAAATGATTTCGTCTGCTACTGAAAAAGGACTAATGGATAAAATTCATTTCACAGGTTTTTTACCGCAGGAGGATGTTTTTGCTGTCATGAAAGCTTCTCAAGCGATGGTGATGCCGTCATTATCAGAGCCCTTTGGTCTATCTGCTTTGGAGGCTGTGAGTTTGGAAGTGCCACTAGTTTTATCAAAAAATTGTGGCGTGGCTGAAGTTTTAAGTAATGTAAACACAGTGACTACAAAAGATGCAGCTGCATATGCAACAGCTGTTCGAGCACTACTGGCTGACAAAAAGCAATCTTTAAAAGTCGCCAAAGAAAACGCAGCGTCTGTTAAGAAAAGAAACTGGAAAGATGTTTCATCTGAAATTTTATCAGCACTAAAGCAAGTATAAAAAATGGATAATTACCAAATCATACATTTCAATCACCCGCTGGAGGTAAAAAGATTATCATTTTTAGATATTGGAAAAAATCATTCAGCCATAAATGAACTTAAAAGTCAGCAAGATTTTGTCAATGATTTCGCTGATTTGGTTCATTCAAAATTGAAAACTGTATTAAAAATGGCGGATGAAAGAAAAATGCCATTAGTGTTTTTCAGTTTACCATTTTTGAAATTTCTCAAACAGCATGACACAAATTTGATGTTGGAGATCAAAAAACAAGTTGATACTGGAAAAATACAATTGGTAGGTTCATGTGCCTATCATTCATTCAGTTACTTATGTTCTCCACTTTTATTCAAAAAAGAGGTCGAATTATATCTGGATGGATTAAATGAATATTTTGAAAAGAAGCCTGGGATTTTCATTAATACAGCTTGCTTGTACGATGATCAAGTCGCTGAAATAGTAAATGCGCTAGGTTATCAAGGAATTATTGCCACCGCAAACCCCTGGCATTTGGCGGGGAAGCATTCTGGTCAAGTGTATAAATCGAATACCGCACAGCCCTTCAATATATTACTTTCTAATGGTGACGGTCCAGACAATTTTCAAATTAGCCTGGTGAATGGTTATGGAAGTGCCTACAACTCTGATTTTATAGACAAAGGCGTGTCAAATAATAAGCAAATTCAAGAGTTGTTCATGCTAGACAGTTCTGATGAGCACTCTGTTTATGCAGTAAGTTTGCCATTAAGTTCTCCTTCATGGGAGCATAAAATACCTGATTACACGAATAATCCATTGCAAAAAGCATTATTGAAACAAGCTGCTAATTTGGTTAACCAATTTCATGAAAAATTATCAGATGAAGATTATAAGCTTTTAATGCTGTTATGCCAACCCGACCACCTGTTGCAAATCAATCAAACTAGCAAAGAAGAAGGATACGATCATTTTATTAGCAGCATGAATTGGTTGACGGATATTAGTTTGCGGTATAAGTGAAAACGGAATTACTAGTGGGTTAATGTTTTCGGTGATAGGTCTTAGGTTGCAAATTATCTCTAGTTCAGATGATAGTATTTTAACAGCAGTCGTTAATTTTTCCGTCTATTATATTTCATTTCCCTAATAAAAATGTTTATCTCAGCTTTATTCACATTTCTTATCTAATTAGTACCACCTACTTTCAGACCGAACTGCAGTTACCAACCTACTCATGACGTGAGTTCCGTGTCTTTCCCCAATTGGGGCTTAGGGGGCTTTATAAATGCCCATCAAATCTCCAGCTATTTTTTCGGCCGAAAACTGCACTAAGTGTCCCTCTACGCCAACAAGCAACTGCTCATTAAACGCATTATCATCTGCTAGTTTCACCATTTGCGAAGCTAATTCTTCATGATTTTTTGGATTCGCATAAAGTGCATGCTTCCCTCCTGCTTCTTTCATAGCGGATTGATTGCCCGTCACCACAGAAGTACCGACAGAAAGGGATTCTAACACAGGGATTCCAAAACCTTCAAAACTCGATGGATACACAGAAGCTACCGCTCCTTTATAGAGATAAGGCAATTCAGTGAATGGGATATTATTGTAAATCCGAACATTTTGATCAAGCCTCAAATCATTAATTTCCTTTTCCACTTCTTTTTGATAATCCGTTCTCTTTCCTACAATCAACAGCAGTAAATCATGATTTACTTGATCCAAAACCAATTTAAAAGCTTGTACCAAATCCTTAGCATTTTTCCTGTCTTCGATTGAACCTACATACAAAAAATAAGGCTGATGTAAGCTGTATTGATCCAATAGGTACAACAACCTTCTGGTTTTCAATTCCTGCTTATAGATGGGGTGAACACCCTGATAAACCACATGGATCTTAGACGAATCAATGTCAAAAAATTCTATGATATCTTTTTTAGTTTGTTCGCTGATCGCAATAATTTCATCTGCCTTTTTACATGCAGACTTAAATTTCTTTTTATAAATCCTCCTATCTATGAAAGGATAAAAATCAGGATATCTCAAAAATATTAAATCGTGAATAGTGACAATTTTCTTCGTCCTATTTTTTAAGCCCGAGGGCAATTCATTGCTAAGTCCATGAAATACATCCACATCTTCCTTCTCTGCCAATTTGCCGATTCTTTTAGAGCGCCAAGCACTTTTGAGAGCGCCTGCTTTCCATAAGCCTGAAGGTAAGACAGTAATTTCTTTATTTTCCTTCAAAAAATGGGCGGCTTCATCACGTGTAGACACTTGAGGTGTGAAAAGTGAATACTGCTCCTTGGGATACTGTTCTTTCAAGGCAGAAATTACAAACCGACTATAATTGCCTAATCCCGTAAAATTATTGAAAGCACGCTTGGCTTCGAAAGCTATATGCATATTAAAAAATTAAATCTTCATTTTGTCACAACTCAAAACTAAATAAATTTCTTTTGTGGTACTCATTACTTCTTTAAAAAGAAAGATAATTTGTAGTTTTGCATTGAAGCGGGGGAATGAATGAATCAATATAAAGTAAAGACATTAGAAAACGGGATCCGGGTGATCCACCAACCAGTAAGTAACTCTAAAATAGTCCATTGCGGATTCGCTTTGGACATTGGAAGCCGTGATGAAAAACCACATCAGGTGGGTATTGCCCATTTTTGGGAACATATGGCTTTTAAAGGCACCAAAAAACGTAAGACCTTTCACATTCTCAACAGATTGGACTCTGTCGGAGGTGAGTTGAATGCCTACACTACCAAAGAGAAAATATTTTTCCATGCATCTGTTTTGGAGCAATATCTCGATAAAGCCATGGATTTATTGGTGGATATCACCTTCCAATCCATTTTCCCTGAAAGACAAATTGAAAAAGAACGGCAGGTCATTTTAGAAGAAATGGCGATGTACAAAGATTCACCTGAAGATGATATTCAAGATCAATTCGATGAAGTCATTTTTTCAGGACACCCACTTGGAAACAATATTTTAGGAACTGAAGAAAGCCTCAAAAGCTTTACTCGAAATCATTTCTTAGAATTTTTAGAAGAAAATTTAGATACAGAGCGAACGGTTTTTTCGATCGTAGGTGATATTCCTGAGAGAAAATTGGAACGCTATGTTAAGAAATACTTAGAGCCCATTGCACATCATAAAAGGAAAAGAGAAAGAATTCCTTTTGAAGTTTATCAACCTAACACCTTGAATTTCGATAAAGAAATTTCTCAATCTCAATGTGCGATTGGTACCACCGCCTACCCTATTCATCATCCCAAAAGACTTGCATTTTTTATGTTGGTCAATATTTTAGGTGGGCCTGGAATGAATAGTCGCTTAAATATGGCCCTACGCGAAAAATACGGATTTGTGTATGCTATTGATGCTGGCTATCATCCATTCACTGATACTGCTCTTTTCAGCATATTTTTCGGGACAGACCCTGGTCAGCTTCCGAAAAGCATAAAACTGGTAAAAAAGGAACTCAAAAAATTGAAAGATCAGCCTCTAGGCAGTTTGCAATTGCATGTTGCCAAACAACAACTTATGGGACAATTGGCAATGGCAGAAGAAAATAATATGAGCTATATGTTGATGTTGGGCAGGAGTTTATTAGATAAAGATAAAATCGAATCTTTAGATGAGCTTTTTGAACAAATAAAGCAAATTTCAGCTAAGGATTTACAAAATACCGCCCATGAGATATTCGAAGATGATCGATTGAGCATCTTAACTTATAAAGCTAAAAGAAGATAAATATGGAATTCCTAGATCCTGACTTAGACAAATATATTGAAGCTCATACCGAGCCTGAGAATGAGTTACTCCATAAAATCAACAGGGAAACACATACCGAAGTTTTAAAACCCCGTATGTTAAGCGGACATTTGCAAGGCAGGGTATTATCGATGCTATCTCATATGATTCAGCCTGAAAACATCTTGGAAATCGGCACTTACACGGGCTACTCGGCTCTTTGTATGGCAGAAGGATTAAAAGAAAATGGAAAACTGATTACCCTAGATGTAAACGAAGAATTAGCAGATCGGGTAAAATCTTATTTTCAGGCGTCACTTTTCTCAGACCAAATAGAAGTGAAAATTGGAAAGGCATTGGACATCATACCAACTCTCAATAAAACTTGGGATATGGTGTTTATAGATGCAGATAAATCAAATTATTTAAACTACTACCAACTTTGTATTGAACAAGTGAGAAAAGGCGGATATATTTTGGTCGACAATGTATTGTGGAGCGGAAAAGTATTAGAAAAAAACAGAAAAAAACTAGACAAGGATACTGAAAGTATGCTGAATTTCAACGAATTTGTGCATCAAGATGATAGAGTTCAAAATGTGTTATTTCCCATCCGAGATGGATTAATGATTTTAAGAAAAAAATGAATATAAAACTTTCTCTTTTCACATCAGCAATATTTGTACTTACAGTTGTAAAGCTTTGTGCTCAGCAAGTTCCTTCTAGAATGGAATTTGCAAACATGGAACTTCGACTTACCACAGGAGCTATAAAGGACATTCAAGCTGATGTGGACGCTCTCACCAGAAGTGAAACTTATTTCCAAAAGAAACTGGAGCGCGTGGATATGTATATGCCGATCATTGAAAGAATTTTCAGAGAGGAAGGCTTACCTGAAGATTTCAAATATTTGGTCATACAAGAAAGCGCTTTGGTATCCGATGCTGTGTCTAGTAGCAATGCGGTAGGTTTTTGGCAATTTAAGGAAATATCTGGACTTGAAAACGATTTAAGAATTGATCGTCATGTAGATGAAAGGATGAATATAGTTTCATCTAGCCGTGCAGCAGCAAACTATCTAAAAGATCATAATAAATATTTCGATAATTGGGCTTATTCTTTAATTGCTTACCAAAGAGGTCGAGGTGGTGCCGCTGACGTAATTGATGAAAGTAATTTTGGCAAAAGTAGCTTAAAAATAACCAGTGATACTTATTGGTATTTGAAAAAATTCCTTGCTCATAAGGTAGCATTTGAACATACTATTGGAACCTCAAAGCCTCCTTTTTATCTGAAGGAAATTGAAAATGTAAAAGGAACATCTCTAAAAACGATTGCAAAAGAAGAAAATGTGTCGCTTGAGCAAATAGAAGAATATAATAAATGGATTAAGAGAGGAGCTATACCAGAAGACAAAAATTACACTGTCATTGTACCTCTAACCAATTTAGAGAAGATTGAAAAATTGCAGAGCCAGCGGCAAACCACATCTAAAGACTTACCTGGCAATATTGATGATCAGCAGCAACAAAATTTCCCTTTAGTAGGTAATTATCCTAGCAGGGCTGACAGAACAATCCCACATAAAGTAGAGGTAAATGGATTAGACGGAATCTATGCTCCAGCAGGATATACAGTGGAAAAATTAGCAAAAACTGCAGAGGTTGATCAATTCAAATTTAGAAAATGGAACGATCTTAAAATTAGAGAAGAATTAGAAACAGGTAAGATATATTATTTAAGACGAAAAAGCAACAGGGCAAAATTCTATTATCACACAGTAGCGCAAAATGAAAACATGTGGGAAATAAGTCAGAAATATGGACTTAAGCTTAAAAAATTATACCGAAAAAACAGGATGGAACCACCACAGCAACCTAAAGTTGGCAGGGTACTATGGTTGCGTCATAACCGACCAGCAAGTCTCCCTGTAGAATATAGAGAACCACCTAATCAAGAAAACGAAGCTCATGATCTAAATGAAACAAAAGCGATCGTGGAAAGTCAAGCTGAACAAGCAAAAGTCCCATTAGTCGAAAAAACTGAAGTAGAAAAATCTTCTCAAATGGAGAAGCAGGCAGCGGATAGTCTTAAAATAGAAGATCCTAAAAGTATAAGTATTGATAGCACCCAATATAACATTAAGGATACTTTATCTACTAAGGCTAACGATATGGGACAAATGGATTCGGTAGCAATTTCCGAGGCTCAAAAACCTGTAGACGATTCCGTTGCTCAGGAAATTACTTCTGAAGAAAATGAAAACTTGGAAACAGAAATTGAGTATGACGAGAACGACTTCACTGATTATTCCATAAAGAAAGGAGATACTTTTTTTTCAATTGCCAATAGATTTAATATGAAAATTTCAACATTATTGAATGCAAACGACTTGGGGATAAGAGACACATTATCGATTGGTCAAATTATAAAAGTAAATACTGATGGTTATGTTGCTCAAAATGATATAGTTGAAGATAAACAACCTGCTACAAATGAGACTTCTAAGGAAAACATAGAGATAAAAGAAAACAATATAGAGCACAGGGTTACCTCAGGAGACACTATGTACGCGTTGGCCAAGAAATACAATGTCACCTTAAAAGAAATCATGGAGTGGAACAATAAAGAAGACTACAATTTGAGAGAAGGCGAATTAATTATGATTAAGCAGAAATAAATATGCTCTAAGCATAAATTCCTGCCTACAATATCTTACATTTGTGTCATCTATCGAAAAAATATCGCATTTCGAAAGATTTATGTTTTAATTAAAAAAAACTTTACTTATGTTTAGAACTAACTCTAAACAGGGTATATTGATCAATAGATTACAAGGGTAAATTACATGGTAACAGCTACAAAAACTGTTGATTTAGTGATGCTTGTTGATGATAATGATACTGACAATTTCATTAGCAAACGAATCATAGAAATAACTGAGTTCGCAAAATACGTGGAAATCAAAAATTCGGGCAAGAGTGCCTTGGAGTATTTGGAAGAGCACAAGGATGATCCTGACAAGCTTCCAAATATTATATTTTTGGATATTAATATGCCCATTGTGGATGGGTTCGTATTTTTATATGAATTTGAGAAATTCTCTGATATCGTAAAAGATAAATGCAAGGTTATCATTTTATCAAGCTCTGATAATAAGAGAGATATTGATAAGATCGTCAATAATGATCATGTAATTAAATTTATCACGAAGCCCCTAACAGAGAATGCTCTTAACGAAATTAGGTCTCTCGATCTATATTAATTAGATTTTCCATCCATCAATTTTATCTTTATCATGAAGATTATCAAGACTAGTTTTATCTTGTTTTTCCTAAGTTCTTTAGCTTATTCCCAAACTGATAGTATTAAATCTGACACTACATATTGGGAGAAAGGAGCTGTTTTAAACCTTAATTTTTCACAAGTAGATCTGACCAATTGGAATGGAGGTGGTAAAAGTTCAATTTCCATTGGTGGTTTAACAAATTTCAATGCCAATTATACCAAAGGAAAAAACGTTTGGGACAATCGTTTAGATATGGCCTATGGCTTATTAAGACAGGGAGAAAGCGAAGCTCCGTTTGTTAAAACTGATGACAATATCATATTAACATCACGATATAGCCGACAATTAAAAAAACGAATGTTCCTGTCTGCCATTGTGGATTTCAGAACGCAATTTGATGAAGGCTTGAATGATGAGAGCGTTGTAATTTCACGATTCATGGCACCGGGCTTTTTGCTTGCAAATATTGGTGTTACTTACAAATACAAAAAGCTTTTTACCGGAACTCTTTCGCCATTATCTTCTAAAAGCACATTTGTTATGGATGACAGTCTTTCAACAGCGGGAGCCTATGGGGTTGAGGCAGGCGAAAATTTTAGATTTCAGGGTGGTATAAACTTTTCCTCATCCTTTCAAAAGGATATCTGGGAAAACGTCAATCTATCAACTAATTTGAACCTCTTTGCTGATTATGAAAAATTAGGCAACGTTGATGTAAACTGGGAAACTGCACTCAATTTTAAAATCAACAAATTTCTTTCCGCTAGTTACAGTACCCAGTTCATTTATGATGATGATATCAAATCAAAGGAAATAATTGTGAATGAAGCTACAGGAGAGTCTAGAAATGTTGCTGGAGTGCAGTTCAAGAGCGTAATGAATATAGGTCTCAATATCAAAATATAAAGTACAACATCTACACCGAGTTCAATCATCCTTAAATTCAATCAAATTTTAGTAATCTGTATCTAAGCCAAAAGTGTCTTTCAGCTTGCTTAGTAGTGGATTCTCTTTTAACATGGCTTCAAACTTTTCCTTTGGTGTATAAGGACGCTCTGCGGCCTTCTCTATATTGACCTTATGTTGTAATTGAATTGCACTATTTTGAAATTTATTTCGTAAAAAGGTTAAAAAATCTGATTTGATCCTTTCAATTCCATCCACTTCTATCGGATTGGTCAATTCTACAGTGATCGATTCATTTTCAAGTCTGATTGAATTTTTTAAGGAGTTCTCCGCCACTGGCCCTACTTTATTCTTATCAATAAACTCTAAGATTGCAGCCTTAAGGGAAGATTCATTAAAATCAGCCTTTCCTTCACTATGATTTGCTAAATCTACAACCTCCTCTTCAGGCCCATTTTCGAATTCCTTTTTAGAGATAGTTTCCTTTTCTAGCGTTTTAATTCTATCACCTGGCTTTGGTATAGATGGTGAAGACTTTAAAGGCTTAGCTTCAGTAGCTTTTGCAGCAATTTGATCAGCTAGCGACTTCTGACTTGCTTTATTTCGATCAGTTTCCTCATCTTCAGACTGACTTAACTCACTTTTTTTTTTAAAACTGCGTCATGTTGCTTTGCTAAATCTACTGCACTGTTGATTTTTGCTAACTTCATTAAAGCCAATTCAACGGCCAGTCTCTGGTTCTTGCTTGCCTTATAGGATTGATCTGTTTGATTAAGTATCTGTAATCCAGAAAGTATAAATGAAGGAGAAACGTCCTTAGCTTGTTGTTGGTATTGAGCTTTTACTTGTTCAGAAACTTCCAACAGCTGCAAGGTAGATGTATCTTTACATACTAGCAAATCTCTGAAATGAGCAGCCAGACCATTTACAAAATTATGACCATCAAATCCGTTTTTTAAGATCTCATCAAACAATAAAAGTGCCTCAGGAATTTTTTCCTGATGTAAAGCATCTGTCACTTTAAAGTAATAATCATAATCCAGAATATGAAGATTATCAATTGTTGCCTGATAGGTGATCTTATTATTAGGAGAGAATGTAACTATTAAATCAAATATGGAAAGTGCATCACGCAGCGCTCCATCTGCTTTTTGTGCAATTAAATGCAATGCCGCTTCTTCAGCCTCAATACCCTCCCTCTCAGCTATCTCTTTGAGATGTTCTGAAATATCAGAAACTTTGATCCTATTGAAATCATAAATCTGACATCTTGAAAGAATAGTTGGAATTACTTTATGCTTTTCCGTTGTGGCTAAAATAAATATCGCATAGGAAGGCGGTTCCTCCAATGTTTTCAAAAAGGCATTGAAAGCCGCATTGGAAAGCATGTGAACCTCATCAATTATATAAACTTTATATTTCCCATGCTGAGGAGGAACTCTAACTTTATCAATCAGATTCCGAACATCATCTACAGAATTATTCGAGGCAGCATCTAATTCATAGATATTTAGGGAAGATGACCCTTCCATATTATCCACTTCAAAATCGTTGATCAGTCTTGCTAAAATTCTAGCACAAGTAGTTTTCCCAACCCCCCGTGGTCCACAAAATAGTAATGACTGCGCCAAATGATCATTATCAATTGCATTCTTTAAGGTGGTAGTGATATGCTTCTGCCCTACTACTTCATCAAAACCTTTTGGTCTATATTTCCTTGCTGATACAACAAAATTTTCCATTAGTGCAATTTATAAATACCCTTTTGATTTTAAGATATGATTAGAAGATAATTACAAAATTTTTTCAACAATCGCGACCACTTCTAACATCTACCCATAATACTCTACAAAATTTCTTGGAGTTTCATATAATGTTAATTTGTGAAGACTAGAACCTACTTGGAGCTTTTTAACCTTTGGTTCCAAAATATTCCAAAACTCTGCAATAATTATTTCACAACTCGCCATTTTCCCTACTAAAAATGGGACATCAAGATTCAAATTTTTATGATCAACCTTATCAATCACTTCTTTCTTGATGAGGTTGCTCAATTTTTTTAAATCAACTACAAATCCTGTATCAGGATCTGGATCGCCCTTTACTGTCACGATTAACTCGAAATTATGACCATGCCAGTTTTCATTGGCACAAGGACCAAAAACTTCTTCGTTCTTTTCCCTGCTCCAGTTAGGATTAAAAAGCTTGTGCGCTGCGTTAAAGTGTTCTTTACGATTAACGTAAACCATGTCAATCTTAATTTTTAGGGTGCAAATATACGTTTATTCATTTATAATAAATAGTTTTGCTTAAAGAGCTTAATTCAAAAACATACATCTTATGATAATAGTTACAGGGGCCGCTGGATTTATTGCTTCAAACCTCATCAAAAAACTCAATGCAGATGGTTTTAAACATATTATTGCTGTTGATAAGTTTGATCGTCCTGACAAAAATAAAAATTTAGAAGACTTAATTATTCAAGAAAACATTGAACGAGACGTTTTCTTTGAATGGTTAGAAGGGCAAAATGAGAAAGAAGTAGAATTTATATTTCATTTGGGAGCCAGAACAGATACATCAGAATTTGATACTGAACTTTTAACTGAACTTAATACAGATTATACTAAAAGGATTTGGCAGAAATGTATTGAAATGCAAATTCCCCTTGTATATGCCAGCTCTGCAGCGACATACGGTTTAGGTGAATTAGGTTATGAAGATGATGAAAGTAAAATACCAGATTTGAAGCCGCTTAACCCGTATGGTGTTTCAAAAAATGAATTTGACAAATGGGCTCTTCAACAGGAAAAGAAGCCCTTCTTTTGGGCCGGATTAAAATTCTTTAACGTATATGGTCCGAGAGAGTATCATAAAGGAAGAATGGCAAGCGTAATTCTGCATGCTTACAAACAAATCTCTGAAACGGGCAAGATGAAATTATTCCGATCTCATAATCCAGATTACAAAGACGGAGAACAGATGAGAGATTTTGTATTTGTAGATGACGTTGTCAATGTAATGATTTGGTTAATGCATCACCGTAAAAATTCAGGTTTTTACAATCTGGGAAGCGGAAAAGCTCGTACTTTCTTGGACTTGGTGAAAGCAGTTTTTAAATCTATGAACAAAAAAGAAGATATCAGTTTTATTGATACTCCAGAAGATATACGAGATAAATATCAGTACTTCACTGAAGCAAAAATGGAGAAATTAAAATCTATAGGATATCTGCATGAGTTTACAGATTTGGAATCTGGAGTAGAAGCCTATATCAAAGAAATGAAACTATAAGTGATATAATACGATAAAATAACCTATGTTATTACATTAAAATTAATCCTGAACTAAAACTTACCAAACCATACGATTATGTTTGAACAATTAGACCCGGAATTATTAGATAAAATTTATACCTACGCTATTGAAATTGGAATAGCTTTAATAAAGGTAATTCTCATATTTATTGTAGGTAGAATTACTATTAGTTACCTTATGAAAGGGATAAAAAAAGCCTTCAAAAAATCTGAATTGGACGTATCCTTGGCTTCCTTCTTAGGTTCATTTTTTCGTTTTGTATTCTATATTGCACTGGTCTTAGTAATAGCCCAAAGCATTGATATCAAAATTGCTGCTTTACTAGGAGTGTTAGGTGCTGCTGGTCTGGCAATTGGATTAGCATTGCAAGGAAGTTTATCCAATTTTGCTGGTGGTATCTTGATTTTGGTTACTAAACCTTTTAAAGTAGATGATATAATTGAAGCTCAAGGATATTTTGGCGTGGTGGAAAAGATTGATATCCTGCACACCCATATTAGAACTTTCGATAATCAATTAATCGTCATGCCTAATGGTGGGTTAGCAAACTCAAGCGTTACAAATACAACGGCAAAGGAAACGAGAAGAGCAGAGCTTAAAGTTGGAGTTGCCTATGGCTCAGATCTACAGAAAGTTCGAGAATTGATCTTAGATGTTGTTAATAAAGATGAGAGAATTCATGCTGATCCAGCTCCTGTCGTAAAATTTACCAATTTTGGAGATAGTTCTCTTGATTTAAGTGTTAGGCTGTGGACGGACACTGATAATCTATGGCCAGTGTATTGGGACAATATGGAATCCATCAATAATGCTTTTGTAAAAGAAGGAATTGAAGTTCCATTCCCACAACGAGATGTACATATGAAATCAAAATAAAATTTAAATATTGATCTTTTTCACATAGCCTTTGAGAATCTCAAAGGCTATTTTTTTGTTTCAATTGCAAAAAATAATTGCTGGAATTAAACAACTAATCGATCTAAAATCGTTCTTTTACAAATTGTAATAAATTTAAGTTAGTGAAGCAAACCAAATCAATTTTTCTCAGTCTAGCGATTATTGTTCTTATTTTATTAAATGATCATAAGATTTACTCTCAAAATTTTGTAAGTAAGTACATCAACAGTATTATTAATGATACTAGCGACATTTCGAAGCCTCAGTTTCTCATTTATCCGACTCTAGCCTATGCACCTGAAACAAGCTGGGAAATTGGTTTAAGTTCCTTATTGGTATTTTACGCAAAACAAGATACAGCAAACCGTCTAAGTGAAATTAATGGCTTTACATTTTTCACTTTAGAGAATCAATACGGATTGTGGTTTGACCATGCCATCTATTCAGATGCGGATAAATGGTTTTTTTTAGGCAGGTTAAGATTCCAAAGTTTTCCGCTTTTCTACCATGGCATAGGTAGTAATTCGCCAGAAGATTACATAGCCAGAGTTGATGCAAATCAAATATTTATAAAAGAAAGAGTATTAAGAAAAGTTAAAAAGAATTTATTTATAGGGTTAGAAATGGACTTGCAGCGTTTGAGTGCTGTTGAATTTATTCCTGCAGAAGGTAATAATGGAATTCAAGAATTACCTCTAGGGAGTGAGGGGTCCACTAATTTAGGTTTTGGAATTGGCTTAGTGCATGACAATCGACATAATGTTCTAAATGTTAGAAAAGGCTTTTTCTCAGAGCTGGCTTTGCTTCATTATAATGAAGTATGGGGAAGCAGTTACGATTTCACCTCCATAATATCAGACACAAGGATTTACAGACCCATAGGGAACAACAATGTTTTAGCCACACAGATTTTAGGTCAGTTTAATTCTGGAAATGTACCTTTTAATCAATTGGCATTAATGGGCGGTGAAAGTATCATGAGAGGCTATTATTATGGAAGATATAGAGATCGAAACCAAATTGCTGCGCAAATGGAATATAGATTTCTGCCCATTCCTTTTGGTTTTACCGATAGAATTGGGGCAGCGGTTTTTGCTGGTGCTGGAAAAGTCTTTCCCGACCTCAATAACTTTGACCTCAATAACATTGTGGTTTCAGGAGGAGCTGGGGTGAGATTTCTGCTATTTCCCAAAAAAGATATTTACACAAGATTTGATGTTGCTTTTACACAAGAAGGCCCGGGTTTTTATTTGTTTATCGGTGAGGCTTTTTAAACAAGAACTACAAAATCTCACCTAATTGGTCTTTGCTAATCTTCTGCAAATAGATTCGTTCAAATCTTCCAGCCAGAAATGTGGTACCAGCAATAGCTATCCCCCCATCTTCTAAAGAAGTAATGCTAGATAAGGTAAACGGATTCAGTGTCCCTAAATAATACGTAGCCTCCAGTTGGCCTGAATTGACATCATAAAAATACAATACTACTTGTCTTCCCTCAGTTTCACTCGCTATGATCACTAATTCACGATTGATGCCATTAAATGGAATAATCCGACAAACCGCTTTCTCAGCTATTTCGGGGATATTTCTATCAAATAAATTTACAGAAGAACTTATATTGTTTAGAGGTAATGCCGTTTTTGCACTCATAAAATGATCAGAAAACTGATAGCCAACAATAGCGAAATCAGCTGAAGCAGTAGAATAGGCAGCTTTCATTCCTGCATCGGTCCCTTGGCCTTGTAAAACCCCTGTTGGATTATCTCCGAAATTAGTAAACACCATAGACAAGGTGTAATTATAAAATCCATTGAAATAATAACGGTTACCTGCTGATTGTCCACAAAAGAAAGGGATCCTAGCACTCCTTTTTGTAAAATGATTGACGATAGCATCTTGCACATCACTTCCAGGCCCAATGGAATAACCTACTTGCTGCAATACCTCCCCTTCCCTGCTTATTTCAGTCAAAATAGAATTTAAGCCGTTAGGGTCGTATGATAACAATAGTAAATTATTTCCGGCCGTTACATTTGCCGCCAAGGGATATGAAGCTGTTGTATTTAAGGCGGTTGTGGTTACAGTCCCATCTGTAGAGACAGTTCCTAAATATGGGCGTAACGAATTTCGGTCCATGCAAAAGAAATAAAGTAAACTTCCGACTTTAAGTAAAGATTTGGTCGGTGCTACGAAATTTTCATCTAGTTGATACTCAGTCGTAAAATCCCCTAATGAATCTGTTACCACCAAATTGATTCCAGAAAAGTCACTTGATGTTATGCTCCTTTCAGATAGAATAAAATATTTATTTTCACTGTACTGCAAGCCTACCGGTTGATATGATGCATTATAATCTGCGTCATCATATATTTTCAAAAAAGATAATTGCTCAGGAGCCAATTCTTCATTTTCACAAGATAACGTGAGAATGGAAAAGATTAACAAAAAAAATAATAGTCTGTTTTTCATAGTGCTTTAAACTGGCTGTCAATATATCGGAGTGGGAATACAAAACTTAATGAGGCACTGTAATTTTGTAGACTATAATCATCTTGGACTTCACCAAAGGAAGAAAATGTGTTTTCATCAAATCTAGTTTCTTTATTTACTATAGACTGAAAACTATGCCTGTACTGAATATCAATAATTGATCGAATATTCCAAAAATCAAAGCTCACTCCTATTCCCCCCAAGACTCCCCAATTATTATTAATTTCTTCCTTATTATTAAGTTTGATGTTTGCTCTTTCAAATTCCACAGGCTCTCCTGAAGCATAATCTGTTTCAAAAATTTGAACCTCTTTGTTTGCATCAAAAGCTATGGAATAAAATGCACCTGCCATCACAAAAGGCCTGACTCTGTCTCCAATAATATCATATTTCACAGCCAATGGCAATTCTAGAAAAGTGATGCTTTGCTGGACATCATAGCTAGTTTCATACTGATCCCGTTCCGATTCACCAGACCAACTTAACTGGCTACTATAATTTATATTATTCCTGAAAAATGTCGGGAAACTCATAATGGAAAATCCCTTATGATAAAAGGTAACATCAAGTCCAATGTGAAAAGCCGGATTGACGAAGTTCTCATACTCTTTATCCAAATTATCAGCACTATAATTAATAGGATTTAATCCAGAAAAGCTATCTAATAAAGTGGTCTGTGTAAAATTTGTACCTCCTCTAATCCCTAACCACCATTGGGTATTTAAAAACTCCTTTGCCTGTGAAGCCGGTGTACTTGGTTTTTTTCGCTTTTGAGCTATCCCTTCACAAACGGAAAACAACAACATAAAAGACAGCAACACTGTTAACAATCTTAGTCTTGGCATAGCATCATTTTTTGATTAGTTTTTTGGTGTCATTAATGTTTTTCGCATTGACTCTAATGTTATAGATTCCTGCTTTCAAACCAGAAAGATCAAGTTTAATATCATTGGTACCTTGCTGGAGCGAGTTATGCTGAACACCTATTGATTGGCCATTAACAGTAACAATTTCTATTCTCACTTTTCCAGCTTCATTACTTTGGATTTTTAGCAGAGTTGCATCGCCAGCAGGATTAGGAAATGGATTATCTACATTAAAATGCTTCCCAAGCCAGGAATTTGTCCCGGTAATACTATTGGAAATCATTTGCACATCTGGTAGTGGATTCCCATTTTCATCTGTAGCATTGAAAAAGTCTCTAAAGAAAATATCATTATTAATACTTGCTTTATCAACACCAAGCCATTCGTGCAAAATGCTGGCATATAGTTGGCGATAGTCAAATTGCAAATCTACATTACTTTTATTCAAATCTGGATTTGTACCAAAAACACCAGGATTAACCCGGTCACCAAAGACCATTACAGCTCCTCCCTTTCCATGATCAGTACCGTAGCTTCCGTTGGATGGGATTCTTCTACCAAATTCGCTCATACTGATAGTCAACACCTTATCCTGTAGTCCTCTTGCTTTCAAGTCTGCATGGAAGGCTTTCATTGCTGCCGAAATATGGTACATTTTGGTAGCATGCACGCCCATGGTAGTATTGGTGCTCTCCACTTGTCCAGCATGATTATCAAAACCTCCCATCTTCACCAGAAAAACCTTGGTCTTAATTCCTCCTCCTAAGAGTCTTGAAACCAATTTCAATTGCCCACTTAACGGATTTCTTAAACTGCCCGAAGGCGCATTGAAGGGATAAATTTCAGGGTATTCAATTGAACTTTCGCTGGAGGATTGATAAATATCTTGTAGTCTTTTGATGTAGGTTTCAGACTTATCTTCCAAGCCTAATATCCAGTCCATTTCCTTTTTATAAGGGGAACCATTAAGGTGTTCAGGTGGAAGCCCTCTTGGATCTATTCCTTCATCAGCAAATCCTTCAAGATTTTCTATTTGATTAAGTAATGCACCGGGACTATTTCCTAATGAAATGGAGGTTGGAATATTACCTTCCTGGTGAAACAAAAGAGAGGTATCATTCCCCATCTCCAAAGCCAAGGGGTCTGGCATTCCAGCATTAGGGAAATCATCAGGATAATCTGAGGGCGCATAAACTTGATTGAGATATCTCCCAATCCAGCCGGAAGAGTAGTAGTCATCATAATCACCTCCCATAAACCAGATATCTCGGCCACGGAAATGAGACCCATTATTTTTCGGATAGGAAACCCCTTGATATACTGCCGCTTGCCCTCGATCGTACATGCTCTTGTAATCAATCATGTCAGGATGAACTCCCACTTGATCAGGTGCATCTAGCGTGCTATCTAAAGGAATTAAAGTTCTATTCCCGCTCTTATAAGGAATGGCAATATTAGCTCTTCTGTTATAATATAGATCATAATTCTCTATCGGTATGAAGCTATTTAAGCTATCATTTCCTCCATGCAGTTGCAATATGACCAAAACCTTTTCATTATCACTTTTGTGTAAAAGATTTTTGAGTGGTTGATGAGAAGATAATAAGCGCATCGGAACCCCTTGAAAGGCAATTGATCCACCTGCAGCAAAACCTAATCGTTTTAAAAATTTTCTTCTATCCATAGCTACATCAATTGATATTCAGGTGATTGCAAAATAGCATTAAAAAGGTCTTGTAATTGTCTTTCCACAGTTTCTCTATCCACACCTTGTGTCCATCTGAATGTCCAAGCCTCCTCAGGATTTTCATCTATTTGAAAAGTTTTCAAGAAAGCATCCAAGAAGTAGTTCAGTCTTTCTTCCGTAATGGGGCTAGTGTCTGGATTTCCAAATCCCAAATTATCGGTTAATGCTAGGAATTGATTGGAAATTTCTACCACCAATTCTTTAGCGTTGGATGCTGTATTGTTATCAACGTATTGCTCCACATATTCAATGGGAGTTTTAAACTCCACATCCATACCCTCCATATTGGCATTGCTCACCGTTTGAACATAAGCATAACGCTGCGTTAAATAGGATGTGGTGATCCAGCCTCTGTGATATATCGGGAACTGATGATAAGCTAAATAGCCAGCTACCTCAAATGGCTCATAGAAATTTAAGCCCATATCCCCCATCTTTCTTAGCCAATCATTGGTAATTTCATAAAACTGTTCCGCTTGCAATACATAATCTGGCAATTCTAAATCAATACTTCTTGCATGACCAATAATCAGGTCCAAAGGGCTCTTAATTATACTACCGAAATTATCATCTGAAACGCCATCTGCTCCCTCATAAAACTCTTGGCTTGTAAATAATGCTTGCAAAACTGCTTGTAAACTAAAGTTCTGTTCTGTAAAAACAGTAGCCATATCTTTGATAATCCCATTTTGGATATCCTCAGAAATCTCATGATAGACAAAGAATCTATATAACTTTCTGCAAATATGAATGGCCGTTTCCTCTTGTTCAAAAATGGCATCAATTAATTGCTTAATTTCATCTACAGCACTTTCATAAGTTGCTTGACCGTTCAACAATAATTCAGGATCAGGAGAAATTGAAGCATTGTTAAATCTGAAACTTAGTTGTTTACTATCATTATCATGCTGATTTGCAGTTAAGCCGTTTCCTTTTGCTACCCCGGTTGGTAATCCTGTTTGTTCATCTAAAAAAGCAAAATCGGTATCAACATTGAATCCAGACAAGATCCTTGCTCCTTCTTGGACATCCTGCTCAGTAAAGGTGCCGTAGTCCCCTGTTTCATTATCTCCTTTGTCAATTCCTTCAAGCCCTCTTCCTACAGAATACAACTCTAATAACTCGCGAGCAAAATTCTCATTTGGACTTCCTTTAACATTTAAGCGGCCATCTAAGAACTGTAACATGGCATTATCCAGAGAAATCTTCTTAACAAGATCTTTAAAATTCAATTGTTCTTCTGTCTCGTCAAGGACAAGGTACTGATCAAATGCAAACTGACGAAACAGCAAATTTTGATAATACAAGGCTCGACTATTCCCTACCACCGACCTTTTAGTCGTGAAATGAGTATGTAAAAAATAGACAAGACGCTCTCTAAAAATGAAGGATAACTTCTGATCTTCTGTCGTGTTAGGACCTAAAAACTGTCCAAGTTGCCAACTTAAAAAGTATTGCTCTAATTCAAATCCTTCACTATTAGCATTAGTGGTTCCGGTTGACATCCACTCTCCACCTGTTGCAGGATCAATAGGGGGTTCCGGAAAAGGTATTTCATCAATAAAAAGCCTATCCACTGCTTGCTGCGGATTCAATTGAGCAAATTCTTCCACTAGATTTGGCGAAGCACCAAAGATTGTCCTCCGTAGAAGATGGGAAGCTCTTTGTCTTCCTAAGGATTCGTTTAAGGGAGTAAGTGGCATATATTTAAACTACTTTAACTCCAAAAATAAAAAATAAATTCTTGAATTGTAATTTAATCGAATAAAAATTATGATTCACCGATATATTTTACGTTCCTATAGAATAAGTAAAAGAGGAGGAAAATCATAAAAAAAGCTTCTTAACAAGAAGTATTATCTTGCTAAGAAGCTTAAGTCGAAATCAGTTAGGTAGAGGCTAGTTTATTGCACTATGGAATCCAATATTTCGTTCAAAGTATTACTTGGCCTCATTTGTTTAATTAATACACTTTCATCAGGCTTGTAATATCCGCCCATATCAACGGATTTACCCTGAGCATTAATCAACTCTTCATTGATTTGTGCCTCTTTCAAACTCATCGTTTCAGCAACTCTACTGAAAATCTTTTTCAAATCAGCATCTTCATCTTGTTTGGCTAGTGCTTCAGCCCAATACATGGCTAAGTAAAAATGACTTCCTCTATTGTCAATCTCATTTACTTTTCTTGATGGTGATTTATTTTCATCCAAAAATTTAGAGGTAGCATTATCTAAGGCAGCCCCTAAAATTTTTGCCTTCTCATTGCCAAAGGTTTTACCTAAATGATCTAAAGAAACAGCCAAAGCTAAAAATTCACCTAATGAATCCCATCTTAAATGTCCTTCTTCCATGAATTGCTGAACATGCTTAGGAGCAGATCCACCCGCACCCGTTTCAAATAATCCGCCACCATTCATCAATGGCACTATCGATAACATTTTCGCACTAGTACCCACTTCTAAAATTGGGAAAAGATCAGTTAAATAATCCCTTAAGACATTTCCTGTAACAGAAATGGTATCTTTTCCTTCTACAATTCTTTCAAATGAAAAACGTGTAGCCTCAACCGGATTCATAATTCTAATATCTAATCCTGCTGTGTCATGGTCCTTTAAATATTCGTTAACCTTTTTGATCAGTTCGGTATCATGAGATCGATTACTGTCCAACCAAAAAATTGCTGGATTCCCAGTATCTTTTGCTCTGTTCACTCCCAGCTTTACCCAATCTCTAATCGGTGCATCTTTCACTTGGCACATTCTCCAAATATCTCCTTCTGACACTTCGTGGCTCAACAATACATTCCCGTTCGAATCAATCACCTCAACAATTCCCTCTTCCGAAATTTCAAAAGTTTTGTCGTGTGAACCATATTCCTCAGCTTTTTGAGCCATCAAACCAACATTAGAAACACTTCCCATAGTTGATGGATCTAAAGCACCATTTCGTTTACAAAAATCAATGGTCTCTTGATAAACACCAGCGTAACTTCTGTCTGGAATAATGGCCTTGGTATCTTGCGTTTTATTATTTTTATTCCACATCTGCCCAGAGGTTCTAATCATTGCCGGCATGGAAGCATCAATAATTACATCACTTGGCACATGAAGATTGGTAATCCCTTTATCGGAATTAACCATAGCTAAGTCGGGTCCTTCATTATAGCAAGCCTCAATATCTGCTTCAATTTCCTTTCTTTTATCTTCTGATAATTGTTCAATCTGTGAAAGTAAAGAGGCAAATCCGTTATTGGCATCTACCCCAAGTTCATCTAAAGTCGATTGATGCTTTTTAAAAACCGGCTCGAAAAATGATTTCACTGCATGACCAAAAATAATAGGGTCTGACACTTTCATCATTGTCGCTTTCATATGGATAGAATACAAAACTCCAGCTTTTTTTGCTTCCTCTTTCTGAGCCTTTAAAAATGCTCTTAGTGAAGAAGCACTCATTACAGCCGCATCTACTATTTCACCTGCTTGAAGTTTTAAGCCACTCTTAAGATTCCTAATGTCTCCCGATTTAGTCTTTAATACAATTTTAACTTCAGTTGCATCACGAAGAGTAAGAGATTTTTCACTACCGTAGAAATCTCCTTCGCTCATGCTGGCTACATGAGACTTAGAGTCTTTGCTCCACTCACCCATGCTGTGCGGATGCTTTTTAGCAAACTCTTTCACTGCCTTTGGGGCTCTTCTATCAGAATTACCTTCTCGAAGAACAGGATTAACGGCACTACCTTTAACAACATCATATTTAGCCTGCACTTTCTTTTCTTCATCACTACTTGGCTCATCTGGATAATCAGGTAAATCATAGCCTAGGCTTTGCAATTCTCTTATAGCAGCTTTTAACTGTGGGACAGAAGCACTGATATTGGGTAATTTCACAATATTTGCTTCAGCTGATTTAGCAATTTCACCTAATTCAGCTAGGTCATCATTAATCTGTTGTTCAGGTTTTAATCTTTCAGGGAATTGTGAAATGATTCTTCCTGCCAGGGAAATATCTCTAGTTTCAACAGCAACTCCCGCAGAATCCGTGAAAGCTTTGACAATCGGTAAAAATGAATAGGTGGCCAAAGCTGGAGCTTCGTCCGTTTTGGTATATAAAATCTTTGCAGTATTAGACATGGTTAATGTATTTGATTTACAAGTTTAACAATCATTTTAAAGTAACGGTCATTCAGAAGCCTTGTTCCAAATTTTAGGATGTGAAATTAAATAAAAGTAATAGTAGATAAAATTATTTTAAGGCATTCCATCGGCATAGGCCAAACAAAATCATAAACAAGCTGTTTTAGACCAAAAAAATTATGGAATTTGTAATAGCAGGCGGTACGGTATTAATTGCAATAGGAGTCGTATATTTCTCTTTGAAAAGGGTATTTAGAGATCAATAAATACTTCAGACATGTACAAAATATTCTACTTGAAAGATGATTAGAACTATTAAAGACTAGTACATCTCTTCCTCATTAGGAAAGTCAACATTCTTCACGTCACCAACATACTGGCCAATGGCTTCTGTAATTATCGTGTCCAGGCGAGCATAATGTCTTAAAAACCGTGGTTTAAATTCAGTAGTAATTCCTAAGAGGTCATGTAAAACCAATACTTGTCCGTCAACATAGGGGCCAGCTCCAATTCCTATTATTGGGATATTTACTTCCTTCGCTACTCTTTTCGCCAGTTCTGCAGGAATCTTTTCCAAAACAATACTAAAACAACCACATTCCTCCAATATTTTAGCATCTGTAATTAGTTTTTCAGCTTCTTCTTCCTCTTTTGCTCGAACTGAATAGGTACCAAACTTATAAATAGACTGAGGTGTCAATCCGAGATGCCCCATTACGGGAATACCCGCACTTAAAATTCTTTTAATCGACTCTTGTATTTCTGCTCCCCCTTCCATTTTTACGGCATGACCACCCGATTCTTTCATAATTCTGATAGAAGACCTTAAAGCTTCAGAAGAATTTCCCTGATAAGAACCAAATGGAATATCTACAACAACCAATGCTCTTTCTACAGCCCTTACCACTGCAGAAGCATGGTAAATCATTTGGTCAAGTGTAATAGGTAAAGTGGTTTCATGTCCGGCCATGACATTTGAAGCTGAGTCACCTACCAAAATAACGTCAACTCCAGAAGCATCAACCAACTTTGCCATTGAAAAATCATATGCAGTTAACATTGAAATTTTTTCACCACGATTCTTCATCTCCTGCAACTGGTGGGTAGTGATTTTTTTGATAGCTTTTTTATGAACTGACATGAATAAAATATTTTTAAACTTCTCTTTTATAATTATTTGGAATATGAATTGTAAACTTAGTCCCTGAACCTTCTTCTGATTTAACTTGAATTTCGGCTTTCAGTTTTTTTATGACATTTTTAACAATATACATACCTAATCCGCTGCCCTCGCTATTTTCAGAAGCACGATAAAACATATCAAATATTTTATCCATTTTATCAGTAGGTATTCCTTCTCCGTTATCTTCAATAATGATTGAAGCTTCCTTGGGCGAGGTTTCAATATCAATATTAATATAAGAAAATTCGTCCTCTAAATTTTTTCTGTACTTAATTGAATTTGATATCAAATTATTAAGGATAATACGGATTTTAGTTAAATCAGAATGAAATGGGTACGATTGGATAACTTTTGTTCTGATCTCAAGATTCTTGGTGGTATAAACATGGTGAAAATTGGTTATACTATTATTTACCTCCACCATAAAGTTTACAGGTACTGCCTCGGGTTCATCTGAGCGATTATTCCTAGACATCGCCAATAAATCGACAACAAACTTATCTAATCTATTGATACTGCCAGTCATCATTTCAATGACCTTCCTAATTTCAGAAGTTCGGGTTTCTGTTTTAAGAATTTCAATCAAACCCATGAGCGAGCGCAGAGGAGAACGAATGTCATGAGAAGCATGATAAACAAAATTATCAAGTTCAAAATTCAGTCTTTGGAGTTCCTTTAAGTTTTCTTTAAACTCGCTGATATCCCTAAAAATAATATCATAAAACATAGAGTCATTTGCTTCAATCTGAATTGCTGAAATTGAAACCCAAGTTTCAGATTCATCCCAACGTTCAAATTTTGCTTCAAACTCCTCAATCGAGTTTTTACTTTCTAAGGCACTTAGGAAATCAGCCGATTCATTTTCGTCTAAGAATGGATCTGTTATTTTCATATGGCGGGGAATCTCCGGCAATGCTAAAATATTCAGTCCTTTCTGATTAATTTCTAATACCTTTTGATTAGATTTTTGCACTCTCATAATCCCGATAAGAGAGTTTTGGAAGAAATTTTTATACTTTTCTTCACTAGATTTGATTAGTTCCTCACTGCTCTTTTTGTCTGTAATATCACGGTGTGAACCAGAAACCCTTATTGGTTTGCCATTTTCATCAAGGGTGAGCTGCGCTGTAGATTGTACCCAAATGTAATGCCCATTTTTGTGCTTTAATCTAAATTGTATATTGTATTCTTTTCTTTCGCCTTTTATAAATTCATTAAATGCAGTTACTGCAAAGGGTTTGTCATCGGGATGCATTAATTTCTCCCACAATTCAAAATAGTCTTGGATTTCATTCGGTTTGTAGCCTAACATGGTAATCCACGGAGGTGATATAAAGACCTCACCTGAAATCAGATTATGATCCCACAGGCCTTCATTTGCTCCAGCTGCGGCATACTGATATTGAGCCAGTTTTTTCTTTACTGCCTCTAATTCACTACTTATTTGAAGATTTTCCTTTTCCAAAGATATATTTCCTTTACTCGCAGTCACTCAAAACACACCGCTACCAGCAATAATAATTTTAAAGATATAACAATCTTACGTGAAGCTCATTATTTTCCAACTCATAAATTGTGAAAAACCTTCAAAAGGTACAACGAAAAACTCATCATTTCGATAATATGGGTAATTCGTTCGAGAAAACTCATCATATTCCTCTTTGATTTTTCTCTAATCTGTTTTTATACCACACATTTAAGATCACTCCCGCTAAAATCAGTCCAATTCCAGAGAATACAATCCCGTTATATGTTTCATCAAAGAATACATACCCAAAGCCTAAGGCATAAACTATAGTTAAATATTTTAAACTGGCCACTTTTGATAGATCTTCAGCTTGATAGGACATCGTCATAAAATATTGAGCAAACTGAGTCAATACCCCTATTGCTAATAAAATCAGCCATTCATGGCCAACAGGCATGGTCCAGTTGAAAGCAGAATAAACTCCAGTTAAAGGGGCTGTGACTAAAGGGAAATAAAAAACGATAACAAGTGGATGCTCTGTCATCTTTATTTTCCTGATAATATTATATGCTAATCCTGCAAAAATAGAGGAACTAATTCCTATCATAAACATCTGGAGTGAGACCCTCGGGTCGAATCCTTGAATAATAATCAAACCCGCAAAAGCCATTAAATAGAAAATCCACTGCTTAGGATGCACTTTCTCCTTGACTATAAAAATACCCAAAATGGAAGTAAATATAGGTGAAAGAAATTGCATTGTGACAGCACTACCTAATGGTATATTTTGCAGTGTATAGAAGTACATCGTCAAAGCTACGGCTCCCACCGCCCCACGCGCTATCAACAGTTTTTTATTGTTTCCAAAGACAGGAACATTTATCACTTTCAAATAGGCAAAACTCATCACAAATGAAATGAGCGAACGAAAAAACACAATTTCTACCGCAGGAATATTGGGCAGCATTTTTACAAAAACATTCATGCTTGCAAAAAGAAAGCCTGCAATAAGCATATAGAGGACACCTTTATTCATTCACAGATTGTTAAGATTGGCAAAGCTATAATCTAATTGTGAAAACTGTAAGGATGTTTGAGTTAATTATTGAATTTAAACTAACTAAGGACATTGAAACCAGTAAAACAGAACTTCATTAAAAAAAGATATAAGTCCAGTAGCAGATCTTAATTTCATGTTACTTGATTTATCTTTTTCCTTAGAATCTTTAGTAATTAATTTTGAATACTGTGTAGAGTCAATTACTTGAACCTTGATTTCGTTCTTGTGTCTAACCTCCTCATCAGCTTTAAGAATTACTTTATCATTTTTAATATCGTCAATCGATTGCGAATGAATTATCAAGAAGTTTGATAATAAAATGCTAAGTATCAAAAATAATTTCTTGGAGCGAGCTGCCATTAAAGATCTTTATGTTCTAAATCTGCAAACATAAGATGATCTTAAATTACTAAAAGTTGCATTCAGAAAATAAAATTTGGAATTTACTGGAGTTTAAAAGTATTTAACTATTTTAAATTAATACAAACAAAGTGCATTATGAATAAAGAAATAAAATTTCAAAACTCAGGTAACAAGGGAAAAGCATATCTAGGAGAATTGGATTCTCCACTTGCTCAGATGACCATCTCTATAACGCCTAATTCTTTATGGATTATTGACCATACTGAAGTAGATGAAAGGCTGAAAGGTCAAGGAATAGGGAAGAATCTTCTTATTAAAGTGGTTCAGCAGGCTAGAGAATTGAATATAAAAATATTGCCTTTGTGTCCATATGCAAAACATGCCTTTGAAAAATACGAAAGTATTCAGGACGTTCTAAAATAAAAAAGCCTGATTTCTCAGGCTTCACGTTTATTTCTTCTTTGTTGCTTTCTTTTTAGGAGCCGCTTTACGACCTCCCTTTTTATCTGGAGTTTTTTCCGCTAGCTCTACACATTCCTGATAAGTTAATTCTGTTGGTTCCTTATCTTTAGGAATCTTTACATTTTTCTTACCGAATTTAATATACGGCCCCCATCTTCCGTTTAGAACCTGCACTTCAGGGTCTTCCTCAAAGCTTTTAATAAATTTCTCCCTATCCGCTTTTCGCTTTTCTTCTATTAATTCAATGGCTCTCTCAGCCGTAATCTCTAAAGGATCCTCTCCTTTCGGAATACTCACAAATTTACTATCATGCCGTACATATGGGCCAAACCGTCCAATGGCAGCAACCATTTTTTTGTCTTCATAGTCACCCAAATCTCTTGGTAGTTTGAATAATTCCAAAGCATCCTCAATAGTAATGCTTTCAATGAATTGTCCTTTTCTTAAGCTTGCAAATTGTGGTTTTTCTGCTTCCTCATCTTCCTTATCCGGAGTTTCCCCTAATTGAACCAAAGGACCATATTTCCCTAAACGGACAATGACTTTTTTACCTGTTTTCGGGTCAATACCCAATTCACGTCCAGTATTAACATCTTTTCTTTCAATACTTTCCGCTTCATCAACCTTCTCATGGAATTCCCCATAGAATTTATTGATCATATTGTTCCAAATCTTTTCCCCTTTGGCAATCTCATCAAATTCTTGCTCTACCTTAGCCGTAAAATTATAATCTGTCACATTTGGGAAGTGCTCGACTAAGAAGTCATTTACCACCATAGCTAAATTGCTGGGATATAATTTATTTTTCTCTGCTCCGGTTATTTCAGTTTTTTCCAATCGGTTTATTTTTCCGTTTTCTAAAACCATCTCAACATATTTACGATCTCTTCCGTCACGGAATTCCTTGTTGACATAACCCCTTTTCTGAATTGTTGAAATGGTTGGTGCATATGTAGATGGTCGACCTATTCCCATTTCTTCTAATTTCTTCACTAAAGTAGCTTCATTATATCGCGCAGGTGGTCGAGTAAATCCTTCTCTCGACTGCATTTTTTTCAGATCTAATGTTTGCCCAACTTGTAATGGAGGAAGCATGCCTTTAGTTACATTACTTTCTCCTTCCTCCTCTTCATCCGTGGATTCTATATACACTTTTAAGAAGCCTTCAAATTTCACAACTTCACCGCTAGCACTTAAGGTTTGATCTGTATTGGAAATATCAATACTGACATTGGTTTTTTCTATCTGTGCATCAGACATTTGAGAAGCAATTGCTCGTTTCCAAATGAGATCATAAAGCCTCTGTTCATTATAATCGCTACTTGCTTCTTTAGTAGAAAAATTCGTAGGTCTGATAGCTTCGTGAGCCTCTTGCGCTCCCGCTGATTTGGTCTTAAAAGTCCTAGTATGTGCATATTCCGCTCCGTACTCTGACTTAATTTCTTTGGCAGCTCCATCCTTAGCCTCATCTGATAAATTTAAGGAATCAGTTCTCATATAAGAGATTTTACCAGCTTCATATAGCCTTTGGGCTAATGTCATGGTCTGAGAAACAGAGAATCCTAGTTTTCTGGACGCTTCCTGTTGCAATGTGGATGTCGTAAAAGGTGGCGCTGGGGTTTTCTTAGCTGGTTTTTTCTCTAATTTTCCTATTGAAAATTCAGCATCTAAGCACTTTTCTAAAAAGGCCATTGCTTCTTTCTCCGTCTTAAACCTTCCTGGAAGCTCTGCCTTTAATTCACTACCTTCTACATTGAAAAATGCTTGAACCTTATAAAATGATTCGGCTTTAAATTTATCGATTTCTCTTTCTCTCTCTACTACAATTCTTACCGCTACAGACTGCACCCTTCCGGCAGAAAGTCCAGTTTTTATCTTTTTCCACAAAATTGGAGAAAGCTCAAAGCCAACTAATCTATCTAAAATTCTTCTGGCCTGTTGCGCATTTACTAAATCTATATCGATTCCTTTTGGAGAATTGATGGCATTTTGGATAGCAGACTTTGTGATTTCCCTAAAAACAATCCTTTTAGTTCTACTATCGTCTAATTTTAAAGCCTCTTTCAAATGCCAAGAAATTGCTTCTCCCTCACGGTCATCATCAGTAGCGAGGTATATCATCTCCGCCAACTTTGCTTCTTTTGTTAATGCCTTAATGACTTCCTTCTTATCTTTAGAGATTTCATAAGTAGGTTTAAAACCATTTTCAATGTCGATGGCATTGTTTCCTTTTGGTAAATCACGAACATGGCCATAACTGGAAAGCACTTTATAATCCTTTCCTAAATAACCTTCAATAGTTTTGGCTTTGGCTGGTGACTCCACTATCACTAAATTTTTCGACATATCTATTGGCTTATTTTAAATTGAAATTCAAATATCATTAAATTTTTTTAGAAAAAAAGAATTTAGGTTTTTACTCGTTTACTAAGATAGTTAAATGAATAATCCTAATTTTACTTACAAACAGCTAATCAATCAAATGGTTAAAGATCTTTATTTAATTCGCCATGGCGAGGCAGAAGAACCAAATGTCGGCTTAAAAGATGTGGAACGCCAATTAACTTCAAAGGGTTTGCAGGACGCCTCAAAAGTCGGAATGTATTTAAAACAAAAGGAATTTCATCCTGATATCATTTTACATAGTGTTGCTCAAAGGACAACTGATACTATGCAAAGAATAAATGAGCAATTAGGCGTAAAATCAGACCATATTGAGGCTTCAGAAGATGTTTATGAAGCTTCCGCTCGAATTATGTTAAAAGTGATTTCGGAAATTCCTGCAGAAATGCGTTCAGCTATCATTATATGTCATAATCCATCAATCACCTACATTTCTGAGTATATAACTGGTGCAGAATTAGGTTATATTGAACCAGCAGGTATTGTTCATATTCAAATTCCTTATTCCTCTTGGTCGGAGGTATCGGAAAAAAACTGTGATTTAATAGAATATATTAGACCAGAAGACATTCAATAATTATTTATGAGTAAAAAACAAGATTTAATAAATGCCTTTGATCCAAATGGCTTGGGCAATACGGAAAATATTTTTGGATTACCCTTTGATGAAAAAACAGCAGATTTAATTTTATTACCTGTTCCTTGGGAGGTCACCGTTTCATATGCTGCTGGCACAGCTCAAGGTCCGCAACATATTTTAGAAGCCTCCACTCAAGTGGATTTATATCAAAAAGATATAATTGATGCTTGGCAATTGGGGATTCAAATGCTTCCAATTGATCAAGGACTATTGACTAAAAGCAATAAAAACCGAATATTAGCAGAGGAATATATTGGCTTATTGGAGGCTGGAGAAGAAAACAGTGAAAAAGGAATAAGCCTTTTGAAGGATGTCAATTCGGTTTGTGCAGAAATGGTGGATTGGGTTAAATCCAAATCTTTAATGCAATTAGAAAAACGTAAGCTTTTAGGCTTAGTAGGTGGAGATCATAGCACGCCTTTGGGTGCGGTCCAAGCCTTGGCTACTCAGCATGAGTCATTTGGTGTGCTACAAATTGATGCCCATATGGATTTCCGGAAGGCCTATGAAAACTTCGATTATTCGCATGCATCTATCTCCTATAATATGTTACAAACTGTTCCTCAGATTGAAAAAATGGTGCAAGTAGGCATTAGAGATTTCTGTGAAGAGGAAATTAGATTTGCTGAGAAGCAGGGTGATAGAGTTAATGTTTTTTATGATGATGATATTAAAGTCGGAATGTTCGAAGGAGAATCATGGACCATTATCTGCGATAGAATAATTAAGGAATTACCCAATGAGGTATATATCACCTTTGATATAGATGGTTTAAGACCTGAACTTTGCCCAAATACTGGCACGCCAGTGCCAGGAGGTATTAGCTATTCCGAAATCATTTATTTATTGACAAGGTTAGTTAAAAACGGCAAGAAAATCATTGGCTTTGACTTGAATGAAGTAGCTCCAGGAGAAAATACTGACTGGAATGGAAACGTGGGTGCTAGAATTTTATATCGATTGTGCAATTTAATGGGTGTTTCTCAGGGTAAGTTGGATTGGGATGAGAGTTTTTAACTCGATCCCTATTCTTGTTTTATACCCTAAACCCAATCACCAACATATCATCGGTTTGTTCCATTTCACCTTGCCATCTTTTCATTTCTTTTTCGAGGCTTTTGTCTTGCTCTGGTAGACTTTTATTTGATATGCTTTCTAAAAGTGTCTTAAATCTTTTTCTTAAATATTTCTTCTGGGTGTTGATACCAAACTGGTCTGCATAACCATCGGAACTCAAATAAAAGGTTTGTTTAGGTTCTATATCTATTTCTTGATAGGTGAATTTCTTGTGAGGGGAATTAAAGTACTCACCTACTGTGAAATTATTACCTTTGAATTCAGTTAATCTATTATTTTCTACCACATAAAGTGGTCTTTTTGCTCCTGAAAAAGTAACTACTTTCTTTTCATAATCAATTTTGCATAATGCCACATCCATACTGTGGTTACTTGTGGTCACTTCCTTTTGCTTCAAAATCTCCATCACTTTAACATCTAACTTAGCGAGGATTTTATGAGGTTCAATTTCTTTCTCCTCATTTACAATTTGGTTCATGGTAGCATTAGCAATGACGGTCATAAAGGCTCCTGCTACCCCGTGCCCGGTGCAATCGATCAAAGCTAAAATATCACAACCTTCCTGTCTGGAATACCAATAAAAATCACCGCTTACAATATCTTTCGGCTTATAGTACACAAACGAGGAGGGAATATTTTCTTTAAAACTATTCTTATTCATAATCCCTTCCTGAATACTCTTGGCATACTCAATGGAATCAGTAATATTTTGATTCCAACTTTCCAGCTTCATCTTTTGAATTTCAATAGCTTGCTTACTTTTTAGTATTTGATAGTTTTGGTATTCCAGTAGTGATTTGGCTTTACGATTTTGCTTAAATTTTAAAAAAGAAAGGATAGCCAAAGCTAGAAGTAAAACACTAAAAGTGACCGATCCAAAGATATATAACTGACTATTTTGATATTGCAAATCTTTAATCTCAGATTCCTTTTTCAACAACGCTATTTCCTTTTCTTTCTGTTCCAATTCTATACTTTTTTCCAGTTCCGCTATTGCCCTTCGAGATGTCTCATTGAAAATACTATCATTCATGATGTGAAATTGATTCATATAAACATAAGAATTTTCCAAATCTTCCAAATGCAGATATACTTCAGCAAGAGTGCTGTAAGCGTCTAGTAAAATGGGCTTAGCATTTATTTCATTAGCTATATCTACGGCATCTAAAGCAGCATTTTTGGCTGCCAAAAGACTTCCTCGTGCATTGTGAAGGCGCGCTATTTTCACCAGGGCTGAAGAAATGCCAAATTTATTATCAGCAGACTCTTCCTTTTTAAGAGACTTATTAAAATAATAAAGTGCGCTATCAAATTCTTGCCTATTAAAATATATCTTTCCTATATTACTGTAAGGATCAAATAAGGATGATTTTTCGGGATCGCTTTCATAAATACTCAGCACCTGACGATAGTAATTTTCTGCTTCAAGCTCCTGCCCTTGATCAAGATATATATTCCCTATGTTATTTAAAATCTTTAACAATTTAGGGTCATCATCTAGCTCCGTAAATATCTTCTTTGCATCAGTATAGTAGTCCAGAGCCCGCTCAAAATCTTCATTAATCGAATAAATGTTGCCGATATTACTAACTGATTTCCCAAGCCCTTCCTTATCTCTTATGGAATCATATATATTAAAAGAAAGCTTGAAATTTTGCAACGCTTTATCATAATCGCCTTTTTGCTTATAATAAACCCCTAGGTTATTTAAGGCATTTGCTTCGCCTTGAAGGAAATTTATCCTTTTGGCTATCTCGAGGGCTGTACTGGCATATTCAAAACTTTTGGACGGTTGACTTCGATATTGAATCTTAAAGAGATTGTTAAGTCTATTAACTTCCGTACTATCTTTTGTATTAGCTTTTCTTTGGGAATACAAATTAAAGCTCAAGCAAAAAACAAATAGTGTTAAAGAAAAGAGTATTTGATTACGATTCATATTTATTTCTCTCTTGCTAAGATGCTATAAATATTTGAAAAAGTAATATTTAAAAGATGTATATTTACTTTAACCCTAGAAGCTTTCCAACATCAAATATATTCTTACTGAAGGAATTGTTTTACAACCATTCTAACAGTACATGTGTCATTAAATCGAACTTTAACTTTAAGGAAGTAATGAAAACAAAATTACTAAAACTATTAACATTTAGCCTTCTACCTATTTTTATATCCTCTTGCGATAGATGGGAAAATGTTCCTAATTTTGATGTAGAAGAAGTGGAGGGATACCGACCGATCTACGCTACAGAGAGCGAAACTGAAATAAAAACACTAGCCGCTAGAGAAATTGAAGATCCAGGTAAAATTTATGTGATTAATGAATATCTTCTATTAGTAGATCGCTTGAAAGGAATTCATGTATTCGATAACCAAGACCCACAAAATCCCCAAAATATTGGTTTCATTCAGATTGCAGGGAGCAATGATGTTGCAGTTAGAAACAATATCCTATATGCGGATCAAGCATCAGATTTACTTGCAATTGATATCAGCAATCCAGAAAATGTAAAAGTAGCTTCACGAGTAAAGGATGTTTTTCCATTTGGATCTCAATATCCTCAACAAGAAGGAGTATATTTTGAATGTCCAGAACCAGAAAAAGGCTTGGTCATCGGTTGGGAATATACCACTCTCCAATCTCCAAAATGTTATCGTTAATCTCCTAAAACTATCTTTACGTCATGAAAAATTTTAAACTATTTTCTTTATTAAAAACATTTCTTTTAGTTATTTTAGTGGTTTTCTCATCATGTATGAGTGAATCAGAATTTGATGCTTCTGGTGAAGGTAAAGGTGGCTCAATGGCCAGGTTTACATTCCTAAAAGGTTATCTTTACATAGTTGATGAAAGTACACTAAAGACCTTTGATATTAGTAATCCTGATAGCCCTAGACTGCTAGGTGCTGAAAATGTGGGAGATGGAGTAGAAACTATTTTTCCATACGAAAACTATCTGTTTTTGGGGACTCAATGGGGGATGAAAATCTATTCTGTTGAAAATGATCCTGTCCCAAATTACCTGTCTGATTTTGAACATTCCTTTGCTTGTGATCCGGTTGTCGTTTCAAATAGTATAGCCTATGTGACCCTACGAAGCGGAACAACCTGCCAGACCGGAAATGATAGAATGGAGGTTGTGGATGTGTCAGATTTGAGAAATCCTCAATTATTGAATACAATTCCAATGCAAAACCCACATGGGCTTTCGGTTAGCGATACAGTCCTCTTTGTTTGTGAAGGAGATTTTGGATTTAAAGTTTTTAACATTAAAGACAGAGCCAATCCCCAGTTAGTTTCCCATTATGACAGCATCCCTAGCTATGATGTAATCACTAATTATGGACGGAAGCAATTAATTATTACGGGAAAAAATGGTATTTTTCAATATGACTATGAAGACCCACATCATTTAAAAGAATTAAGTCAAATAATGAGTGTCCAGACAAATGAATAAGTTCCTTATTGTCATACTATTGTTAGGCTTCTCAAGTTCGATTTGTTTTGCACAAAACGATTCAATTGATGCTGATAGTAGACCTAAAAATACTTCGCTAACTCTTTCCTATTTGTCTCTTAGTTCCTCCTTTGAGAATTATAATTCAATAGATATTGGATTAATGAAAACTTTAAGCGAAAACAGGGCAATTGGCGGGGAGATAGGATACATATATAACATTGAAGGGCTTAAACAACAAAATGAGCAAAGTTGGTATACTGATGTTTACGGTATAAAGGCTTACTTCTATTATCGTTTTTTCCTAGATCTAAAAGAAAGTTACCCCCAGAATTCTCTAACATTTCTTGATATTGAACCACAATTTTATTGGACCAGTTTTAAATCGGAAAGGATAGCCGGCTATAGTTGCAATGACCAGTTTGGCGATTGTGAATATTACAGATTTTATGACTCAAGAGTAGACCGAATTGTGCCTGGGCTAAATTTGAAACTAGGAAAGATATATAATTATGATCCGTTCTACTTCACGCTATTCGTGGGTGTGGGATACCGATATGTACTAGAATACTCAGAAATAAATAAGAGTCTTGCAAAGCCTGACAAATTTTTTACTAAAAATGGTCAAATGAGCGACTTGCAAACTGGAGGAATGATAAGGTTAAGACTTGGCCTTCAGCTAGCTTATCGCCTTTAGTATATGACAAAAAAAAGGTTTACTAATTCATAGTAAACCTTTTTTGTAAATAGTCGAACCTTTACAACTATTTCCTTACTTGTCCATTTCCTAAAACATAGTATTTGTTAGTGACTAGTTGTTTTAATCCTAATGGTCCTCTGTGGTGCAATTTATCTGTACTAATTGCTAATTCAGCTCCAACTCCCATTTGACCACCGTCAGTAAATCGAGTGGAAGCATTATGATAAACAGCAGCACTGTCAATTTGCTCCATAAATTTTTCTGCGTCCTCTTGAGTTTCCGTTAAAATTATATTAGAGTGTCCTCCAGAATATTTATTGATAAACTCAATCGCATCATCTAAACCATTTACTGAAGACATTGCAGCTTTCATTGCCAAGAACTCCTCATACCAAACCTCTTCGCTATCGATTTTTTCATTAGTCTCCAGCTGACCAATAACTTTGTCGCTAGCAACGATTTGAACACCTTTATCAGATAAAGCTTTTTCAATAGCTTTCAATGTCTCTTCAAATTTAGGATGATTTTCATCCACCAAAATTTTATCTAAGGCATTACATCCCGAAATTTTATCTGTTTTTGCGTTAACTAATACTGTAATGACTTTTTCCATATCAGCATCAGCAGCGATATAAGCAAAGTTGTTTCCTCTCCCGCTTACCAATACCGCACATGTTGCATGTTCTTTTACAAAATCAATCAATCGCTCTCCACCTCTCGGAACTATCAAATCTAACGGCTGATCTGGATTTCTCAAAAATTCCTGAGTAGTAGGCCTATCCATTTTAAGATACTGAATCCAGCTCTCAGCTAAACCGTTATCTTTCAATGACTGATGCCAACATTTAACTAATTCTTCATTACTATGGTGGGCTTCTTTACCACCTTTCAGTAATATTTTGTTGTTAGCCTTAAATGCTAAAACAGCTGCTTCAATTGTAACATCTGGTCTAGATTCATAAATTATCATGATCGTGCCAAAAGGCGCTGCTTTATTGGTAATTTTTAATCCATTCTCCAGCGTATCTTGACTTATAACAGTACCAACCGGATCATCTTGATCTTTCACCTCACGAACCGCACGGATCATATCGTCAACTTTCGCTGAATCTACTACCAATCGATCGTAAAGTGCTTGATCATCTCTATCGAAAGCATCTAAATCTTTTTTGTTTGCAGCAATGATTGCTTCTCTTTCTTTATCAAGATTATCAATCATCGACTGTAAAACTGCGTTTTTTAATTCTGTATTTAAGAGCTTCATAAAAGCATTAAAATTTAGTTCAAAATAATATTAGAAGAAGTTAAAGAGTATTAATCTTCTTTATAAATCCTTGTCCCTACATCTTTTCCATGAACAATATCAATGATAACATCTTCACGTTTACCATTTGCGATGTAAGTAACAATATCCTTGGAGGCAGCACCCTTAGCCACATTAATCTTGGATTCCATTCCTCCTCGTCCTTCTCCTTCTTTTTTATCGGATTCCTGGATAAATTGTTCCACTTCCTGATCAGTACTTACACTTTTAATGACGTTTGAATCATCATGATCTGGGTGTCCATCAAAAATACCATCTGTATCAGTCAGCAAAATTAAAGCATCAGCATCGATCAGTTCAGCTACTAAACTAGCTAATTCATCATTATCCGAGAACATTGACATTGATAAAGAAACAGCGTCATCTTCATTAGCAATAGGAATGATTCCCTGCGACAGTAAGCCTTCGTAGCAGTTAATCATATTGTCTCTATGTCTTCCGAAATCGAAATCTCTTTTGGTAGCCAAGACTTGTGCACATCTCATTCCATAATCATGAAAGATGCTGTAATAATGACGCATCATCCTCGGTTGACCTACAGCAGAGTATACCTGTCTTCTTTGGGCTGCATTATCAATCGTATCTATTTCATTATCATCAAGCACTTCTTTACCTGCTATTACTGAACCCGATGAAATAAGTACTGTCATCACATCTTCCTCATAAAGTCGTGCCACTTGGTCAACAATTCTCTTTAAAATAGGAACCACAATCCGATTATCCTTATTGGTCATCACATTGGTTCCTATTTTAACTACTATTCTTTTACTATGTGTTTTCACAATTCAAAAATTTATGATTCTTTACCTAATTCAACAGCTCTATTAAAGGCCGCATAAGCTGCTTCTTCAATCAATTGCTTAATATTATTATCTTCCATTGAATCTAGAGCTGCACGTGTAGTACCCCCTTTGGAAGCTACCCTTTTCATCCAGCCTTCTGGCGTTAAATCTGATTTATTGAATAGTTCTACAGCACCTTCAAAAGTAGTTCCTACTAAAACTTTAGAATCATGATCGGAAAATCCCATCTTTTTCGCTGCTTCCATCATGGACTGCATGAAGTAAAAAACGTATGCAGGTCCGCTACCTGAAATACCTGTAGAAGCATCTACATCATTTTCGGTATCGAGTCTTACTGAACGACCTGTTGTATCTAATAGACTTTCTACTGTTGATAACTCTAATCTAGATACTTCATCGGAAGCAGTAAACGAGGTTAATCCTTTACCTACCTGAGCCGGAAGGTTTGGCATTGCTCTAACTACCTTTCTGATTCCCAAGCCATCTTGCATACTTTTGATGGTAACACCGGCCATAATCGATATAGCAATTTGATCTGGAGTCATCATTGGTTTTAATTCCGCAAATAATTCTTCCGAGTGATAAGGCTTAACCGCAATAAATATTATATCTGATTTTGGAAGGCAGTCAGATAGATTAGTGTAAACATCAAAACGACTGATTTTTTTCAATTCCTCAGTTTTTTCAGGGCTGGTATCAGAAATCATTAGATTATGATTTGAAAGGAATTCTGATTTCACAAGGGCTTTTGCATAAGCCAACCCCATATTACCGGCTCCTATTACTAGTACTTTCATAAGTAAATTTTTCGTTTATTAAATATAAAGAATTTATTCTAAATCGACTTTTGACTAAGCAATCATTATGCATCTAAACACAGTTTCGCCAGAAAATCATAGGACTTTAGAAAAAAAAAATATTTTAAAACTCTTACTATCAGTCATTTACATCAATACTGCAAAGAAATTGAAATTATTTTAAAATGAATTTCAACTTTTTGATTCGATGCGCCATATAGTCAAAAAGCTGCAATAATGACAGGCTGTTTCCTGAAAATCACGATATGGCATAAGCAAAAATAATCTAGTATTAATCAGATACGTACTCTAAAAAAATACTATTCCTTGTTCTTTCAATTTACTAATAATGAAATCAAAGACGCAGTGAAATACTGATTGAATTTAGTAATTTGAATTTAATTACGGTTTTACAGATTAGAAACGAGCAGCCATCAGGAGACTTAATTCTTTATATTTTAAGTTGAATTTTTTTGCTAAATGCATATTAGTCAAACTTCCTTTATAAGTGTAAACTCCTTTCATAAACCAGGAATGGCTGAATATCATTTCTTCAATACCTCCGACATCTCCTGCTTGTAGCAACATGGGCGTTAAGATATTACTAACTACATTGCTTGCCGTTCTAGAAACACGAGAAGCAATATTGGGAACGCAGTAGTGAATAACATCAAATTTTTTGAAAGTAGGATTATCATGTGAAGTAACTTCTGATGTTTCCACACAACCACCTTGATCAATGCTCACGTCAATAATTACAGCATTTTTACGCATATTCATAACCATTTCCTCTGTAATAATGCAGCGATTTCTACCTTTTTCAGCCCTGATAGCACAAATCAAAACATCAGCTTCCATTAATGAGTCACTGAGCATAACAGTGTCCAAAGTACTAGTATGAACAGGTTGCCCGATTGCATGTTTGATTCTTCTTAATTTATAGATGTGATTATCATAAATTTCAATGTTAGCGCCAAGACCTAAAGCAGCTCTTGCCGCATACTCACCCACGGTTCCTGCACCCAGAATCACAACTTTCGTTGGTCTTACTCCTGTAATTCCCCCTAAGATTATCCCTTTGCCGTCATTTAAATTACTTAATAATTCAGTGGCTATCTGAATTGCGGAAATTCCTGCAATTTCGCTCATGGCGCGCACTACAGGCATTCCACCTACTTTATCTTCTATTAATTCAATACCAATAGCATTGATTCTTTTCTGATTCAATAATTCAAAGTATTCCTTATTTAGCTGTCCAAATTGAAGAGCAGAAATTAAGAAACTACCAGGTTTGAACATCTCGATTTCTCTTTTGATTGGGGGCTCGATTTTAACCACCAATTGAGCTTCGAATGCTTCCTTGGCAGAATAAACAATCTTTGCTCCAGCATCACTGTATTCATTATCGGGAAAGTTACTACTTAGGCCCATTCCACTCTCGACTATTACTTCATGGCCATTATTGGTTAATAAAGCAACAGCGCCAGGGGTTAAGGGCACTCTTTTTTCTTGAAGTGAAATCTCATTGGGAACCCCAATCTGCATAGCATTTTTACCTCGTTCAACTTCCAGCAATTCTTCTTGCGGATAGAGCGCACTTTTCCGCGCCAGAACATCAAAGCCTTTTCTAGAAACTTCTTTAGCCATGTTTACTTATTTTAAAATTCCTTTTGGATCTATCATTGGAAAGACCAATCTCAATCAATAAAAATCGATCAGGAATAAAAGAAGGGATCATTTCCGGCCATTCAATTAAACAAAGCTTCCCAGAGTAAAAATAATCTTCTACCCCAATTTCGAATGCTTCTTGTTCATTTTTAATTCTGTAAAAATCAAAATGAAATATCTCCTGTGCCTTTTCCGACCTGTATTCATTTACTAGGGCAAATGTAGGACTGCTCACATGATCATCCACTTCTAGAAACTCACATAATTTGCTTATGAATGTAGTTTTTCCCCCACCCATTTCTGCTTTGAAAAGCCAAATATTATAACTTTTACCAAAATCATAAATCTCAGCTACAGTTTTGCGTAAATCTTTTATTTCTACATCCGAAAATGATATAATTTCAGAGATTTCACTTTCCATCCTTCGAAGTTAATGAAATAATGGGAATTATCATTTCTTCCATTGAAACTCCTCCATGTTGAAAGGTATCTTTAAAGTAATTTACGTAGTAATTATAATTGTTTGGGTAAGCAAAAAAGCTTTCTCCTTTGGTGAATACGTAAGACGTGCTCACATTCAGCTTAGGTAAGTGAAATCTCTCTGGTTTAGCAGCCTCCAGAACATCATTGTTCTTTTTAAATCCTAGGTTCTTCCCTTGCTTATACCTTAAATTACTATTTACATTTCTGTCCCCAACAATTTTAAAAGGCTTCTTTACTCTGATGGTACCATGGTCTGTGGTGATAACGACCTTTGCCTTTTTGGAAGAAATTCTCTTCAATAATTCTAAGAGAGGTGAATGTAAAAACCAACTTTTAGTTAAAGATCGGTAAGCAGATTCATCAGGAGCCAGCTCGCGAATCATTTTCATATCAGTTCGAGCATGAGAAAGCATATCCACGAAATTATAGACCAGTACATTTAAATCATGATCCATCATGGCTGAAACCTGGTCTAAAACCTGCTTTCCTTGATTTACATTTACTATTTTGTTATATGTATATTTCCCAGAGATATTTTTTCGTTTGAGCTGTCTCTCCAGAAATTTGTCTTCAAAATTATTCTTCCCTTCATCGTCATCTTCAGTTACCCACAAATCAGGGTGCTTATTGGCCATTTCATCAGGTAATAAGCCTGAGAAAATTGAATTTCGAGCATAAGCAGTGGTAGTAGGTAGTATTGAATAGTAATTATCTTCTTCTTCGATGTTAAAATATTTCAGGATTTCGGGCTCCAGTAATTTCCACTGGTCAAATCTTAAATTATCTATGACGATGAAGAATACTGGTTCATCTCCTAACTTTGTAAATACCTTTTCCTCCATTAGTTTATGACTTAATAAAGGAGCTTCATCTTGATAATCATTTAACCAGTCTTCATAATTATCATCTATAAACTTGGCGAAGTTAGAGTTGGCTTCCAGATGTTGCATAGAGAGGACTTCTGACATACTTTGATCATCAGTTTGGTCAATCTCTAAATCCCAAAAGACCAATTTTTTATACATGTCAGCCCATTCCTGATGATCCATATTATCACCAAATGCCATACTTATATTGCGAAAATCCTGTTGGTAGCTTTGGTTAGTTTTTTCGGTGACCAATCTTTGATTATCTAATAACTTTTTTACCGACAATAAGATTTGATTTGGATTCAATGGCTTAATCAAGTAGTCTGCGATTTTAGACCCGATTGCTTCTTCCATTATATATTCTTCCTCACTTTTGGTAATCATAACTACCGGTAAGTTGGGTTTAAAGCCTTTTATTATACTAAGAGTCTCCAAACCCGTCATGCCAGGCATATTTTCATCAAGAAAAACAATATCAAATTTTTGTTCTTTACATAAATCTACTGCCTCCGAACCATTATTTACCGGAGTAATTTGATAACCTTTGTTTTCTAAAAATATAATATGTGGTTTTAGCAGATCAATTTCGTCATCTGCCCACAAGATTTGGTAATTTTGCATAGTGTATATTTGAGCTTTAAAATTATTTGATTTGAAGAAGTTAAAAAAGGTAAACGATCCGATTTATGGATTCATTACAATAAAAAGTGAATTACTTTTCAGTATTTTCAATCATTCGTATTTTCAACGTCTACGCAGAATTCGACAATTGGGTTTGAGTGAGCTTGTTTATCCTGGAGCAACGCATACCCGTTTTCACCACGCATTGGGCGCCACCCATTTGATGGGCTTAGCTTTGGACCATTTAAAGGAAAAAGAAGTGGCGATAAATGATGTGGAATATGAATCTGCACAAATTGCCATTTTACTGCACGACATAGGACATGGCCCTTTTTCACATGCTCTGGAATATAGCCTCATAAAAGGAATTACTCATGAGAATATTTCGCTGCAATTTATGAAAATGCTCAATCAAGAATTTGAAGGACGATTGGATACTGCAGTAGCCATGTTTAAGAATACATATAAAAGGAAATTCTTTCATCAGTTAATCTCTAGTCAGTTGGATGTTGACCGCTTGGATTATCTCAACCGAGATTCGTTTTATACGGGCGTTTCTGAAGGTAATATTAGCGTAGATAGAATCATCAGTCATCTAAATGTCATTGAAGACGAAATAGTGGTAGAAGAAAAAGCAATTTATAGTATTGAGAATTTTTTGAATGCCAGAAGATTGATGTATTGGCAAGTCTACCTTCACAAAACCGCTTTAAGCGCAGAACGAATGCTTGTTCATTTAATTAGCAGAGCAAAAGAAGTACATAGTTTAGACCAAATTTCTCCCGCTTTAAAGTATTTTTTAGAAAATGACTTCTCACTTGAGGAATTCCAAGATAACCCTGAAATTGTGCATCAATTTTCTAAACTTGATGATTCTGACATCTGGCATGCAATCAAAATTTGGGAAAATAATACGGATAAAGTATTAAGCAGCTTGAGTAAACGTATTTTACAAAGAGATCTATTTAAAATAAAATTAGGAAATGATCCACTAAAAAAAGCAGACATAAATATTTTAAAAGGAAAAATCACACAAGAATACAAGCTACTGAACCGAGAAGCTGCTTACTTTATTTCCCATGGAGAGGTAACAAATTCTGCATATATATTAGGTGGAAAAAGTATTAAAATCATAAATAAGAGGGGACAATTGATGGATATTGCCCAAGCTGCTGATCTACCGAATATCAAAGCTATGAGTAAAATAGTTAAAAAATATTACCTATGCCTGCCTAAAAACGTATCTTTGTAAATTATTACAACCATAATTATATAATATGGAATTTAGCGTAAATCAAATAGCTCAAATTATTGGAGGAAAAGTAGAGGGAGATGGTGAGAGAATGGTGGATAATTTGGGTAAAATAGAAGAAGGCAAGGCAAAAACAATCAGCTTTTTATCTAATGATAAATATGAGAATTATATCTATGAATCTGATGCAGCTGCTATTATTGTTAAAAACAAATTCAATCCGAAAAAAACTATCAAGCCAGCCTTAATAAGAGTGGATGACCCATATTCGGCCTTTACCCAACTTTTGGAAGAGTATAACAAAATAATGACTTATGCAAAATCAGGTGTAGAAGAACCTTCTTTTATGGGGGAAAATAGTGTTGTTGGGGAAGGCCATTACAGAGGTGCCTTTTCTTATATAGGACACAATGTTAAAATTGGGAAAAATGTAAAAATTTATCCTCAGGCTCATATCGGTGACAATGTTGTGATTGGTGATAACACAGTGATTTTCCAAGGGGTAAAAATTTATCCTGATTCTAAAATTGGTAGTAATTGTAATATTCAAGCGGGTTCAGTTATAGGGAGTGACGGCTTTGGTTTTGCGCCTCAAGAAGACGGAACATACAAAACGATCCCTCAACTTGGTAATGTCGTTTTGGAAGACAATGTGAGCATAGGAGCCAACACCACCATTGATTGCGCTACTTTAGGGTCTACCATTATCAGAAAAGGGGCGAAAATTGATAATCTTGTTCAAATAGCTCATAATGTTGAAATAGGAGAGAATACGGTAATTGCCTCCCAAGCGGGTATCTCGGGATCAACAAAAATTGGTAAAAACTGCGTTCTAGCTGGTCAAGTTGGGATTGTGGGTCATATAGATGTAGCCGATTACACCACAATAAGTGCAAAATCAGGCGTGTCAAAATCAGTAAGACAGTCAAACACCGTAATCTCAGGAACTGTTGGTTTTGAACACAAGCAATATTTAAAAGCAGCAACCTTATTTAAAAGATTACCGGAATTACACCTACAAGTTCAGCAATTGGAAAAAATAGTTTTAAATTTGCCGACTGAAAAAAAGAGCTAAATGTATAATAAACAGCATACAATTAAAAAAGCGGTAAGCGTATCTGGTGTGGGTCTTCATACTGGTCATAAGGTTACCTTAACTTTCAAACCAGCTGAAATTGATTCGGGAATTAGATTTCAAAGAATTGATTTACCTGAAAAACCTGTTATTGAAGCTGATGCAGACTTAGTAGTAGATACCTCCAGAGGAACTACAATTGCAAAGGGAGAAGCAAAAGTATCAACTGTTGAACATGTCCTATCTGCTCTAGTAGGATTACAAATTGATAATGTCTTAATAGAAGTTGACGGTCCTGAAACTCCTATAATGGATGGCAGTGCAAAATTGTTTTATGAAGCATTGGAATCAGTGGGATTAGAAGAACAAAATGCGCTAAGGAATTTCTTTGAGGTACCTGAAGGTCTTTTTCTTACTGATGAAGAAAAAAATGTAGAAATGGCGTTATTACCTGTGGATGACTACAGGGTAACGGTAATGATTGACTACAACTCAAAAGTTTTGGGTAGTCAACATGCCTCATTAAACAATATAGCCGATTTTAAGAAAGAGATATCCACCTGCAGGACTTTTGTATTCTTACATGAACTACAACAGCTGTACAATAACAATCTAATTAAAGGAGGGGATTTAAATAATGCTATTGTAGTAGTAGACAAATTGGTTTCTGATGATGAACTAAAAGAATTAGCTGAGATCTTTAATAAACCCAATATTGAGGTTAAAGAAGAAGGGATTTTAGATAATATTGAGTTGAGATTTAAAAATGAACCTGCTCGGCATAAATTACTAGATGTGGTAGGCGATTTAGCGCTAGTGGGCAGACCGATCAAAGGTCAAATCTTAGCTGCAAGGCCCGGACATTCCACGAATGTCGCTTTTGCACAAAAGATTAAAAAATACATCAAAAAAGCAGAAAAATCGGCACCAAAATACGATCCCAATGCTGAACCTGTAATGGACATAGAAGGGATTTCGTCCATGTTACGACATCGATACCCCTTCCAATTAGTTGATAAAATCATACATCAAGACCACAAAACAGTTATTGGATTAAAGAATATAACTATTAACGAGAATTTCTTTCAAGGACATTTTCCTGGAAATCCGGTGATGCCTGGTGTTTTGCAAATTGAAGCAATGGCACAAACTGGAGGAATTTTAGTTTTAAGTTCTGTTGATGAACCGTCAGAATATTGGACCTATTTCCTTGGAATAGACAACTGTCGATTTAGGAAAATGGTTAGACCAGGTGATACAATTATCCTTAAATGTGAACTTTTAGCTCCTATCAAGAGAGGTATAGCCAAAATGCAAGGATATGCGTATGTAGGTAATAGCATTGTAAGTGAAGCTACACTTACCGCTCGGATTGTTAAAAAAGAAGAAGAATAAAGACCTCGAAAGGTTATCAAAAGCATAGTTGCTTAAAATAAAAATACATGGATAAATCATTAAATTATATTCATCCTGAAGCTAAAATTGGGAAAGATGTTGTTATTGAGCCTTTTACTTTTATAGATAAGGACGTAGAAATTGGAGACGGTACTTGGATAGGACCTAATGTAACAATTAATTCTGGAGCGAGGATAGGGAAAAAGTGTAAAATATATTCAGGTGCCACTATTTCAGCCGTCCCCCAGGATTTAAAGTTCACGGGTGAAGTTACCACAACAGAGATTGGTGACGAAACGGTGATTAGAGAATATGTTAATATCAGTCGTGGAACCAATGATCGAAAAGTCACTAAAATAGGATCTAAATCGTTGATAATGGCATATGTCCATATCGCGCACGACTGCATCATCGGTGATAATTGTATTCTTGTAAATTCTGTTCAAGTAGGAGGACATGTATCAATAGAGGACTGGGCCATTATTGGGGGTGCTACAGCAATTCACCAATTCGTAAAAATAGGGAGTCATGTAATGATATCGGGAGGATCCTTGGTCAGAAAAGATGTTCCACCTTATGTGAAAGCTGCACGCGAGCCGCTTACTTATTGCGGGATAAATTCCGTGGGTCTGCGAAGAAGGGGGTTTAGCAATGACAGAATAAATGATATACAGGAGATTTATAGAAGCCTTTATTTGAGTGGAAAAAATAATGCAGAGGCACTTGAAAATATTGAAACTTTAATCAGAAGCAGTGAAGAACGAGATAATATCACTGCCTTTGTACGGAAATCGGAAAGAGGCATCATGAAGGGATACGGAAATTAATTACTTGTTTTATGCAATTAATTCTTGAAGGGCTCTCCAAAAAGTATCCTAAAAATAGATTGTTCGAAAACATTAATTATGAATTTGATTCTAATAATGTATATGCAATAACAGGTCATAATGGAAGTGGAAAGTCCACTTTATTAAAAATCATTGCAGGTACTTTAGCTCCAAGTAAAGGAAAGGTCAAATATATTGACAAAGATACTCTTGTGGAGAAAGAGAAAACACATGAATTACTTGGAATCGCTGCACCCTATCTGAACCTGATCGAGGAATTCAGCTTGAAAGAACATTTAGATTTTCACTCTAAATTCAAAAAACTTCGAAAAGACTTTAATTTAGAGCGTGAAATTAGGGCAGCAAACCTACACAAAAGCACAAATAAAGCGATTGCAGAATTTTCATCTGGTATGCAACAGCGAGTGAAATTAATATTATGTTGTGGGTTTGAGGCAAAATTACTCCTTTTGGATGAACCTACTTCACACTTAGACGAAAACGGAATCGAATGGTACAAGGATCTATTGGACAGAACTCGGAAGGGAAGAATTACACTAATTGCATCGAATGACCCTAAAGAATATGATGTTTTTACGAATAAAATTCTTAATATTGAGAGCAAATAATGGAGATTAAAATAAAAAAAGAAAAATTTTTTATTGGATTATAAACAATAATTCAGACTTTTAAACATTAGAATATAAATTATTAATTAACTAATTATGAAACGGAATATTAAACTTTTAAGCTTACTATTACTATCTTTTGTTGTCCTTTTTAGTTCTTGTAAAAAAGATGACGAGCCAAGTGCAGAAGAAAAAAGACTTGAAGAATTAAGTGGAACTTGGAACATCACAGGGGCTAATGTATTGGATAATGCGCTTACTGGCGTTTCAATCAATTTTGATGGTAGCAACAAAACTTATTCTGTTTCTGGTTTGCAAGCTTTTACTGATGCTAACTTAAATCATAATGAGGATTTAGGTGCCAGCGGCAGTTTCAGCTTAAATGAAAACCTTGATGTAGTTACTTTAAGTCCTGGTGGTGACTTCAATATTGCAAGCATTAATAAAGAAAATGGCAATTTAACAGTAAGTTATTCAGCACCTTATCCAAAAGCAGGTGATGATGAAACAAATATTACCTTGAGCTTGGAACTACAATAGCATAAATCTATTTCCTTATATAAAAGCCGTCTTTAAAGATGGCTTTTTTTATGCAAGATCTATTATTGATGCAGATATTAAAACAATACAATCCAAATACAGAAGAGGAAAGAGATTACAAATATAAAATGCTACAGCTTTTTGAATCTAAAAAAGAAGTCGCATTTACCCGACAAAACATTCAGGCCCATTTCACAGCATCCGCTTGGATAATTGATTCCATATCACGTAACATACTTTTACTTCACCATAAGAAACTAAACAAATGGCTCCAACCAGGAGGTCATGCAGACGGTGAAATCGATTTGGAGCAAGTATCGAGAAAGGAGGCATTTGAAGAAACTGGTTTAAAGAATCTTGCCTTAGCAAAGCACGGCATTTTCGATATCGATATACATGAAATTCCAGAATTTAAAGGAGTTCCACAACATTACCACTATGATGTTAGATTTGCCTATTTTTGCAACCATGAAGAAAAAACTAAAATAAATTCTGAAAGTAACAGCTTTCAATGGATTGAAATAGGTAAAGTTAAAGATTTAACGAATGAACCATCAATTATAAGGATGGTCAACAAAACTAGAACTCTATTAAATGAATTATAAGATACTAATTTATGGTGCCAACGGATATACAGGGAAATTAATTACCCAGGAAGCTAAAAATGCTGGGGTTTATGTTGAGTTGGCTGGAAGAAATAAAAAAGCGATTGAAACACTTTCACTGGATACTGGATTGCCTTATCATATTTGCGAATTAAATGATAAAAGCAAGCTAGAAGAATTGCTAAAAGAATTCCATACAGTGATTCATTGTGCAGGCCCTTTTTCTGAAACTGCAATACCAATGGTTGAAGCTTGTCTAAAATCCAAAACAAACTACCTTGATATTACTGGGGAAATTTGGGTTTTCGAAGATATCATGAAGTATCATAAGGAGGCAGAACAAGCTGGCATTACGCTTATTCCAGGAGTAGGATTTGATGTAGTCCCAACCGACTGTTTGGCCGGCTATCTTAAAGAAAAGATGCCCACAGCTAGCTCGCTTGAACTGGCATTTGTGGGTTCAAAAACAGGAATGTCAAGAGGAACTGCTGTCACAATGGCAAAGAACGTATCTAAAGGGGGCTTCATTCGCGAGAACGGCTTAATAAAAAACGTCCCTCTTGCCTATGAAGTTAAAGAATTTAAATTCTCACACAGATATCAAACTTGCATGACTATCCCTTGGGGTGACCTCATGACTAGTTATCATCAGACTGAAATCCCAACTATTAAAGTCTTTAGTGGGGCAAGTCCTAAAATAATTAGTAAAATCAGAAAGTTTAAAACCTTAAAGTTTCTTTTAGGTATTACTTGGATACAAAAGATTGTTCGAAGAAAAATTGAAAATTCAGTTTCAGGACCTAACAAGGAAGAATTAGAAAAAGGAAAAACCTATATTTATGGAACAGTAGCAGATAAAGACGGAAGTAGCTTTTCAGCAGAATTAATTACTCCAGAGGCTTATTTTTTAACAGCCAAAACAGCGTTAGCTTCTGCATTAAAATTAGAGAACACCAAACTAAAAGGCTATTTGACTCCAGCTCAGGCATTTGGTAATGATTTTATAATGGAATTCGACAATGTGGAAAGAATTAATAGGTCATAAAAAAACCCCGGTGAACCAAACCGGGGTAAACTATCAACCTTAAAATTACGCCCATTTGAATAAATGAATCGTAAAGCTTAATACAAATGTAAAACGCTTTTTTTAAACCTAAATAGCACAAACACCATTTAAGTCATTCATGTAAGGTTTTTTATATTTTACAACATTAATTGTATAGACACATGTTCAAATTTAACACCATCGTACTGATAATTACTTCAATAATTCTATTCTCATGTAGTCCATCAGAAGAAGAACTAATTGCGGAAAGCAGAAAAAATATGCAATCCGAAAACTACAAAGAAGCAATTAGCTACTTAAACAGAGTCATTTCTAAAAATAATGATAATGCCGAAGCCTATAATATTAGAGGCGTTGCACACTTACAATTATTAGATTATTCAAAGGCGATAGAAGATTTTTCACGATCTTTAGAAATTGATTCTTTGAATTATAAGCCGTATTATAACAGGGGAAATGTGCATTTAGAAAGTAAAAATTACGAAAATGCCTTATTAGATTACAACAAAGCTATCAGTTTACGTGCCAATAATGCTGATCTATACATAAATAGAGCTACTGCACTATTTGAACTAAAACAATATGATGCTGCTTTGGAAGATTATAGATTTGCTATAAAGCTTTCTCCAAATAATCATATACCATACCTTAATAGCGCAAAAACTCTATTACAATTTGGTTCCTTTAATAAGGCTGATAGTCTTTTGAATTTGAGTATTAAAATAGCACCTAACAATGGTGAAAACTACTACTGGAGTGGTTTCATAAAGATTAATACCGATCGAAAAGAAGAAGGTTGTGAAGACCTAATAAAAGCAAAAAACAGAGGCTTTCAAGACGCAGCAGAAGCAATTGAAAAATTTTGTGATGAATAGAAAATAAACAAACAGAGGAGCAAGTTTTTTATCCTCCTCTGTTTTACTTTTACTTATCTTGAACTTATAAGAACCATACCAAAAGCTACAATACTAAGCCAAAATTGATAAGGGTTTAATGCTGGAATAGCTATGATATCTAATTCCATAAATACCAACACAAGGACAATAATTATTGCCACTAGCTTAATTAAATTTCTTGATTTTCTGCTCATTAGATTTTGTTTTGGTGCTTTCAATTATAAATATATCATTCTCAATTTACAAATCCGTGGTATGAATAAAAAATTAACTTAAATTCGCATCTGGAATTATGGCAGAAATCAATAGCGATATTATCAGGGCAAAAGTCTTTCTCGATGCCAATAAGCTCATTGGCTTACCTACTGAAACGGTATACGGTTTGGCAGGCAATGGTTTGAAGGCAGAAGTCGTTAGCCAAATTTTCGAGGTTAAGAACCGCCCGCATTTTGATCCGCTTATTCTTCATACCGACAGCATTGAAACCGTAAAAAAATATGTTAAAGGCGTTCCTGACAATGCCTATAAATTGATGAATGCATTTTGGCCTGGACCATTAACAATATTGCTGGAAAGAAACCATCTGATTCCAGATTTAACATGTTCTGGTTTAGATAGAGTAGCATTTAGAATTCCTAATCATCCCAAAACGTTAAATCTTCTTAAATTATTGGACTACCCTTTAGCAGCTCCTAGTGCCAATCCTTTTGGCTACATAAGTCCAACTACATCAGAGCATGTACAAAAACAACTCGGGGATAAAATACCCTATATCTTAGAAGGCGAACTCAGTGAAGTAGGAATAGAATCAACAATCGTGGGGTTTGAAAAAGGAAAAACAATTATTTATCGATTGGGTGGTTTGGAAGTGGACGAAATTAAAAAGGTCGTTGGTGAGGTAACAATACTTCCACATTCAAGTTCCAAACCAGATGCACCCGGCATGCTTAAAAGCCATTACGCACCAAGAAAGGATATTATTCTGGGTGACATCAAATCATTAATTAAAAAGTATTCTAAACTGAGAATCGGAACTCTCTCATTTAGCAATTTTTATGAAGGAGTTGATATGTCATTATCGTTATCAGCCACTGGCAACATGCATGAAGCCGCTAAAAACTTATTTTCCCATCTTCGTAAATTAGATGAGAGTAATGTAGATTTGATAATTACTGAAAAAGTACCCCAGACTGGCCTTGGAAAAGCCATAAATGATAGACTGCAAAGAGCAGCTGTAAAAATATAAATTTGTAACCATAATTATAAGTCAATGAAAACCGTAAATGATTTTTCGTTCGAAAACAAAACCGCACTAATAAGAGTCGATTTAAATGTCCCATTAAATAAAGATTTTCAGGTAACTGATGACACAAGAATAAAAGCTACTATCCCAACCATCAAAAAAGTATTAGGAGATGGAGGGAAGGCTGTTCTAATGTCTCATTTAGGCAGGCCAAAAAATGGTCCCGAAAACAAATTCTCTTTACAACATATTGTTAGCGACTTGGAAAAAGCTTATGGTGCCACAGTTCACTTTAGCGAGGAGACAATTGGTGATAAGGCCGAGTCAGCTGTCGATAGTTTGCAAAACGGAGAGGTTTTACTTTTGGAAAATGTTCGTTTTCATGAGGGTGAGACAAAAGGCGATGAAGCTTTTGCAAAATCACTTTCAAAGCTAGGTGATGTATACGTGAACGATGCATTTGGCACTGCACACCGTGCACATGCATCCACTACTGTGGTAGCAAAGTTCTTTGAAGATAAAATGGCAGGTTTTGTTATGGCAGCTGAAATCGAAAATGCTGATAAGGTTTTAGAAAAAGCAGACAAGCCTTATACCGCTATCATGGGAGGAGCTAAAATTTCCGATAAAATCCTCATCATTGAAAAATTGTTAAGCAAAGTTGACAACCTGATTATTGGTGGTGGCATGTCTTATACATTCTTTAAAGCGATGGGAGGTAAAATCGGTAATTCCCTAGTTGAAGAAGATAAATTAGATCTGGCAAAAGAACTCATACAAAAAGCTAAGGAACAAGGAGTAGAATTAAAACTGCCAATTGATTCCATAGTAGCAGACAATTTCGCTAATGATGCCAATACTAAAGTAGCTCAGAACCACGCCATAGAAGATGGATGGATGGGCTTGGATATTGGACCTGAAGCAACCGCTATATTCCAAAAAACAGTAGAAGAATCAAAAACTATCCTTTGGAACGGCCCTATGGGCGTTTTCGAAATGGAGAATTTTGCAAAAGGAACGAAATCGATAGCTGAATCTGTAGTAAAAGCTACCGAAAACGGGGCATTCTCACTAATTGGCGGAGGAGATTCTGCCGCTGCAGTTAATAGCTTAGGCTATGGCGATAAAGTCAGTTACGTATCAACTGGTGGTGGCGCTTTACTTGAATATATGGAAGGCAAGGAATTACCTGGGGTAGCGGCTTTGAAAGCTTAATTTTAGATTAATGAAGTGTTGAGAAAATGTGATTCAGCCCGAATTTGGAATAATACGTACGAAGAAGGTGTCTCCATCAATTTTCCAGTACATCTGTTGCCCTCAAATAGCTAGTACGAGCTCTCCAGCTCGTGCTTTCATTTTTTCAACTTCGTAACTTCCTCTTTAATTTCCAAGACGATATCAGTTAACTCCCTCAAGCTCATCGGAGGCTTATCACCATTTTTCACATCAGGAAACTGAGTGCTAATAAATGCTTTAGCCTCCCAAATTTCCATTACACTATCTACTGGAATTTCGTAAGGAGAATAGACCGTATTATCAGAAACCATAAACAGCACACCCTTTTCATCGGCATAATTAAAGACTCTTTTATAAACCACTCCTTCTTGCTCACTTACGATAACATAGGTTTTGCCATTTCGAATTGACTCCGATCCCTCTACATATTCGCCTATGATTATAGTACCCGGCTCTAAAGGGAGCATGGAATCGCCACTGATTTCAAAAGCTCTGTAGGAGCTGTTGCGAGGTAAATTTGGCAATTGGAAGCGAGGAAGTTCTTGCAAATATTCCGGATCCGCATAGCCATTGGTATATCCAGCAGAAGCCTTCTGGGGCACCAATTCAATATTTTCACGTTCTTGACTGTCCACCGTAATAGCCAACACTTTGGTTGGTTTCTTAGTGACCACCATCGGACTGGACAAGTCTTTCCCCAGTAAATCATCCACACTTACATTAAAAAGTTCAGATAATTTTAATAAGGTCTGAATTCTAGGGTCTGCCCTGCCCTCTTCGTAGGAACCAATCTGCGGACGCTTCACTCCCAGTTCATCAGCCAAGTCCTGCTGTGTCCAGCCCTTCTCCTTTCGGAGATATTTAATATTATTATTAACCAAGCTCATTTTTTTATTATCAAGAAGAAAGTATCAAGTATCTAGGAAAGTAAAATAACAAGATTCAATACTCAATTTCTACTTATTTATATATTATTTCAAAATTAACACATCGTCTTTTCACTTTTATCTTTTTCTTAGCTGTTTTCGGACTGACTTTCGGTACAAACCTAATCAACTGCACAGAACTCTTCCATTCTTCTTCTACCCAATTCCCGCATTGGAGGTTAGGGGGCTTTTGGGGGATTTAGGGGGATTTAGGGGGTTGGAGCTCTAAAAATCATCAAGTCATCCCTGACCCTATTCTGCTCATTCATATGATACAAGACCTTTTGATGTAAAGAAATCTTATCTTCTGCTCCACTGAAACGATTCCTTATTCTGCTTACTACTTCGCTTACCGTATCATTTGGTTCGGCCAAAGTATAGCCATACCAACTACTATTACCGGCTCTAGCCTTTACCTGAAAATGGACCTGACACCGTCCTGAGTTTAAGCGCTTACTCGACAACTTAATTTTTACATCCATTTGCTAAACATTTATCATACAAAAAGAGCTTATTCAACTTTTTTACTATATATTTTAGTAATTGTGTTGCTAAATTTAGTATTTTAAAAAATAAAAGCCAAATAAAGGCTAAATATTTTAGTTTTATGCGAGAAAATACCATCAGATCCATCATTCATTTAGATATGGACACTTTCTTTGTGTCTGTTGAACGCCTTTTAGATTCAAGTCTGAATGGTAAGCCTGTTATTGTGGGAGGTGGACACAGAGTCGTGGTAGCGGCCTGCAGTTACGAGAACCGCACACATGGCGTGCATTCTGCCATGCCCATGAAATCGGCTTTATCGCTTTGCCCTGAAGCCAATGTGATTTCGGGAGATATGAATAATTATAGCTACTACTCTAAGTTAGTCACTGAAATTATTAAGAGTGAATCCCCTCTTTTCGAAAAGGCTTCTGTAGATAAGTTCTATCTGGACGTAAGCGGAATGGACAGGTATTTTGGATGCTCTGAATGGGTAAAAGAGTTGCGGAAGAAAATCATTAATGAAAGCGGATTGCCCATCAGCATGGGGCTTTCACAGAATAAAATGGTATCGAAAGTGGCTACGGGAGAAGCAAAACCCAATAATACCCGGCAAATCCTACCCGGCACTGAAATTCAATTTCTAGAACCTATGCCCGTGCATAAAATCCCGATGATAGGAAAAAAAACTTCTGAGCTTTTGCGCTCTAAGGATGTAAAAAAAATAGAAACGCTCATAATAAATAAATTTATTAATCTTCACTTACAATAAGAAAAATGTAAAATTATATTTTCACTAAAAATAAAATCAAAATAGCAAAAAACTTACATTAAAATAAGTATATGCCTTCAATTCAATCAGGTAATCCTGAAAAATTAGTCCTCTTTGAAAGATCTTACCTAGTTTGTAAATTCACAAATTAAAATTTAATTATCGGGTGATATATATATCTCATCCAATAGGATTTTATATGAATTAAGTTTCTCAAACCTCTTAATATAATGATTAGTTTTATTAGATTTGGGAACTTTAATTTGATAATAAACTCCGATAGAGTTAATACCTAATGGTTGATGGGTCATTTCATCCCAATAAACAAAATCATTCTCCTCATTATTATAGATAAAAAGTTTATAGATATCATCTATTTTTACGCTTGCTAAGAAATATTTTGCTCTTGAATCATAAAATAAATAAAAGCTTTCTATTCTATTATTAAGATCATCTATATCAAAATAAAAATCAATACTCCCCCTTTCATAATGATAATATGTAGCCTTTCTAAACTTCGGATAGTTAATTAACAACTCTTTATCACTTACCACATCAATAAATGGAGTGAAAAGCCGATCTCTATCATAAAAAATATTCCAATCCTTTAAGTCAAAATAAGTATCGATAGTTTCAAATACTCTTTCAGGTTTATCAAAAATTATTTTATCAGATTCTTTAGTTACCAATGTGAATTGCGGCAATCCATACTTCTTTTTTATTGCTCTACTTTGAATCAAATCATAGCCTACAGTAAGAAAAGGAGTTTTATAAGCGTTAACACTAGTAGTATTTAAATATTTCAAATCTTGAAAATCCCTATTAATAATAGAAATATCGCTTGAGTTCAATTCAAAATCACCCATAGCTGTAGATAAAACAAAAGAACTATCATTATTTTGCCATACATCATATAACCTTATTCGCCCTTGATTAAATCCATTATCAAATAAGTCTGATATTTTAAAATTCTTTTGATTAATGTTTTCTTTATTTAGTATTAAAATATCGTACCCCCCTTCTTTAAACTGAAGACCTAATGAAAGTTCATTATTCAGAAAATATATTTTTTTTACATTATAAAAATCATGTGCAAAATATAATTCCTCCATATTTTCAATCTCCTGACTAAAAACAGAACTGTGCACCATTATCAAAGATATTGACACATAACTATAAATTAAGAATATTCTTTTCATAAACTTTATCCTCTAAAAAAACATATTTAATTTGACTATCTTGAAATGTAAAATAAAGTGGCTTTGGAATTATTAAATCATAATTAAAAACCTCCTTTTTTTCATCAAAAAATAATTTGGCATTACTTTTCACCAATGAGATATGCTCTAAATGAATATTAGATTTCTCGCCAACTACAAATAAAAAATCAACTTCCAATTCACTTGCTAATTCTGGATTAATTTCAAAACATGAACTACATGAAAATACGTTATAAAACAAACATTTTTTATTTTCTAAATCTGATAATGGAATATTATAAACTTGTTCCAAATAATAAGATAAATTTGTTTCAAATTTTACATCCTTATTGTCACAACAGGTAAAAAACAGACTAATTGTTAATAAACTCAATATTATATTTAATCGCTTGTAATTCATTTTCTTTCTTTCGTTTTAAAATTATTAACTCATTCGAATTACTTTCCACTGCTAATAAATCCTTATTTCTATCCAACTTAAATTCTTTTAAAATTATTCCCTTATCATTAAAGAAAATAATATTTATATCGCCATATTTTATTTCATATTTCCCATTGACTGTATTAATGCTATTTTGACTGTAAAAAACTCTACTCATAACATTAATATCAGAATGATAATTTATTTTAGAGTAATATGGAGTTTTCATTCTATATTCTTGTAAATACCTTTCATCTAATATTTTTTTAAACTCCATAGGTTTTGGTAGTTTTACTCTCCTTGACGGAGAAATTTGAAACTGATCAAGAATTTGAAAAGACGTGTCATATTTAAAAATTTGATGACTCATAGGATAAGAAATAAAAAAAGAATTTTTTAAGTATGTTAAATACGGGAAACTTAAATCGTATGGATAGTACGTGCTTTGAATTTTATCCATAATACCTGTTGGAACTAACTTAAAAGACAAATTTTGACTTTCCCTATTAATACTTGCTAACAAAGGACTTTCTAATTTTTCTGACTCACTATAATTATCAAAGTATCCTAAAGGATAAACATTAAAATAATAGCTATTCTCAATTAAGTACAAATTGGGAGGAACTCTTAAAAAGGGGGTAACAAAGCCATGTGTAGAGGGATATCCAGTTTCATCTTTAACCCTAAAATATTCATATGAGTCAGTTTGTAAATTAAACTCCATTATTTCACCAAATTCAGAAATTACTGCCACAATTGTATCATTTATGAAATATTGCTTTATCTTAAAATGTTGATGTTCTGGTTCTAGTTTAAAAAATTCATCTACTTCACCATCATTTAAATCCAATGTATAAATTGAATATGGATTTATAAAAGACAGCCCATATAACTGGCTACCTTGTAAAGTAAAAAAAAACAGCTCTGAAGGAATATTATTTGGAATTGAAAAAGTTACACTATCTTTTAAAGAAATATATAATGAATCAGAATAATTTATCCTCTTGGAAACTAAAAATTCACTATCTAGGCTATTTGAAGTACAACCAATATTAATAAAAGCTACATAAAAATATGTAGCTTTTATAATTAAAGTATATAACTTATTCATCATTACGGTGCAAGCTGTTTTTCTGGCAATGATCTTATATCGCCTGTTATACATCTGTTAGCTAATGCACTTGCACATTCTTGATATGAAGGAGTGGAATTTCCACCATAAACATTCATCCATTTTCCTCTCGCCCAAGCCTGACTGTCATGCGGTTTTAATGTTAAGAATATTCCAAATAAAAAAACAGCCATGCTTGAAATTGCAAATAATCTCATTCTTTTCTTTTGCATAATAAATATTATTAATTGTTAAAATTTATTTAAGACAATCCTCCACCACTACTAAAAACTTGAAACGAAAATCTATCTGAAATGAAAACACTTAGGTGAGTCCAAGTCAATATTTTCCACTTTGTAGGTTTGGTCAAAAGGCTGCTTTCGCTAGCACTAACAACTTTCCAGCCATACCATTTTTCAATAGTATTTTTGAATTGATGTTATAAATCAAAAAAAAAAAAAATGTAAAAGCAAAATAAATTACATAAAATATTTAGTATTTAGTTTGATGTTACGACATTAAAAATTAAGATACTAATACCAAAAAAAGCTTTAAAGGAATTAAGAAGAATATTGATTCAAATAATTATATTTTTAATAGATTGAATATCTTACTGAAAATTACATCCTATTTTATGAGATTTTGTTACTTATTTGAAACTAAAAACAAAAGACCAATTATTTGAGACAAAAAACCTCTGAGATTAACTCCCAGAGGTTCAAATATTTTTAAGTCTTTTTTTTAATTTTAAACGTAATTATTCAACATCACTGGCATTACCAATAATAAAATATCTTCATTCTCGTCCATATCAGAAGGAAATAATAAACCTGCTTTGTTTGGTGCTGACATATCAATGCTTACTTCCTTACTGTCTAAGTTATTTAGCATTTCAATTAAAAACTTAGCGTTAAAGCCAATTTCAATATCATCACCTTGATGGTCACATGCCATAATTTCGCTTGCTTCATTAGAGAAGTCTAAATCTTCAGCAAAGATTTGCAATTCGCTTCCGTTAATTTTCAAACGTACTTGGTGAGTCGTTTTATTAGCATAGATGCTGATCCTTCTCAAAGAGGACATAAACTCTTGACGGTTGATGGTCAATTTGATATTGTTTTCAGCAGGAATTACATTTTCATAATCAGGGAAACGCTCATCTACCAATCGACAAATCAATTTGATATTATTGAATTTGAAATAAGCATTGGACATATTAAATTCCACTGCTACGTTCACATTCTCAGCTGGCAAGCTGTTCTTCAATAAAGACAAAGCTTTTCTAGGGATAATGATGCCTGTCCCTGAATCAGAAGCTACATCAACCCTTCTATAACGAATTAATCGATTACCATCTGTGGCAACGAAAGTGGTATTCGTTTCATCAAATTTAACATAAACGCCACCCATAGCCGGACGTAATTCGTCATTGCTTGTGGCGTAAATAGTATGGTTAATAGCCGTAGCTAAAACATCTGCTGAAATATCTACTGTATCAGGGTTTTCAACTTCCTGCACTTTAGGGAAATCCGTAGCATTTTCACCTGCTAATTTATACCGACCATTATCAGAGCTAATTTCAATGCTGTAAGTTTCCTCATCAATAGAGAAAGTCACGGGCTGCTCTGGAAGGTTTTTCAAAGTATCCATTAAAATTCGAGCCGGAACTGCTATGCTACCGTTTTCAGATGATTCCACATCAATCTCAGTAATCATGGAAGTCTGCAAATCCGAAGCTGTGATAGTCAATAGACCATCTTGAATTTCGAATAAGAAATTCTCTAATATTGGGACCATCGGGTTGGTTGAAATCACCCCATTGATGGATGAAATTTGCTTTAATAATGCAGATGAGGATACTAAAAATTTCATAGTTTTTTATTTAGGGCTCGCTTTTAAAATCTTCCAAAAGCTTAGCTATAAACTTCTTGATTTTGTATTACCAACAAAGTTAAAAATTAATTTGCAAATCTATACTTTATAGTGCATTAAGCAATAAAAAATTCTTAAATGGTAGGGAAAAGTCGGTAGCGGGAAGTTTGAAGTTAGCAGTTTGTCAACTGCATATTGTCTTTTGTCAGTTTTTCCTAATTCACAACAACTTCTCCAACTCTATCCAAATCTTCTCCATTCGCTCATTTCGAATTGCCGCCCATTCTTTACCATTGATACGAACCAAATAGGCATTGAATTCAGGATTTTTAAAAAGTTCAAGTTTCAAACTTTTGTCTTTATCCAAGCCTTCAATTTCTATAGTACCGGCATTATCGAAACTTTCTTTTCGTTCTAAAGCGATGTGGTCTTTGGGTAGGAATTGATCCACAAAAAAGTAATTAAATCGCTCTACGAAATTCATCACTTCAGCAGTATCGGCTTGTTGATTTTGTATGCGTAATAATCTATCTTGATATTTGAATTCTATTGCTTCTTTTTTCGGTCTGTTAATTTTCAAACTGACCATATCCTGCCAAATACCGTCAAAAATCACACGATCGCGCCAGTCATTTTCTGGCACTTCATAAATTCCAGCTACATAGCTTTGGTATCCCGGCAATTGCATGAGATAAACTTCCTCCCCTTTTACAAAATAGCTTTGCATGGCTGTGAAATCTCCACCTACAGTATAAGATTTCAGAATCCCTTCATTTCCATAGATATTAACCTGAACCCCTGAATCCAAAACATTTTGCTTGATTTTGCCTGAGTTCTCACTATTAATCGGCCTTTGTACACTGACTTGCTCCAACAGTTTAAAAAACACCTGCTGCATGGAGGCATCCAATAAATACCTTTCATTGACTGTCCATGAATTGCCATTCCTTTCCAAAGTGTTTTTGAAATTCACTGTACTCAATTCTATTCTGGAAATGGATTGATTAGCATTATCAACAGCAAACAAATCCTTATCAAAAGAAGTGGATTTTCTCTCATAGGGATTGTAACTGTAGGCTAAAACAGACAAAACCACTAAGCCTAGCCACACAGATAATAAGACAATATTTTTCCTTAATTGAAGCTTAGCCATTGAACTTTGCATATTTTCTCTTCCTCCAATAATATCTTAAAACACCGAACACCACTATCAAAAGGATTGGAAGTGCCACGTTAATGAATTGTAGCCAAACTTTGTCTTCAGCCACTTTAACCTTATCCAAAGGTCTAATCTTCAATTCTTTATTTCTGGAAATAATCAAACCATCCTCATCCAATAAATAATTTAACATATTGAGAATTAACTGGTCATTAGCGAAATTTGATGGATGTTTAGCATAAGGATCAACCCCCAAAGGAAAGGCTTGTCCGTTCTGTTTATTGATTTCACTCAATAACAAATCACCATCAGAAGCCACTATAATTGAATTCTCAACACTTATACTTTTTCTGGCAGATTCATTTTTGCCTTCAGGTGGTAACCGATTTTGATAAGCAGAAGTGAATTCTCCTTCCAATAAATAAGCAACTGGAACATTCTTCAAATTGAAATTTTCCGGTTTCATATCTTCTTTTAAATTTTCAAAACTGATATGAAGGGGACCTTTTAACCTTCTCGTGTAATCAGAAGTAAAAAGCAAGGGTGTTTTTTGAATGCCAGTTGAAGCTACGGTATCGATTGAACTTACAAATTTTCCGTAGACTGCATTCAAATTGCGTACAATCGGGTGTTCAGCATATTTATTTAAAATGATATAATAAGGCCATGGTAATAACTGAATCTGCGGATCTTGTCCTAAATTCCCTGTTACAATTGGAAAATTCCCGCTATTGACATCCTGTAAAATATCATTATTCACTCTCACCCCATATTTGAATAATAAATCATCCAATCCCGTTTCAATGGGTAGAGCCATAGCGCCATAATCCTTAATAGAATCTATATCCATCATCAAGCCATCCATAAAAAACAAGCCTTTCCCGCCATTCATAATGTATTGGTCGATGTCATATAACTCTGAATTACTAAAGTCTTCTGATGGTTTGACAAAAATTACGGCATCAAAATTTGATAATCTTGCAGTATTCCCGACTGGAATAAAATCATATTTTGTACTTACTACTTCGTTCAACCCATTTAAAACCTCCATTGAAGGTGAGCCCTCCCCTTGATATAATGCCACACTTTTTCTTTCAGAATTCGACAGACTTTTGATAGTAGAAGCTAACTCAAATTCTAAATTTTCTATAGATTGGGTAATCGCTTGACCAGCACCTGATGCATTATTTCCATTCAATAGAATAACAGGTAAACTTCTTCCACCATAAGTAATTTCTGCACCGGGGAATATCAATTTCTGCGATTTCCTACCTTCCTCACTATCATAAACTGTGGTAGGCTGAATCCCTTTATCCACTAAATAGCGATAAAATTCATTTCTTGAATTGGCTGTGCTGGCCTCATCAGGATTGACGAAACTGTACTGTAAATTTCCGTAAGCGTAAGTTTTGAATTGCTCCAACGTCTGTTTTACTGCTGTTTGCAAACGTGTGAATTCCGCATTGATATCACCCGCCAAATAGACCTCCACATAAACAGGCTCTTTTAAATTTTGCAACATACTGATCGTTGCATCATTCATGGAATAACGCTTTTCTTCCGTCATATCATAACGAAAAATCTGATGACGTACAGCCAAGTTTACCAATATCACCAAAGTAATAATGATTAAAAATTTTAGCGTATATTCTGTTGATTTATGCTTTAGGAATTCCATTTTCTCAATTTTAAAACCCACAAAGTAGCCCCTAAAAACAATGCTGTAATGGATACAAAATAGATCACATCACGAAAATCAATTACGCCTTTGCCTAATGCATCATAATGCGACAACATACCTATTTTTTCAATTTGCAAAGCTGAATTAGCAAAAACTGATAAATCCGCTACAGATGAAAAGCCTATAAATGCAATAAAACTAATGAAAACGGCAATGATAAACGCCACGATTTGATTTTCCGATAAAGAAGAAGCAAAAATCCCAATTCCGGTATAAGCTGATGCTAAAAATAATAAACCAATATAAGCACCCACGATACCCGCTGAGTCGATATTTCCAACGGGATTACTTAAATAGGATAAAGAGAAATAATACACCAAAGTGGGAAGCAACGAAATCACCACAAGCACTAAGCCTGCTATAAATTTACCCAATAACAATTTTAGTTCCGTGATGGGTTTAGTCATTAGCAATTCAAAAGTCCCGCTTTTCGATTCTTCAGCCAAAGCTTTCATAGTAATGGCTGGAATCAGGAACATCAAAACATAAGGCGCCAAATTGAAAAAGATGCCCATATCGGCATAACCATATTCAAAGATGGCAGTATCGGGGAAAACCCAAACCAGCAAACCCATGCTGACCAAAAAAACACTCATCACCAGATAAGCAATGAGGGAATTTAAAAAGCTATTGATTTCTTTGCTAAAAATACTCCACATACGCTCAGCTATTTTGGGTGAGTTTGTGAAAGACTTCTTCCATATTGCCTTTTTCTAATGAAATCCCGACTAAATCGACATCATTTTGACTAGCCCAGCTGAGGATATCTTTCCTAATATCTTTGGAAGTTTCCAATAAATATTCAGTTTCTGTTACAAGTTTTACAATGATCACTTCTTCTTGAGTAGTCCAGTAAGATAAATCAGCCTTACTTTCTAATTCAATTCTTATAGTAAACTTCTCCTTTTCATTTGTTAATTCGCTCACTAATTGATCAGCCACCAGCTTTCCCTCTTTGATGATGATAGCTCTATTGCAAAGTGCTTGCACTTCTTGCATGATATGCGTACTCAACAAAACCGTTTTATCTTGACTAATTGATAATATCAAGTTCCTAATTTCAATAATCTGATTCGGGTCTAAGCCCGTGGTCGGTTCATCCAGAATCAAAACAGAAGGGTCATGTACTAAAGCTTGAGCTAATCCTACTCTCTGTCTGTATCCTTTTGACAAGGCTGCGATTTGTTTGTTTTGTTCTTTTTGCAATCCACAAAGCTCAACTAAATCCCGTACTCTATTTTTTAACGATTTACCAGACAGACCATAAATTCCTCCACAAAATCTTAAAAATTCGTGCACATACATATCTAAATAAAGGGGATTGTGTTCAGGAAGATATCCAATATGCTTTTTTAATTCTAAGGGCTGCTTAGCTACATCAATTTCATCCACTTCCACAATTCCTGAATCAGCAGGTAAAGTTCCTGTAATCATTTTCATGGTGGTGGATTTCCCAGCACCATTGGGCCCCAAGAATCCCACAATATTTCCCTTTTTGATTTCAAAGGAAACATCATTTACAGCAGTTTGAGCTCCAAATTTTTTAATAAGACCCGTAACGAGAATGGACATTCAGAATTTTATGGTTAGTTATGTTCGTTGAACGCAAAAATAGTATTTTAATTATGAAAAATTCAAACACATAAGAAAGGAAGCACACTAAGATTGATGGTTGATTTTAATTTTTTCTGGATCATTGTTCATATCCAACACATCAGTTACATAAACTTTAGCATTTTTTTGTTTTGCAATAATTTTGTAATTCCTTTCTATGATATATCGGTGCTCCTGCTGAAGGGATTGAAGTTCATCTACTAATCTTCCTCTGTTGCTAAAAGTCTGTAAAGTATCAGCTCTATCCAATATTTTATTTGTGATTTTTACGGCAATATCTTCTTCAAATCGGCAGTAAATACTTTTTAGGCTCTTTTCTGCAGGCTCAGTAATCACTACCTCCATCAATCACCATTTGTTCATATCCTCACGGATTTGTTCAATAGGTTTAGTTTTACCCTCTTTAATCGCTTGATTTGAAATTTCAGCTCTTTCCAATAAATCTAATTTGGAAATTTTATTTCCATCTGGACTATAGCCTACCACATCGCTTTTATTTTTGAAGCATTAAGTACTTCTTTTACTTTTTGAATTATATAAATGTCATCAGTCCTAGATAGCTGTTCAATTAAACGCTCTCTTTCCTTTACCATATCCATTAAATCATTTTTTAATATCATGATAAATATAACAATAAATCGCCAGATTATAGTTTCATCTACTCCAAAACCAAAGGCTCAAAACTAAAGCAGATTATAAAAATGATCAAGCAAATCCAGCCCAACACTTTTCTACCAGTGCTTAACGGTCTATCATCTGGAGCAACAGGATGCTTCACACCAATCAGTCTTCCTAATAGGAATACAAAAAGTAAATAGCCAGAAAAGCCTGTCACTGAAGGGAATAAATAGGTAGTGAGATATTGTGCAACAAACATGCCCACAGCTAACATTAATGTAGTGGATTGCTGGAAGCCTAAGCCTTTGAATGAAAAATACAAAAAGCCAACATATAAAACGCTGTATAAAGCAAAATCACCTAAATCAATTCCTGCAGTAATCAATCCTAAGCCTGCTACAAAAGTGAAAATCATATAGAGAGTGAAAGCTATAATATTATGATTCTTAGCTCCAAAAAGACCATAAATCACATGTCCACCATCCAATTGGCCAATAGGAATTAAGTTTAAAGCAGTAAAAAATAAAGCTAAAAAACCAGCAAATAAGTAAGGATAGTGAATGATTTCCCTATGATTTGGCAATCGCTCAGGATCTGCCACATTATTTTCAAACCAGCTGAACAAAAGATTATTTCCTAAACTAATCCCCATCATTTCCTCCCCGTTATCATAGACATGATCGGCATATTCCAATCCGTATTGTTCGTATTCTGGATGAATTTCAAAAATATACTCTGGCTCTGGCAAATTGGTGAAGCCATAAAATAACACACCCAATGCCACCACAAAACCAGCTATAGGCCCAGCAATGCCTATATCAAAAAACTGTTTTCTTGATTTTATCGGACCTACAATTTGAATCAATGCTCCAAATGTACCAAAAGAAACTGTCCCCAAGAATCCTAACCACCCTGGAATATAATTGGGCAAAGTGACCTCCACTTTATGGTATTTGGCAGTAAAGAAATGGCCAAATTCATGCACAGTCAGAATGAAAAGGAAGGGGATGGAATAGTGCATCCCTGCAAAAAAATCAGCCCATGAATAATCGGGAGAATAGAAAAGAATACGATTGGTAATCCATTCCGAACCTGCAAGGGTAGTTGTTATGAATGTTATAACAAAGAGTAAAATCTTCTTTGTATAATAGCGTGTATTTTTCTCAATCATATTGCAGACAATTTACTTTCTAACAAATCAATGAAGCCTCCATTCCTCGGTATATGGAGAGTGTGAATACCTAAGCTGGAAGCCGAATCCAAATTAGCTTGACCATCATCCATAAACAGCACTTGATTAGCTTCTGTTTCTGTTTGCTTCAAAACATTTTCATAGATTTCAAGGTCTGGTTTTCTTTGATTTAATTCATGAGAAAAATACACTTCATGAAACAGTTCATTTAAATGATGATATTGATATGAATTGGATAGAATTTTATGAAATGCCTGCTCATGAATAGCATTAGTGTTACTTAAAACAATGCATTTATGATTTTGTAGTAGGCTTTTAATGCTTTCAATTCTGTCTGCAGGAATCTCCCCTAGCATAGCATTCCAGGCTATTACAATATCATCATCAGAAGCAGTTAAGCTGAATTCATCTCTTAAACTTTGAAGAAATTCAGCATCTGCAATTAATCCTTTTTCATACCTTCTGAAAATCTCTGCAGACAGATAAGCTCTTTCCACTTCCTTTTCAGATAAGCCTGATAAATTTGAAAAAGCTGAAATCGTTTTCTCAACGTAGAGGTTAATAATGACTCCGCCTAAGTCAAATATGATGGTCTTAATTTTGTGCAAAAGCCTTTTGGTTAATTAGATGCAAATATGGTTGAAAGGCAATCTAAATCAAAATATATTGAAAACATGAATCGAACTCTATTGGATTAAGAATCGCTCTGAATTTTCTTCACCATTTTTATAGCTAGTTTGCAAGAAATATATTCCCGGTTTCAAAGTGCTGGGAAGTTTCACTTCTAAACTATTCTCACTGAAATATAGATTTTCCCATTGCAATGATTTTCCTTCTTGACTAAATATGCGAATGTACTGAAGCTCGTCCTTACGCTTTTCGGATAAATCTAAACTAAAGGTGAAATCATTTCTTATTGGGTTTGGATGGATTTTCTGACTTGGAATAGAATCAATTTCAATAACAACTACTGGTTCCTCCTCTTCTTCACTTCCACCGGAGCAAATCATCAATTGTTCATCCACACCCTTACGAATCTCTCCTAATCTCTTATATACGTTTTCACCTGGACACAAAGTATTGCATCCATCCTGATGACCTGCAATTACCCCAAGATTTGCATTTAAAGGATGGGCAGTATTTCCCAAGGGTTCTAAATCATCTTTAAAGGCTTTCCAACTCAAAATGGTTAATAAGCTTTCTAACATTTGGGACTTAGGTTCAGTGATTTCATAGTTTCCTAAAAGGCAAATACCCATCGTATTCGAATTGGATCCACAGAAATGAGCTCCAATTACTTTATCTTGCTCGCCATTAACAGGATCCCTTCCTGCATAAATTACGCCATCAGGAGCTACTAAATAATTATATCCAATATCCGACCAGCCATTTTCTTCGGTATGAAATATATAGATATCTCTGACGGCTTGGGTATAATCTGTAATATTATTAGACCCAGCAGAATGGTGGACAATCATATTTTCAGTGCTTGTAAAACTTCTGTTATAAGCGGGCTCAGGTAGTCCAGCTCGCCATTCCGATTGCTGAATAACGCCATTCAATTCACAATCATTATTTTGAATTGAAATTGATTTTCTTTGTGAAAAGTCAGCATATTCTCCGCTGCCATTGATGAGGACCACTTCAAGGTCGTTTAACACTCTTTGTGAATATATAGCTATTTCACCTACTTCTCGATCAAAATGAATTAGACTTGAATAAAAATAATTTGTTCTTTCATCAGAATGAAGACTATTATTGAATAAAATAGTATCAGAATTATTGACAAAACCAATGGTCCTGAAGTCAATGGCTTGAGTTGACTTCAATGCTATTGAAGTAAATTTAAAGTTACTAGTTTGTCTTAAGCGCTGACTATTCCCCAAGTCCAAAGCAAAAGAAGTATGAATTTTTTCGTTTTGAGCTGTTAATTGGAAACTTAGAGTAGCTATAAATAGAATAAAAATTAAACGCATATGATCATATCAGATTAGACATTAGTATAACTTACGTAACTGTTGAAATATTGGATATGAATACAAAAAAAAAGGTTTGCTTTGATCAGCAAACCTATTTAAGAACGAAAATTTATATAATCGCTACTCTTTTATCATTTTATTCATACTCCTTAAACCATCTCCCCACTCAATCTGCATAAAATACATCCCATCTGGGTAGTTGCTTAAATCAATTTCTAATTCATTATATAAATGACCAAAATCAGATATTTCTTCAATTAGTCTTCCATCTGGACCTATAATTTTAATCGTTGAAATTTCTTCAACACCCTTTATTCTAAAAATACCATTTGAAGGATTTGGATAGATAACTACACTTTTTTCAAAAGATGATTGATTTGCGGTATAACTTACTCTACTAACTGTAATTTTACCATTATCAGAAATAGCGGAAATCTCTAAGGATTCCTTGTTTTCCCCTGTCAAATCAAAGATTATATCAGATTCCTCGTTCATAGGAACCCCTGGAATATCAAATTTAACTGAATACCTTCCTGCAGGAAGATTCGGAATTACAAACTCTCCATTTTCATCCGTTTCAAGATAAGCCACGAGCTGTCCATTTTCTAGTATGCTTCTAAATGACAAATCTCTACTTGAACCCGTTACCACTCTAACACTGACACCAACTCCACTTACCCTTCTTCTTGGCAATTTCCGTTCTCCTTCTTCAAACTCCTCTTCTAAAAACCCGCTAAAATTTGACGTTCCGTTAAGAGGTTCAGGTTCTCCTTCCATAGTAACTTCCAATCCCTCAATATTGCTTCTATGATAAATAATGTTGGCAAATTCCCAATCGATAGTATTTGTGAAATACGTATTTAATAAATCTGGGTATTCCTGATCATCATTGTCCACATATAAAACATAATCACCTAGTTCCACATCTTGCATTTCAAAAACTCCTCCAACATCCGCATTCACAAAGAAATCGCCATTACCCAATCTTACACTGTCATATTCAGCCCCTTCTTGATATTCAAATAAGTAGACTTGACCCGCTTCAGTCGGAAATTTATTAGCATCTGAAATCTGACCACTAATATTAGCTGTTGCAATTACCTGTACAGGGTTTGAAATTAATTTGAATTCGGGATCAATGGAATTAATCAAGTCATTCCGGACTTCCAAAACATATTCACCCATCGCGCTATATGTCAGGGAATCGATTGAAATGGAACTAGAATCAGATATATTAATTTCTACACCATTTCTAAACCATTGGTAAGTATTGTTTGTCCCTCCTACTGAGTAACTTATGGAAAGCTCTGCTCCTTGCGGTAGCTTTTGGTCTGCTTCATTTCCAAATTTGGCTTGATTAGCAAACGAAATACCATCAATTGTAATATTCGGTTCTAGATCCGAGTAATCAAGTGAATTATTAGTCACATCTATTAACTCCAAATTGGGAAGACTTGTTAAATCTGCTAAGCTTTCAAGAGCATTACCTGATATATTCAAAGTACGTAAACCTAAAATATCATTTATCGCATCAGGAACAGAGCCTGTTAAATTATTCTCCGGTAAATTAATTTCCACTACTCTATTATCCTCAACAATAATATCCTGACCATTGTCTGACCAAGTAGTTGGATCCGCAGCAGCAGTATCCCAATCAATGGAAGTCCAGCCCTCACCATTAGTAGAATCATAAAAGACCCGTAGAGCTTCTACATCACGCTCCAATGTGGAAACTTTTAACTCTGTGGGTGCGGAAGACAAGCTTAATTCACCCAATAAATCGTTATTTACCTCAACATAATAGATCCCTTCATCTAACCTCTGTACATCATTTAAAACCAAAGTAGAATTCGTTTCCCCTGCAATCTGAACAGAATCTTTATACCACTGAAAAGTGTTGGAGGAAGCAGGTGCTTCAATTTCAATTGACATATTTGCTCCAAGGAAATCAAAAAATTCTGGTGGAAGATTATACGCGAAATTCTGATTTTCATATGCAAAATTTGGGACGGTGACAAAAGTTTCTAGTTGATCAAAACTTAGTTCATTTCCACTGACATCCAAATTATTCAAAGACCCAACTAATGCTTCCAAAGCGGTGATATCTGTTATATTGTTTTGTGAAAGATTGATTTCATTCACAAAATTCAAATTGCCTAACTCATTGGGTAACACACCTTCCATTTGATTTCCAGGAAGATTAATTGAGAAAAGGGAATCTTGAATCATACTCAAACCTTCCCAAGTGTTGAGCTTTCCAGTAGTCCAGTTTTGTGCATTGTTCCAATTTTCACCATTAGTACTTTCATAAAATGCCAGCATTGCCAAAGAATCCTGCTCTAAATATGTTGAAACTGGTAACTTTATGCTATCCTGAATACTGAAGGCACTTGTATCACCCGTATTCGAAATGGCACGAACGTAAAAATAATAAAGTTCTGAGTATTCGGGAGCATGAAAAGTAATGCTATCCGAAGGCACCACAAATAAAGAATCATTTTGAGCTATCGAACTTGTATCATTATTTATTCCGATATACACTTGATATTCATCTGCACCTGGTACAATTGGCCAAGTTAAATCAAATAGATTTGATGTTGGGTTTGAGGAAACGGGAGTCGGGATTTCAATCGGAAGTAACTGCACTTCCACAGAATTACTGTAGAATGAAGAATCTCCAGCTAAATTAATTGACCGCCCGAACACATAATAAGTTTGAAAAGGCTCTGGTGCAGAAAAAGTTAAAGACGTATCTGATATTAGAAAAGTGCTATCTGATGAATGCAAAGGAACAGTATCATTTTCCATCGAAATGAATATCTCATATTCGCTAGCATTCGCAACTGAATCCCATTCCAAATTGAATCCAGAGTTCGTAATGTTGGTAGCAGAAATAATCGGAGGCCCTGCAACTGCTGGCACTTCAAAATAGGAAATAGAAAGCTCACCCCCTTCTTGTAGAATCAAGAAATCCTTAAAACCATCATTATTTAGGTCCAATATATCAAAATCTGCAATAATTCCACCATCGTAAGAAACAGTTAGCTCTACAGTTAATTGACCAGCACCATCATTTAATAAAAAGTTTAAGGACGGAGAATTTTGATCAGAAACAATTAAATCTTGGAAACCATCACCATTTAAATCTTCAACCACCAATTTAGCAGGTGTAAATTCTAATGGAATTGTGGTAATATCAAATGTTTCTGTACCGTTGTTAAACGTGAATATTTCTATTTCGTCAGTATTTTGATTTGAAGCCACTATTTGATCAAATCCGTTATTCAATAATGATATATTCTTGATTTCAAAAATCTGGTCCGATGATCTTGGATTACTAGTATAAATGGTAGTATCATGATTGAAAAGGTCAATAAGTCCAATTAAACTCTCATTGGCGTTTAAATAACTAATATCTGCATTTCCATTTTCGAGATAATTACCTTTTAAAATCTGGTTAAATTCTCTGTTATTTGGTTCAATAAAGGGTAAGATCGTTTTTGCATATGGACTACAATCTGAGAATCCTCCACCCTCACCACTGAGTATGCTTGACGAAGAACTTAAATCAAAAACACTAAATAGTGCATCAGTAATCCCGTCAAAATCAGAATCGACAAGCAAATAATCATTATAAATGCTCTGATCATCGAAATTACCATCGCCAACAGGAGTAAAATTACCGTTCCCATCATTCTTAAAATATATAATCCCCTCTACACCATTATATTCTACATCAAAAAGAGCATCTACACCTAAGGTTCCACCAATATTTGAAATTTGAAGCTTAAAGTCAGTGGGCTTTAAAGTCAACCCTTCTGAATTAAGAAAGAATTCATGCGAAGTCGTTGCTCCTGATAAACTACTAATTACAGTCACGGCCTCATAATTGGAGCTAACAATCATAGCATCAAAATCGCTGTCATTGTTAATTTGTCCTAGCTCCATTTTACTCTGACCCAATAATACCGTCCCATTAATGCTGTCCAGTATGGTTTTATTTTCATAATTGCTGGCTTCTAACCCAATAGTATTATCATAACTAACAGTAAATTGATCAGATCCATATAATATTTGATCACCATTATATACAACTTCTATATTTCCAGATCTAGCGCCATCAGGAACTCTGACCGTTAAAGAATTATCAGTATTGCTCACTACATTTGCAATTTTTCCACCGATAACTACTTGGTCTGCTGGGGAAGCGAATGGCCCCGACAAATTCAATGTGATATTTTCTCCCGCTGATGCAAAAGATTCAGTTAGACTTAAGATTTTTCTTTGATAATAAAAAGGGTTCTCACTTTCCAAATTAGAGGACAAGCCTAATCGTGCGGTATCAGCAACTGAAAAATCGTACTCCATGGCGGACTGGAAAGATGTGTCAGTGTTAAATCCATTCCCTAAAGATGATCCGTCAAAAAAATCAATCAATTCCAAACTTGTGAAATCGGTGATACCCTCTGCCACCTTATCGGAAACAATTGGTTCAAAAGTAGCAGCTACATTATTATCTGATAACAATGCAGTTACCTCCCAATACTCTTTAGTACGATCTCTAATCAATGCGGACTTGATAAGTAGTGAATCCGTTAATCCACAAAAATTATCTAAAGGATTAACCCGGATCAAATCAGACTTTTGAAATTCATTATTATCTAAAACACTAATTTGACGAGGACCATCATCATGCCCCACGGGAAAAATAAAAGGGGTATTCCCTATTTTACTAACTACACCATTGATGTAAGAGACTCCTTTTGCTCCAACAACCGCTGCATCCTGACCAAAAACCACTTCCTCAAATCCAGCACTGAAGATATCGTAGTCTGCAACCAATATTCCCTGATTCAATGTTAATTGACCTTCGATCATCACTTTAGAAACTAATTCTCCGTAAGACTTCAAAAGTACCAATTCTGGTATTTGCCTGTCAGAACTTGGATCCTCAGCAATATCCACTACTACATTATTATAGATTATGGAATCTTGTAATTCACCAAAACCAGTTATTTCCTGATAACCTGAGCCATCATATCTAAGTGTTGACTGATCGGAAAATTTAATTTTACCACCATTACCTGACCTTTTGAAATAAAATTTTATATCCACATCAGTATACCCTGCAAAATTCACTTGAAATTGACCGTCTGTATTTTCTAGAGCATTTAATTCAAAAACATCCGCGATAACTCTAGAATTGTTAAATACAGCATTGAAAGGTTGAGGACTATTAAAATTATCATTGAATAAAAACAAGTTTCCTCCTACTGTAAAATCAACAGACTGAAAATCAATGTTAGGTATATCATAAAGTTGTGTGCTGTCACTAGCAGAATGTCGGAATGAGAACTCCTCACCCACTGTAATTCTAAGAGAATCACCATTATTAATAGCATGAAAGAGAATTTGCTCCCCGTTTGCATTATCATCTTGCTCAAACACCAGATTATCTCCTACATCTAAAGTGGCTGATTTTGTCAAATCACTTTGCATAAAAATACCTACAGAGTCGGTTTGAATCCCTGATAAGTGCCCTACTTGCACATTATTCCTGATATTAAGTCCACCGTTTGTTATCCAGATTCCAACATTAGGTTCTACTTCAATTCCACCAACAATATTGACTTCATTGATCTCAAAATCCTCTGATTCATTAATTGAAACTCGATGGTAAATATTGACGGCAGAATCTAAAGGCGGGACGGTTCCGCTAGACCAGATTGCAGGATCAGACCAATTACCATTTGCAATAGTATTAATGAAATATGGGCCGTCTCAACCTCAAAAACAGTGGTATCGCTATTGGACAGAGCTCCATTTTTACTGAAAATCTGGAAATAATAAGTGGTGGCTGGCTGTAACCCCTGAACACCAAAGTCACCAGTATAAGAACTTATGTTGGCAGGATTAAACCCAGGTAAAAAGGTATTAAAACTATCTTCTGAAATTAATACTTCATAAAAAAATTCATCATCACCAGCTAAATTTGTAAAAGAAACATGCAGTGAATCGGGAAAGTGTTGTATTGAGGTTTCAGGAACTGGTAAAGGCTCAGGTTCTATCAAACGAATATTCATTAAGCCAGAATTATCACCATTTCGATCCCACAGTCGAATAAAAACCTCCTCTCCTATTGGTAATCCTTTAATAGTATCTTGTTGATGTGCTTCAAAGTTACTACTACAGTAAAATTCATTAAAGCTCCCGCATGAACCAGTGTACACAGAGAACCGTGACTCTAGTGCTTGATCAGGAGAAGATAAAACATCATATAATTCCCCAAAAGTCTGTATAACGAGATCTCCAGAGTTAGGTACTTGAGCTTTAACCCATAAATCTCCGGTTCCTACACTGTAAATTGAATCCTGACCACAAGGTGATCCAATTCCGGAATTAGTACTATTGAAATAAGAAATTGGTGTTATAGAAGAAGACCCAGTGCTTTCTTCGTATCCAAATACATTCAAATTTATTGCATTGGAACATTCCTGGTTTGAAGCGGCAGTTATACTTGCACCTGATTTTATACGGACAAAAAATTCGTCCTCAATAAATGCTGGTGGGAAAACTTTTAAGCGATAATCCCCACTTTGCAAATTAGAAAAAGTAAATTTTTTCTCAACATCCTCAAGTGCTACCCTTGTAAAAGTAGATTCTGCTTCTCCTACGCAATCCCCTCTTCTTTCCAGTTCAACAAAAAGAGGATTATATGGATCATAGTCTCCCACTTCAACAATAACATCTTCTTGAACGGCTAAGGAGAATTCATAAAAAAGACTATCTCCATAGGAATTAATGCTTTCACCGTAATTGGTAAGAACATTGACAACAGGATTTTGTGCAGGACTGTTGCTTTGTGTTCTACTGTAAATGGAATCTCCATCAATAACTAAGCTATATGCATTAGCACAAGTGACATTAATGGGAGATCCTGAGTAAGAAATATTTAAATCTCCATCAATAAAGTCTATCCCTGTATCAGTACCATTATTTGAGATGACGATATAGTAAGTGTTTCCAGCATTGAGTGTTTCGTAAATCTCCAATAAGTTATTCGAAACTCCAGTGGTATCGAAGGCTAAGCGAGTTGGGGTATTATCATAGCAATTATCAAATAATTGTAGTGAACCACGGTCTAAAGATGCAATTTCAGAAAAAGTAATAGCGTACTCTTCGGTAATTAGCGGTCTAAAAGTGAAAATTGCTTCATTACCAGAATCAAATAAAGGGTCTAATTCGTAATTATTGGCATACTGCTCCGTACTTACTCTAATAGAGTCATCAACAGATATAGTTTTAGGCAAACTACAATCATCCCCAGGCCTGCTTCCTACTTCGAAAGAAAATGTATCTTCCAAATCATCACTACCACTTGATTCAGTTCCATTATCGGGAATTCCATTATTTAAAACGAAACCATCAATATATAAAATACTATAGGCAGCATCATTCCAACCATCACCAAAAGTATCATAAGCCTCAAAACGATAGGCTATTCCATCTTGAAGACAAATAGTATCACTTTCTGATGCCCCTGTCCCTAAATATCCTGCAGAGGTCTCAGCAACAATAGTATTACTATTTTGACGGTAAAGCCTCCAATAGATTTCTTCATTATATTGCCCAGCGGTTCCATCTACTTCAATAATCACTTCAGTTTCACCTACTCCGCATTGACCCCACACATCAAATTGACTCAGTGCTAATAGGATGAAAATTGACAAAAAATTCTTCATATTGACTAGCTATATCATAAATTTAAATACATATCATATTGTCCTTACAAAGGACCTTACATCTTTACAAATTAAAAAATAATATTGTATAAATCCTAATTATTATTTTTTTATTGCTATTTATTTACGTTATCTTTATATCAACAAAATCTTTCATCAAATCATGAAAAAACGTTCATTTCTACTTTTAACTCTTTTATTTTGTTTTTTAACCACATTAAGTGCCCAAAATAATCATTCCGATCTCAACAGTAAGTTGGAGACCGCTTTTAATGAGGAGGATTACCAATTAATTATAAACAATGAAAATAAAATTCTCCAGCATAAAAATCAATATTCAGATTCCATCTCCGCTGAATTACTATACTTTCTTGGAGATTCATATTTAGTATATGACAGCTTAAATAAAGCATTGGAAATAATGCAAATGGAATTAGAAATAAGAAAACAACTTCCGAACGCAGATCCTGTATTAATTGCTGATATCTACAACAATTTATCATACTACCAACAACTAAACAATCAAATAAAATTAGCAAAATCAAATATTTCGAAAGCGGGGGAATTGTACGAAGAAAACCTAGGAACAGATAACATTGCCTATGTAGAAAGCAAAATCAAACTCGCTCAATTACAAGGGCTATTGGATGAGCACCGCAAAGCAATTGACATCTATGAAAAATTACTAAAGAATGATTTTGCCAAGGATAGATATTTTCAAATTATAAATAAAGAGTTGGGCTTATCTTATTTTGATTTAGGGTACTACACAAAATCTGAAGATATTTTAAAAGAAAATCTTCTGTTCGTAAAAGACAATTTCGGAAAAGAAAGCATCGAATATGTGGATGGTTTAGTAACATTAGCTATTCCCTATTATTCTCGTTCCAATTACTCGGAATCCGAATTGCTATATAACAAGGCGTTAGAAGCATTATCTAAAATTTCAGCCGATAAAATATTGGAGGATAATATAAAAAACAACTTAGCGGTACTGTATTGGAAAATCGGCCTCCATAACGAAGCTATCAATATATTTGAGGAAATAATTAGTGACGAAAAATCTCTAGAAAACGCTAGTAAACTAAGTAATTATGCACAAAATCTGCTTGTAACACACCAAAAAGAAAAAGCCATTGAACATTTCTCTAAAGCTCTGACCATTATAAAAGATATATTGGGTACAGATAGTGAATTGTACATCCGAGTGCAAAAAGAAAAAGCATTAGCCCTTAAAGAGAATAAAGCCCTCCACGAATATTATGAATTAATGAATCAAAGTTTCGTCACTTCAAAACAAGTATTAGAAAAAAGTAATCCAGAATATTCTAAATATGAATTGAACTGGGGTGTTGCAAATTTTAGAATTAATAATATTGATAAAGCGGAGCAGCATGTCAAATCTGCACACAAATTACGCTCGAAATACCTTAGCGAAAAACACCCTTTATATGCCGAAACAAGCAAAGAATTAGCTGAACTATCTTGGTATAAAAACAATCCTAAAAAAGCAAAAGAGTACTTCAAAGAGACTTTTAATAACTATTTTGCTCAGATTGAGGCCTATTTTCCAGCTTTAAGCGAGCAACAAAAAGCCAATTTTTATACTAATACGCTTAGGTCAACATTTGAAGAATTTAATTCATTTGCCATTGCCTATCACAAAAATGATCCCGAATTATTAGGAGATATGTATGATTATCAATTAGCTACTAAGGGCTTAATCATGTATGCAACAGCTAAAGCAAGAAAAAACATCTTAAATAGCGATAATCAAGAGTTAAAAGAAAAATATCAAAAATGGATTGCTACAAAGGAGCTTATTTCCCAATTGTATTCAATGTCGGAGGAGGAAGTTCAACAGCAAGAATTAAAGTTAGATTCACTCATTGAGGGCTCAAATGAACTAGAGAAGGAACTGAGTCGCGCTTCAAGTGATTTCTCTGATGCATATGCAGCCAAAAGCTACAACTGGAAAGATGTCCAGATGAAATTAAAGGATAATGAAGCAGCAATTGAAATGATCAGATTTAGGGAATTCACACCTGATAGTAGTGGACTCTTTAATGACAAGGTCAATTATGCTGCCTTACTTATTGATAAAAATTCCAAAAGTCCAAAATTAATCCTGTTTGAAAATGGATTAGAACTGGAGAATAGATACATCAAAAATTACAGAAATGCCATCCGATATAAGGTTAAAGACAAATATAGTTATGATTTTTATTGGAAGCCCATTGCAGAACAAACTCAAAAATATGAAAAAGTTTACTTTTCCCCTGACGGTATCTATAATCAAATAAGTATAAACGCATTGTATAATACCAATACTGAAAAACATGTTTTAGAAGAGCAAAATATTCAGTTATTAACCAATACTAAAGATTTAATCGCATATAGAGAAAGAACCCCTGACTCAAATATGGCATCTGCCCCTGCTCTATTTGGTTTTCCAAATTATAATAAAGGCATGCGTGAATCTGCAGAAGGCGGTGAAAATGTCGCCAGCGATATTGTAGAAAATGCAAGTCTAAACAGAGGACTGAGAGGCAGTTTGCAAAGATACATAAGAGGAAATTCATTGGTAACCTCCTTGCCAGGCACAAAAGATGAAGTAAATAAAATTCAATCTATTTATAGAGATAGTAAATATTCCGAACCTAATACCTACTTGGAAAATCAGGCTGACGAAAATCAATTGAAGCGTGTCAAAAACCCACGAGTTCTACATGTTGCTACTCATGGCTTCTTCCTGGAAGATAATGAAACCAGTAATACTGATGAGGAAGATAAATACAGCGAAAATCCTCTTTTAAAATCGGGCTTAATAATGGCTGGTGCAAATTCTTTCATTGCTACTGGTTTAAACGAAGAAGTGAGTCAAGATGGAATATTAACCGCCTATGAAGCTATGAATTTGGATTTAAACCATACTGAACTTGTAGTTCTTTCTGCATGCGAAACAGGACTTGGCGAATTAAAAAATGGAGAAGGCGTTTATGGTTTGAGAAGGGCTTTTCAAGTGGCTGGTGCTAATGCAATAATTATGAGCTTATGGTCGGTAGATGATGAGGCAACCCAAGAACTGATGACCGCTTTCTATGCAAATTGGATTAGTGGAAAAGATAAACTGACCGCTTTTAACGAGGCTCAAAAAACAATAAAAGAAAAATATGAATCTCCATTCTATTGGGGTGCTTTTGTAATGGTAGGAGAATAAATTTTATTTAAAAACTATTTCCGCTGGAGGCTTAGAATTGTATCGAAGCCTTTTTAATTTTACATCATGCCCAAAGAGAAAAAATGGATTATAGCAGCCGCACCTTCACTCAAAAAAGTTGATGACTTAAGTAAATCAATAAATATAAACCCTATCCTGTCTAAAATATTGGTGTCTAGAGGCATTACAAATTATGAAGATGCCAAGAAATATTTTAGACCCTCTATAGAAGATTGCCACGACCCATTTCTCATGAAGGATATGGACGTAGCTACCCAACGATTAGTAAAAGCCATTGACGAACAAGAGCCTATTCTTGTTTTTGGAGACTATGACGTAGACGGCTCAACATCCGTTGCTATGATGTTCAGTTTTCTTAAAAATTATTGCGAAAACTTGTACTATTATATACCAGATAGATATTTAGAGGGTTATGGCATTTCTACCAAAGGTATTGACTACGCACATGAAAAAAATTGCAAACTTATTATTGCTTTGGACTGTGGGATTAAAGCCATGGATCAGGTTAGGTATGCCAATTCAAAAGCTATAGATTTTATCATTTGTGATCACCACAATCCTGGCGAAGCCTTACCAGAGGCCATAGCAATTCTAGATCCAAAAAGGCAAGATTGCAAATATCCATATAAGGAACTATCAGGTTGCGGTGTTGGCTTTAAACTCATTCAAGCCTACTGTATTCAAAAAGGAATTCCAGAGCATCTTGCTTTCGAATTACTTGATTTAGTAGCTATCAGTATTGCAGCAGACATTGTTGAGGTCACTGGTGAAAACAGAATATTGGCTTATTATGGTCTAGAGAAAATAAATTTCAATCCAAGACCAGGTATAAAGGCACTACTGGCAGCATCCGGATTAAAAGAAAAAATCACCATTTCTAATTTAGTTTTCCAGTTAGGTCCGAGAATAAATGCTGCTGGTAGAATAGATCACGCTCATTTAGCAGTTCAATTGCTGACTTCTATTCACGAAGATCAAGCCTTAATTATTGCTGTGGATATATCGAAGAAGAATAACACTCGAAAAGACTTTGATCAAAGCATAACCTCTGAGGCATTGAGTTATATAGAAGAAAGCAGTGAATTATTAACGGCAAAAAGCACAGTGCTTTTTAATAAAAATTGGCATAAAGGAGTAATAGGAATTGTTGCCTCCAGATGCATTGAACAGCATTACCGCCCCACTATAATCATGACAGAATCTAACGGAAAAGCAACAGGTTCTGCTCGCTCAGTTGACGGATTTGATCTTTATGCTGCCATCGAATTATGTCAAGAACATTTGGATCAATTTGGGGGCCATAAACATGCAGCAGGTTTAACACTTTCTATCAACAAAATCCCTGATTTTTCTGCTGCCTTTGAAAAAGCCGTGCAAAGCAGCATAACAGATGATCAACTAATACCTAAAATAAACATCGATAGCTATATTAATATTGATCAAATTACTGAAAAGTTTTATTCTATCCTGAGCCAAATGGATCCCTACGGTCCTGGAAATATGCAACCTGTTTTTGCCACTAGAGAGCTAGAGCTCTTAGGTTCACCCGTAATCCTAAAAGAAAAACACCTTAAACTACAAGTGAAAAATAAAGATGGTCGGCAGAAGATAACTGCTATAGGATTCGGTATGGCGCCATATAAATCACTGATTTTGGACTCAAATGGCTTTGAATTGGCATATACTATTCAAGAAAACCACTTTAACGGGACAAAATCTTTACAGCTTTATCTAAAAGATATCCGCATTCACTAAATAATTTCGTTAATTTGCTGATTGGGTATGTTTGTTGCTTATAGCATCGAAACAAAAAAATAAAAATGATATTAAAAGCTGAAAATCTTGTAAAAATCTATTCTAAGAGAACTGTGGTAGACCATATTTCTGTGAGTGTTGAACAAGGTGAAATTGTGGGACTATTAGGCCCGAATGGAGCTGGAAAAACAACATCTTTTTATATGATTGTCGGATTGGTGAAACCGAATTCAGGTGAAATCTTCCTAGACGATCAAAATATCACCAGTTTGCCTATGTATAAACGAGCAAAAAAAGGTGTGGGATACTTGGCACAAGAGGCTTCTGTGTTTAGATCATTGACTGTGGAGGAGAACTTAATGGCTGTTTTGGAAATGAGAAAAATCAGCAAGGAAGCAAAAAAAGAGAAAATGGAAAGCCTGCTGGACGAGTTTAGTTTGAATCACGTTCGGAAAAATAAAGGAATGGTGCTGTCTGGTGGAGAAAGAAGGAGAACAGAAATTGCACGTGCCCTGGCGATGGATCCAAGTTTCATTTTGCTAGATGAACCATTTGCTGGTGTTGACCCAATTGCTGTAGAAGAAATTCAAGCGATTGTAGGTCAACTGAAAAATAAAAATATTGGAATATTAATTACTGACCACAATGTAAACGAAACGCTTTCCATTACTGATAGAGCCTATTTGATGTTTGAAGGTAAATTATTGAAAGCCGGGACTGCTGAAGATTTAGCAAATGATGAACAAGTTAGAAGGGTATATTTAGGAAAACATTTCGAATTGAAACGAAAACTATAAACAATGGAATTCCTTCACTCTATAATGACCTGGGTTATGAAGAAAAGAATTCACGAAGTGGAGCTTTTCATGAAATACCCTAATGAAGTGCAAAGTGAAGTACTACAAAAGCTTATTTATAGAGCTAGGAATACGAAATTTGGTCAAGAGTATAAATTTGAGGAACTAAAAACATTCGGAAGTTATCAAGAAAGAGTTCCGTTACACACCTATGAGGAATTATTCCCATACATTGATCAATTATTAAAAGGCGATCAAAATATTCTTTGGCCTACCGAAATCAGATGGTTTTCAAAATCATCTGGCACTACAAATGATAGAAGCAAGTTTATACCCGTTTCAGACGAAGCATTAGAAGATTGTCATTTTAAAGGCGGCAAAGATTTATTATCAATCTATCTGAACAACAACCCTGAATCACGGCTTTTCACAGGGAAAAATTTAAGTATTGGGGGAAGCCAGCAGGTCAACCAATTTGATAATAACTCCAATTCGTTTTATGGGGACGTTTCTGCAGTGATTATGAAAAATCTTCCATTTTGGGTTCAAATCATTAGAACTCCTAGCTTAGAAATTGCATTGATGGATGAATGGGAAGGGAAGATTGAAGCTATGGCTAATGCCACCATGAAGGAAGATGTTACTAGTCTGACCGGTGTTCCAACCTGGACTGTGGTTTTACTTCAAAGAATCCTTGAACTTAGTGGGAAAGAGAACATTTCAGAGGTTTGGCCGAATCTGGAATTATTTATTCACGGGCCGTTTCTTTCGTACCCTACGAACCGCTATTTAGAGATTTGATAAAATCTCCAAAAATGAATTATGTGGAAACCTATAATGCTTCTGAAGGTTTTTTTGGTATTCAAGATGAATTGAATTCTGACGAAATGTTGCTGATGCTGGATTACGGCATTTTCTATGAATTTATTCCATTAGAAGATTCACATCAAAAACAACCTAAGACGATTCGGCTTGATCAAGTAGAACTGTATAAAGTATATGAAATTGTCATTAGCACCAATGCTGGCTTGTGGCGTTATAGAATTGGAGATACTGTACGGTTCACTTCTTTAAACCCATATAGAATAAAAATCAGTGGAAGGACCAAGCACTTCATAAATGCATTTGGTGAAGAACTAATGATTGAAAATGCTGAGAAAGCACTTGCATCAGCTTGCAATAAAACTTCAGTTAGTATTGATAATTTCACAGCAGCACCTAAGCATCTGCAACAAGGAAAACGAGGAGCTCATGAATGGGTAATAGAATTTGCAAAAGAACCCGATAATATTGAGGAATTCTCCAAAATTTTAGATGATGAAATCAGAAAGATAAACTCTGATTATGATGCGAAGAGATATAAAGATATCGCTCTACATTGCTTGGTGATTCATAAAGTTCCACAAGGCACTTTTTATGAATGGATGAGAAAAAGAGGCAAACTAGGGGCCAAAATAAAGTTCCTAGATTATCCAACAGCAGAAAATATTTGGATGATTTGTTGGAGATGGTCGTAGAAAAATAAAAAGCACAGCTTGTGGTTGCTGTGCTTTTCAAAATACCTTCTGATGAAATTTTAGAATTCAAATCCAATAAAAAACTGTAATACTGAATTCTTTCCATTGTCTAACCCATTTCCATCCGGTGCTACATCAACTAAGCCATAGTTATATCTGACACCGGCTGTACCTCCAGAAAAGTCAAAGCCTACTCCTGCAGCTACACCATAATCGAAAGTATTAAAATCATCCCTATCATACTCCTCTACACTATTAATACTTCCATCTCCATCAACATCTTTAACTTTCACTGCGATCAAACTCGCAATATACGGACCCGCACTAAAATACAGATTCTCACCAACATGTATATTAGCTAATACAGGTATTTCAACATATGATAAATTGTATCTATACTTTCCACTACCTGTAAAAAAGCCTCCATCATAGTTGATCTGTGAGCCCTTTAGACTATAATTAATTTCAGGTTGAATACTTACTTGATCGGAAATACCTTTACGAAAATAAACACCAACTGCAAAACCTGGCTTCGTATTTTCATCATTGACCTCATCCACATACAAATTAGATAAGTTTAAGGAAGCTCTGATACCGCTTTGATCCGATTGAGCATTAACAAAAAATGAACTTAGAATTAAAAATGGTAATACTAAAATTAGTCTCTTCATTTCAAAAAAAATATTTGGTTATGTTGCTATTAAGCGGATTCTATCAAGTTTAGTTACAAACACTTATATACTTCTCTTTTTCTCTTTCTCATTTGGTGAATAGAGACATATTCTCAAAGCAGCTGATTATCAACGAAAAAAGCCAGTTTCGCAACCAGCTTTTTCCCTCAGTTCTAATTCAAAAATAATCTGATCAGGAGGCCCATTTTATAGTACATCCTATGGCTTTTGTTTTCTTTTCTGGAACCTCAGTGCCAGATAATACTGCATCAACTGCATCCTCCACATATTTTTTATTTGCAGCCTCAGCGGATTTTGTATTATTGTCAATTGCACCAATATATTTCACGGTTCTATTAGCATCTAAAACATAAACATGTGGTGTATTGGTGGCCCCATAGGCTTTTGTGATTTCCTGAGTTTCGTCATAAACATAAGGGAAAGGAAATCCCTTTTCTTTTGCTCTTACAACCATTTTATCAAAAGAGTCTCTCGGAGATTTCTCATCATCGTTCGGATTGATAGCAATTACCGGAATACCTTTACTGGCGTACTTTTCATGAAGCTCAATGATCCTGTCTTCATAGGCTACTGAATAAGGACAAGAATTACAGGTGAATATAATCATAAAGCCCTTAGCCTCTACATACGATTGCATCGAAACCATTTCTCCATTTACATTTTTAAGAGAAAAGTCCGTTGCTTTATCCCCAAGCTCGTATCCCCCATTTTTAAAACTAAAAGCCACCAAAGCGATCAGTACTAATGATAATCCAATTAACTTTTTCATAGCGGTATATTTACAGTTTTTGTTTGATTAAATTTTCCAGTTCACCTTCGTGAAACTCTTTCTCATAAAAGTATTTTTGTCCATCTTTAATAATAAGAGTAGCTGGAATCGCTCCAGACCATTCAGGAGATACTTTGTCAATCCATGAATTATAATCCAAATCATCAATAAGATATAATCCATCTGGATTCAAACCTTTCTTTTGAGCAAATTTTTCAGCCTTAGTGGCATTTTCCGAAAAATCAATGCTCATATACACGAATTCAACATCTGAAAATTGCTTTTGAGCATTTACAAAATAAGGAAGTTCTTTCACACATGGTTTACACCAAGTGGCCCAGAAGTTTATCACAAGTAATTTATCAGCATCCGATTGATTCATAATATCCTCTAATTCTGGGACCTTTATGATTTTTATGTCACTATTTTGAGCATTAGCATGATTAGTACTAAAAAAGCCAATGATTAAAAGAATAAGTCCTATTTTACTCATAGTCATTAAAAACGATATCTTCTTTAAAATGTTGAAATTCAGTATTTAAAAAATGAAAAATAGTAGCTTCCGCATTATTTATGACTTGTTGGTATGATCATTTCAAGAAAATGATTACAACATTTCTAAAATCTCATCTTTAGGAATTTTCGATAAGTTAATCCTATTCTTAGCACCTGCAATGGTGATCTTACTAAGAATAGTCATCCCTTCATCTCTCGTAGGAATGATCTCTACTACCTCTAAAGGATCAATTCCGCCAATATATTTTATTGCAACTTGCTCACCTGAGGCAAAATCATAAAAATTCAGTTTAATTCGACCATCTAGAGTAGAGTATGCATTCACAAGATAATTAGTGGTACTTATGGGAATTACTGCGGATATAGCACTTTGAATTCTCAATCTATCTTGCATCAGCTCACCCTCTAATGTTTGTAATGAAACAGAATCGTTCACAATAGGCTGGTAGGTATTAACAAAATAAGCTTGATTACTGAAAACGTAATTGAAAGAAAATAATGAATTTCCATATGATAAGGCAGAATTAATATAGTTTGATGCAGAACTACTAATTTTACCAGTCTCAATTCCTTGTTCGTTCGTAAAAGTCATATCTAAGTTTCCCTCCCTGAGTGAGTTGAAATAAATTACTGATCCTGCATTGTAGGCTCCAACAAAAAATTCAGCATTATTAGCATTTTGGAAAGCTTCTAACTGTTGATGTGCATTTTTAGTATCGTCATATTTTCTAGCCCATTCCATTGCAAAACCATCCTGTATTTTACTTAAAATAGTTCCCGTAGTATCATTGTAAGTTAAGAGCAAATAGGTATCTGGCGTTAGAATGTTGAATGCCAAGGGTTTTCGATATGCAGTGTAAGATCGCAAGGCTTCTACGGTTTGTTCCAATTCATTTATTTCAAACAAAGTAGCTGTAAAATCCGGTTGGCTACTTCCAATAAAATAATAATTATCACCTTGCCTGATCAAATTGGGCACTGCTTTCACAAATTGAGGCTCTAGCTCCTGACTCCATTGAAAATCTCCTCTATTATTTACTTTCAGCACAAATATAGATTCATTAGCTAATGCTGATAAAATAAGAAACCCGCCATCATCAGTTTCAATTACATCTAGAGGATTATAATCTGACCCTTCTTTGGGACTATCAAAAATGCTGTTAAACTTTTCCGTTGGGGTAAATTCGATTACATCATCATCGCAAGCGGCAAGTAAAATAAAAGCTGATATGATGATACTGATCCTTTTCATATCTCAACTGGCATAAATTCTTTCTTATTCAAGTATTTCAATGGAAATATGATTCCTATTAAGGCTTCTACAGACTGAAAACTAAAATCGTCCATCACATCATAAGCTTCATTTTGAAGATTATCATTAGCATATCGTGCATTTTGATTATTTGCATTGCTCAAGCCCTGCCTGAAATTTGCTTCGGCAGTAATATAAAAAGTACTCACTCTAAACCTTGCACCCCCTCCTAGGAAAGCTCCAGCAGTAAAAGGAGACATAATAGATTTTATATCTTCGTTTTTATTAAATTCTTGACTTTCTATACCATCTTGAGTGGTGAATTTAGAATATTCTTTGTCGGCATTAATTAACACGGAAAAATTTAAGCCCACTTGTACAAAGGGTATAATAGGCGGAACTGTTGGTTTTCTATTCTGTTTATCCCAAAAACGGCTGTTGACTCTTCGGAACATAAACCTAAAAAAAACAGGTACATCCAAATAATTAAGATCATGATTATGGATGAAATTTACACTTCTTGTTGAACCAGGTTGCGACTGGGTGTATTGAAACCGAATTTGATTTACTGACGCATTTGCACCCAAAACTAGTCGCTGGTCAAATTGATACATAAAGGTCAGCCCATAAAGAACTCCAATATTTTCTACATCTTTATATTCTTTATCGTAGAGACCTTCATCTAAGCTTGTGGTAGGCTTAATCAATGAATAGCGATTAATAACATTTACCATATTGTAATTCGCACCTGACCGAACTCCAAAATAGACCTGAGATGTTTTAAATGGATTTTTATTTAATTTATCCCAAATAGATTGTGCCTGACAAACTACCGTTGAAAGCAATAAAAATATACTTACAATATATTTTAACATCATTTTATAATCATACACCACAATAAATATCTCACTTTTTAATCTTCCATCAAAATAAATGATATGTTCGTTCACACTATCTTTTTATTAACTTTGTAGGCTTAAGGAAATTATGCAAGAAGATATAGCACAAAACGAACAAGAAGATGATGGATTGTTTGAACATCATCAAATTACAGTTGATCCCAAGCAGGATCTGTTGAGAATAGATAAATTCTTAATGGACAGGCTCCCAAATGTGACCCGCAATAAGGTGCAAAAAGCTATTAAAGATGGTTTTGTGCAGGTAAATGGGGAGACCATTAAACCGAATTACAAAGTGCACCCCAATGATATTATTCGGATTGCCCTACCTGAGCCTCCTAGAGACACGGATGTAAAACCTGAAAACATTCCACTAAATATAATTTTTGAAGATCCCGATTTTTTAATTGTAAACAAAGAAGCTGGCATGGTGGTACATCCTGCCCATCAAAATTGGGAAGGAACTTTAGTCAATGCTTTAGCTTACCATTTTCAAAATTTACCAGAAATGGAAGGGAATGATGGCAGACCAGGCTTGGTTCATCGAATAGACAAGGATACTTCAGGGCTTTTGGTGATAGCCAAAAATGAAAAATCCATGACGCATTTGGCAAAACAATTTTTTGACCATAGCATTGAAAGAACCTATTACGCCTTAGTTTGGGGTGATGTGGAAGAGAATGAAGGTACAATCGATGTAAACTTGGGCAGAAGCTTCAAGGACAGGAGAATTACTGACGCATTTCCTGATGGTGATTTTGGCAGAACGGCTATCACGCATTACAAAGTTTTGGAAAGATTAAGATATGTAACGCTTATTCAATGTAATTTAGAAACTGGTCGTACCCATCAAATTCGAGCCCATATGAAGTATATTGGACATCCTTTGTTTAATGATGCTACTTATGGTGGTGACAGAATTTTAAAAGGAACTCAGTTTTCCAAGTACAAGTCATTTGTGGATAATTGCTTTAAAATAATTCCAAGACAGGCTCTACACGCCAAATCCTTAGGTTTTAATCATCCATCGCAAAACAAGACCGTTAACTTTGATTCTGAATTACCTCCAGATTTTATTGAGGTCTTAGAAAAATGGAGACATTATATCCAATTTCACTAATCTTCCGTAGGTAGAAGTAAACCAAATGTATTATTTCATGAAGATTATTTTTTCAATTTTAATTGTTGCAGCTTTATTTTTTAGTGGTTGTGATATTCAAGACAGTATTGATAAAATCACCACCTTTACTATTACTAATTCCGCTGAGTTTACAGTTCCTTCTTCTTCAGGAGTAAACCTGCCAATTGATCTAGGAACTCCAGATGTAAGCACTTCTTCTCAACAAAGTTTTGAGAATAATAATACTCGTGCAGATTTAGTGGAAAATGTGAACTTAAGCGAGCTGAAGCTAACAATAACTAGCCCAAACGATAGGGATTTTTTCTTTTTGAAAAGTTTAGAAATTTATATTTCAAATGAAAGTGAGGGCTCAACCTTGATTGCTGAAATTCAAGATGTACCTGAAAATGCAGGAACTGAATTAGATTTGGAGACCACAGGTGCCAATTTGGATGAATATATTAAGGAAGATAGTTATGACCTACAATATGAAATAGTGACAAGGGAAACCATGAATTCAGATACCGAGATACGATCTGATATGGTATTTGAGGTAAAAGCTAAAGTATTATAAATCCCTCTCGATCATTCCCACCACTTTCAATTTATTTTTTATAGGGTTGGCATACATAGCCAATAAGGGATCTTTCAATTCATTAAAATTAGCAGAAAAAGCTTGGGCTTGCTTCCTTAGGTAGGCTTCAAATTTTTCTACTTCTTCTTTTGTATAACGATCAGCGAAACGCTTTTCATATAACCAATCATACGCAATAAAATTATTGGGCCAAAGCTTATAGCTTTTGTGTACTCGCTCATCAATCAAATCAGCCAAAGCCTGCATTTGATCATTTTTATTTCTGATTTCACGAATTTCCCTTAATTTCTCATCTACTATTTTTCCTATTGAAATATGAACCCTTCCTTTCACTCCTGTTATTCCGGCAATCATACTTTGCAAATCATCTTCAGGCGTTTTCTCTTTAGATTTGCCGGCTAATTTGGAAGCTATCTCTCTTGCTTTCAAAACATCGCAAGGATCATATTCATAGGAAATCGCCATTGGAGCTATTCTTAAAGGAGCATAATTTTCATAGAAATCTTTTTCTCCGCTTAAACCAATCATTTTCAGCAAGCCTTGTTGTGTTTGATCGTCTCCATTTTTGGTTCTACCCTCGCGCTGTGCAATCCAAATGGAGGTCTTTCTCTCCAAAATGGTATGTCGAATATAAGACGACAAAGTCTGTGAATAAGAATACATTTCCCTTGGCGGGATATTTCTATTAACTATAAAATTTTTATTGAGTTTAGCCAAATCGGTCACCCACTGATTCACCAATAGATTATTACCTATAGCTACTTCTGTTGTATCTATCCCTAATTCAAAAAGCAATACATTTAAAATGGTAGAGTCCAACACAATATCCCTATGGTTGGAAATAAAAAGATAAGATTTATCTGGATTGATTTTATCAAAACCATCGTGAGAAATGCCTTCCGAACTATTATCTAATACGCTACGAGCAGTCGGATACATCATTACTTTTTGGAAATCCTTGACATTATGTACATCTGCCAATGCTCCCTTCAATTGATCCACCGACTTATCAGGAAAAACTCTTTGGACAACTTTATCAAAAAATGGATGCTGTATCAAGCGCTGAACGGCTTCATTCACCTCTGAGTCATTATAAGGTCTAATCGAATCAAATGCTTCCAAATACTCCATAGATAAAAAAATGTAAACACGAAATAAGCGAATTTTATGATAAAAACCGTGATTTTACGAAAAAAGGCGGAAAAAGTCGTATTGCACGATAAAATTAAGAAAATTGACAGGATAATTAAAGTAACTTACTCAATCGGGAGTGGTGGTCTTCATGTCTAATTATCTCAAATAATCAACTCTTGAATAACACGGGTGAACTCTACAGCTTTTCGATTTCAACTATTTCAATTTCCCTATAACCAGGATCTCTCCAGCCACAAAGCCGATTTGATTCCAAAAAATTATAGCTCAATACAACTTCAAGGCTTTCTATCATAAAAGCAGAATCTAAGTTAACAGGCGCTTGAAATTCTTGATCGATTTGAATTAACCATCCACAGCCATCAACTGCAGGACTCCCATCAAAAACAATACGAGCTGACACATCTTCGTGCTCGGGTGGGACTTCATCAATGGGAGACTGATTGTCGCAACTCATCACAAATAGTGCAAATAAGAAAAATATTAAAATACGCAAAGAGGCGATAGGAGTAGCAGACTTTAATTTCTTCATATGACTGTCAATTTGTAATTGCTTTTATATAAATTTAGAAATGAATTCACTCTTTTGGCAAAAAATGCATGGTATCATTACCTACATAGTTTAAAATCAACTCATTATCTTCAATCGTGTATGGTATAGCAAGGGCTTCACCATTCCAACTATGTCTTAGTGCATCATTAAAGCGCTCTTCCCATTCTGTGGTTGTAATCTCTGTCACAGCAGCATCCATTAAAATTAATTGATCACCTTCGACTTTGAATTCGCCATGCTCAATGAAATTATTACCTGCCATCCCTTCATAGGTACCATCTGCTTTAAAATTCCAATATACAGGCTTGCCGTCATTGGGGTCATCAATCCGGCCTTTTTCTTCAGTTTGGTAATAGGCCAACTGCCAAGAACCAATTGGTTCTTTGGAATTTTGTATGGGATCTTCCTCGTCACAACCTGTTCCAGCAAAAAGCACTGAGCAAATCATTAAAATAATTTTCGCTAGATTTTTCATAATTTAATGTTTTAGTTTATTAAAAATTTATTCTTCTTCGTTTAATCTACTCCAATTAATATCAAAACGGCCATCGGTTACTGAAATAGTATCAGAAAGTGGATCAGATTCTTTTATTACATCAAATTCAAATGTTCCTGAGATAATTGTATTGATGGTATCATACCTATCGATTACAATATCCCCCCCCCCCTTCGAAGGACAGGTATCTTTTTCCAGCAGTTTCCCCATCGTATGAAATTACAATTGCATGATTTGGGCTATTATTTTCATAAGGAGTACTACCTGTACTGTTTCCTAACTCATATTCACCTTCTACTTCTAGCTCTGGGATATATAAAAAAATATAATCCCCACCTTCATCTTGCGCATTCAAAACTCTAATAAAAAAATAACTTTTAACAGGGTTTTCACCAGCATGTGGATTTCCTGCAATTAACCCCTTCCTAGAACCCACAAATAAACTCGGATCACCGTCCTTCGGCACTAGAACCTCCCCATCAATTTTGCAACCGAAAGTATTCAAGCCTTCTTGTGTGATGGGGGGAAGTTCATCTTCCACTTTTATATCTTCTTTTTGGCAAGAAGAGGCTATTAAAATAAAGGCTAAAAGGATAAGTAAGTAATTGAAATGACTTTTCATATTGCTAGGTTTTGATTTCATTATTGAAGTAAAATGAAATATTATTAAATACAAATGATTTTAGTTGAACTCTTTAATTATACTATTTAAGATTGAGATGTCCATTTTCTTACATAAAATTAAAATCTTTCGCATCATCCAAAATTTAGGCTTACTACAAGGCTCCCATATCACACTATTGCTTTTTAATTTCTAATATTTCAATTTCCTTATAACCAGGATCTCTCCAGCCACAAAGCCGATTTGATTCCAAAAAATTATAGCTCAATACAACTTCAAGGCTTTCTATCATAAAAGCAGAATCTAAGTTGACAGGCGCTTGAAATTCTTGATCGATTTGAATTAACCATCCACAGCCATCAACTGCAGGACTCCCATCAAAAACAATCAGAGCTGACACATCTTCGTGATCGGGTGGACCCTCATCAACGGGAGACTGATTATCGCAACTCATTACAAATAGTGCAAATAAGAAAAATACTAAAATGCGCAAATAGGCGACAGGAATAGCAGACTTTAATTTCTTCATATGACTGTCAATTTGTAATTGCTTTTATATAAATTTAGAAATGAATTCACTCTTTTGGCAAAAAATGCATGGTATCATTATCTACATAATTTAAAATCAACTCATTATCTTCAATCGTGTATGGTATAGCAAGGGCTTCACCATTCCAACTATGTCTTAGTGCATCATTAAAGCGCTCTCCCCATTCTGTGGTTGTAATCTCTGTCACAGCAGCATCCATTAAAATTAATTGATCACCTTCGACTTCGAATTTACCAAGCTCAATGAAATTATTGCCAGCCATGCCTTCAAATGTACGATCTGCTTTAAATGTCAAATAAACAGGCTTGCCGTCATCAGGATCATTAATCCGACCATTGTCCTCAGTCAGGTAATACGCTAACTGCCAAGAACCAATAAGGTCATCAAAATTTCGCACTGATTCCTCCTCTTCACACCCGGCCCCTAGAATAAGCACTAGACAAATCATTGAAATAGATTTCATTAGATTTATCATCGTTTAATGTTTAAATTAAAATTATCCTAAAGGTGCAAAATAAAGACAGTACATACAAATGTTTATAATGACTAATTAAAGATTCAAATACTCCTAAAAGTTAGATCATACAGATACTAGGTTTGGGTATATTTCTTCAGTAACATCATTCAATAATTCCATGATCATTTCACTAGTTAAAAAACTTCATAAAAGATTAACAAACACTTAATAATAAGTCGTTTATAAATTCCTACATTTGTAAAAATTGAAAATATCTACTAATGCTAAAAGCAACACCAAATTTCCACCAAGGCATCAATTTCATACAAATTTCCAGCTTGCCTTACGAGCAACAAGAACTTTTCTCCAGCTGGGTTCCAAAAGCGGCCATGATAAAAATGGAAATTAACAATATCAGTCTACCTGACTGCGTGGAGTATCAAGATTATGCTTATTGGTTTGATTTTCAATATCAGAATCATAATTCATTTTTGGAATCCAGTCTTTAAATATAATCATGTAATTTTAGAAATTCACTAACTCTAGAACTAGATCACGGACAATTATCTTCTCCCAAAAAAAGAAAAATTCCGAGATGACTTTCTAAGCATATTTTACAATTGAATCCAGTTTTATAGCTTTGTGGTAAATTCCAATCAATGGATTATCAAAAAGAACTCATTACCGTTTCCCAGAAATTAATCCCTGATTTTGAAATCAGCCAGGAAGAATCTTTGCACAAACAAAGCTTTATTGAAAAGCTTAGCCCCTATATTTCCCAATTATTAGATACTGACTTTCAAAAACTGGTGCAGATAATGTACCGTATTGATGTGTCAGAAAAAGAATTTGCCTTAACTTTGCAACCTGGAAATGCAGAAATCCCGGAAAAGCTGGCGGAAATGATTTATGAACGCCTTTGTTTGAAAGCAAAAATAAGAGCAGAATACAAAGCAAAATAGATAATGTTGAAAATTGCAGTTGATTTTGATGGCACTATAGTAGAAGATCGTTATCCAGCTATTGGGAAGCCTCAGCTATTCGCGATTGAAACTATGAAGGCCTTGCATCAACAACAGCATCAATTGATATTATGGACTGTAAGAGAAGGTAAATCCTTACAAGAAGCTGTGGAATTTTGCAGAAAGCATGGAATAGAGTTTTATGCCGTAAATAAAAATTATCCTGAAGAGGAATTGGAGCCCGGACAAAGTCGAAAGCTCAATGTTGATTTTTTTATTGACGACCGAAATATAGGCGGATTTCTGGGCTGGAGTAAAGTTTGGGAACTATTAGGTAATAATCCAGTTGAATACACAATTCCTAAAAAAAGCTTTTGGGAAAAACTTAAAGATTTATTCAGATGATTCATTTGAAAACAAAAGAAGAGATTGAATTAATGCGTAAAAGCGCATTATTGGTATCCAAAACCTTAGGACTAATGGCTGAATTATTAGAGCCAGGAGTTACCACTTTGGAATTGGATAAGAAAGCAGAGGAATATATTAGAGATAATGGTGGTGTACCGGGCTTCTTAGGTCTATACGACTTTCCGAATACACTGTGTATGAGTCCGAATGAGCAAGTTGTACATGGCTTTCCTAATAAAGACCCTTTAAAGGAAGGTGATATTATATCGATTGATTGCGGTGTGGTCATGAATGGTTTTTATGGAGATCATGCCTACACCTTTGCTGTGGGAGAAGTGAAACCTGAGATAGAGAAATTATTAAAAGTCACGAAAGAGTCATTGTATTTAGGCATAGAAGAATGTAAAGCTGGAAATAGAATCGGTGATATCGGATTTGCTATTCAGAATCATGCGGAAACGCACGGATATGGAGTGGTAAGAGAATTGGTAGGCCATGGCTTAGGCAGAAAAATGCATGAATCACCAGAAGTACCTAATTACGGCAAAAGAGGCAGAGGAGCTAAATTGAAAGAAGGGATGGTATTGGCTATTGAGCCCATGATTAATTTAGGCGGAAGAAGCATCAAGCAATTGGCTGATGGCTGGTCGATAGTCACTGCTGACAACAGATACTCTGCCCATTTCGAACATGATGTAGCCATAGTAGACGGTAAACCTGATATCCTTTCTACTTTTGATTATGTTGAGGAAGCATTGAATAAAAAAGGTGCGCTTGTAATATAATTAAGAATTGGGAATTGAATAATTACGAATTCAGAGAGTACCAGCATTTTCAATGTAAGATACTCTGAACCAACGGAAACAACTAGCTTACGACAGGAATGGCAAGCAAAAGAAAAATATTTTCAAGGATTATTCATGCCTTATCCCACAAACCGCTTGGCACTATCTCCAAAACATTTCCTTCCGGATCTTCAAAATAGGCTGAAAGTTTCCCGTTTGGCCATTCGTGCTCGTAAGTTATAGCGATCCCTTTCTCTTCTAATTCCATTTTGGCTGAGTCATAATCATTGGCGGGAACCTCAAAAGCAATATGTTGCTTGCCACTCGCAAAATGAGGCGGGGGAACATCCTGATTCTCACTATACTCCGGATTAAAACAAAGTAGAACAGAACTACCCGAACGAAAGAATATCAATTTCTCGGGTGCATGCGTTATAATAGGTAAGCCTAATTTACCATGATAAAAATCTTTAGCTTTTTTCAAGTCTTTAATATACAGACAAGTCTCTTTGATTTGATTGATATGCATAGACTCAATGTATGGAAAATTAGTAAAAATTACGAACGAGATCATTACAATTTAAGAGAAAGTACTTTACAAACTGAAGCCCAAAACCTGTCAGGTTTCTCAATTTGAAAATATCAGGCAATTCATAATATATTCATTTATTATAGCCAAAACCTGACAGGTTTTATCACGGTTTTCTGTTATTTCTTTTTCTTCTTAAAAACCCTAGCGATCCATCTCGGCAGTACAATCGCACCTAGAAATAAATACGGGTAGTAGGTCATTAATCGCCAGAAAATATTAGTAATAAAAGTAACAGAGCCTAAATCTTCTTTGAAAAATTGAGTGAAGATAAATTCGGCAGTACCGCTACTACCAGGAGTTGGGGAAACCAACATAGTTATCCAAATCACCACGTGACGGGCAAAAATCACGATATGCTCAAAAAAGCTTTGATTGGAGAATGCTTCAATCACACAATTCAGCATCGCATAACGTGCAGTCCATATGAAAATTGTAGATAGTGAAATCTTTAACCAATAAGTAAAATTTCTGCCTCTTAATTCTTTCGAAGCCATCATGATTTCGGAGCCCTGATCATAGGCTCCCTGTCTCCATCTTCTCAAGAACTTTATAGAAGTTATTTTTAATAATATCCATCTGAACCATCTTGGATTGACCAAAACAGCAAAAGCCATGACAAAGGTATAAACTGCAATGAGCGTATAGCTGATAATAAAAAGTGCCGGTAAACTTCTCCCCAATTGAGTTTCTATCATTGAATTCTGAGGAAAAATATGCCCTGAGGCAATAAGATAGACAATAGGCGCCATTACTACAAAGTAGAGATTATCGAAAATGGCGGTAATCATAGTATAGGCTAGGGCTTTACCCAATTTCAAACCCTCTTTCATAAGGATAAATACTGCTACTGCAGTTCCTCCTACTACAGAAGGAGTCACCGCTGAAGCAAATTCCCAAAGAATAATCACATAAATACTGCTTTTCCAATTCAGCCTTTTTCCTGTAATCATTCTTATTCTATAGACATATCCCACATCTCTTGCGAAAAGCACAAAAAACGCAAGTGCCACAGGAAGAATTTCGGCTTGAAAAATTAGAGATAGATTCTCTACTGTAACAGAATCGTCTTGATAAAATAGAAAAGCAACTATACCTACTCCTAGTAAAACAGGTATCCATACTTTGTTCGGATTAAGAGTTTTGAAAATTTTCTCTTTCTCTAACTTCATTCAGCAACAGTTTCAATTTTTTCCAACCAAAAATTATTAAAGCCCTCTCCCACCGTGATGGTAATCAACGCACTTTGCAAAAGCTCTAATATGGCTAGAAAATTAAAGATCACAGCTATTTTTTCAGGTTTCTCTTCTATGAAAGTGGTAAAAGCCATTCTACCATCTCGATCCAATTTTCCAATTATATGTTCTTTTTGCCCTTCGATGGTATAAGGATATTGAACCACCTTATGCGAGGGTTTGTTTTTTTCGAGTTCGTAGCGTGCCATCACATCCCTAAACACTCTTAATAGCTTATATAAATCTACGTTTTGAAGTTCGGCTTCCACATTGATGATTTCAGAAAGTGACCGGACTTCTTTTTTTACATTCCCCCTCTTCTCTTTCTCCTGCATTTGTCTTTCCATCTCTGAAAGCTCTTGCAAAACTGATTTATACTTTTTGTATTCCAGTAAGTGCCGTACCAATTCCTCTCTCGGATCAATTTCATTTCCCTCCTCATCAATTTGAGGGCGTGGTAATAACATTTTGGCTTTAATTCGCATTAAAGTTGAGGCAACTAAAATGAATTCACTAGCCACTTCAATATTCATCTGCTCCAAATGCTTAAGGTAATCCAAGAAATCATTGGTGATTTTGGAAATAGGAATATCGTAAATATCCAACTCATCCCTTTCAATAAAGAAAAGCAGTAAATCAAAAGGACCCTCAAAAAGCGGAAGTTTTATTTCAAAACTCAATTCAGATGATTATTTAAGTGATCAAAGATTTCAAAGATAATTGAATTTGAAAAGATTGCAGGTGAATAGCAGGATTTTATTGTAATTTTGCCTTTTATAAAACAAATTTTTCGGTAATTTGTGGATTGTTACGTTTAGTGTCTAACTTCTTAATTGAAAACACTTAACGTCAAGATTGAATTTTCTTTAATAAATAATATTTAATGAAAATTTAATTGGATGAAACATTTACATACTGTATTTGTTTTCAGCATTAAACATTTTAAGATACTATGCTTATTCAACCCGGAGAACTTTTATCCAAGATTGACAGCCCTGCTGATCTCAGGAAACTCAATCAATCTCAATTAGTACAGTTAAGTCAAGAATTAAGACAATTTATCATTGACAACGTCTCCATTTATGGAGGGCATTTTGGTGCTAGTTTAGGTGTTGTGGAATTAACCACTGCCTTGCACTACGTTTTTAATACTCCTGAAGACCAAGTAATCTGGGACGTTGGTCATCAAGCATATGGCCACAAAATTTTAACGGGTAGAAAAGAAAGATTTCATACTAACCGAGTGTATAAAGGAATGTCCGGTTTCCCGAAAAGAAAGGAAAGCGAGTACGATGCATTCGGTGTAGGTCACTCCTCCACATCTATTTCTGCTGCTTTAGGAATGGCTCTAGCTTCTAATCTTAAGGGTGAATTCGATAAACAACATATTGCAGTTATAGGCGATGGAGCAATGACAGGTGGAATGGCTTTTGAAGGCATGAACCATGCAGGGGCTTCTGATGCCAATATGATTATTATTTTGAATGATAATTGTATGTCTATTGATCCTAATGTAGGTGCATTAAAAGAATATTTAACGGACATCACTACTTCACATACTTACAATAGAATGCGGGATGATGTTTGGAAGTTGTTAGGGAAAGTAAGTGGATTTGGTAAAAGTGCACAAGAAGTCGTAGGTAAATTAGAAAATAGCATAAAGTCATTTTTACTAAAACAAAGCAACTTATTTGAATCTCTTAATTTAAGATACTTTGGCCCTGTTGATGGCCACGATGTGAATCATTTAGTACATGTATTGAGAGACCTAAAAGATATCCCAGGCCCAAAAGTTCTGCATTGTGTCACCACTAAGGGAAAAGGATTTGGACCTGCAGAAAAAGATCAGACCAAATGGCATGCTCCTGGAAAATTTGATAAAATCACTGGTGAAATTCAAAAGAAGCCAGTTGAAAAGCCATCTGCACCAAAATACCAGGAGGTTTTCGGTCACACTATTGTGGAACTCGCTGAGCAAAATGATAAAATTGTCGGGGTTACTCCTGCCATGCCATCCGGCTCTTCATTAAATATAATGATGAAAGCTATGCCGGACAGAGCCTTTGATGTAGGAATAGCTGAACAACATGCTGTTACATTTTCTGCAGGATTAGCTACTCAAGGCTTAATTCCTTTCTGTAACATCTACAGTACATTTATGCAAAGAGGTTATGATCAGGTAATTCATGATGTTTGTATTCAAGATTTAACTGTTAATTTCTTTTTAGACAGAGCCGGATTTGCAGGAGCTGATGGCCCAACACACCATGGAAATTATGACATTGCCTACATGCGATGCATTCCGAATATGATAATTGCCTCCCCAATGAATGAGGCAGAATTAAGAAATATGATGTTTACCTCTCAGTTACCAAGAGAAGGTAAAGCTTTTACAATTCGCTATCCAAGAGGAAAGGGAGTAATGCCAGAATGGAAGACCTCAATGGAAGCAATGGAAATTGGAACTGGTCGACAAGTGAAAGAAGGTAAAGATATTGCAATTTTAAGCATCGGTCACATAGGCAACTATGCGGTAGAGGCAGCCGAAAAATTAGAAAAAGAAGGGGTAGATGCTGCAGTTTTTGATATGCGATTCGTTAAACCATTAGATGAAAAAATGCTGCATCAGGTATTTTCCCAATATAAAAAGGTAATAACCATAGAAGATGGCTGCCTAATGGGAGGATTTGGTAGTGCAATACTTGAATTTATGGCGGAAAATGATTATTCTTCACAAGTGAAACGCTTAGGCATTCCGGATAGGATTATTGAGCACGGTGAGCAACATGAGTTGCACGCTGAGTGCAATTTCGATCCAGAAGGCATTTTTACCACAGCGCTTCAAATGGTTGAACATTCATTACATGCTAAACTATGACCATTCATTATGAAGTATCCGGAAAAGGTTATCCGGTAGTTTTTTTGCACGGTTATGGGGAAACCCATAATATTTGGAACCATTACAGGGAAAGATTATCTAAAAAATACAAAGTAATCACACCTGACTTACCTGGTTTCGGGCAAAGCGATAGCTTACCATATGAGCACAGTCTTGATATGGTGGCAAATTCCATCTATGATTGCTTAAAAAAGTTAAATGTACATGAATGTATCATTATGGGGCATTCCTTAGGAGGGTATGTTACTTTAGAAATCGCAAAAAGATTCCCCAATATTGTTTCCCATATCGGTCTAATTCACTCGACAGCACTTGCTGATACAGATGAAAAAAAGGAAGGTAGAGAAAAATCCATTGAATTTATTCAAAGGCATGGAGTAGAGAAATTCATAGAAAGTTTCGTCCCCATGTTAGTCCATGAAAATAATCGTGAGAAATTACAGGATACTATTCAATCAATAGTTAAGGAAGGAAGTAAAATTCCCGAAAAAACGCTTACTGACTATATGTTGGCAATGCGCGACCGAAGTGATAGTCTTGAATTTATAAAAGAATTCGAAGGCTCGATCTTATTTGTTTATGGTGAAGAAGATCCTAGTATTCCCGTTGCTTTAAGTAAATCTCAAATAAAATTTATGAAGCACCCCTATTTGAAAAATCTTCCTAAAACCGGTCATATGGGAATGTTCGAAGAGGAAGAAGAAGTCTATCAGGCTATTTCAAAATTTATTGAGGTTACACATAAATAAGGTATATTCTAAAAACAGCATAAAACGAATTATACATATTTATCATTCACACATCAACTGCAAACTCTAATCCGAGATTTATTCTTTGGCCAAAGCTTGTTCCCAATCCCAGGCAGATTTCAACATCTCATCAAGTCCCCTTTTGGTTTTAAAGCCTAGTTCTTTTGAGGCTTTAGACGTATCCGCATAAACAGCTTCTACATCACCAGGTCTTCTATCTACAATTTCATAGGGGACTTTCAATCCTGTGGTTTTCTCAAAACTGGTAACCATCTCCAATACGGAATACCCATTTCCAGAACCAATATTGAAAACATTAAAAGAATGGTCAAATTGCCTAATTGCAAAATCTAAAGCATTAATGTGAGCTTCCGCCACGTCCGAAACATGAATATAGTCGCGAACGCAGGTACCATCCGCAGTATTCCAGTCCCCTCCAAAAATATTGAGTTTCTCCCTTTTCCCAGTAGCAGTCTCTGTAATAAAAGGTACTAGATGATGTGGGGGGCCCGATTGAAATTCTCCAATCAAGGAAGACTTATGCGCCCCGATGGGGTTGAAATACCTTAATGAAACAACCTTAGTAGGGTGCGCAATGCTGGCATCCTTCAAAATATCCTCACAAACCTTTTTTGTATTCCCATAAGGTGAAATAGCAGGTTTAATTGGAGCATTTTCATTTACTGGCAATTGATCCGGATTACCATAGACGGTGCATGACGATGAGAATACTATGGGCTTCACATCAAATTCATTCATGCACTCCAACAAATTGATTGTAGAAGTAAGATTATTGTAGTAGTAGTGTAATGGTCTTTCTACAGATTCGCCTACCAAAAGAACGGCTGCAAAATGAATCACACCAATAATATGATTATTATTACTCCAAAATACTTCCTGCAACTGTTCTTTGTCTCGCATTTCTACTTGCTGGAATTCTGGACGCTTACCACAAATTTTCTCTATTCTATCTAAAACGGAAATATCGCTATTGGAAAGATTATCAATAATCAAGGGTTCATATCCTTGATTCATTAATTCTATAACAGTATGAGAACCAATGTAGCCTAACCCGCCTGTAACTAGTACTTTTTTCGACATCACTTCACAATATATTTTTCAAAATCTTTATGTTCCTTTTGAAACAATTTCTCTTTATCAAGAGATTTAAAATAGTCATAAGTGATTTTCAAACCAGCTTGTCTACTAACTTTTGGTTCCCAACCTAATAAGGCCTTAGCCTTGGTGATATCAGGTTGCCTCTTTTTAGGATCATCTTTTGGCAAATCCTTATAAATTACTTTTTGCTTGGTCCCTGTCAATTTAATGATTTCTTCAGCAAACTCAGAAATAGTAATTTCATCAGGATTACCGACATTCACTGGTTCAGCATGATCACTTAGCAATAATCTATAGATACCCTCGACCAAATCATCTACATAACAAAATGAACGGGTTTGGGAACCGTCACCGAAAATTGTTAAATCTTCCCCCCTCAATGCTTGGCCTATAAAGGCAGGTAGTACTCTACCGTCATTAAGTCTCATTCTTGGACCATAAGTATTGAAAATCCTGACAATACGTGTCTCCAATTTGTGATATGTATGGTAAGCCATGGTAATAGATTCCATAAACCTCTTAGCCTCATCATAAACTCCGCGAGGTCCAATTGGATTTACATTACCATAATAATCTTCAGTTTGTGGGTGTACCAAAGGATCACCGTAAACTTCAGAAGTGGAGGCAACCAATATTCTAGCATTTTTTTCCTTAGCGAGACCCAGCAAATTGTGAGTACCATGTGCCCCTACCTTTAAAGTTTGAATGGGTATTTTCAAATAATCAATTGGGCTTGCAGGTGAAGCAAAATGAAGAATATACTTCAAATCACCAGGTACATGAACATATTTACTAACATCGTGATGATAAAATTCAAAATTCTCATTCCCCATTAAATGAGCGATATTATCCATAGAGCCAGTGATAAGGTTATCCATGCCGACAACATCATATCCTTCTTTAATGAATCTATCGCACAGATGTGACCCTAAAAAACCTGCCGCCCCGGTAATTAAAACCCTTTCTTTAGCCATAATCATTATTTATCTTCCTATGCTGAAATATGTGAACTGTAATTCTTTCATTTGCTCAACATCATATAAATTCCTTCCGTCCAAGATCAACGGCTCTTTCAGTTCCTTTTTTATTATATCAAAATCTGGAGTCCTGAATACTGGCCATTCAGTCATAATCATTAAAGCATCTGCTCCTTTTAAGGCATCGTAAGGGTTATCTGCATAAGTGATCTTATCACCAATTTGCCCTTTTACGTTTTCCATGGCCTCCGGATCATAAGCTTGAACTTTAGCACCTGATTCCACTAGAGCTTCTATGTTATACAAGGCAGGAGCTTCTCTGATGTCATCAGTATTAGGTTTAAAGGCCAACCCCCACATAGCTATGGTTTTTCCTTTTAGGTCATTTTTAAAATAACCCTTCAAATTTTCCATTAAACGTGTTTTTTGTGTTGTATTCACGTCCATCACCGCATTCAAAATCTTGAAGTCATAATTGGCATCTTTAGCTGATTTTGCCAAAGCCTGAACATCCTTAGGAAAACAACTTCCACCATATCCTATCCCTGCAAAAAGGAATCTTTTACCAATTCTGGTATCAGTTCCAATTCCCTTACGAACCATATCCACATTGGCACCCAATCTTTCACAGAGATTGGCAATTTCGTTCATAAATGTGATTTTGGTAGCTAAAAATGAATTGGCTGCATATTTGGTAAGCTCTGCAGATTTCTCATCCATGAAAATGATAGGATTTCCTTGACGGACCAAAGGCTCATACAACCTCTGCATTATCTTTGTAGCTCTTTCGGATTGCGTTCCAATCACTACACGATCAGGCTTCATAAAATCATCTACTGCTACTCCCTCTCGTAAGAACTCGGGATTCGATACCACATCAAAATCAACTTTGGCATTTTCAGCGATTGCAGCATGAACTTTATCTGCCGTGCCCACAGGTACAGTGCTTTTATCCACTATCACGGCATATTTTTGTAGAATATGCCCTAAGTCATCGGCTACTTTTAAAACAAAACGCAAATCTGCAGCACCATCACCACCTGGAGGAGTTGGTAATGCCAGGAATATAACCTCAGCGTCTTTGATACCTTCAGCTAAGTTAGTCGTAAAATCAAGTCGTTTCTGCTTAACGTTTCGCTCAAAGATTACTTCCAGACCTGGTTCATAAATTGTGACTTTACCGGATTGTAATTTATTTACCTTTGCTTCATCTATATCAACACAAGTTACATGATTGCCCGTCTCCGCGAAACAGGTGCCTGTTACCAAACCAACATAACCTGTACCTACTACTGCTATTTTCATTTAATGATAGTTTAATTTAAGATTGTAAAGATCAGAATGAACTGTTTTACTGAGCTCATCGACTATAAATTTAGAACCCCAAAATTAAACTATTATTTGAAAGAATTTAAAATAAGAAAGATTTAATTCATAAAAGCTTTTAAAAATCTATAACAATCCCCAAATTAGGTAACAAGGAACTGTTGCTTACATCTGCAATTCTTACCAATTCCCTAGGTTGTTGAATCTCTCCAGCATCATTTCTTCGTAGACCAAAGCTCGGTTCGGAGGGTAAATCCTGAACAAATGCATTTTGCAATTCCAAGAAAACATTAAAGGTCCAATTGTCAAAATTCCATTTCTTATCGATTCTAATATCAGTTTGATTGAAAGGATCTAATAATAAATCGCCTTGTCGAGAATAGTCCCTAATGATATTTGGATAAGAATTTAAAGTAGCTGCCTGGTCTACTGGAGCAACAGGTGTTCTACCTAAGTACCGTACCCTTGCACTAAGTTCCCAGTTATTTCCAAATTTATAACCTCCTGTGAAAGTCAATAAATTTCGATTATCCCAAGTAGAACGCAAATATTCATCTTCATTAAAACCTGTAAATTCACTTCTGTACAGCGTATAAGCTAAAATAGCATAAAAGTCTTTTGTTAACTTTCTTTGATATAAAAATTCCATCCCATAGGTTCTTCCTAGGCCAACGCTTTCAATATTTTCATTCCCTAAAACCGAGAAGCCACCTCCTAAATTTGCCAAGGATACGCTATCCACCACTGATACAGGATAGTTATCATATTTTTTGTAAAAGCCTTCGATACTAAAGCGAGAAGATGGTGTAACTAAATACTCAATTCCAGCTACTAAGTGATCGCTTTGAATGTATTCTGCATCTTGATTTGCATAGCTATCATTTTGATCAGTAAAACCTAAAATTGTGTATGGCGGTATCTTGAAATATCTTCCGACTGATGCATTTAATGTCCACTTTCTTTTTTCATCAAATGTATAAGATGCGGAAAACCTTGGGCTAAATGTCCTGTAAATCTCATTTCCTGTTTCTGTAAATGTATTGCCATCCACTCTAAAACCAGCAGATAAGCCAAGCCTATCGCTTACAAAATTTCTGGACGCTTGCGCATTCAATCCATAGCGAGTGAAATTTAAGCTGTTCTCATAACTAAACCCTCGATTTTCATCTACCAATTCTGAATTATTGGAATAAATAGCCTCTTGCACTATAAATCCACTGCTGAAAGTCCAATCCTCAACAAATTTAGTCAGGTTATAACGGAGCTTCACTTCTTGTTCCTGGGATTTATTACTAAACACCAAGCCTTCTTGATTTACATTATCTTCATATTGATCAAATTGATTATTGAGAATATTGGTACTCAGCGCAGTTGTCATAAAACCAGAATTATCTTTAAACCTTCGTTTCCAACTTAAGCCCGAAGTTGTACTCCACTGCTGAATAACCGGGATTTGATCAAGAACCGCTTGTTGTTCAGCATCAAAATCGTCTGGAGCATTAATAGTTAAATCATCAAGAGAACCCACCCCTGTAAAAATCAATTCATTATAATCATCAAATTTATGGGTAACTTTATATTGATAATCCCAATAATCTGGTAAAAATGGTAAATCAATGGCCTGAAATAATAATTGTAGATAAGATCTTCTGACAGAGGCAATAAAAGAGGTATTGCTAGACTCCTCATCTTTCTTCTTGAATAATGGACCTTCAGTGGTTACTGCAGCTTCACTACTACTCAATCTGAAGTTATTTCTAAACTCTCTCCTATTTCCATCTCTTTGATCAAACTGTAAAACCCCTGAAAGCACATTATCATACTGACTTGCAAAGGCACTGGACGATAAGGTAACGCCCTCAAAAAATGATACGTTTAATAATCCAACAGGCCCACCTGCACTTCCTTGCGTACTGAAGTGATTGATATTAGGAATTTCAATTCCATCTAAATAATATACATTTTCATTTGGTGCACCACCTCGGATTATGATATCATTTCGAAATCCACCAACAGAACCACTAACACCAGGCAAGGATTGTGCTACTTTGGCAATATCATTATTTCCTCCTGGATAGGTAGCTATTTCCTCTGGGGATAATTTCTGTATAGAGAGAGGCGTTTCCTCATTCTTCTTAAATGGATTAGCACGAACCGTAACGCCTTCTAATTGTTCTACATCTTCGGATAACTCAAAATTGACATTGGGAATACCACCTGACCTCACTGTTACATTGAATTTAGAGCCTTTTTCGTATCCGACATAAGAAGCAGTAACTGTATAAGATTGTGGCTCAATATTTTTGATTTCATAATAGCCTTCTAAATTGGTCACTGCACCTAATTCGGTTCCTTCTATTATCACAGTCGCTCCAATTAGTGGCTCTTCGGTTTTAGCATCTCGAACATAACCGCCAAAACTTGCTGTTCCTTGTGCCAAAATTTGCTGATTACCAATTAAAAAAAATATAGCAGTACCTATTAACCCAAAAATGTAACGTTTCATTTTGTATATCCAGTTTACGATTTAATATTATTACAAATCCATAACAATTATGCTACAAAGTTGTTTTAATATTAATACAAAATTTTTCGGAAAATGTTAGAGAATGGAATTAAACTGTTGGAAATGTATACGGAATTCCTCAAAAAGAATCCGAATGGTGATTTCAGTGAGTTCGGAAAAACCCTATCAAGTAATGTAAATAGGGACAATAACAAAGACGAATTAACTCAAATGAGAGATAAAATGCCATTTCCATTTCCGGCAAAGTCTCCAGATGAATACATCGGGTGGGTTTGGGGTAGAATGATGAGTTTTACACAAATTTGGGAGAAGAAGGCATTTGCAAATCAACCTATACACAATTTAACTGAATTTGGAATTGCATTATATGTGATGAGCCACGAAGGCTGCAGTAAATCTGAAGTGGCTAATCATTCACTACAAGAAAAAACTACAATTTTTGAAAATATAAAACGACTAGTGAGCAATGGAATTTTAGAGGAGAGGCCCAACGAAAAAGACAAAAGAAGTAAAGATTTGAAACTTACTGAGACTGGGAAAACTGCTAGTTTCATTGTAATGACTAGAGCCAACGAAGTCAGTCAGCATTTAGTCGGTAATTTAAATAAGACAGAAAAAGTGAAATTATTTGATTCATTAATAAAACTAGATGGCTATCACCAGCACTGCTATAAAAAATATAAAAATGATGATTGGGAGAAGTTGAAGGAGGAGATGTTGGATTAGGGATTCTTTATTGATCTAAGATATTATTTATAGTTGTTTAGGACTTTAATTTATTGATGTACAGATTGATTTCTAACTTTCTATTTGCTTAATCAAAAAGAAACAAAAAATCAAGAAAGTTTAATGCTTCACTCCACAATCCCAACACTGGCTCTCTAAACTTTCCTCCCTCCCGCTCTTCCGACTTCCTCGGAAGTGGTCGTCCTAGTTCCTTGCCAACGATAAATGAACTTCATAAAGTTCACCACAGTAATAAAGTTTATAAACTTCATAATTCCTAATATAAAACCAATATTACGTTCAGCAATATTTTCAATATTTCCTAACTAGCACTCATATGTAACCAGAACGATCAGAGCAAAATTCTAGATCAGATCAAGCCTTACTTTTCTGTTCTTTAGGCTCATATTTTTTAGGGGCGTAGAGAAAGCCAAAAGCTTCGGCTCCTTCCTTCGTGTGCACTTCATGATGGATGTAATGGGCTCGCATCATTCTTTTAAGATATGAATTTTCAGCTTTAAATTTTAGTTTAACTCTTCTGTGGACCAAAATATCATGAAATAAGACATAAAAAACACCATAACAAGCTACTCCAATTCCTACAAATAAGAGCCATCTTAGCTGTGGAAATTCAATTCCTGCCATAATGAGCCCTGCTGAAGGGACGCTAAAAACGACCGCAAACAAATCGTTTCTTTCCAATTTATGATTATGAACTTTATGGTGAGACTTATGCCACGTCCACAAAAATCCGTGCATGATATATTTATGAGTAAACCAAGCTACTGCTTCCATAAAGAAGAAAGTTCCTACTACCAAGAAGGCATAAAATAAAATAGTTAATACTTCTAACATGAATGCAAATTAAATAATTTGGATTATAATTTTGATAATTCATCTCGAACTTGTTCCATTAACCACATAGGAGTGGAAGTAGCTCCGCAAATACCAACTGAATCATTCTCTGAAAACCAGTCCTTATCTAATTCAGTAATATTGGAGATGAAATAAGTGTTAGGATTTTTGTCCTTACACACATTATACAAAACCTTTCCGTTGGATGATTTGGTTCCCGAAACAAAGACAACTTTATCAAATTCTCCAGCAAAAGATCTTAATTCTTTATCTCTATTAGAAACCTGACGGCAAATCGTATCATTAGCATTTACACTGATACCCGCTTCGGTTAAAGTTTCTTTAATTTTGTAAAAATTGTCTGTGCTTTTAGTGGTTTGACTGTATAAAGTCATTTCCCTTGGCAGGCTGTCAATATCTAATTCATTTATATCTTGAAAAACAACAGCCTCTTGGTTTGTTTGACCCAAAAGACCTTCTACCTCCGCATGGCCATGCTTTCCGTAAATATAAATTTGCTCCTTTTTATCAAATGAGTTTTTTATCCTATTTTGCAATTTCAAAACAACCGGACATGAAGCATCCACCAAAGTCAGGTTATTTTCAATAGCTAATTTATAAGTCGATGGAGGTTCACCATGAGCTCTAATCAACACCTTTTCACCGTGTAAATCTTTTAAAGCTTCACGATCTATAATTTTAAGACCCTTAGCTTCCAGTCTTTTTACTTCTTCATCATTATGCACGATATCGCCCAAGCAATATAGGTAACCCTGCTCATCGAGCATATCTTCAGCCATTTCGATGGCATAAACTACACCAAAACAGAATCCTGAGCTATTATCGATTTTAACGTTTAGGTTCATCATGAGCTATTGTTTAAAGCGTATTGAACTGATGTTTAAGATAACTACCTAACAACAGAAATAGTTTTTTGGAATCAGGAACTCTAACTCTTTCTTCCAATATTTTGTTAGGTGGAAAACGCTTAATTTTATCAAATAACTTCAAATAATAAGTATACGCTAAATACACGCCCCATCTTGCGCCTCTAGGAAGTTTTACGATACCCTCATAAGCGTGGTCGAAATCTTTTTGAATATCATCTTCAATTTTTTCCTTATGGGAAACCGAAAAGTCGTTGAAATCTACTCCAGGAAAGTACACCCTCCCTCTTTCATAATAATCAGACTTAATATCTCTCAAGAAATTTACCTTTTGGAAAGCAGACCCTAAACTTTTGGCCGGTGGTAATAACTGTTGATATTCCTCTTCATTTCCATCGCAGAAGATTTTTAAACACATCAAACCGACCACTTCAGCAGAGCCGTAAATATATTCCTCATATGAAGATTGCTGATAATCAATATCTTGCAAATCCATCTCCATGCTATGCAAAAAAGCCTCAATAAGTAAATGGTCAATTTGATACTCATTCACTACCATTTGAAAGCAATGTAAAACAGGGTTTAAGCTGATTTGCTGCTCAATCGCTTCATAAGTTTGCTTCTTAAAATCTTGTAATAGAGCAGCTTTGTCTTTTTCATGGAATGTATCTACAATTTCATCTGCATATCTCACAAAACCATAGATAGCATAAATGGGATAATGAAATTTTTTATCAAGGCTTTTAATACCTAAACTAAAGGATGTGCTGTAACGGTTAGTAATCAGCTTACTACATTCAAAAGTAGTTTGATTAAATAGTTCTTTAGCATTCATGCCTTTACATCTTATTTAAATCTTTCATCACCTCTTTTCCTACAACTTGACCAGAAATCAAAGACGGTGGAACTCCTGGACCAGGCACAGTTAACTGACCTGCATAATAAAAGTTTTTCAGCTTTTTATTTTTTAAAGCAGGCTTCAAGATTGCCGTTTGCTTTAAAGTATTCGCTAAGCCATATGCATTCCCTTTAAATGAATGATAATCATCGATAAAATCATTATGAGCATAACTACGCTTATAAGTTACATATTTCTTAATGTCTTCTCCTAATATTTTCTCCATTCTATCCATAATAAGCTCATAATACTTGTCTCTAATTTCCTCATTATCTTCAAGACCGGGAGCCACAGGCATTAAAATAAATAAATTTTCCTTGCCTTCAGGTGCAACGGTATGGTCCGTTTTGGAAGGTGCACTAACATAAAATAATGGAGCTTCAGGCCACCCTGGTGTTTCATAAATTTCCTTTGCGTGAGGACCAAAATCATGATCGAAGAATAAATTATGATGGACTAATCCTGCAACTTTCTTATCAACTCCCAAATAGAATATCAAAGACGAAGGAGCCATGGTTCTATTTTCCCAATACTTAGTATCGTAATTCCTGAAATTCTCTGGAAGTATGGATTGATCAGTATGTTCATAGTCAGCAGAAGAAACGACAACATCTGCCTCATAAGTGGCATTTTTGGTTACAACTCTTTTGGCCAACTTTCCTTCACAATCTACAGATATAACCTCTTGATCAGTAATGAAAGTAACTCCCTTTTCTTCAGCCAACTTCACCATTCCTTCCACAATCTTATGCATTCCGCCCTTTGGATACCAAGTTCCAAGACTGATGTCAGCATAATTCATTAAACTGTATAATGCTGGGGTATTTTCAGGAAGAGCACCCAAAAACAAAATTGGGAATTCCATTAAACGGATAATCCTATCGTTTTTGAAGAATTTTCTCACATGGCTATATATGGAAGAAAAAATATCCATTCTCAGCATATCAAGAAGTAACTTCAGACTCATAAATTCGGTCAAGGAGCGTCCCGGTTTATAGACCAAGTCATTTATTCCTTTTTCATACTTATAGGCAGCTTGTTTCAGGAATCTATCGAGTTGTGCACCACTTCCCTCCTCGAGTGTTTCCAGCATATTTTTGAATTCCTGCATATTGGCAGGCACTTTTAAAATATCATCTTTTCCGAAAACTACATGATAAGATGGGTCTAGTCTTTGGAGATCGTAATAATCTGATACTTTCTTTCCAAAAGTCTCAAAATATTTTTCAAATACATCGGGCATCCAATACCAGCTTGGACCCATATCAAAAGTAAAGCCCTCAGCTTTGAACTGACGGGCTCTCCCTCCTAAATCCTTATTTTTTTCTAAGACTGTTACATCACAGCCCTCATTGGCAAGGTAAGTTGCAGTAGATAAACCTGCAAAACCAGAACCAATTACTACTATCTTTTTATTTGCCATTAACTTTTCAAATTATGCATAAATCTTTAATGCATCTTTTAACTCTTTTCTGGCAATATGGATTCTATTTTTCACAGTTCCTATCGGAATTTCTAATTTCTCTGCTATTTCATGATATTTAAAACCTCTAAAATGCATCATGAATGGATCTTTATAAACATCATCTAATTTTGAAATTTGGCTTACGATGTCTGCCATGGCAAATGAGCCATAGGCCGAATTTTGAGCAATATTTTCAGTGGAATTAATGAAGTGCAAATTTTCGGTAGTATCAATGAAAGTCTTTCTTCTCACCATTCTCTGGTAATTAGTAATGAATGTATTTTTCATTATAGTAAACAACCATGCTTTCAAGTTAGTCCCTTCAGAAAACTTTTCTCTGTTTGAAAATGCTTTTAATACAGTTTCCTGAATTAAATCATTTGCCTGCTCCATGTCTTTCGTCAACCTTAAAGCGAACGGTTTCATGGATTTTGTCATGTTGTTAATCGCGTAACCAAATTCTAATGCTGTCATGATTGTCAGTGTTTAATGTTGTTTAACAAATCTATACTTTAATTAAACAATAACCAAATCTTTTGTTTAATTTTTTTTCTTCTACATTAAACATTTTGATACCGGTTATATCAAAAATAGATTCAAATACGCTCCAAATACCCTTAAAGGCATATTTTAAATGTATCGACATAAATTATAAAAGTTTAACTTATGTTGAACAAATATCTAAAATAAATCAATAATAAATAAAACAGTGATTCAAATGAGTGTTTAAGAAAATAATATCACGCACAGGTATTAAATATTGAGCATAAAAAAAGCCACCCCATAGGGTAGCTTGTAAATGATAAGTCAATAAGAATTTTATTCGTACCTCATATTCTTCTGTCCTTCAGGTCTTTTCGGACTAAGCTCGATATCTTTCTCGTTGATAAAATCAATTAGATCCTCCATTTTCATAATAAACTCAACATTCTTCTTTCTCTTAATATCTTGTCCTATTACTTGAAATCCCCCTACAAACATGGTGGCACTACTAAACAAATCTGCAACTTCATCTATATATTCCTGCACTTCCGATTTTTTCGGTGCTGCCGTACAAATTGTCAGAACATAATCTGGTTCGTGTATTTCCTTAACAGAGTATAAATCTGCTTTAGGTAAATTCTGCCCTAAATAGATCACTTTAAACTTTCTAGCTCTTAATAAGAAAGCGGCAAACATTAACGAAAGTTCATGTAATTCACCCTCAGGCAAATATAATAACCATTTCCCTTTTGACTCTCGTTCTGTAACATATTGTCCATCAATAGCCACTGTCATTTTTTGACGAATTAGGTTAGAAATGAAATGCTCCTGGGCTGGTAGAATACTACCCGTTTGCCAAAGCATTCCTATTTTAGCCAAAAAAGGATAGATGATATTCAGCATAGTCCTTTCGAAACCATACTTCAAAATATTATTGTTTAAGATACTTTCAAACCTATCTTCATCCATATCAATCATACTCAGAGTAAGTGAGTTAATTTGATCTGGAAATCTCAGATTGGTTTCTGCAATCTTGAGGACCTCCTGACTGAGCTCCTCTTCATTCATTTTAGCAATTTTGGATATTTTGTACCCGTTCTCTTTGAGTGTGCTAATGTTTAGAACCAATTTTAAATCATCATCACTGTAGTAACGAATGTTGGTATCGGTTCTTTTCGGCTCTATGAAATTATAGCGCTGCTCCCATATTCTTAGCGTATGGGCTTTAATGCCTGATAAGTGTTCTAAATCTTTAATTGAATAACTGCTCACGTTGCTTCTCTCCTTTCTACTTACCTGTTTAAATTAAAGTATATTTGTATTTTTATTAATATTGCGGATTGATAAGTAAAAAAAATAACCACATGTCATTGAAAATGTTTTAAGATTCAATAACAATGTGTCAAATTTGTAAAAAAAATCTGACAAACGCCATGATTATTTATAATGTTACAATAAATGTAGAGAAAGAGGTAGAATCAAGCTGGCTTTCATGGATGAAAGAAGTCCATATTCCAGACATTTTAGCTACTGGATTTTTTCACGAACATAAAATACTTCGCTTATTAAACGAAACCGAGAATGAGGGTGAAACTTATGCCGTGCAGTATTTCACTGATGAACTTGAAAAGCTTGAGAAATATATGACAGAAGATGCTCCAAGATTGAGAGATGAGCATTACAAAAAATTTCAAAACAAGTGTGTTTCCTTTAGGACTTTCTTGGAAACTGTTTAGTACAATTTTCAATATATCGAAATCTAATAAAACCTGTCAGGTTTTCGATTGTCCAAATTATGAAACTATGGAGAATGTCACATTCTAAGATATTTAAACCTGACAGGTTTGTACTATGAATTTTGTTTGTTTATAGACTTTATAAACATTTCTACCAAACGATATACTAAAAACAGCCACGGAGCCCCATGCATTAGCAAATCGAAATAATCGCCCGCTTGCATGCCTTCTCCTCCACCTAAAATCCAGCGAAGTTTACCAAAGAAATGAGGTTCTGGGAAATATGGAGCTAATCCTAAAGTCAAAACTGCCAAAATAGGCAATACTAATTTATTATTTTTCATTTCGATTACTTAATTGATCAATTTGTGATATGATTGTATTAGGATCAACGACTCCCGCCTGTCTCCACTTGATTTGACCATTTTGAAACAAAATCAAAGTGGGAATACTTTGAACTTTATACTTTTGAGAAGCCTGTTGATTTTTATCCACGTCCACTTTGATCACTTTGACTTTTCCCTTCATTTTCTGAGCCACCTCTTTTAAATAAGGAGCCATCATTTTACATGGACCACACCAGTCGGCATAAAAATCGACCAAGACAGGTGTTTCACTCTTAATTAAATCTCCAAAACTTCCCATGTTATTCATTTACTGGATATCCTAAAATATCCAATTTTTCTTTGACCGTAGATATTGGAGTGTTACCATTGCTACTATACTCGAGCTTACCTGTTGAAATATCTATACTTTTTACTTCAACTCCTTCTAATTCGCCTAAGCCATTTTTGATAGCATCTGCACACCCTCCACATTTTACGTTTTTAACTAATAATGATTCCATCTCACTTCACTTTTTATACTGGTTCCAAGCCTGGATTCCGCCATCCAAATTGAATAATTTATCGAAGCCATTACTAGCCATAAAACCACAAGCAGTACTGCTTCTGTTTCCACTTCTGCAATACACTAAATACGTTTTATCTCTATCCAATGCCTTGATGTCCTCTGCAAATGACGGGCCCATGATATTAATCACCTTAGCACCTTCTATAAATCCTTCCGCTTCTTCTTCTGGAGAACGAACATCAATTATTTCCGTGTTTGTCTCTTTTGAAAGCTTATCAAATTCTTCTGCACTAATATTTTTGTGGTTCATAATTATTATTTAAAAAATTGAACATTATTTGTACAAAGATACGGTTTTTGGTTAGGCTTTGTTTGTAACGGTAGTTACAATTATTGTCATAAGGGTAGTAAGCAACCTTTTGATGCGGAAATGTGTCCTATTTATATGAAAAACTGCATAATATTTTCGATGATTTTGTTATCTTTCCTTAGTTGTAAAGAAGAAATGAAAAGCGATTTAGATACTGACGTTATCAAAGTAACATTAGATGGAACAGAATTATATGAGTATAAATTTGGCGATACTCGACCGGTTGAAGGTGGTTATGACATACGGAAACAAGCACAAAATTTTCAGAAAAGTGAAATCAATTGGGCAACATACCACTATCAAGCTAAAGAAGGATTTAAAGGAACTGAAACAGTAGAAATTGTATTGTTTGGTAGTCCTGGAGACGGAAATTTCACGGATTACCAAAAATGGGTATTTGAAATCAGAGTGAAATAGATTATTTAAAAATAATAAGATGAAACTTAAATTATTGATTGTCTCCCTTTCCTTATTTTTTATTAGTTGTAAAGAAGAAAGTATAGACAGCGATATTGAAACTGAAGTTATTAAAGTCACACTTGAGGGAACTGAATTATATGAATATAGCTTTGGTAGTACTTTTCCTGCAGAAGGTGGGCGTAGTATTAGAAAACAAGCTAAAAAATATCAAATCAGTGAGATAAAATTAATAGAAAAAGAATTGCTATTTAGATTCAGGGCTAAAGAAGGTTTCAAGGGGTCTCAAACTGTGGAGATTATAGAAAGAGGCAGTATTGGGGACAACAATTTGAAAGATTATTATAGATGGGTATTTGAATTTGAAATAGAATAACTTCCTGAAATTTTCATTCAGGAAGTTATTGCATTTATTATTTACCATAAAGCGACTTACCTGCTTCATAATATTTATCGCCCTCAGTCCAGAAAGGAGTTTCCTCATCATTTGCAATCAGTCGAGCCGATAGAACAAAAGCTCTGAAAAACTGCTCCATATAATCATAGTCTATGCTTTCAGGATTGTCAGATTGCTGATGGTAATATTTACCGATTTCTGCATCAAAAGCAGTAAAACCCAAACTAAAGGTTGGGGCAGGAATACCTTTTCTGGCAAAATTAACATTGTCACTTCTGTCAAACAGCCCTTGCTCTCCAGCAGGATCATCAATAGCTTTCAAACCAAAGGCCTCTGAAGCCTTTTTAATATGTTTTCCAGCTGTAGTTCTTCCCAATCCAATTATCGTGGTTAAACTGGTATCATTATAGCCTCCATTATCACTATTGAAGCAATAAACCATTTGATCTAATGGAATTAAAGGATTTTCCACATAGTATCTGCTACCCAACAAGCCCTTTTCCTCTGCAGTAAATAAAATAAACAAAGCAGAACGCTTAGTCGGATTCTTGGCAATGCTTTCAGCAGCACTCATCACAGTAACGACTCCTACAGCATTATCGCGGGCACCATTGTAAATAGAATCTCCTTCAGCATTAGATTTCCCAATACCCAAGTGATCATAATGAGCTGAGTAAATTATGAATTCATCTTTAAGCTCAGGATCAGTTCCTTCAACCATCCCTACCACGTTTTTAGAAGGAACTGGCAATTGCATTGATTTCCCAATGGTAATGCTCAATTCCGGCTTTTTTCTTTTATCAAGCTTTTCTAACCATTTTTTATTGGTATCATTTACCCACAGCTTAAAAAAACTTTCTTCTGTTTCTTGAGATGCAAACCCGAGCGATGATCCTCTACCCATGAAACTTTGAAAAGTCTTCCAGTTATCTGGGTTTTCAGTATGTAATTCCACTATTCCGATTGCTCCTGCTTCCTTGGCCAATCCTGATTTTTTGCCACTGGCCTGGTAGACAAATCTATAATGTTGATTATCCTCTTGGCCAGCCAAAACTACTGCAATTTTCCCTTCAAGATTATCCTTTTCAAAGTCTTCTTCTGTTCCGTAATTCAAAAAAACATAATCAGAATTTATATTTACATCTGAACCTTCTACCCTTATTAAATCTTCTTCTAAAACTGACTCACTTCCGATTTGAAGTGCGTAAGCATCTGGAGCAATTTTTTGCACCAAAGGCACTTCCTGAAAATAGCCTTCTGTTGCTCCTTTAACCGGTGAGACCCCGTATCTTTGAAAAGTAGTAGAAATATAGCGTGCTGCAACATCTATTCCGGGAGTTCCTGTTTCTCTTCCTGCTAATTCATCTGAAGCCAGAAAATATATATGTCCTTTAATAGTACTTTTTTTAATAGTATTTTTCACTAAATCAGCCTCTTCTTGGGCAAGCACATAAAAAGAGCTTACCAATAAAGCTCCAATAATCCAGATTTTTTTAGTCATGTTTGATAAGTTTATATTTATGATAAAGATAATTCTTTTAAAGCCTCTTGTGAGTTTTGTTTTTTAGAAATCATTATAACTACAGCAGCGGTCACAAACATCAATAAGCTGTAAATGGCGGCTGGCACCGCCATTTGTGTATTATTTAAAATCGCTGGGCTTAAAGCCAACGCAATTGCCAAAGTTCCGTTTTGAATCCCTGTTTCAATGGCGATGGAGCTTCTTTGTCTCTTGTTTAAGCCAAATAATTTACCTAAAACAAAGCCCATTAACAATGCCGTTATATTCAATATGATTGCTGCAACACCAGCCTGCTCAAAGTAGGGAATAATACTCTCCCTCTCTTTCAATATTGCCGCCAATAAAATAAGAACAAAGAAAAAAGTTGAAATTATATTCATCGCCTTTTCAGACTTAACTGCAAAACGAGGACGTTTTTTCTTGATGACCATTCCAATTATGACAGGGAAAATGGTCACTAAAAATATTTGAATAAAGGTTTTGAAAAATGGAAGTGATATTGCCTTCTCTTCTGTCATATAATACGCTAATGCAATGTTTAACAGAATCGGAATACTGAAATTAGTAATGATACTGCTGATGGCCGTTAAACTTATGGATAATGCTAAATCCGCCTTAGCTAAATGAGAAATGAGATTTGAGGTAGCTCCTCCCGGACAAAGTGAAATTAGTATTAATCCAACTGCTAGCTCGGGTATTGTAAACATTAAAGCGGCCAATCCGAAACCTATTAAGGGTAGAAGTATTAATTGGCAAACTAAGCCAATCACTGCCGCTTTTGGATAAAGCGCTATTTTTTTAAAATCGCTGGGTGTTAGGGTCATGCCCATTCCAAGCATAATAATCCCCAAGGCCAAAGGTAAAAATATTGCAGTTACAGCGCTTTGTTCCATAATAGTCAGTTTTTGACTGTAAAATGCTGAATTTATTTCTCATCTGCAATCAGCTATGTAAAAATCAAGCGTCTGATCGCTTAAGAAGTGCTTGATTGATATTCTTTACTAAACGTGGCCCTTCATAAATAAAGCCTGTATAAAGTTGTACTAAACTGGCTCCAGCATCTAATTTTTCGAGTGCATCTTCGGCCGACATGATACCTCCAACACCAATAATAGGGAAAGCTTGACTTGATTTTCTACTAAGATATCTAATAACTTCAGTTGCCCTTTTTCCGAGAGGTTTCCCACTCAATCCACCATTTCCAATTTCATTTACTTTATTTGCGGGAGATTTCAACCCATCTCTACTGATAGTAGTATTCGTGGCTATTACTCCAGCAATTTTTGTTTCCCTAACAATTTCAATTATATCGTCCAACTGTTGATCCGTTAAGTCAGGAGCAATCTTTAATAAAATAGGCTTAGCTTTTGTTTGCTTCTGATTTAATTCCATCAAATGATTTAACAATTGCATCAATGGCTCTTTCTCCTGTAGCTCTCTTAATCCGGGAGTATTGGGAGAACTTACATTCACCACAAAGTAATCTACATAAGGATAAAGTTGAAGAAAGCACTTTTCATAATCATTAAATGCTTCCTCATTAGCAGTAACTTTATTTTTACCAATATTTCCACCAATGATGATATCGCTTTTGCGTTTCTTCAATCTTTCGATAGCTTGTTCAATCCCCTGGTTATTAAAACCCATTCTGTTAATTATACCATGATCTTCCGTCAGGCGAAACAAGCGCGGTTTCGGATTACCGGATTGAGCTTTAGGAGTTATGGTTCCTATTTCAATAAAGCCAAATCCCAAGGAAGCCAATTCATCAATTAACTTAGCATCCTTATCGAAACCTGCTGCTAGCCCCACAGGATTGGGAAATTTTAAACCAAATAATTCTTGCTCAAGCTTTGGTGATTTTACTTGAAATAAACTTCTATTTAAAGACTTTACTCCAGGAAAATTGAAAAGGAGTTTTGTTAACGAAAAGGTAAGATGATGGGCTTTTTCAGCAGATAGTTGAAATAATAGAGGTCGGATTATGGATTTATACATTAATTCAAGGTCAGAAAATTCAAATTCTTTATTGAATTACAAAGTTCTGACTTAGATTTTATAAATCCTTGTTTTTGATTAAAAAAAATAATTCAATCCAAAAAAAATGAATTAAAGCCCCTGTAATTGAAGGAGCTTTAAAATTATATAAACTTCTTAATTGACATCAATCCCAGCTCATTTCTTCATCATCTTCATCTCTGTCAAACTGAGTGAAGTCGAATTCAGGCATTAAATCGGTTTTGATATGGTCTACTGTTTCGCCTAAAGCATTAACGAATTTATTAAAATCTTCCTTGTACAAGAATATTTTGTGCTTCTCAAAAGTAAATCCATCATCTTTGGGTTTCCTTTTGCTTTCGGTAATGGTCAAATAATAATCGTTGGCTTTTGTTGTTCTTACATCAAAGAAATAAGTTCTTTTTCCAGCCCTTACTCTCTTCGAAAATAATTCTTCCTGTTCTCTTTCCATAAACTCTTTCACTAATCTATCTAAATGTTGTTTTTAATTATTTGGCTTAAATATAGTACAATGCCTTACACTTTTGCAAATTGCCCTTATTAAATTGCCAAAACATAACTTTAAATAAATAAGTATATAATATTTATGGACATATCATTAGAAAACCTTCCTGAAATTCCATCATTGGATTTATTGGCCAAGCAATTGGTTGAAGGATTTATTACTGGGATGCACAAATCTCCTTTCCATGGATTCTCGGTTGAGTTTGCTGAACATAGATTATACAATACTGGGGAAAGCACTCGTCATATTGACTGGAAGGTTTATGCTAAAACTGATCGGCTTTACACCAAAAGGTATGATGAGGAAACCAATCTTAGAGCCTATATTTTATTGGACAATAGTTCTTCTATGTATTACCCGACTCAAAATAACGGGAAGATCAGATTTAGCATTTTGGCCGCTTCAACCTTGGCGTACTTATTACAGAGACAAAGAGATGCAGTGGGCTTGATCAGCTTTTCAGATAAAATAGATGTATTTACTGAAGCAAAATCAACGAGGGCACATCTGCAAAACCTATTTGTTCATTTGCAGAACATATTACAACAGACCCAACAGCACAAAAGCACAGAAATCAGTCAAAGTCTGCATATCGTAGCTGAAAAAATCCATAAAAGGTCTTTGGTAATCATTTTTAGTGACCTCATGACAAAGTCGGAGCAACTAGAAGAGTTTTTTAAATCCATTCAACATATCAAACATCGCAAACACGAAGTTCTGTTTTTTCAGGTAAATGAACCTTCTACTGAATTGGATTTTGATTTGGAAGATCGCCCTTATGTTATAGAAGATTTAGAAACTGGCCAAAAGCTGAAGCTAAATCCTTCGCAAATCAAGGAAACCTATCACGAAAAAGTGGAGGACTACTATAAACAGATTGCATTGAAGTGCCATCAGTATAAAGTTGACTTAACCAGAGTGGACATCAATGACAATATTCAAAAAGTTTTGGCTGAGTTCTTAATTAAAAGGAATAAAATGAATTAGTCTTTTTATTGATTTATCTAAACCAATTGAAGCAAACGGTGTTTTTCAAATCATTTACTTTTACTTAATATTAAAATATGTTTACAGGAATTATTGAATCATTAGGAGAAATAGTATCAGCAGATAAAGAGAATAGCAATTTAATTCTGACGGTCAAAAGCGATATCTCTAGTGAATTAAAAATAGATCAAAGTATTTCCCACAATGGTGTTTGCTTAACAGTAACGGAATTGCATCCAGATGCACACACAGTGGTTGCAGTAGATGAGACGCTTAAAAAATCTTCAATTGGAAATCTTCAAAAAGGAGATTTTGTGAACTTGGAACGCTGCATGATCATGAACGGCAGATTGGATGGCCATATCGTTCAAGGGCATGTCGATGGAAAGGGAAAATGTCTCAGTATTAATGATGAAGATGGGAGTTGGATATTTACCTTTTCTTATGATTCTTCTGAAAATGTATTGGTAGAAAAAGGGTCCATTTGCATAAATGGTGTCAGTCTAACTTGTTTTGATGTGACAGATGAAAAATTTAGTATTGCCATAATTCCCTATACTTTTGAACACACAAACTTCAAAAAAATGAAAAAAAACGATGAAGTGAACTTAGAATTCGATATAATTGGGAAATATGTACATAAACTAATAAATAAAACCAACTAACCAATTACAATATGGCTTCAGAATTGAATTGCATGATAGTGGATGACGATCCCATTTTCAGACAATATATTGCCAAACAAATCAAGGAAACTAATGGCCTAAAATTAGTTACCGAGGCTGAGAATGCTAATAGTGCTCTTGATTTATTAGAAGAACATGAGGTAGATATTATATTTCTTGACGTGCAAATGCCTGAAATGACTGGCATTGAGTTAACTCAACGATTAAATAATGGTTACGAGGTCATTCTTGTGACTGCAAATGATAGCTACGCGGTTGATGCCTTCGAGCAAAAAGTAACTGACTATCTTGTTAAACCATTTGAGTATGAAAGATTTGTTCAAGCCATCAACAAGGCGCAAAGAAACATTGAAGCCTTCCGTAAGAAAAAGAATATAATAGAGCATATTTTCATCAAAAGTGATGGGAAAATTGTCCATTTAAGACTACAGGACATACTCTTTGTTGAGGCTTTAGCTGATTATGTTGTAATTAATACTGAGGCTAAGAAATATATTGTACATCACACCATGAAAGGAGTTGAGAAAAAATTACCCGTTCATCGATTTGTGCGAGTACATAGATCTTTTATAGTCAACATAGAAAAAATAGATCATATAGAAGATTTGACTGTTCATATTAAAGTCAAGGCGATCCCGATTGGCGCTTCCTACAAAGAGGCTTTATACAATACCATGAATTTTCTCTAAGTGATTAGGGAAAATTCTTTTGTATAGTTGGAAGGTGACTATTGCCGCCAACACCCCTAAAATCGCTCCCATAATGATGTCTCCCGGATAGTGAACTCCCACATAAATTCGGGAATATGAAACCACCACAGCCCAAGCTATCATAATTTTTGCATAACTATTTCTATAGATAAACCACAGGAAAAAAGCCAAAGCAAAAGTATTAGAGGCATGACTGGAAGCAAATCCATATTGTCCTCCACAACCTTTAACCATATGAACAAGTCCTTGAATGGCGGGATCATGACAAGGCCGCAATCTCTCAAAGAAAGGTTTAAAAAAACCGGATGCTGCCTGATCTGCTAAGGTTATTAGTAATGCAAAAGCCAATATCATAGACCAACTTTGCCATTTCAATTTTCTGATAACAAGAAACAAAATAAGGGCATACAAAGGAATCCATGGGTTTCGCTTGGTAATAAAAAGCATGATAGGATCTAACCAATCAGCATGAAGCCCATTAAGCCAAAGGAATAATTGTTGATCGAGTTCTATCAATGATTCTATCATTCTGTAAAAATTTGAGGAAAATTAATGCTAAACTTAGAAATGACCTAAAAAGAATCTATTGAATATTGACCCAATCTACCTCTTTCTTTAATAAAGCCATAGTTTCTATCTCAAAATCCTTTTCTGCTTGGTAATCATATGCCCAATTGGCTTGGGGCGGCATGCTCATGAGAATGGATTCTGTTCTTCCGTTGGTTTGCAGACCGAATTTAGTTCCTCTGTCCCAAACTAAATTAAACTCCACATATCTTCCTCTTCTTAAGTACTGCCATTTCTTATGTTGTTCAGAAAAGCTTTTTTCTTTATTGATTTCCATCAAATGACTGTAAACAGGAGCAAACAGATTGCCTACATCTTGAACAAAGGCAAAAACATCTTCCTTACTATGTTTTTCATTTTCCACTAGGCGATCAAAGAAAATGCCTCCTACCCCACGGGTCTCATTTCGATGCGGTAAATAAAAATAGTCATCTGCCCATTTCTTGAATTTCGGATAATAATCAACATCATGTTTGTCACAGACTTTCTTAATTTCCTGATGGAAATATTGCGCTTGAGATTGATCAATAATATGGGGCGTAAGGTCAATTCCTCCTCCGAACCAATAAGTACCATTGCTAAATTCGAAATAGCGCACATTCATATGAATGATAGGTACCATGGGGCTAAATGGATGCATTACAATGGAAACTCCCGTGGCGAAAAAGCTCAATTCATCATCATTTTCAGCATCAATTTCTAGGGTTTTCAACAACCCTTCTGGAGCTGGACCTTCAACCGCTGAAAAATTCACTCCTGCTTTTTCGAGTATATTTCCCTCTTGCAATAACCTAGACTTTCCTCCACCGCCTTTCGCATGGCTCCACTCATCTATTTCAAATTTACCTTTTCCATCGGTAGCTGAAATTTGATCGCAAATATTGGCTTGGAGCTCTTGAAAAAAATGTCCTATGGATGCTTTATCGGTATTCATTACAACGGCTTATAAAAATTTAGAAACAGACTTCATTAATTCTTCCAAATATTTCTGATCGATTTCATCAAAAGTATTAAGCTCATCACTGTCAATGTCTAAAACCATAGCTACCTCTTGATCTTTAAATGCAGGGACTACTATTTCAGACTTAGAAGCTGAACTGCAGGCAATATGTCCAGGGAAAGCTTCCACATCTGGAATCACCAAAGTTTTACCTTCTGCCCAAACCGATCCGCAAACCCCCTTTCCTTTTTGAATGCGAGTACAAGCTATAGGCCCTTGGAATGGCCCCAACACTAATTCTCCATTTTTTACAATGTAAAACCCAATCCAAAAGTAACCGAAAGCTTCTTTAAGGGCAGCAGTTATATTAGCCAAATTTGCCACCACATCTTCTTCGCCATCCACTAAAGCATTTATTTGTGGAATTAATGCCTTGTATTTTTCTTCTTTGGATGCGTTCACATCTATTAATAATGACTCTGACATATTATGAGATTTATGGATTCTAGATTAAAGATTATAGATTATTTATTTTGATAAATACTTAAGAAATCTGTTTGCTTTTTATCCCTGATATTTTTTTGGGAAACGAGCTTATGATTATTTAGTTGAGGGGATTGAATTCCTTTTTGAAAATTAACTGTAGCTTTAAAAACTCTTGCTTCATCCCAAAGATCTGCGTCAATGAAAGCCTGCAAAGTTTGTGCTCCTCCTTCTACTAAAACTGATTGAAACTGTTGCTGAAAGAGATATCCCATCATTTCATTTAAAAAATTTTCTTGTCCCAACTGAATTGCATCAACTCCATTCAAATTCCTCTTTTCAGATTTAGTATGAAAAAGAATTGTTTTTTGGTTTTTATCAAAAATTTTCAGCTTATCCCTTAAAGCTAATTGATGATCAATAACTAATCGAACGGGATTTTTACCTGACCAATCTCTAGCTGTCAATTGAGGATCATCAAATTTGACCGTATTTTTCCCTACCAAAATAGCATCAAGTTCTGTACGCCATTTATGAACCATTTGACGAGATAGCGCATTACTGATCCATTTGGAGTCAAAATTCTCTCTTGCTACAAATCCATCTGCAGTTTCAGCCCACTTCAAAACTATAAAAGGTCTTTCTTTCTGCATGAAAGTGAAAAATGCTTTATTTATCTCCAGACACTCTTGCTCCAAAACACCTGCTTCGACCTGAATTCCTGCTTTTTCAAGAATTTCAATTCCTTTACCTGCCACCAAGGGATTAGGATCAACAGCGCCAATCACTACTTTTTTCAGCTGTTTCTCTACTAATAATTCCGCACAAGGTGGTGTTTTGCCATAATGAGCACAAGGTTCCAGCGTAACATAAGCAGTGGCTGATTTCAATAATTCCTGATCTTTCACAGATCGAATGGCTAAAACTTCTGCATGAGGTTCTCCTGCTTTTTGATGCCAACCTTCTCCAATTACTCTACCCTTCAACACAATTACACAACCCACCATCGGATTGGGGCTTACAGTTGATTTACCGTAAGAAGCCAATTGCAAGGCTCGTTGCATAAAATGTTCATCTTGTTTGCTCATCATTGGCAAAACTAAATAAAAAATCATGAACTTTGAGGAAAGCATTCTGAAATGACTAGCAAACAATTATTTGAAAATATAAAAACTCCAATTGCTGAATTTGAAGCACAAGGTGAAGCAGAGGCCATAACTTTGTTAATCCTCGAACAACTGTTTCATATTTCAAGAATGGATGTATTGGTGGAAAAAGAAATTGATATTAGTAGTGAAACAGATGAAAAATTAAAGTCTATGCTCGACCAGCTGAAAAGCGGGCAACCTATTCAACATATTTTGGGAAAGGTTGAGTTTTATGGAAGACAATTTTTGGTAAATCCTAATGTACTGATTCCCAGAAGGGAAACAGAAGAGTTAGTCCATCTAATTTTGGAAAGACATTCTGATTTAAGCGAACAACTTATAGTAGATGTTGGTACTGGAAGTGGTATTATTCCTATTACAATAGCAAAAGAAAGGAAACATTGTGAAGTGTACGGAATAGACATTAGCTCAGCCGCATTGGCAACTGCTAAAAGAAATGCAGACCTAAACCACGCTCAAGTAAGTTTCATTCAAGCTGATATTTTAACAGAAGAGCCCAATTTACCAAAAGCCAATATTTGGGTAAGCAATCCGCCTTACGTAATGGAGAAGGAAAAGGCAGAAATGGAGGCTAAAGTCTACGACCATGATCCTACTACAGCGCTTTTTGTACCTGACCACGATGCTTTGATTTTTTATGAGAGAATTGCTCAATTGGCATATAATAATTTAATATTAGGGGGTGAATTGTATTTCGAGATTAATGAGCTATTTGGTAAAGAGGTAAAAGCAATAATGGGAGATTGCGGCTTTAAAGAGATAGTAATTAAAAAGGATATGCAGGAGAAGGATCGCTTTGTTTTGGGGAGAAGATGAAGCTCACAGGAGACAGAAAATGCACAGAAAGAAAATGGATTTTAGCTTCCCATAAATATAACAAAGCTAGTTAATAATGAAAGCTGGGTAAGAATAATTAATTATTGACAGATTATTGCATCTCATATCCATTTCCTATATTTAAGTCTTAAAACTCTTTCTGTGAGCTTCTGTGTTTTCTGTGAGAGAATTTATATAACACATAATTTATTATGAAAAAAACAGCATTTATAACAGGCGCAACTTCAGGTATTGGTCATTCTACTGCCGTACTTTTAGGTGAAAATGGATATAGAATTATTGCAACTGGCAGACGGCAAGAGAGACTAGATGAATTAAAAAAAGATCTAGAAAAACATACTGAAATCCATACGCTGAATTTTGACGTCCGCAACCAAAAAGCTGTAGTAGATGCGATTGAAAGCCTACCGTCAGAGTGGCAAAATATAGACTTACTGATTAACAATGCTGGAAACGCACATGGTTTGGCATCAATTGAAAATGGAAGTATGGAAGATTGGGAAGCGATGATTGATATTAACGTTAAAGGTCTTTTATATGTATCCCAACCTATTATCAATAAAATGATTGCACAAAAATCGGGACATATTATCAATATTGGATCTGTTGCTGGAAAAGAGACTTATCCTAATGGAAATGTGTATTGTGCCTCTAAACATGCGGTAGATGCTTTGAACAGTTCCATGAGAATGGATTTAAATAAATATGGAATCAAAGTTTCTCAGGTAGCTCCGGGTTTAGTTGAAACCGAGTTCTCACTGGTAAGATTTAAAGGAGATGAAGATCGCTCAAAATCAGTTTATGAAGGCTTTGACGCTCTAAAGGCTGAAGACATAGCAGATTTGATATTATTTATGGCTACTCGACCTGCACATGTAAATTTGGCTGATGTTTTGATTTTCCCTACAGCTCAAGCTGCTTCGACTATGGTAAATAAATCCTGAATTGAAGATAAGATAAGGAATGAATAAAATTCCTAATCGAAATCTCGTCTCCTTCTCTAATTAAAATTATCGCGTTGAGCTATTATCTCATTAATCTTATTCTTCAAATCTTCTTTTTGCTCGGAGCTCAAAATACTGCCATCAGATAGCTGCGTGCTCATTAATCTAATGATTTCGTCTAACTCTTCGCAGGAATTAAATAATTTATCCATCAAATCTTGAGTCTTAGGATCGGTAGATTCCATCCTTATCAAATCCGTCAGACCTAAGATTCTAGCAAGTGGCGCACGAAGTAAATGTGAATTGATAAATGCATATTCCGTGAGTTGATAGTTTCTTTCCTCCAACTCAGTAGTTCGATTTTTGACCATTAAATCCAAGCCATCGTTCATAGATGTAAGCTCTTCATTGGCATGATTTAGTTCGTCTACAGTACTTCGTAATTCCTCTGTCCTTTCACTTACTAATTCTTCCAAGCTTGTAGAGTATTTTTTTAGTTTTTTACCATAATTGAATTGAACCAAAAATAAAGTCACTACAAGTAAAGATGTTATGAACTCAAAGTAGAGAGATCGTCTCAATTCATCATAAAAAGTTGTAAAAGGGGTATTGTTCAATCCTAATGCTTGATTCGTAACAATAAAAATAGGTATTAAAAAAACAGCGTAATAGATGATGATTCCTATTGAACAGAAAAAAATACTCTTTAATACATAATCAGAATATTGCTTAATGACCAAGTGATAAAAAACACCAAAAAAAGCCAACCCACCCGAATGCATTAAGATGGTGGAGTAGATAGAACCTTGCTCAGGGGTTGCTAAAGCGGAAATTACAACAGTGATAATTAGATAGATAGGATTAGTGATATAAAATACACTAATTAACAATGGGATTTCATTCAAACTGCTGATTGCGGCAGTAAAACCAGGGATATTAAATTTAACTAAGCTCAGAAGGGTGGAAAGCAATCCAAATATCAAGCTGAGCAAGATATCTTTAAAATGCTGATTATTTACTATACTTTTATCCAACCAATTGAAATTAAATAAGAAACTTTATTGAACGCAACTTAACTACCTTTGTTTAAATCTTGTATCACTTCTGAGGCCTTATCAAAATCATTGGCGTTAACATACAAATCCACCGCATTTGAAGACGATCCAAAACCAGCCAACGTAGCTGATTGAAAATCATTTTTAACCATTGAGGGAATCCCTATTTTGTTCAATTCATCTTGAAGTAAATTAATGTTGATTTCCGTATCACTATGAATCCTTACTATATCACTTTGTTGGTTTTTCATAAATTAAAGATAGGGAATATATTGAATAATCATATTTAAACCTTTAGATCCGGATATTAGGTTAATAACCGTGCAAATCAATATCGGATATGTCTTTTAACTCAATTTTGTTCTTCATTTTCTTTTGTATTACCTCAAAGTGAGACTGTTCTTCAGGTGAAATAAGTGAAATAGCTATTCCTGAATGCTCTGCCCTACCAGTCCTTCCTACTCTGTGAACAAAATCCTTAGGTGATCGAGGTAATTCATAGTTAATTACAAAAGGTAAAAATTCAATATCGATACCCCTAGATAAAAGGTCAGTAGTTACCAATACATTGATTTTTCCTCCCTTAAAATCTTGCAAAGATTGATTACGTGCACGCTGGCTTTTCTTGCTATGAACTGCCACAGCAACAACTCCGTTTTTTCTCAATTTATCGGCAACTTTGTCTGCTGTATTTATAGAAGAAGTGAACACCATTACCTGTGTCAGATCTTTCGACTTTACTAAATACCGAAGAAATGGTCCTTTTTGATAGTCGTCAACTGCATAGGCTGACTGGTCAATCAACTGAATTTTTTCTTCCCTCTGCTGTAGATGTACAATAGCAGGTTTATTGAGATATAGTTGATTAAGTTTCTGAACATCAGGGCTTAAAGTAGCTGAAAATAATAATTTTTGAGCTGTACCGGGAATGAGTTTCAAAATCTTATCAAGCTCAACTTTAAAATTAGTGCTCAATAGTTTATCTGCTTCGTCCACCACCAAAAGTTCTAAAGCGCTTAATTTTAGAGCATTAGAAGACACCAAATCCAGTAACCTACCTGGCGTAGCAATTAATATTTTAACCTCTCCCATCGCCTGCATTTGCGGATTGATAGAAGTGCCACCAAATACAGCCAAAGTTTTACTATTGTTTCTATTTACATCAACAAAAAGTTTAAAAACCTCTAAAACTTGTTGTGCCAATTCACGAGTAGGTACCAAGATTAAAACTTGAGGCTGACGATTTCTCCCTTCCGGAAAAAGGTTAAGCTTGGTAAGAATGGGTAAAATATAGGCTAAGGTTTTTCCAGATCCTGTTTTAGCAATACCTAAAACATCTTGCCCCTTTAATGCTATTGGAATAACTTCCTTCTGAATAGGAAATGGAGTTTTAATGTTCTGTTTTACTAAAGAATTAGAAAGAGAAATAGGCAAATCAAAGGATGCAAAAGACATAAACAGGGGTAGTAAAAAATGAAATGTAAAGTTATTCAATTTTAATCATGATTCACTTCTACATTGAGGTTTAATAATACTATCTAATTCAAACTTAATTTCCTTAGCTTTGCAGCATGGTTCAAAAAGTTAAATCACAGGCCGAAATGCTGGCAAAACTGGGTATAAAAGGATTAAATCCTATGCAAAAAGAAGCACAGCAAGTGCTTAAAACCTCTGAGGATACAATCTTGCTGTCTCCAACCGGAAGTGGTAAAACTCTAGCATTTTTACTTCCGATTATAGAATCATTAGACCCAGAATGCAGAGAAATTCAGGTACTTATTATAGTACCATCTCGAGAATTAGCTTTACAAATTGAACAAGTTACTAGAGAATTAGGTAGCGGTTTTAAAGCAAATGCGATTTATGGAGGAAGAGCTGGGGTCAAAGATAAAATCGATTTACAGCACCCTCCTGCCATTCTAATCGGAACCCCCGGTAGGATAGCTGATCACATCAAGAGAGAAAGTTTTGCGGTAAAAAGTATACAGACTTTAGTACTAGACGAATTTGATAAATCATTGGAAATTGGTTTCGAAGGAGAAATGAAAGCCATTATTTGGGAACTTCCACAGCTGAGAAAAAAGATTTTGACCTCTGCTACTGAACCCAAAAGAATACCCGAGTTTTTAGGTTTGCGTGATCCATTTTATCTCAATTATCTTGATGAAAAGAGTAATAAACTGTCTATAAAAGTTATAAAATCACCAGATAAAGATAAACTTGAAACCTTAGGACTTTTAGTACAGCAATTAGGTGAGCAACCCGGAATTATATTTTGCAACTTTAAAGATAGCATTGAAAGAGTAAGTGAATATTTAGCTAAGCTAAATATTCCTCATGGTAGTTTTTATGGAGGATTGGAACAGAAAGATCGTGAAAGAGCTTTAATTAAATTCCGAAATGGAAGTTATAAGCTATTGTTAGCTACCGATTTGGCGGCTAGAGGATTGGATATTCCTGAAATCAAGTTTATTATTCACTATCATTTACCTATTAAAGAAGAGGAATTTACCCATAGGAATGGTAGAACTGCTCGAATGCATCAATCAGGAGTAGCCTATGTTTTGGAAGGAGCAGAAGAAAAACTTCCTAATTTTATCGATACCGAATATACTACTATTCAAGAAATTGAACAAGAAGTAGATGTTGAAGTAAAGTTTCAAACCTTATTCATTTCAGGAGGCAGAAAAGATAAAATTTCGAAAGGAGATATTGCGGGTTTGTTTATGAAAGAAGGTAAGCTTCAAAAAGAAGACATAGGCGTAATTGAATTAAAATTGGATTGCGCTTTTGTGGCTGTAAATGCTGATAAAGCTAAAAATGTAGTGAAAGCTTTAGACAACAGCAGATTGAAAAAGAAAAAGGTGAGGATCAGGTTAGTCTAGGAAAAGGGTAAAAAAGCTCAAGCGAGTCGCTTGAGCTAGTTGGAGGGAACTCAAAAGCCCATCAGCTAGAGGGCTATTTTGCTACAAAGAAAGAAATAATGCAACAATAAAAGATATCAATGCTATACTCCCCATCAAAATTAAAAAATAGGATTGTAGTTTAATCCAGTAGACAGTAGTTCCTAAGATTCTCTTCATATCATCTAAGCCGGTTTTCTTGAGATACTTTTGTATTGCAATTCCCACGAGAATAAAAATTATAGCAAGTAGTCCATATAAAAATTCAAAATTCAAATGCATGGATTCTGATAGATTTTAATGAATATGTTAAAATACATTTATGAAGTTAGCCCAAGCGAAACGCTTGAGCTAGGGTTTTGGGAATGAATATCATCGCGGAATAGCATAAATTTCCTCTTGCCTTCCATCGATATAATAGATTTTTTCGCCATCGAAAAAGGCTTCTTCTTCCAGCATAATTCGGATTTCTTTATTCCACTCTTGAATAAAAACTGCCGCATTGAGTTCAATAGAATAAGTAGTATTGGGATATAAAGGATAATCACCGCTTCCAGAAACTCCTCCTTGTGAGTCCCACATACCAATAGTAGGACCTGCTGCATGACCATGATAGCCAATGGGGTGCGTATAAATAGTGGGTTTCAATCCAGCTTCCTTTGCTTCTTCCAGTGCAGACAAAAGCATTTCATTTCCTGTTCTGCCTGTTTTGAATTGATTGGTTAAATGATCTTGCACTTTTTTACCTTCTTCAAATGCTTTAACCAGATAATTGGGGATTCTCTGCTCTCCAGGTTTCAAAACATAAGCATGTTGTTGGGTATCCGTATTCAATCTCAGATAGGTAATACCAAAATCCACATGTAGTAAATCTCCAGGCTGAATAATTTGCTGGTCAGGTCTTTTGCTAAAGCTTCTCAAATGATCAAAATTTTCCGGGTCAGCTCTTTGTACATCTACTGTAGGATGAAACCAAGTTTTCAATCCAAGCCTATTAATCTGTTGTCTATACCACCATACTAAATCATCTGTTGTGCTCACTCCGGGAGTGATGGCTTCCAACGAAAATCCTTTCGCTATGATTTTATGGGCAATATTGCATAAGTGCTCATAAATTACTCTTTCTCTCTCTGTTCTCGTTTCTAACCAACCAACAGCTAATTTCTCTGCTGAAATCACCTTTTTCTGTTGCGGTTTTGATAATGCATTCATTAGTAAATCATATTCCGACTTCACCAATCCATCAGCATGAGAAAAATCATTGGACATATTTACCCCTATTTTTTCCGGATTTTTTTCTTTAATGAGCTCTGCAAGTCTTTTCCATTGGTCAGGTTGCGTATCAGGATTCCAAGCCCTTTTAAATATCTCGCCCACATCGTAACGGGCAACTGCATGAGTTTGCAATTCGGCTCCTTTTTCCGGCTGATAAATCACCAACATGGTGGTTCTTCTAGCGGCCATCCAAGTTGACGGCAACATCGTTTTGATGACAGGATCCTCATTATATTCGCTTGAAATAATGACCCACATGTCGATGTCTGTTCGCTCCATTATTTCAGGTAATAATGCCTCAAAACGTTCTTTTAAAATCTCATCCTCCACTCTGGCCTGCTCTTCTAAGCTAAGAATTTCAGGGTATTGAGCAAAGCTGAGGTAGTTAATGAGAATTGACAATAATAATGTGCAGAAAAATTTGATTTTCATAATGGTATAGAATTATCTAGAAGAATAAAGTATGTAAATACAATTAGTGACAGCTCTTCTTAGACCTGTCAAGATTTAAATTGTCAATATAGAAAAAACTAAATAAACCTGATATTTTATAAGGTGGAAACCTAACCGTTCCTATATTCTGAAACCAAAATCAATTAATCTCTGTCAAAACAGAGTAGCTATTTAGTTTTCCGTTCTTATCGTACTGCTCAGTCCTTACCACCCCCACATTTTTAGCTATCCACTCTATATTTTTAGTCTCACGGGTAATCATAGCATCAAATTTAACAATCGAATTGATTTTGTAAGTATCATAGGTGCCAGCCGGCACTTCAATCTCCTCTTTAGACATTACTTTTCTATCTTGAATTTTAATCTCCATTTTCATTTGCATAGGTCCTGCTATAGTCATTGTAACTCCTCCATCTTCCAAGTACTGCCCAACTTCCAAGTTTTCAGGAATGGTAATGGCGTCAAACTCCATTTCAACATCCATATTTTTGAAGCTTTCCATAGTTTCTTCTGGAACATATTTTGACATATCCATCTCAACTACTCCGTCCTTGCAAGTAAATTCTACCTCTTTCTCCAAGACCAATTTATCTTTTCTATCATAAGAAGTGAGCATGACATTTGCTGTAAGCGTTCCTGCATCTTCGCTAACAGAGAGTACTTCATAACTTTGTTTACCTTGATATTTATCTTTTGCATTATAATTGGAGGTTGTCCACTTCCGCCCTTCATCCAATAATAGATAAGGATTACAGTCCGATTGAGCCCAAGATTTAAGAGGGCTTGACAAAATAAAAATGAAAGCGAGTAATTTGATAAAAGTCTTCATAGTCTGGCAAATAAGTTTTTAGCAAATTACAATTTTATCTTGATAGTGGCAATAAGGAAGATATTAAGGAATTTTTTATCAATACTAGATAGTAGCATTATCAAATTAAACACTGAAGCAAAACTTCAACAGAACTTACTTTTTTTCTAACTCCATCTTCATCTTCTCCATCACCTCATCTTTCAATTTCGGGAGCTCCTTTTGAGTCAGTCCTGCTGTTGATATAGGGGGCAAGATTTGAACATGTACTTTACCGGGCTTCATTAAAAAGCTACTTGGCTTCATCAATTTGGCTGCATCTTTTATGACTATGGGTAAAATTGGAGCTTGCGCATCTATGGCAATTCGAAAAGCACCGTCATAAAATCGCTGCAGAGGTTGATCCGTTCGGTTCATGGTGCCTTCAGGAAAAACCAGTATGGAAGATTCGTTTTCCAAAACCTCATTTAATCGATCTTTACTTTTCTGTCTGCTTGACGGATTTGATCGATCCACAACCTCAGTTATCATTTTGATCAAAAATCCAAAAATCGGGATTTTGGTCAATTCTTTTTTAGCCAAAGCTTTGAAAGGAGCATCAATAGCTTGTGCAATGGCGGGAGTATCTAAAAAGGAAGTATGATTTGAAATCACCACGTAGTTTTCTTTTTTATTGAAATTTTCAGTCCCCTTTATTTTATAGATGATTCGGTTGAAAGTACTAAAAAGTAATGACCATAAGCGAATTGCCTTGAAACTTAAATGTATTCCTTTCTTATGGATCATGGGTGGAATCAAAAACACCGGAAAAAGGATGATCATAAAAACATGGAAGATGAGCAACGCCCAAATAGTATAAAGGAATTGGAAAAATTTCAGCATTTAATCTTTAAAAGTATTTTTTATCAAAAACAAAGATGCTGAAAATTCCTGTTTTAGGCAGATTTTTTTTGGAATAAATGGATTGCTATATATTACCGATCCAATTCCAGAAGATTCAGGATAATTTTAGTCTCAATTCCTTCGTCATGAGAGTAGAAATACCGGAATGACGTGCTCATTTATCGTTTGAACAATTATAATCACCTACTAAACATAATAAATGCTCCCCAGTAATAAGGATGTTTGTATTCATTCAACATGGCTAACTGGGCAGAACGAAATGCATCTGGGATGGCTTTTCCTTTAACATTTTCTCTGTAAAATCCCGACATCAATTTCTGAGTGGCAGTGTCATCCACCTTCCATAAACTCATCACTAAGGATTGGGCTCCAGCCACTATGAAAGCTCTTTGTAGTCCATAAACGCCCTCACCTGATTTCACATCTCCTTTTCCGGTTTCGCAAGCGGAAAGGACTACCATTTCCGTATTATTCAAATTGAGATTAATGGCTTCATAAGCTGAGAAAAAGCCATTATCACTTTGGTTGAAAGACTGGGAACTTCCCGTACCTTGTGAGGATCCTGCTCCACTCAGTAATAAACCCGAACGTAACAATGGATTTTGTCTGATGTACTGCAATTGAACTCCAAACAAATTATCGTTAGCCTGTTGGTCTTCCAAAAAATAGCCATGACTAGCTAAATGCAAGTATTTTGGAGATTGAACCATCTTGAGATTAGACTCATTGGCTTCATTATCCAAATACTTTTGCATTTGCATTTTAGGGGAAAGATATTTTGAAATATCCTCAATTTCCTTTCTTGTACCTGGCAACTGAGCAATTAACTGGCTATCAAAATTAGGATCACCCATTAAATAGGCTTTTTGTTGACCGACTTGACTTTCCGATTTTTCAAATAATATATCATTAGGATGGCCTACGTATCTAATATCATGGTCTTGAATGAGGTATTTACCGTTTGGTTGCTGTAGTGTATTCATGTTCACCTGATTATAAATTCCATCTGGAGAAATGTATATTCTGGATGAATTTCCTACTTCCTCTTCCATGCTTTTCCAGTATTGATCATAAGAGTAATCATCTTTCATTTTCTGATTGATGACATTATTGTAATAGGCGTAATATCGATTTTCTAATAAGTCTCCACTCTTATTAATTACTATTTCTGGTTTACTAGCACCTTTCTTCAAAATCACATAAGCATAGGCATTTTTAGCAGTCAATTGCTTATCAAAAATTGGGTACTGAACAATCTCAACCATCACCTCTCCAGGCTTCAATTGATTCAAAATATTTCTATAATCAGTATTTCTGTCCTCATAAGCATTTGAAAAAGCATCTGATTTAAGTGATAGTTCCTTTTCAGTTTGATTAGCAGCATTTTCTAAAGAATCCACGTTAAAAGATTGCTCTTGAATTTCTTCCTCCGTTAAAGCATAAGCATTAGCTAACTGTTGTTTTTGATCCAGCCATTGTTCATAAAGCGAAGTTAATTCCTCATCATTCTGATTAAAAATCGTATTCCTAAGTGATGTAGAGGCACTTAACAAGATTCCCTTGGTTGACAATCTATAGCGCATAAAATCTTCCAATAGCTCGGGATATTTTTGATGATTTTCTAATGCGAAGTTATAAAAGCGGAAAAATCGAGGCTTCATTTGTTCCCAGTATTTGGTTTTTTCGGCTTCACTCAAAGCAGGGAAATAATCTTCTACAAACTCTTCACTTGTCTCCATCACTCTTTTGAAGTAGCTTTTTGCAGATTCAATTTGATTACTGCTCCAAAACCACAAAGCCATATCCTCCTGGCTTTTCACTACCTTCGGATGATTATTTGACAACTTTCTTTCACGTGTATAGAGTGCTGCCTGCAATAAAGGTTCTGCTTTATCAAGTGCTCCTAAAAAACGGTACAAGTTCCCTAAGTCTGCTTGCGTGCCTGCCGTGGTCAAATGTTCGGAACCAAATTCATTTTCATAAATATCTAAAGCCAATTTTAAAGCTTCCTCGGCTTTTTCGTATTCTCCTTTTTGAACATATAGCGCAGCAATATTAGATTTCATGTGAGCATAGTCGGGATCATTTTTAGCGTTTAACTTCAATCTGCTTTCTTGCAAATCCAAAACCTCTTGAAATGTATTTTCTGCTGTTGCTAAATCTCCATTTTCTTGCTCCAGGATAGCTTTATTAGTTAAAAATTGCAAGTAGGTGCTATTATTGTCTGTTAAACTTTCTTTGGCTATTTTAGTGCATTTCTTCATCAAGTTCAAGGCTTGGTCTGCTCTTCCCATGTACTGATTCAAAATGGCTGCATTGTTTATGTAAATCGCATAAGGAAGCTTTTCATTTTCGTTTTCTGAATTAAGCAGTTTACCTAGCTGACTAATTATCTGCTCGGCTTTAAGATAATTTCCCAAGTTAATTTGAAGGACCGCATAATTATTTAATTCAGCTAAGTAGCCAACACTTTCATTCCCCTGCATTTCTTCCCATCCATCTAATGCGATTTGCGTAAATTCCTCCGCTTTGGTAAATCTTCCCATTTCACCGTATATCAACCCTAAAAGACCAATAACTTTAAGATAATTAGGTTCATCAGTAGCGGAGATTTGTTCATACTTAAGTTTTGCTAATTGTAAATTTGTTTCCGCCAAAAACTGGTTCCCCATTTTATAATTTAATCTCCCGAAATCATAGATGTCACGAGCTGCCTCCAGATCTGATTGTGGTTCACCATCTCTTAACAGAAAATTAGCCGTTTTCACTAAACCTTCTCCCTTTTGTTGATTTTCAAAAGACTCCGTTTTATCCAGGAAAGCAATTGCGTAGTTAAAGGAAAGGGTATCATAACTCTCACGTTTTTCGTCAGTTTTTTCTTTCAATTTATCTTTAACTAATTTTTCAGCTTGCTTTTTCAGCACGCTACCCACTCCAAACTGTGCAGTTGCAAGGTGCGCATGAAATGATACGATCAAAATTAAAAAAGATACTGCTGATAATTTTAAGTGAAAAGTCATGGCTCTTAATTCTTTATTATTTAGGTAATACTAATAAAATCAAACATATTTCATAAAAATAAGTAAAATAATTAGTGATATATCCATAACAGGAGTCGAGAAATTCAATTGCAGATTTTTTTTAACATGATGAAGAAATTAAAAATACCTAAGATCGTTCCTGACTATCAAAACAAGGAAAAGATTATCTTAAGAGACTTTTTAGCCTTAGAAAGAACTACCCTGGCCAATGAGCGCACATTGTTTGCTTACATTCGCACGAGCTTATACTTAATTTTGGGAGGGATTGCATTTCTAAAAATGGAAAGTCTGCAAACTGTACAGTGGCTGGCATATTTATCCTTTGGAATAAGTTTAATAATGATTATCTATGGGATAGTCCGTTATTTCAAACTAAAACGAAAGCTGCAAAAATTTTATGACGAAGATGCTATGAAACCATTTGAAGATGATCAAAAACAAGAATCAGATTAATTTTTTCAGTCTTTATAATTAGTTTAAAATTAAGTGTTTGTACCTTTGTACCCGAATTCAGAATAAAGCTTTATGTATCCAATTAAAAAAGTAATTATAGGATTAGATTTAAGTGATTTAGACAAAACCATGGTGGAGTTTGCAGACTTTTTGGCAAAAGCTTCAGCAGTGGAAGATGTTTATTTTGTAAATGTAATTAAGAACCTTTATGTGCCTAAAGAGGTGTTGAAGGAATTTCCCGATATGGTGGAAAATGCTATTAAGGAAAGAAAAAGTGAAATGGAGAAAAATTTCGAAAAATTCTCTACTGGAGAACATAAAGCCAATTTTCATTTCCATGTTCAAACAGGTAAAATTGCAGACAGTATTCTAAAATTCACCAAAGAGAAAGATATTGATTTGATTGTAATGGGTAGAAGAGAAAAAGCTGCAGAAAGTGGTTCGCTTGCCCAAAGGCTGGCTAGAAGAGCAGCCTGTAGCCTTTTGATTATTCCTGAAGGCACTACACCAAAAATGGATAAAATCTTAGTTCCAAGTGACTTTTCAGAGCATTCTAAATTAGCTTTGGAAGAAGCACTTAATATAGCCCAACTAATCGATGGGTCTACAGAAATTACAGTTCAAAATGTCTTTACTGTACCAACAGGTTATCATTACACTGGCAAAACTTTCGAAGAATTCACAGAAGTAATGAAGAAAAATGCAGTAAAGAACTATAAAAAATTCATAAGTTCAATTGATACAAAAGGTATTAAACTTAAGGCAGTCTACTCTCAGGATACCAATGAAGATGTGACTACCGACATGATAGATAAAGCACACCAGATTAATGCGAATGCTATCATAGTTGGTGCAAAAGGACGTACTGCCACCACTGCATTCTTTTTAGGAAGTATTGCAGAAAGACTAATTCAACTAGACAATGACATTCCCCTAATGATTGTAAGACCTAAAGGTAAGAATGCCGGCTTCTTGGAATTTTTAAAAGAATTATAATGCGCAAAACAATAGAAAAGTTTTACGATTGGTTATTTGCAAATAAGGAAAATGACGAAGTGGTTCCTTTTGCGAATAAGCGATTCATGTTTTGGTTTTCTATAATCAGCTTTGCAGTAGTACTATTTTTCATTATCAAAGATGTTGTTAGAAATATCCAAAACGTGCAATAATAATGCAGCACATTTCTCTAACTGATCTCAATTTATTAATTAAGGATACCCTCAACACCCAGTTGGAGCCCTCCTATTGGGTAGTAGCTGAAATTGGCGAACTACGGGAGGCTAGAAATGGTCATTGCTATTTGGAATTTGTAGAGAAAGATGAAGAAAGCAATCAACTATTATCCAAAAGTAGAGCTACCATTTGGTCATACAGCTACCGTAGCATCAGTGCTTGGTTTCAATCTATTACAGGGGAAAGTCTAAAAGCTGGTATGACGGTATTGGCCAATGTTCAAATACAGTTTCATGAAGTATATGGTTTAAGCCTAAATGTAAAGGATATAGATCCTAATTTCACCTTGGGTGAAAGAGCCAGGAAAAAGCAGGAGATTATAGCACGACTCAAAGAAGATGGTGTTTTTGAGATGAATAAAAGCCATGCCCTACCTATAGTTCCTCAAAGAATAGCAATAATCAGTGCTGAATCAGCTGCAGGTTACGGAGACTTCATGAATCAAATCGGAAATAATGACTATGGTTACCAATTGCGAAGTCAACTTTTCGTAGCTACCATGCAAGGAGATAAGGCAGCTCAAACGATCATTAGCGCTTTACATCAAATCCATCAACAAATAGAGGATTTTGATGCCGTCATTCTGATCAGAGGAGGTGGTGCTCAGGTTGATTTAGATTGTTTTGATGACTATGAATTAGCTGCCCATATTGCACAATTTCCACTGCCTGTCTTTACTGGAATTGGTCACGAGCGAGATGAAACGATTTGTGATTTGGTAGCACACTCTAAATTAAAAACTCCAACTGCAGTAGCTGAATTTTTGATTAGGGGAATGAGAATTTATGAGGAAAAGATAAATTTTGCCACTCAAAATATATTGGCTTATCTCAATCAAAAAGTAGATTTAGAGCAACATAAACTCAATGACCGAAGACATTCTTTGAGATATGCATTAAGAAAGCATTTCAATAAGGCTGAAAATCAGTTGGCTCGACACGAACAAAAACTGCAATACGGTGTTCGTAAAAACTTTCAAAATAGTCGACAAAAACTCGAGATTTACGAAAAAACTTTGGAATTGATAAATCCTGAAATGGTTTTTAAAAAAGGCTATTCCTACACCAGCCTCAACGGTAAAAGCATCATGGGACAGAAGTTGAAAAAAGGAGATGAATTGAAGACTATTACGGCTAAGCAGGAGGTTAAAAGTAGAGTGGAATCTGTTGGGAAGAGTGATTAAATATAATTGTACACCGAAAGTGTCATCCAGTGAATGGTACTAGCGAGACGCTAATACCAGTAAAGTAGTTGTTGTGATACTAAATTCCTAATTCCAAAATTTGTAATTCGAAATTATTTCCCAAATCCTTCCATAACCCCCAAGCCAAATAATGCGAAATCATATTTAACCGGATCATTGGAATCCATTTTCCGTAAGCCTGCTGTTAATTCTTCCGCTGTTTGCCAATCGGTTTGTTTTCTTTGGATTAAACCTAATTTCCGAGCTACCCTATCGACATGTAAATCGCACGGGCAAATTAAATCGGCAGTCTTAATATTGTTCCAAATACCGAAATCTACTCCCCTATCATCTTGTCTGACCATCCATCTCAAGTACATATTGATTCTTTTGCAGGCTGATTTCCTTTCTGGAGTGGCAATGTGTTTACGGGTCCTTTGAGGAGCTATTTCGGAAGCAAAAAAGAAATGGTGAAAAGCAATCAGGCTTTCTTTTATGAATTCGTTCTCAGTTGATCTGCCCAACAGGAAAGCCTCCTCTAAACTATCATGTTTTTGATAGAATGCTTTAAAGAAATGAATAAAATAAAGGGTATCAATATCATTGAAAGTCCTATGCTTAAAATGCATCAGATCTTTTAAATCATTTTCAGAATGATGCATTATAAATTCATGTGGACTGTTCCCCATCATGGTCATCAGCTCTTTGCATTTATTGATGATGGTTTTTCTTTGTCCCCATGCTAAAATTGAAGCAAAAAAAGCAGAAATTTCTATATCCTGCTTTTTCGTAAATAAATGTGGAATACTGACTGGGTCTTCGGCAATAAAGTCTGGTCGATTATACAAGTCATACTTTTCATCCAATAAGGATCTCACCTCCTCAATTTGCTTCATGCTTAATCCTTCAGGGGCAGATAACTAATTTCAACAGGAAATTTGTAATCAACACCGCCCAGCTTCTCGAACGCCTTTTTGGAAATCCTGATTACAACTTTCTCATCTACGCCAGTGTTCGGCAGCTTCCCTAAAACCCTTACAAAAACAATTTGATCGTTTAAATCATTTCGCACCTGCATGATGGTACCAATTTTAGCTGTTCTATGAAGTGCCAGATACTTTTCTGTACCCTCAGATCCCTCAATTACCTCAGCAACGCCCTTTTCAATAATTTTATCCACTTTCGGCATGTCATCATCTTCCACCGTAAAATAAGCTTTTGTATCTTGTTTTTGAGGGTTGGATACTTTTGGCTTAGTAGTATCAAAATCTGGCTTCTCGTCTTTTTTGGCGTCTTCTATTTCTACATCAGCCATCAGTGCATCCGGATTTTGAATATAAATTTTTTGTCCAAGGCTCAATTGGTAGTTGTTCAAACTATTCCATTTCCTCAAGTCTTCAACTTCAACACCATACTTTTCAGATAGGCTGTACAATGTTTCACCTGACTGAACTGTATGTAATCTAGACCGATCAGTGGAATCTATCGTACTTTTTTCATTGGCCAAGTCAGCTGATTTTTCTTTTTCAACTGCAGGGGGTACAATTTTAATTACCTCTCCTCCAACAAATGGATCTTTGAATTTATTCCACTTTCTAAGTTTCGATTCTTGCAAACCATACATTTCAGCCAACTTTTTATAAGTCTCCCCTTTCTTTGCATTATGGAAAGTCTGTACACTTGGCGTTTGATATTGATTAGCAGGCTCCTCTTTTTTCTCTTGAGCTTTAGCCTTTACAATTAGTTTTTGCCCAACTGCTATATTATTGTCTTTCAAATTATTTAACTCAATAATTTCACTCTGTGTAACGCCATATTGTTTGGAAATACTGTAAATAGTTTCACCTAAATCAACCACGTGTACAAGTTTATCTTTTTGATCAATTTCAATCCCTTGTTTAGTATCTTCCGAAGGGAAATTGCCAGGATTACTGACCCACAATTTTTGTCCGATTTCTAATGTAGTAGATTCTAAATTATTCCATTTCATAATATCTTCTTGACTGACGTCATATTGCTTCGAAATTGAATATATAGTTTCGCCTGCATTTACAATATGTTGTTTTGCTTCTTGCTTTTGGGTAGTTATTCCAGACGAAGAATTGAACTGTTCTTCTCGATATGGAATCAGTAATTCACGACCGATTTGATCAATTTTATACCCATTCTTTTCTTGTGGATTCACCTCTTGAATGTCCGCAACGGAAACATGATAGCGTTTCCCTAAAGAGTAAAGCGTCTCTTTAGGTTCTAATTTATGAATTATATATTTTTTGCCATCAATGACTTCTATTCCGACTGAATCAACTGCAGAAGCGTTAACTCCAAGCGATGTAATTAATAAGAAAAATAAACTGATTAATGAAATTTCTATCTTCATGCTTTTACGGTATCCAATTGCTGTACAAAAATGGTTATTATGTAATGATAAGTAAAATAAATTTGGGTTTTAATTCTCAAATCATAAAAGAAAACGTGATTTTCTTTTATGAATTATAAAAGTGTCCGTTTATTAAAAAGATCTCCTAAAAGAACAGCTTCGTAGAAAATTTTAAAAATGTCAGGACTTATTATTGTTGCTTAAATACTAATCTCTTAAATTGAATGAATATTTGTAATACATGAAAAAAACAGCCTTAATTTTATTCCTACTCTCTATTATTCAATTTCCAGTTTTTGCTGATACGCTATCTACCAAGTCTGAAGTATTCATCATGGAAATCAAAGATCAGATTGATGCCAGGACTAAACGCTATGTTGATATTGCCCTCCAAGAAGCTAAGGATAGAAAATCCTCTCATATCATCATCGAAATGAATACTTATGGTGGTGCTTTATATGATGCAGATGAAATACGATCCGCATTATTGAATTTGGACATTCCTGTCTATGTTTTTATTGACAATAACGCTGCTTCAGCTGGGGCACTAATTTCAATCGCTTGCGATAGTATTTATATGGCTCCTGGAGGAAGTATAGGTGCTGCAACTGTTGTCAATCAAACGGGTGAAGCAGCGCCTGACAAATACCAGTCTTATATGCGTTCCATTATGAGGTCAACAGCAGAAGCCAAGAATCGTAATCCACAAATAGCAGAGGCAATGGTTGATGAAAAAATTGAGATTGAAGGCATTACCAAAGCAGGGGAAGTGATAACATTTTCAACATCGGAAGCAATCACAAACGATTTTTGTGAAGGTCAATTCAATAATACCACAGAATTATTGACGCATCTGAATTTAGATGATACCAAAGTTTATCGATTCCAAACAAGTACAACAGAATCAATTATTTCATTTTTTATCAATCCGTTCATTAGTGGAATTTTAATTCTAATCATAATTGGTGGGATATACTTCGAATTGCAAACTCCAGGGGTTGGGTTTCCAATCATGGCTTCTATTATAGCTTTAGTTCTGTATTTGATACCCTATTACCTAAATGGGTTGGCAGAAAACTGGGAAATCTTAGCCTTCGTCATAGGATTGGTTTTAATAGCTATCGAAGTATTTGTCATTCCAGGTTTTGGAGTATTTGGGATTTTAGGCTTGATATTGACTTTGGGTTCTTTAGTTTTCATGATGTTAAATAATGAAATGTTTGATTTTGAATTTGTACCAAGTGAAAACATAACTCGGGCTTTACTGACGACCTTAACTGGCCTGTTTGGTAGTATAATTTTAATGTTTATTGGTGGAGTCCGTCTAACAAATAGTAATTTTTTTAAAAGAGTAGCCTTACAAGGGGTTCAATCCAAAACGGACGGTTATTCATCTCGCTTTATAGAAGCTGGAATGGCCGGTAAAACCGGTTCAGTATTCTCGGTTCTCAGACCAAGCGGAAAAGTAGAAATCGAAGGAGAACTGTATGACGCACATACCAGAGGTGAGTATTTGGAACAAGGTGAAAAAATAGTAGTGGTTGATGAAAGTGGTACGAGTTTAAAAGTAAAAAAAGCGGAAAACTAAGAAAATATGGACATAATAGGAATCATCCCAGCAAGATATGCCTCAACCAGATTTCCCGGAAAACCATTAGTTGATATTGCGGGTAAAACCATGATTCAACGAGTGGTAGAACAGTGCAAGAAAAGTAAGGCACTGAAAAAGGTAATTGTTGCTACTGATGACAAACGTATTTTCGACCATGTTGAAAAGTTAGGTCATGAAGTTTATATGACTAGCCCCGACCATAAAAATGGAACCGAAAGATGCCATGAAGCTTTAAAACTAGTTAGTGGTAACTATGATTTTGCGATCAATATCCAAGGTGACGAACCATTCATAGATCCTCAGCAAATTGAGCTTTTAGCTAGTATTTTAAACAGAAAAACAGAGATTGCTACCTTAATAAAGAATATTGATGATCTTGAAGATCTTAAAAACCCTAATGTAATAAAAGCATTAAAAGCAGATAGTGGGTTAGCCTTATATTTTTCTCGCTCTTCTATACCTCATATGAGAAATATCCCTACCGAAGATTGGATGAAAAGTCATCAACATTATAAACACATTGGAATCTATGCCTACAGGGTTGATATTCTGGCAAAATTAGTAACCCTTTCTCCTACTCCTTTAGAATTAGCTGAATCTTTAGAACAGTTAAGATGGATTGAAAATGGCTATAGAATTAAAACCGCAATTACCCCTATAGAAACAATTGGAATTGACTCTCCTGAAGATTTGGAAAGAGCTTTAAAGGAAATGCCATTATGAATGAAAAACTTATAAAGGGACACCCTCACATCCTCTTAAAACATCAGAATCCCAATATCGAAATACTTCAAAAAAGAAGTGATGATTTCTACTTATCAATGGATAAAAGAAGATCGGTTCGAGAGTTTTCTGACAAAAAGATCCCGAGAGTAGTAATTGAAAACATAGTCAAAACTGCATCAACTGCGCCTTCTGGTGCTCATAAACAACCTTGGACATTTTGTATTATATCTAATCCAGCATTAAAAAAGAAAATAAGGATTGCTGCCGAAGCAGAAGAAAAAGAAAGTTATGACAGCCGAATGAGCGATCAATGGTTAAAAGATTTAGAACCAATCGGCACAGACTGGGAAAAGCCCTTTTTAGAAACTGTACCGTACATTATTGTGGTTTTTAAAAAGATTTACGATGAAGAAGAAGGACAGAAAAAAACTAATTACTATGTAAACGAGTCAGTTGGAATTGCTTGTGGCTTCTTAATTTCTGCTATACACCAAGCTGGCTTGGCTACGCTAACTCATACGCCCAGTCCTATGAATTTTTTATCGGAAATTCTGGAAAGACCTAAAAATGAAAGACCCTACTTATTGTTACCTGTTGGGTATCCTGCTGAGGAGACTTATGTCCCTAAACTTGGAAGAAAGGGGTTAGAAGAAATGGCTAAATTTTATGATTAAAGTGTGATTGTAACTTTCTCTACCCCTTCTACCAATAGAATATGACAACAATCCTTGCCAATAAGCATTTCCTGAGTAACTACTTTTTCGCCATTTTTAACTCCTACAAAAATGACCGTCTTGCCCTCAAAAGAAACACTATCCATTTCGCCATCAGTAGCCACAGGATAAAAACCTTCCTCCAGCTGGGTTAATTCTTGATCTATGGTGACATTAAAGTCTTTAAATTCAGTGTAATAACTATCTAATTGAACAGGATTACCATGTTGATCTTGGATTTGCAATTTTATGACCCTAAATTCCATAGTGCATATTACATCAGGATCACAAGGATTATCCTTATTCGATTTATTTTGGTCTTGACAAGTAGCTGCCATTGATATGAAACAAAATAATATAAACAAATTCTTCATTATTCTTCAATTTGAATTTCAGTCTCACCCTCAATCAAAATCACATGACAGCAGTCATGACCTATCACCATTTGATGTTCCACTACATTTCTTCCATCTATTTCTCCAACGAAAATTAAGACAGTGCCTACTTTATCCAGTTCTTCTAATTCTGCATCTGAGATGACAGGATAAATGCCATTTTCAACCTGAAAATCATTTTTATCAAATTCAAATTTATTTCGGGAGTCTTCAAATGTATAAAAATCATCCAAGACTACGGGATTCCCATTTCCATCTTTAATCTCAAGAGTAATAGTTCTGAATTCTTCAGTACAAATCAAATTTTCAGATTCACAATCATCACTAGAAAGCTTATCTTCTTCACAAGAAATAAGTGAAAATGAAAAAATAGCAACTAAATAATATAAGGAGTTGAATTTCATAAAGCTCTACTTTTTTTACCTAACGATGCCTACCTTCCAATATTTTGACCACATCTTGTATCTTATATCCTTTGGCTTGTAATAGAATTAAATAATGGAATAACAAATCAGCTGACTCATTTAAAAACAACTCCTCGTTATCATCTTTAGCTTCAATTACTACTTCTACAGCTTCCTCTCCTACTTTTTGTGCAATTTTGTTAATTCCCTTTTCGAATAAACTTTTCACATAGGATTTTTCACTATCTCCATTTTTTCGTTCTTCAATAACCGCTTCTAACTGCTTAATAAATCCTATGCCTTCATTTTTTTCACCCCAGCAGGTATCTGCACCAGTATGGCAAGTAGGTCCATCAGGATTCACCTTAATTAGAAAGCTATCTTGGTCGCAATCCAAAGATATGTCTACCAAATGTAGAAAATTGGAAGAAGACTCTCCCTTTGTCCAAAGTCTTTGTTTTGATCTGCTAAAAAAGGTCACTTTTCCAGTTGATTGTGTTTTCTCAAGTGCTTCTGCGTTCATGTATCCCAGCATTAGTACTTTCCCTGTTACATTGTCTTGAATGACTGCAGGCAATAAACCATTTTCACCTTTTGAAAAATCGGGTGTTTGCATAATTCTCAATTTTTTAAAATCTAAACTTTAGATTCTTGTAGGTATATTTTTGTTTTTTAAATATGTTTTTAAATCTGGGATTCCAATTTCCTTAAAATGAAAAATACTAGCTGCTAATGCAGCGTCAGACTTCCCAGCTGTAAAGGTATCATAAAAATGCTGCATATTACCTGCCCCTCCTGACGCAATAACGGGCACATTCACCAAAGTTGAAACTTTAGCTAAAAGCTCATCAGCAAAACCTGCTTTTGTCCCATCATGATCCATAGACGTTAACAATATTTCGCCTGCTCCCAATTCCACAGCCTTTTGTATCCAAGCTTCAGTTTCAAGTCCGGTTGGTTTAGATCCACCGTGCGTGTGTACAATATTTTTATCACCAACTCTTCTAGAATCAACCGCCACTACTATACACTGCGAGCCGAATTCATCAGCCATTTTTTTGATAATTTCGGGATCCCGCACTGCAGCAGAATTGATCGATACTTTATCTGCACCAGCTGCCAACAATACGGAAACATCTTCTACCGTGCTGATGCCCCCTCCTACTGTAAAAGGGATATTGATAGCCTCAGCTACTTTCTCTACCAGTTCCACCAATGTTTTACGCTTTTCATTAGTTGCGGTAATATCTAAAAATACTAGCTCATCAGCACCTTCTTCTGCATAAATTTTGGCCAATTCAACGGGGTCACCAGCATCTCGCAATTCAACAAAATTCACACCTTTAACTGTACGTCCGTCCTTTATATCTAGACAAGGAATTATTCTTTTCGTTAACATTTTACTGAAACTGCTTTAAGTCTTTTAGGTTTATCCTCTGTTCGTAAATAGCTTTTCCAACGATAGCACCATACACATTCATTTCTTCCAAGATTTGTAAATCCTCTAGTTGACTCACCCCACCACTGGCGATCAATTTTATATTCGGAAATCTATCAAGAATATTTTGATACAGTAGATTGGAAGTACCCTGTAAAGCTCCATCTTTAGAAACATCAGTACAAATCACATATTTCAGACCTTTTGCTAAATAGTGCTCCAAGAAATCGAAAATATGTTTCTCTGAACTCTCCTGCCAACCATGAATTGCGATATGCTCGTCTTTCACGTCTGCACCTAAGATAATCTTCTCAGCACCAAATTCATCAATCCATTCTGTAAACAAGGCTTCATTCTTGATAGCTATACTCCCTCCTGTAATTTGGCTAGCACCAGCTTCAAACACCGCTTTTAAATCGTCCGTGCTTTGTACACCGCCACCAAAGTCAATGGTTAAATTAGTACCTTCAGCAATAGACTGAAGCACATCTAAATTCACCACCTTTTTTGCTTTTGCACCATCCAGATCGACCAAATGTAATCTCTGAATGCCAGCAGCTTCAAATTCCTTGGCCACAGCGAGAGGATTATCATTATATTCCGTTTTTTGGTTGTAGTCACCTTTAGTAAGGCGAACACATTTTCCACCTATAATATCAATAGCAGGTATTATTTGCATTTCTTTATAATTCAAATAAAAAATTTCTTAAAAACTGTTCTCCTGATTCAGCACTCTTTTCGGGATGGGGCTGTATGGCATAGAAATTATTCTTTTTCAGCACATTGCTAAACGGCAACATATAGTCAGTTTGAGAAATAGTTTGCTCGCAAATTTCTGCATAATAAGAATGCACGAAATAGTAATAAGCAGGGGATTTTATGTTTTTAAATATAACATCATCCGACAAACTCCCTACATTCCAGCCCATATGGGGTACTTTCAAATCATTCGGAAACTTCTTCACTTTCCCATCGAAAATTCCCAAACATTCCGTATTACCTTCCTCAGAATGACTGCATAAAAGCTGTAGCCCTAAACAAATGCCAAGAAACGGCTTTTCTATAGATTTAATCACCTTATCCAGATCTCTTTCCTTTAGATACTTCATAGCAGATATTGCTTCTCCTTGCCCTGGAAAAATCACTCGATCTGCATTCAATATTTCTTCAGGATTATCTGTTAAATTCCCTTCTATCCCCAACCTTTTTAAAGCCAACATCACGGATTTGATATTGCCTGCATTATACTTTATAACTGCTACCTTCATTTATAATATTACATATTAGCACATTTGATATACTTTGAACTGGATGGCATTAATAGTAATCGATCAATATCAATTTCGTTTCCGTATCTAAACCATTTCCAATTTCTAGAAAAGCATAAAGTGATAGCCAACGACTTAAAAAATTTTGCTTACTCTCGGCTTTAGTAATTTCAGATTCACTAATTGCTTTATCATTGATGTAATCCTGGCTACTCAATCTTCCAATACAATTCAAGACCTTACGATTTCCTTACTTCCTTCAAATCTTTAATTGAAGCCTTCAAGTCGACTATTCTAGCTTCCATCATTACCTTCAATTGTAATTTCTCATTGTCCATCATAGATCGACAATTCTTTCTAGAAGGCGCAAGTTAATAATTGTATTCTTAACCAATGATAATATTAAAACTAAGATCACAAATTATTTTATGTAGCCAATAACTATTTACATGTACCTACGTTTAATGTTTATACATATATATTAATATAAAACATAATTTACGACCTACTTATGAAAACCAAATGGATTATTGACCCCATACACAGTGAAGTGCAATTCAACGTCAAATACTTGGTTATTTCAACTGTGAGTGGTCAGTTTAATAGATTTTCAGGGCATCTAGAAACAGAAAATGGAGATTTTGATGATGCTTCAGCTGAATTTCAAATAGAAACAGCCAGCGTAAATACTAATGTTGAAGAAAGAAATAACCACTTAAAATCATCTGATTTTTTTGATGCAGCCAACTACCCACATATCACATTTGCTGATGGAAAACTAACAAGGTCAGGGGATGATTATAAACTAAAAGGCGATTTGACTATTAAAGGGAAAACCAAGAATATTACCTTAGATGTTGACTTTGGAGGTTCTATCCTGGATGGATATGGTCAGAAAAAAGCAGGTTTTGAAATCTCTGGAAAAATCAATAGGAAAGAGTTCGGTTTGACATGGAATGCAGTTACCAAGACAGGTGGTGTAGTTGTTAGTGATGACGTTAAATTAATGCTAAATGTACAAGTGATCCTACAAAACTAGTTAACCAAGAGACTTTCGTCAAACTTAATTATTATCTTCTCTTACCAAAGTTAAACAAGCCGCCTCTTCCTCTGCTCGGCCGAATATTGTAATGCTTTCCGCCAACTCCAAATATTCTATTTAACATATCTCCTTGAATATAAAATTCTGCCTTCACATTAAAAATTAGATAATAATCATCGCTTTCAGGATTACCTCTAATCTCGCCTCTTCCTGACGGATTAGATAAAGCCGCAGCAGTTACTTCTTCAGGAACATTTAAATCAAATTCACTTAAATCAGGATACCCTCTTCCATTTACTCCGCTTACATCATCTAAGTAATCAGTAAAGGTAATGCGATTACTTATCTGTGCGGTAACATCTATGAATTCCGTAACTTTAACTCGTACCCCAAGCCCAACTGGGATTACCATAGCAAATCTACCATAGGTATTAGGTCTTTCCGTTTCATATTTCCTTAACGAAACCATTTCACCTGCTCTTGGTACAGACATCAATGTATCTCCAGCTTCATTCCTTAAATATTCAGGAACTTCAGCTCTGGGATCAAATAACAGCACTCCTACACCAGCAAAAATATAAGGATTTACAAGCTTTCTTTGCGTAAAACGACTTGCAGTTGGAAAAAGTGAAATAGAAGCTGTGGCGCTTAATTCTAAATTATTGGAAACGAAGGACAAGCCTCTTGATCTAGTATTCAATTCGGGGTCAATATCTTGATCATCTCCAGAAAGCTGAAAAGCCATTAAATTAACTCCTGCTTGTACTCTATTGCTAAATCTGTATTGCAGTCCGCCTACGATGTTAAGCCGAGTATCAAAATATGAACCTGGATTAGTTAAATCACCCAAAGACCTCGCATAACCTAGTCCACCGGTAGCCATCCAACGTCTATTGATCCGGTTGGAGTAAAAGCTTTGAGCAAAAATTTCTGCTCCGCAAAAAAACAATATCGATATAAGTAGGATTTTTTTCATAAAAACTTAACAATAACAAATATACAGAAAAATTTAGATAATCTCATATATGCAAAAGTTTGTACTCAAAACAAAAATAAAATAAATCAAATCCAAATTATCTTCATAATCGACACATATCAATCTATTTTTTTGTTTTTTTGGGTATGTTAAAACTAGCAGCTATTGATATTGGTTCAAATGCCATTAGAATTCAGTTAACAAGAGTAACCCTTTATGAGGGTAAAATCACTTTTAAAAGGCTAGAGTATGTTCGTTTTCCTTTACGCCTGGGACAAGACGTTTTCACAACAGGGAGGATAAGTGAACAATCTAAGGTTAAATTCTTAAAATTAATGCACGCATTCAAAATCTTGATTGACCTCTATGAAGTCGATGACTATATGGGCTGCGCCACCTCCGCCATAAGAGAAGCAGAAAACGGAAGATATTTAATAGAGCAGGTAAAAGCTGAGTTGGATCTTGAAATAGAAATCATTGATGGTGATAGAGAAGCAGATATGATCAACAAAGCGATTTTCCCCTATATGGATGACAAATCTTATCTTCATATAGATGTGGGTGGAGGAAGCACCGAGTTTAATTTTTACAGGAACAATATAAAATTGCTATCGAAGTCATTTAAGATTGGTTCAGTGAGACATCTTGAGACCAACAGCTCGCACCATTTGTGGTATGAGATGCAAAACTGGATTGAACAAAAAGTGATTCAAAAATCAGTAAAAATTCATGCTATCGGAACTGGAGGTAACATTAATAAAGTACAAGATTTAGTAAACAAAAAAGCAGGTAAACCTATAAGTATGAAAAAAGTAGTAGAAATGCAGAACTATATTAAGGGTTTTAGCATGGAAGAAAGGATAAATAAATTGCAGCTTAATCCTGACAGGGCAGATGTAATTATACCTGCATTAGATATTTACATAAATGCGATGAAATGGTCCAAAAGTCCCAGCATTATTGTGCCAGATAGCGGTTTAAAAGATGGCATAATGCAAGTGCTCTATGAAAGGAATAAAGAGATATTAAAATAGTCTATTTGGCCGCAACTGCTTCAACTTCAACTAACAACTCTGGTCTAGCTAATTTATAAACACCTATAGTGGACCGAGCCACTTTACTTGGATTCTCTGCATTATTAAAATATTCTCCATAAGCCTGAAACCAAGCATCCCAATCAATCTCACCCGTTTCATCAGGTGCTAAATAAACTCTCAGAAAGAATATATCCTGCATATTATAACCTTCAGCTTCGATTGTTTCCTTAATTTTTTCTAAAGTCCCAATACTTTGCTGATATGTATTGCCATATTTTGACATATCACCTTCAGGAGCATCTGGGTTTAGCACTTCGCTCACCAAACCAGATGTGTAAAAAATATCTTTATCTTTTGGAATATAAGCACCCTTTAAAATACTGGCTTCTGGTCTATCAATCCTTTTAATATCCTCTGTCTCCCCTTTTTGCGCATCAGATTGACAAGACAAAGAAAACCACATTATAAAAACTAAGATTAGACTATTTCTCATCTTCTAAAGTTTTAAAATTAAAACGCTTAATTAACGAAAACTGCAGAATAAACAAATTATCATTATTCTCAGGATTACCAAAATTTGAAATGTTATCTAAATAATCAGTTTGGGGATTCAACCAACCGGTTCGTAATTGAAAACCAAAATCGTTAGCTAAAAAATAATATGCATTAAGAGTAGTGGGGAGTAAAACTGTAAAGTTAGAATAATCCTCTCCTTGATCTCTACTATTTAATTTTGATGCTAAATCATTATTATCACGATCAAACACTGAAAAACGTAAGAAACCAAAGCCTTGAGATAAATAGATGGAGTAATTCGGCTTTTTGAGCAAATGAATACTTGGCTCTACATGCAATGACTGGTAATTAGTTTTAGCGAAATCATTAATTTGAAACTCTCCCTGGTCAAAAAATCGAACATCACGATTTTCAGCTTGCACTTCCCCTACACTTACCCAAAACCCAACATTAAACCAACGATTAGGAATAAACTGCAATGAAGCTGACATTTGAGTACCTGGTTTCTTATAGGCAGGTTCTAAATCTGTTTTTGGAATACTAGTCCCAAAACTTATTCCTGCAATTTTGGTCAGCGTAGAATCCTGCTGCCCGTAAACAGAAAAAGCAAGCAGGAAACTAATCAAAGTCAATATTCCAGCTTGCTTTCTCATATGAATTAAATTCTAATTACTTGGTACTTTTCAACTTAGTGAAGTCGTAGTCATCCAAAAACTTGGTGGTGAAATTACCAGATTTAAAAATCTCATTATCCATCATTTCTATATGAAATGGGATAGTGGTTTTGACACCTTCGATCACAAATTCGCTCAAAGCACGTTTCATTCTAACCATTACTTCCTCTCTAGATTGTCCTGAAACAATCAATTTCGCAATCATTGAATCGTAAAAAGGTGGAATGGTATAACCAGCGTAAACATGACTATCTACTCTCACGCCATGACCGCCAGGCAAATGCAGGTTTGTAATCTTTCCTGGACTAGGTCTGAAGCCATTCGCAGGATCCTCGGCATTGATTCTACATTCCATTGCACAAAGGTGCGGAAAGTAATTCTGCCCTGATATCGTTATTCCAGCAGCTACTTTGATTTGTTCTTTAATCAAGTCAAAATCAGTAACTTCCTCAGTAATAGGATGCTCCACTTGAATACGCGTATTCATTTCCATGAAATAGAAATTGTTATGCTTATCCAATAGGAATTCAATAGTACCCGCTCCTTCATAACCTACTGCTTCAGCACCAGCTATTGCAGCTTTACCCATGGCATCACGCAATTCATCAGTCATTACTGGACATGGAGTCTCCTCTATCAACTTTTGATGTCTTCTCTGAATAGAACAATCTCTTTCTGAAAGGTGACATGCTTTACCGTTTTTATCTCCAACCACTTGAATTTCAACATGGCGTGGTTCCTCAACGAACTTTTCTAAATAAAGGCCCTCATTTCCAAAGGATGCTCCCGCTTCTTGACGCGCAGAGTCCCAAGCTTTCTTGAACCCCTCTTCATCATTAACAATACGCATCCCTTTACCTCCACCACCGGCAGTGGCTTTTAGTATAACGGGATACCCCATGTCTTTAGCAATTTTTTTTCCTTCTTCAATAGATTCCAACAAACCTTCTGAGCCTGGAATAGTAGGAACGCCTGCAGCCTTCATAGTAGCTTTAGCAGTAGCTTTGTCTCCCATTTTACTGATCATCTCTGGATCAGCACCAATGAATTTGATGCCATATTCCCCACAAACTTTTGAAAATTCGGCATTCTCAGACAAAAATCCATAACCAGGATGGATTGCATCTGCATTAGTGATTTCCGCAGCAGAAATAATGTTAGGAATATTCAAATACGAATCCTTACTAGCCGCAGGCCCTATGCATACTGCTTCATCAGCAAAACGCACATGTAAACTGTCTTTATCTGCAGTAGAATATACAGCCACGGTATTGATTCCCATCTCTTTGCAAGTTCTGATGATTCGCAAAGCTATTTCACCTCTATTGGCAATTAATATCTTTTTAAACACGATTCTTTTCTTTTTAATGAAACAAATAATACAATTCTTGATTATTTTTTATCAAGAAGGATCCACTAAAAATAATGGCTGGTCGTATTCTACAGGAGTGGCATTATCCACTAATATTTTTACGATTTTACCTGAAACGTCAGATTCAATTTCATTGAATAACTTCATTGCTTCTACGATACAAACGGTATCTCCCGCTTTTACTGAATCACCTACGTTTACAAAAGCAGGATTATCAGGATTAGGAGTCCTATAAAAAGTACCAATCATTGGAGATTTAATTGTAACATATTTATCGTCATCACTAGCAGGAGCACTTTCGCCACTAGAGCTTGGAGCTGCTGGAGCGGCAGATGGTGCAGGGGCAGGGGCTGCTGTTGGTTGAGGTGCAGGTGCTGCAGCTTGAACGACTTTTGCTTCGGTATTCTTTTTAACTTTAATTTTGAATTCTTCTGTTTCTATATTCACTTCATCCAATCCGGATTTAGAAATAAAATCAATTAGGTCTTGAATCTCTTTCGCTTTCATAGCTTTTGGTTTAGTTAAAAATCAAAAATTCTTTTACAATTATAATTATTTATTTTTTCACCCTTTCCGCATAAGAACGGGTTCTTGTATCCACTTTTATAAGCTCATCTTGATCAATAAATAATGGTACTTTTATTTCTGCACCAGTTTCAACAGTTGCTGGCTTGGTAGCATTGGTAGCCGTATCACCTTTAATGCCTGGCTCGGTATAAGTTACCTTCATCTCAACAAAAGGAGGCAATTCGCAGCTTAGTGGTTTTTCTGTTTCTGCATGAATCAAAATTTCAACCTCTTGTCCCTCTTTATATAAATCCGCATTATCTATCACTTCGTCTGGAATTGAAATTTGTTCAAAAGTTTCTGTGTCCATGAAGTGCATACCAATATCATCTTTATATAGAAATTGATGTGGCCTTCGTTCTATCCTTGCGGTGGTAACCTTATGACCTGAAGTAAATGTATTATCTAATACTTTACCGGTGGTAAGACTTTTCAATTTTGTCCGTACAAACGCAGGGCCTTTACCCGGCTTTACGTGTTGAAATTCAACGATTGTGAACAAGTCATGGTTATATTCTATGCAAAGACCATTTTTAAAATCAGAAGTATCTGCCATATATTAAAATTTAATTTAACGAATTAATTTAAGAATCGTAAGCCCATTTTATATAAACAGAGCCCCATGTGAAGCCCCCGCCAAAAGCAGCCAATATTATGTTATCTCCTTTTTTCATTTGTTTTTCGTATTCCCAAAGGCATAATGGAATAGTTCCGCTTGTTGTATTTCCATATTTATGGATATTCAACATCACTTTATCAGAACTAACACCCATTCGATTAGCCGTGGCGTCAATAATTCTTTTATTGGCTTGATGTGGAACTAACCAAGCTACATCTTCAGAAGTCAAATTATTTTTAGCCATTATATCAGCAGCAACTTCCGCCATATTTGTTACGGCAAATTTAAAAACCTGACTGCCTTCTTGATAAGCATAATGTTGACGGGCATCTATTGTTTCATGAGTAGCTGGTTTTCTACTGCCACCGGCTTTCATATGCAAAAATTGCTCTCCAGAGCCATCAGTATGTAAAATCGAATCTTTTATACCATAGCCTTCGGTGTCTGGTTCAAGCAAAACTGCTCCTCCACCGTCTCCGAAAATAATGCATGTCTGCCTATCTTGATAATCAATAATTGAAGACATTTTATCAGCTCCAACCACTACGACTTTTTTATATTTACCTGTTTCTATGAATTGAGAAGCGGTAGCTAAGGCGAAAACGAAGCCCGAGCAAGCAGCTTGCAAGTCGTAACTAAAAGCATTGATAGCTCCCACATTATTACTGATTACATTGGCGGTAGCTGGAAATAACATATCAGGGGTTGTTGTTGCACAGATTAATAAATCTATATCCTCGGCCTTGTTTCCCGTTTTTTCCAGTAAGCCTTTAACAGCTTCAGTTCCTATTACAGAAGTCCCTTGGTTTTCCCCTTTAAGAATTCTTCTCTCTTTTATTCCGGTACGGGATGTAATCCATTCATCATTGGTTTCCACCATTGTCTCCAACTCTTTGTTGGTCAAGACGTAATCAGGCACCCACCCATGAACTCCGGTAATAGCTGCAGTTATTTTAGTCATGTTTTGATTGTAGTTTCTATGGCAATTGAGTTGCTAATATATAGAATATTGATTTGAAGCTCGACAATTTTTAAAGAAATGCGCATAGCTTCGGCTCAGCGAGCAACTTGTACTTTAGAATAATTAAATTTAAACATGATAGAGTGCTAAAAATAATATCCATTCAAAAAGTAAAGCCAATAAAAAAAGCTTTGCGGCTAAGCAAAGCTTTAAGTTTTTAAACTGACTTTATTAAGCCAATACTTCTTTTTCCATTACTACATTTCCTTTGTAGTAAAGCTTACCTTCATGCCAGAAAGCTCTGTGTGGCAAATGCGCCTCGCCTGTAGTAGGACAAATCGCCAATAATTTTGCCGTTCCTTTTTTATGAGTCCTTCTTTTATCTCTTCTAGTTCTAGATATTTTTCTCTTAGGATGCGCCATTTTATTCTAATTTTTAATTCTTATTTCTTTTTATTCAATTTTTTCAATGCTTCCCACCTTGGGTCAATCTTCTCTTCTTCTTCCTTTATATCCTCTTCAGCATCATCTATATAAACATATTCATTATGTTCTTCATCTTCCTCAATTTCATCAGGATGCAATTTCTTTAATGGAATCTGCAAAGCAATTGTTTCGTAAATGAAATGCCCCACATTAATCACTTGCGTGTTTTTTGTGATCACAAATACATCTTCTTCCAATTCTTGCTCTTCCTCCCCATATTTATACAACAACTTTTTGTTGATATCTATGGGGTATTGAAATGGTTCAAGGCTTCTGTCGCTAATTAAATCAAGGAAGCCCGAGAAATCAAAATTTAACTCCAATAGATTTTCTCTCTTATCTAATAGAAGTTGTATCTTCACTTCCCCACTTTCAACCAATTCACCTTCAAAATTACTGAAAAAGTCTGAATTAACAGTGTATTCGTATTCATGTTGCTTGATTGCAAGCTTATAAACCTGAATGTCGAAATCCTTCAACTTTTCCATCCCATCTGAATTAAGAGCGCAAAGATAAAAATATTATTTGATATTACTAAATAGCTTCAAGAATATTCTTTTCTATTTTTAATGATATCAACTGCCAAGAACAAGGCTTGTCTCATAGAAGTTTCATCTGCCTCTCCTTTTCCAGTTAAATCGTAAGCCGTACCGTGATCTGGAGAAGTCCTTACAAAAGGAAGTCCAGCTGTGAAATTCACTCCATTAGAGAAAGCTAATGTTTTAAATGGGATTAAACCTTGATCATGATACATAGCTAAAACGGCATCAAAATTTTTATATTGATGATTCCCAAAAAACCCGTCCGCAGGAAAAGGTCCAAAAACCAATTTACCTTTCTCTTTTCTTTTATCGATTAATGGTCTAATGAAATCTTCCTCCTCATTTCCAATCACACCGCCATCACCAGCATGTGGATTTAAACCTAAAACTGCAATCCTTGGTTTCTTGATTCCAAAGTCTTTCTTCAAGGATTTTTCTAAGATATCGAGTTTACTATCAATTTTTTCTGCCGTTACATTTTCACCTACTTGATTAATGGGGATATGTCCTGTAACCACTCCTACTCTTAAATCACCATCGACCAACAGCATCAAACTATCTTTCACGCCTGCAGCTTGGGCCAAGTATTCTGTATGCCCAGCAAATTTAAAGTCTTCAGATTGAATATTGTTCTTATTAATTGGAGCAGTCACCACTGCATCAACCCGACCTTCCATTGCATCTTCCACAGCCTTTTTTATGCTTACAAAAGCATATTTCCCGGCTTCTTCCGTAGATTGACCCATAGTAATATTCACGGTTTCTTCCCACAAATTCAATACATTGAGCTTTTTATCGCTTAATTCCTCTAACTTCTTCAATTGAAAATAATTGAAATCGCGAATATTTAGTGCTTTTCTGTAGTACGATAAAATTTTCCCAGACCCATACACCACTGGTGTCAGCATTTTTATGATTCTATTGTCCTCCAAAGCTTTGATAATCACTTCAGGTGAAATGCTGTTTACATCTCCAATAGTAATGGCTATAGTTGGTTTATTGGTTTCTTCCATACCTTAAATACGAGCTTTACGCTGAATTGTAAAATAATTATGATTAAATTCTGTGCAATTTAGTTTTTTTTTATCTGCTTTGAAAAATGAAGGGAGTAAGAGCAAAAAAACATCTAGGACAACATTTCTTGAAGGACACTAATATTGCCAATAAAATTGTTGATAGCATGACCGGGCATAAACACTATAAACACCTTTTGGAAATTGGCCCGGGAACTGGCGTACTTAGTGATTTCTTAATTGAAAAAGCAAAGTATGAGCTGCTTTTTATGGATGTAGATCAAGAATCAATTGACTTTCTTCAAAACAAATATCCTGATCATAAAGAAAAAATCATTCAAGAAGACTTTTTGAGAATTGACCTAGGTCGATATTACAATGAACCCTTTGGGATCATTGGTAATTTCCCATATAACATTTCGTCTCAAATATTTTTTAAAGTATTGGAATACAGAAACCAAATACCTGAAGTGGTGGGGATGATTCAAAAAGAGGTGGCAGAAAGAATTGCTTCAAAAGAAGGAAATAAAACTTATGGGATTTTAAGTGTTTTACTTCAAGCTTATTATAAGGTAGAATATTTATTTTCTGTTCCACCCAATGTTTTCAATCCTCCTCCAAAAGTGACCTCTGCTGTTTTACGCCTTCGTAGGAATGAAACCAAAACATTGGCTTGCGATGAGAAGTTGTTTTTCAGGGTGGTTAAGCAAGGCTTTAACAACAGAAGAAAAACTTTGCGCAATGCTTTAAAAACTTTCGACTTATCAACTGAAATAAAGTCATTAGATTTGTTAGATAAACGAGCCGAGCAACTGACCGTTAATGATTTTGTAGAATTGACAAACCACATTGCCAATGGAAAATCTTGATCAACAAGAACATATTGACCAATTTGAGCTATCTAAAGAATATTTGGAGAAATTGCAACTTGCCATTAATGAGCGAGATGAAAATTTCATCAAAAACACTTTAGAGGGAATAAATCCTGCAGATATCTCTACTATTTTACTCGAGTTCGATACTGAGGAATCTCGCTACATATTAGATGTATTGGAGAACGAAGTCAGTGCGGAAGTCATCAATGATTTGGACGAGGATGACCGTTCAAAATATTTGAAAGGATTTGATTCTGTTGAGATTGCCGCCATGCTAAACGAATTGGATTCGGATGATGCGGTGGATATCATCAATGAACTTCCTTTAAAAGATCGAGAAGAAGTTATTGCGTCCTTAGAAAATAAGGAAAAAGCAAAAAATATCCTGGATCTCTTGCGCTACGAAGAAGATGTAGCCGGAGGTTTGATGGCAAAGGAGCTGATTAAGGCCAACGCCAATTGGTCAATCAATCAGTGTATAGATGAAATCAGAAGGCAAGCAGAAAATGTAGAAAAAATCTACTCTGTTTATGTTGTCGATAACCAAAATGTATTGTTGGGAAGGGTATCACTGAAAAGGCTGATATTGGCAGATGCTCATCTTAAAGTAAAAGACCTTTATGACAGTGAAGTAATATCTGTAGAGACGTATATGGACGAGGTGGACGTAGCAGAAATCATGAGGAAATATGATTTGGATGCCGTTCCAGTTGTTAACGTGCAGGGAAAGTTGATGGGGAGAATCACAATTGATGATATTGTGGATGTAATCACAGAGTTAGCAGAAGAAGAAAGGCAGATGATGGCGGGTATTTCCGAAGATGTTGAGGAAGATGATAGTGTTTGGATGTTAACAAGAGCCCGACTACCGTGGCTTATAATAGGAATGTTTGGAGGTTTACTAGGTGCCCAATTCATTGGCGTTTTCGAAGACGACATACTGCTTGTTCCCGCAATGGCCTTTTTCATTCCCCTGATCACTGCTACTGGAGGAAATGTGGGCATTCAATCCTCTTCAATTGTATTACAAAGTTTGGCAAGTAAATCAGTATTTGATGACTCCTTTCTGAAACGGATTGCCAAAGTGTTGGCTGTTGCAATTTTGAATGGGATCGTAATAGCGGGCATAGTAATGGGAATGAATTTGATTTTAGGACAGGATATTAAATTGGCAATAGTAGTTTCAATAGCTTTATTTACTGTGGTTCTACTAGCCTCTTTTATGGGTACCGTTACCCCCTTGGTTCTGGATAAATTAGGCATTAACCCTGCTTTGGCAGCAGGCCCCTTCATTACAACTGCCAATGATTTACTTGGCTTACTGGTTTATTTTTCAGTAGCTCATTTTCTGATCTAAATAAAGCTTAATAAAATCATACATGAAAGTACTCATAATTGATGAAATGCATGAAAGCATAATCCCTTTGTTGAATGAAATCAAATTAGAGGTGGATTATATGCCAAAAATTGAAAGGCATGACATCATTTCAATCATAGGAAATTATGACGGCCTGATTGTGCGAAGTAAAACCCCGATTGATGAAGCCTTGCTAGGCAATGCCCAAAAGCTAAAATTTGTAGGTAGAGCAGGAGCAGGAGTGGATAATGTGGAAGTAGAAGCTTTAAAAAAAAGAAAAATTCAACTAATTAATGCTCCTGAGGGAAATAGAGATGCTTTAGCAGAACATGCCATAGGGATGATACTAACTCTATTCAATAAAATCAATATAGCAGATCAGGAGGTGCGTAACGGCATTTGGGATCGAGAAGGAAATCGTGGAGTAGAATTGATGGGTAAAACGATTGGGTTAATTGGATATGGAAATATGGGTGAAGCGTTTGCTAAGAGACTCAGTAGTTTTGGGTGTAAAATTTTAGCCTATGATTCTGAGAAAACAGGATTTTCAAATGAATATGTTAAGGAAGTAAATCTCGAAGAAATTTTTAAAGAAGCTCAGATCCTCAGTTTACACATTCCGATGAATCTCCAAAACAAGGGTTTAATAAATTATGAATTTCTTAACAAATTTAGCAATTTAGACTACCTCATTAATACATCAAGAGGGGAAGTTTTAGTCTTGAAAGACTTGTTAAAGCTATTAAAAGATGGGGAAATAAAAGGAGCGGCATTAGATGTACTAGAAAACGAAAAAATAAGATCACTAGCGTCCGAAGAACTATCCGTTTTTCAAGAAATTACACAACTAAAGCAAGTGCTATTTACTCCACATGTAGCTGGTTGGTCTTTTGAATCTTATGAAAAAATTAATAAAATTCTTTATCACAAAATTAAAAAACTAATCAGAAATATTGATAATTTATAGAAGAGGCTATTAAAAAATCACAAAATTGCTATAAATTGAAACTGATTTCACTTTAGGATTTCATCAAATGGGGAAAAGAGAGTTTAAGGAAAATATAGAAGAAAAAATCAAACAGATAACAGAGAAGCCACTTTTAACTTCTGTTATAGTTCTTGTAATTCTTACTATTTTAGTTTTAGGACTAAGCCTGCCTTATTATTTTGACAATTTTCGTGATTTTTTCAAGGAAGTGCTGGCTGAAGCACATGGTATGCTTTTCGATATTGCCATAATCGGTATCTTAATTTATTGGCTAAGAGAAAACGGAGAAAAGCAGCTGAGAATCAAAATGTATAAAGATGAAATCGATGATTTCCGTCAATGGGAATCAGAAGAAGCTGCCTTTAGAACAGTAGGAAATATCAAGAGACTTAATAGACATAAGATTACAGAGATTAACCTGGTGAACTGCCATTTGACAAAAACAAATATGAGTCATGTTGAATTAACTGGTTCAAATTTAAATTCCTCAAATTTCAGCCATGCTAATGCCATAGAATGTAACTTCTCTGCAACCCGAGCAAATCAAACAAATTTTGAAAATGCCAAAATGAACCAAGCTAATTTTGAAGGAGCTTTTGCAAGTGGAGCAAATTTTAAAGATGCCTTCTTAATCAAAGCAAACTTTAAAAACGCCTTCTTAATCAAATCTGATTTTTCAAATGCATATTTAATGGAAGCAGATTTAAGCAACTGCCATCTAACTGGTGCTGTTTTCGATGAAGCTAGCTTATATAAAGCAAATCTGAGAGGTGCTGAAGGCATTACAGTTGACCAACTGAAAAAAGTGAAGACCTTATATTTGGCTGAACTTGATGATGATATCAAAAGCGAAATACAAGAATCCTACCCAGAACTTTTAGGTAAATAGAACGTTAGGAAACAATCTTGTTTTCAATATTAAATTACATTATCTTTGTTTTAACATTTAGAAACAAGAAAGACGGCTCATGCAAAACTGTGCCGTTTTTTATTTTATAGAAAATTCAATTTTTAATAGCGATGAGTAAAGTATCATACTACACAGAAGAAGGTTTAAAAAAAATGAAGGAAGAGCTCCATCATTTAAAAACCGTGGAAAGGCCAAGAGCCTCTGCTGATATTGCAGAAGCTAGGGATAAAGGAGACTTAAGCGAGAATGCAGAATATGATGCAGCTAAGGAGGCCCAAGGATTACTAGAAATGAAAATTAATAAATTAGAAACCGTTGTGGCTAATGCTAGGATCATAAAGGAATCTGATGTTGACACCTCCAAAGTTGGTTTATTGACAAAAGCCAAAATAAAGAATAAGAAAAATGGAATGGAAGTGACGTATACAATGGTTTCCGAAGAGGAAGCTAATCTAAAGGAAGGAAAAATTTCAATTAAATCTCCAATAGGAAAAGGGATAATGGGTAAAAAAGTGGGTGAAATCGCAGAAGTAGATGCCCCTGCTGGAAAAATGGAATTTGAAATTCTAGATATTAGTATGTAATTTTAAAAAGAGCCGATCAAAAACAATCGGTCGGCTCTTCTTATATTGATAGCATTATGGCAAGTATTTTTACAAAAATCATCAACAGGGAAATTCCTGGGTATATCGTTGCTGAAAATGATGATTTTATAGCATTTTTAGACATTAATCCATTAGTTGAGGGTCATGTACTAGTTGTTCCGAAACAAGAAACCGATTATATTTTCAATCTGGAAGATGACCTATATTCAGGTTTACATCTTTTTGCTAAAAAAGTAGCCAAATCTATTGAAAAATCTATTGACTGTATCCGGATTGGTGTAGCCGTTATAGGCTTAGAAGTGCCGCACGTACATATCCACTTAGTGCCACTCAATTCCATGGATGACATCAATTTTAGCAAAGGGAAATTAAATCCCTCGCAAGAAGCTTTAAGCAAAGTAGCCGATATAATAAAAAACAATTTTGATTAAATCCTACCAGTAATCGGGCTGCTCAGCTACACTATTAGGATATAAGGAACAATCGTAGCAATAATCTTGTATGGGATCATTTGGTCTGAAAGGTCTACAACCAGATATCACACTATTTGGTGAATCTATATCATACGGAGATACTCTAACCCTTTGACTCGAAACAGCAGAAGTCATAAAGTATCCTAAGACATTTTCGTCTTCATTTGAAACACATTTTATATTACTACCAATTTGAGCCGGTAAAGCGGAAAAAATAGATCCGTCATTATTATATTGTTGTTCAACTAATCTCCAGAAATTGTATGCTCCAGCATTAATAGATTTTAATTGGACTTGAAAACTGTAGTCCACAACAAATCTGAAGCCTTTTTCAAGAAAGGCAAGTTCAAAAGCTTCTTTGGTGCTATTATTTGTAAAGGAATCTTCATAAAGATTAATATCCATTGTAGAAGATTCCGTAATCCAGCAATATTCATGTAAACTATCTTGCGGTGCAGATCTAAATTGAAAAGTACCTTCCCAATCTAACTTGTAATAATCCTTATCTGGAGTATCACTAAAATCACAATAAAACTTTAACCCCTGAATTGGCCTTGAACGACCATCAACTAGTTCAAAAACTTCTTCTTTATTAAAATAAACAGACTCTACTTTACCAGTTGGTATTATTTTTTCAAAATCTGACTCATAGACCTTTTCATCTTGTGTACTTATTCTTAATTTATAAGAGCCATTAACTTCTCCAACAAAATCTGCCGGGCAAGATCTATAAGTCCCAGGTTTTTCTTCAACAAATTGATACTCATTTCCATCCAGGTCAATTACCTCAACAAACGCATTGGTTTCCTTCTCAGGTAGACCAGATTCGTAGTTTGAAGTTCTACTTAATTGCACTGTATATCTCTCTGCTTGATCAGTAACCTCAGCATATACAACTAAACTGGTTCCGTCATTTTTTATTTCAACTTCTAAAGGATCAATGCAAGCTGAAAAACAAGTAAAAACAATAGCAGTTATAAATAATTTTTTCAGCATATTAGAAATTAAAATTATAAGTTAAAGAAGGAAAAGGAATACCTAAAATAGCTAATTGATAACCTTGCGGTGGGGCTCCGTTTCTATCCCTGAAGAATACAGAAAAGGGATTTTTTCGACCATAGACGTTATACAATCCGACAGTCCAGCTACTGTCAATTTTCTGTCCTGTATTATCAGGATCCCAATTTAGTGAAAGATCAAGCCTGTGGTAATCAGGTATTCTATATTGGTTCCGCTCAGAAAATTCAGCGACTGAAACATCTCCTAAATCGTATTTACTTATTGGAACACTTACAGGTCGCCCAGTGCTATAGGTAAAGTTAGCGCTTACACTCCATTCTTTATCCATTTTATAAGTGAATATAGTGGTCAAATCATGAGGCTTATCAAAATAAGCAGGATAAAGCTTTCCGTCATTTATTCTTTCTTCTTCAAAACTTCCCGTAGCTTGAAATAAGGAACGAGAATAAGTATAGCTTAGTCTTCCGGAAAAATCTCCTTTTGTTTTATTAATAGAAAATTCCGCTCCATAAGAATAGCCATTTCCATTAACCAACTGTGTTTCTACAAATTCATTTAATAAGAGATTAGCTCCCTCTTTATAATCAATTGAGTTTTTAGTGTTTTTATAATACACTTCAGTTGAAGTTTCAAACAAACCATTTTCAAAGTTTTGGAAATATCCTAAGGAAACTTGATCCCCTACTTGAGGTTTAATATTTGAATTACTCAATTTATAGATATCAGTTGGAACCACTGCTGCATTATTTGCAATTAAATGTAAGTATTGCCTCGTACGTTGGTAGCCAAATTTCAAAGACTGCGTTTCAGATAACTCGTAATTAACAGAAAGCCTAGGTTCGATTCCCCCATAGGTTTGTATGATATCATTCCTTTCAAATCGCGTGGTTTCAACTATCGTCTGAGGCGATTTTGTCATGTTATCATCATATGTATAGGAAGTATAGTCCCCTATTTTATTGAATAGACTATATCTGGCACCAAGAATAAATTTAAAATCTCCCAAGGAAAAGTTATCTTCAATAAAAAACCCCCATTCTCGCCCTCTATCAAGCTCAAGTTTATTGGCTGTAATAATAGACTCGGTTCCACTCGGCTTCAAATCACCAGGATTCAATTGATATTCATTAAATTCTGCGCCCCATTCTATGTAATGTCGAGATAGATCAGCTCCTAAATAAACTTTGGCTGCACGATTCTCACTTCCAATATCTAAAGTAAAATTTTGTTTACTAAAATCTCCATTAACTCTCGAAAAGTTATTAGAATAAGTCGCTAGGCCAGTGAGATTCAAAATTTCATTAATTTCTTGCTGATATTTTAAGGTTGATGATATATTTCCATAACGGTAAGTAGTATCTGCTGAAAACGCAAACTCATCAGCACCATGATATATAGAATAACTAATTCTACTTTTATCTGATATTTTCCAACTTAGTTTTGAATTTAAATCGTAAAAGGAAGCTGAGCTATTCTGAATTTGAGGATTATTTACAGCATTAATTATCCAATCAGAGTAGGTGGTTCTTCCCGACAACATAAAGCCAAGCTTGTCTTTCATAAGAGGTGTTTGCAGAGTTAATCTACTAGAAATAATTCCCACACCACCGCTTAAATTTAAGGAGTCTTTAATTGGGTCTTGAGTTTCAACGGAAAGTACAGATGAAATTCTACCGCCATATCGAGCTGGAATACTGCCTTTGTAAAGCACTACATCTTCTATAACATCCTGATTAAAAACAGAGAAAAAACCAAAAAGATGAGAGGTAAAAAATATAGGCGCTCCATCTAAAAGGACTAAATTTTGCCCTACTGAACCCCCTCTTACATTTATCCCTCCTGAGCCCTCACCTATCGAACTAATTCCGGGTAATGTGATAACACTTTTTATCACATCAACTTCTCCCATCATTGGTGGCATCTGCTTTATAGCTTTAATAGATAATCTCTCAATACCCATGGAAGCAGATTTCAGTGTAGATACATCTCCTTTTGATCTAACTGTCACTTCAGACAATTGCTGAACATCTGGGTCCAACTGAAAATCAAGGTTTAGGTTTTTGTTGATCTTTAAATCTCGCTTAATAGTTTTCTTGCCTACAGCAGAGATCGTTAAAGTGTAAAAGCCAGGTTCAATTTTAAATGAAAAACGTCCATTTACATCGGCTACAACGCCTTCCATTCCATCATTCCAAGAAATAGATGCCCCAACGATGGCTTCCTTGGTTTTTTTATCAAGTATAGTTCCTGATACTCTGACCTTTTGGTTTTGAAAAGCTTCAACAAAGGAAATGTTAAACGAAAAAATAAAAAATACTATAAAAAAGCTACGCATGTTGATGTTTTCACAAAACAAGTAATAGCTTATTAAATATGCTAATTGATTTTAATTATTTTGATAGTCGGTAATTCCTTATTTTAAAACTCAACTGATCATAGGGTTTTCTGGTCGCTCTTATAAAATAAAAAATTGCAGGAACACTGTTCCATTTCCCCAACCGACTGATTACGGAATTTAATAAGTATAAAAAAAATAATTGCTAAAACAGAATAGACCATGTTGAATTTCTATATCATGGTCTATTCTATTTTTAGATCTTTATTCTATCTCTACATCTTGGACATTTCTAAAAACGATTTCATCATCTTCCATTTCAATAAGCACCGTGCTATCATTGCTGACTTCGCCACTTAAAATCTGTTTGGATAGCTCATTCAAAATAGTTCTCTGCATCACTCTTTTGAGCGGTCTTGCTCCAAATTGTGGGTCATAGCCTATCTTTCCTAAGTAATCAAGAACATCCTGTGTAGCATCAATTTGAATTCCGTTTTCTTTTAGTCTTTTCTGAACTTCCTTCCATTGAATATTTACAATCTGTCTCAAAATTTGCTCATTCAATGGCTCAAACATGATAGTTTCATCTATCCTATTCAAAAATTCTGGCTTCACAGATTTCTTTAGTAGTTCAAAAACCTCATTTCGCGTATCAGCCAACACTTGTTCTTTCTGCCATTCGTCCCCACTGTAATTTTCGGGACTCAATCTTTCCTGTATCAAGCCAGACCCAATATTAGTTGTCATGATGATGATAGTATTTTTGAAATTGGCTAATCTCCCTTTATTATCTGTCAATCTACCATCGTCTAATACCTGTAATAATATATTAAAAGTATCAGGGTGAGCTTTTTCAATTTCATCCAATAGAATCACCGAATATGGCTTTCTTCTAACTGCTTCTGTAAGCTGCCCTCCTTCATCATATCCTACATAACCCGGAGGCGCTCCTACTAACCTACTAACCGAATGTCTTTCTTGATATTCAGACATATCAATTCTAATCATAGCGTTCTCATCACTGAAGAGATATCCTGCTAAGGCCTTGGCTAATTCGGTTTTACCAACACCTGTGGTACCCATGAAAATAAAAGATCCAATTGGTTTTCGCGGATCTTGTAAGCCAGCTCTACTTCGTCTAACGGCATCTGATAGCGCAGTTATTGCTTCCTTTTGCCCTGCCACTCTCTTTCCTAATTCTTCTTCCAGATGCAATAATTTTTCCCTGTCGCTTTGTAACATTTTGGTGACCGGAATTCCAGTCCATCTAGCGACCACATCAGCAATTTCCTCAGAACCCACTTCTTCTTTTAATAATGTGTGGCTGGAATTTTGCATTTCTTGCATCTTGGACTGAAACTCATTCAATTTTGCTTCCGCTTCAGTCAATTTCCCGTATCTGATTTCCGCTACCCTTCCAAAATCACCTGAACGCTCAGCTTGTTCTGCTTCAAGTTTTAATTTATCAATATGTTCTTTTTGCTTCTGAATTCCTTGAATCACTGCTTTTTCGCCTTCCCATTTCGCACGGAGATCTTTTCGTTTTTCTTCAAAATCAGCCAAGTCTCTATTGACCACGGCTTCTTTATCCTTGTTCTTCTCCCTGCGCATTGCCTCTCTTTCGATCTCTAATTGCATGATTTTACGGTTCAACTCATCTAGTTCTTCAGGCAAGGAATCAATTTCTATTCTCATTTTTGAAGCTGCCTCATCCATTAAATCAATAGCCTTGTCTGGCAAGAATCTATCAGAAATATATCTACTTGAAAGCTCTACTGCAGCAATTACGGCATCATCTTTTATTCTAACGCCATGATGCACCTCGTATTTATCTTTTATTCCGCGCAAAATGGAAATTGCATCTTCTTGAGACGGTTCATCAACATTAACGGACTGAAATCTTCTTTCTAGTGCTTTATCTTTTTCGACATATTTCTGGTACTCCTTAAGCGTTGTAGCACCAATTGCATGCAATTCACCACGAGCCAAAGCAGGCTTTAATAAATTGGCAGCATCCATTGCCCCTTCACCTCCACCGGCACCAATCAAAGTATGAATCTCATCAATAAATAAGATAATCTGTCCATCTGAATCAGTCACTTCTTTAATTACAGCCTTCAATCGTTCTTCAAATTCACCTTTGTATTTCGCACCTGCAACTAAGAGCCCCATATCAAGGGATATTAATATTTTTTCTTTAAGGTTTTCGGGAACATCTCCGTCAACGATTCTTTGAGCCATTCCTTCTACTATCGCTGTCTTACCAACTCCAGGCTCACCTAATAAGATAGGATTGTTTTTAGTCCTTCTCGACAAAATCTGTAAGACTCTGCGGATTTCTTCATCTCGACCAATAACAGGATCAATTTTCCCTGCCTTTGCTTGCTCATTCAAATTGATGGAGTATCGCTCTAAAGAACGATATTTTGATTCCGCATTTTGATCTTTCACAGAATCTCCTCCCCGTAACTCTTTAATGGCTTTAATTAAATCCTTTTCGGCAAAACCTGCATCTTTTAGCAAAGTCGATGTTTTATCACCTGTCTTTAATATTCCTAAAATTAAATGCTCTATGGCTACGTACTCATCCTTAAATTCTTTTAAGAACTTCTTGGATTCAGATAGTGCCTTATGTGCATCATTTGACAAGTAGGGTTGAGCACCACTGACTTTTGGATATCCCGAAACTAACTCATCTAATTTACTATCGAGTTGGGCCTTGTTTACATTTAATTTTTTATTAACAAAAGAAAGAACATTTTCATCTGTCTGCTGAATTGCTTTTAATAAATGTCCGGTTTCTATAGCTTGCTGACCATTTCCTAAAGCGATTTCGGCCGCTTTCTGAATAGCCTCTTGCGATTTTATTGTATATTCGTTTAAGTTCATTTTCGTAAGTTTTGATTTACTATTCTTTCAAACCAGAGCAATTTATTGACCATAGACAAAATCCTGCCTTTATGACTTATTTCAAGTTAGTATTTAATCATTCTAAGACAGAATGACATAATTATAGTACATGATTAATAAAAGTGTGTTAAAAATGTCCTGATATAAATCATAAAAAACATTCCTCAAATAAAACAATATCTTTACATTTAATATTGGAAACCAAAATAATTAATGCAAAAGCTATATCTCTTCCTATTTATTACCTTTAATAGCTTATTATTAATCGCTCAAGACGGAGACGTACCTTTAAATCATTTTAACGTCCCCATCCCTCCCCAAGACTTTCAATTCAACGACCTTAAAATTGATGAACAGGGTAGATTACTGGTTGCCTATAAGAAAGGAATATTGCAGTTTGACGGAAATTCTTGGTTAAAAATCGATATAACTAGTAGTCCGTTAAAATTTCTACAGATTGCTAATAGGACATTTTTATTAGCTAAAGATGGGATATATGAAAAGCAGGACGATTATTTCCATCAGACAAAATTTATTCAAGTATTTTCTATTCCCATTACCTCCAACGTAGTTGATTTAATACAACAAAATAGTAAATACTATCTTCTTGTAAATGAAGAAATTATTTCATTTGATCAAGACTTCAAGAAATTAAAAATTTACGAATCTCAGTTGGGATACAAAGATATTTTTACGTTTGAAAATAAATTATATGCATTTGAAGGTAACTATCTTCTTGAAAATGTAGACGGGACTTGGATCGATTTAAATCTATTTGCCCCTGAAAGTACAGATTTCTTGTTTTCTCTAAAGGGTCTAAAGAAATTATACTTTGCATATGATAATGGTGACTTTTACTCTTTTGATGGAAAAGAATTTGATCCCTATTCGTCCGAACTGAATGAATACCTAAAAGAAAACTATCCACTCGCTGGTAAATTCTTAGATGAAAAATTAATTATTTCTACATTAAGTGGAGGAGTAGTTTTGGTCAATGAAAAATCGGGAAAAATCATTTCTACCATTCAAAGTTATAATGGACTACCTACAAATGAGGTGAATGCCATCACAATGGATTTCCAAAACGGATTGTGGTTAGCACATCCATACGGATTAACAAGGGCCTCTCTGGACATACCCTTTTCAGACTTCCAGTTTTATCCTGGGCTCGGAGGTTTACCGGAAGTAACCTTATTTCGAAATGACACTTTATGGGTTGGGACTACGGAAGGGCTATTCTACCTAAAAGAAGTTAAAGATTATGAAACTCTTCAAAAAAAGCTAGTTGAAAAAGTAAGAATATCGGTACCTAATCAACCCCGTGCGGAGGAAGAAGATGCTGACGGATTTTTAGAAGGACTATTCAGTTTTGATGATGATTCTAAGGAGGAAGAATTTTTAAAAGAGGAGCTCAAAAAATTCAGGTCAAAATATCGAGATGAGGGTATTAGATTTAAAGCCTTGAGGGAAAAGCTGGATGAAAAGGAACAACAACTTAAAGACTCTATTCAATACGCTAATAAAAACACAAAAAAAATAAGCAACAAAGGAGAGAAGATTGCTAGAAGTCAATATCGATCTGTAGTTAAAACTATAGATGTAAGTAGATTGAAATCAATAAAATTTGAATACCAAAAAATAAATAACGTTAAGGAACATGTAGAGTCCTTAGTAGATACCGAATTTGGGTTAATAGCTAGAAGTAATACTGGTATTTCCCTAATTAGATCTGAAACATCAGAACAAATCTCAAACCTAAAAATGGTCAAAAAACTTCTTTATGAACCAGAGAAGAGTAGATTATGGCTATCCAATGGACTTGGATTGTTTAGTATTGATTTATCTACAAATGAATTTAAAGTAACACAGCATTCTGACAACAGATTCAATGATATTATTATTCAAGGCGATCAATTATTTGCTTTAGGAAATAATTTTTTAGAAATTTTTACAATTGAAAACGACAAAATAACAACCTCTAAACAGTTAGATATTACCAATAACTTTTCTGAAGAAATGCTGATATATCAGCAGGAAAGTGAAATTAAGTTATTAAAATCAGACGGTATCTTCACGCTAAATTCAAACGAATTAGAAATTGACTCTTCTTTCTCTAAGCCGGTAAAATATTTTTTAAAAGATCAAGAAAATAATATATGGGTTCTGTCTGCTAAGGATGAATGGGGTATACTAAATAAAAAGCTATCAGACCAACTTAAAAAATGGTTGCATATTATTCCACCACTCAAAAGCATCAATAAAATAAGTGATTCCACTATTTTTTTCACCAGTAATAAACGAGTGGTCCGTTGGAATCCTAGCTCAATTACAGAGTATCCATTTCCAAACACCTTCATAGATGGGGTGATGATTGAAAATAAATGGGTCGAATCAGATGATTTTGTCAAATTAAATCACAAGGAGAACAATTTAAAGGTCATTCTAAGCACCCCGGAATACTTATTTATTGAAGACGTAGAGTACCAATATTTTGTAAAGGGACTAATGGATGAATGGTCATCTTGGTCAAAAAGCAGAGAAATTGACTTTCCATACATTCCAACAGGTGATTACAAATTAGAAATTAAAGCCAGAACTATACTTAATAATGAAGTAAGTCAATTTAATTTTGAGTTTGAAGTATTGCCCCCATATTGGCAAACTTGGTGGTTTTATTCCTTAGAAATTGCATTTTTCAGTATATTGATATTGATATCTATACGATTAAATACCACCAATCAAAGTTCATATTTAACCAAAACTTTTACTTTTCTCACCTTAATACTCTTCTTAGAGTTTTTAGCCACGATTCTTGAAAATAATCTAGAAGGATACATTGAAGATTCGCCTGTATATACTTTTGTTATCAATGTCGTTTTAGCTTTATCTATCACACCAATTGAAAGAGGTATTTCAAAATTACTAGTTGTTTTTAATTCTTCACGCAGTAAACAATTAATAATCGAAATGAGAAAAAATCAAAAGAACAAAAAGAATGAGCAGAATTAAAATAGACGAACCAAGCAGGTACCTTTTTACAGCAAAAATTACAACTAGAATAACTGATTTAAATTATGGTGGTCATGTGGGAAATGATAGAATTTTTGCATTTATGCACGATGCAAGGGTTCAATTCCTGAAGTCTTTAGGATATGAAAGCGAACTAAATATTGAGGGACTAGGAAATATTCAAACTGATGCTGCCATAAGCTATAAAGCAGAAATATTTGCTCATGAGGATATATTAATAAAGGTAGGCCTGACAGATTTAAATAAATATGGTGGTGATTTTATTTATAAATTTACAAAATCTGACGGTAAATTAGCAGCAATAGGTAAGACAGGAATTGTTTTTTTTGATTATCAAAAAAGAAAAATAGCAAATATGCCTGAGTCTTTCATAAATAAATTAGAGTAGTCAGGCTATGTATTACCTGACTACATTCACTCCACCCCTTTGTTCATAAGTTCTACTATCACCTTCAACACTTCTGAAATTGATAATATAGGCATATAATCCTTGTGGTACTTCCGCACCATTTAAGTCAGTAGCGTCCCATTCAAAATTCTTATCATTTGATTCATAAACTATAGTCCCCCATCTGTTGAAAATAATAATTTGAAATTCCCCAACATAATCATTAGCGAAGACGCGGAATGCCCTATTTTGAGCAACAGAACTAGCAGGTCTAATAGCATCTGGCGCAAAAACTTTTGGTTGGCAATCCTCCAATACTGTTGCGGTCACATCATATTCGCAACCCGCTGCAGTTAATAGCACTCTATATTCGCCTGGCTCATTTGCAATAATTGTACTGCTGCTAGAAGTACTTCCATCGGGAAGTGTCCAACTATAAGTTCCAAATGAACCTGGGTCTAAGGTTACTGTTCTTTCCGATTCCAAGCCCGTTGGGCAAATAAAATAAGTACTTTGAATTTCCGGTTGAAAAACTTCTTGCACTGTTAATTCTCTAGTGATGACTACTGGATCACATCCTCCAGGGCCATTATCATTTGCTGTGAACGTATAGATACCTGATTCAGTTATATTCCATTCCAGTTCATTTTGAGAATTATCTATTGTCGGAATGTTCACCCCCTGAGCATTAGTTAAGCTTACATTGTAGCTTCCACTTGCTCCACTGACACTTCCAATTAAGAGAATTGTACCGTCATCACAATTCAATTCAGATACTAAGTCGGCCTGCAAAGGCTCATAATTTTCATTAACATCAATTGACATTTCTTCCGCACATGAAATGTTTCCGCGAGGATTTACAGTGACTGAATAAGTCCCTGTTTGATTTACCACTATACTTTGGCCTTGAGCCCCATTGCTCCAATTAAAAGTAAAGTCATTAGGATCTTGCCCATCTAAAATAACGGTTAACTCCCTACCGCCTTCACAATTAATAATGTTTTCTATATCTAAAATATTAGCTTGCGGACTTAATTCAACATTGATTGTTGCAGTAGATGGACAGAGCGAGGTTTCAGTAGCAGTTACTTCATAAGTACCTGCTGAAACATTTGATGAATCAGCTGGATTAGGAGAAATGCTAAAAGTCGCATTGCTGTTCAAGCCTTCCAAATATCCATATAAATCATATCCCGAACCACATCCAAATACGTTGTCATCAGGATTAAAAACAACAGAATCAGGTAAAACTATATTAAAATCAGCAACTCCCAAGCATCCAGTTCCACTTTGATCTACTACTTCAATACTGAAGCTTCCTTCACTTAGACCACCAACCGTAAAAGGCGTTATCGCTGATGATCCATTTTGAATAACACTTCCAGATTGATCAACAATCTCCCATACGTAATCGGGGTTAAGTGTACCTGTACCTGTAGAAAGCATTACTTCAATAGATTGATTGCTTGGCTCGCAATCAGTTGTTTGACTTACATTTACATTAAAATCGTCATTGGTCAAAGCCACCGTTTCAGTGGCGCTACAATTGGTTAAATTATCAGTAACTGTAAGATTATAAGTTCCAGCCTCTAAATTAGTCGGATTTGTTTCATTATCTGGCACTGCTGTTGCACCTGACCATGAAATAGTAAAGTCTCCCGATCCACCAGATGTATTGGTAATTTCAATTGAACCATCTGCATTTCCGCAACTAGGATTGATTATATTTCCTAATGTTATAATAGGATTTTCATTGACCACCACCTCAATTTCATCTACTGCGAAACAGCTAGGATCTAAGGGGTCTGGGATTTCAACTCTAATTAAAAATGTTCCTGCAAGACTTGTATTCACATTAAAATTTTGTCCAGAAGCTGACTGCTGCACATTGTCAACAAACCAGCGGTACGTATTTGCATTACCCCCAGCATTTAATCTAAGATTCTCATCTTGACAAATCGTTCTGTCACCCCCTAAATCAACATCGTAAGGCGGCCCTACAAAAATTTCAGCTGTAGAGGTACAACCATTTGCACTTATGATAGTGACTGTATAATTACCTGTTGCAGTCACGTCAATAGTCTGAGTAGTTGCGCCAGTACTCCATAAGTAGGTATGGCCAGGCTCATCTACGATATCCTCTCCTAAAGTAAGACTGTTCCCACAAAAGGTTCTGGGCGTTATTACATTGCTTACATCAGGACTAGCAAACAATTCAAAATTTTCAACTAAAAGTTCGTCATAACCACACTGATTGGTAATTCTCAATGACGCTTCATACACTCCAGGGTCCAAATTAATATCTAAAGTGTCATTCTGATTGCTGGACGTATAAACACTATTTGAACTTCCTTCAGGAGTAATTGTCCAGCTAAACTGATCAAAACTTGTTTTTCCAACTCCTTGTAAAATTATAGGGTCAGAGGTACAACCAGCTAGTACATTAATTGAAGGTTCTTGGTCTGGGGTGGATAAGTTTTGAACAAAGTTAGGGAGCCCCAGTCTACTGTTTCTTCCTGCCAAATTAAAGGGCTGTAAAGCAGATGCCAAATTCGCTCCATTGTCAGGATCAAATCTCTGGTCAGGAGATCCTAAAGTGAATACATCAGGGCTATTATTTGCTGCGATGTATATTTGCCCATTTGGTCCTGTTTGTATAGCCCCAGCTTCAAAATTCAAATCTGCCACTGTTACACTATCAGGATTCTCTATTTGGTCAATTGTGTAGTCATCATTTACAGGAATTTGCAGTAACAATGAATTTTGACCATTGCTTATGGTAGCGTACAATAAATTGGCGCTTGGAGAAAATTCAATTCCATATACCGTCCCTCCAAAGTTAACATCAAGTAAAGCTTCCTCCCAATTACCTGTGCTATCCCTTCTTAGGTAATCAATAAAAGCACCTCCCGAGTTATAGGCCTGTGCCACTTTATCTCCACCTGCAGCATATTTCAAATAACCATTAGCTGATGAAGATGAGAAATAATCGCTTCCCTGAGAAATGAATTCAGCTGCATTTATCCCTTGATCATTTACTGGATAAAGCCTGTAGCTATTACTTCCAATTTCATGGGTCAAAACATTGGTATTTTCAATACCCTGTGCAGCCACTTTCTCAGTACTTCTACTGTAAATCTTTCTGCCTTTTAAAACAACATCTCCAGAGCCTTCATTCAATTTCAGATCGACCAAAGCATAAGAAAAAATATTGGTGCCTGAACTGACATCTTCATTAAGGAATAAGTAAAATAGAGAAGGATCAGCTCCATGAGCAACAGCAATGACGCCCTGCGAAGCATCAGGGTCACCACCTAAATCCGTTCCATTCGCCATTATTTGATGATTAGCATCCCAAATCACATCACCATTGGTATAAAACAATAAATCGCCATTATCATCAGAAACGGTCGTACAACCCTCAGATGCCTCAATATTCCCGTCTGTGACCGCCAGTGGCCCTGCATCATTATTAAAATCAATTCCTGCGCCATCACCAAAGTACCAAAAATTAGCTAGTTGTTTCTGCTCTTCAAAAAGAGTGAGCTCAAAACTGGCTGTAATGGTGCAATTTCCGACTGTAACCGCTGCAGAATAAACCCCAGACTGTTGGAAAGTAGCTGTTCCATCCCCATTATCAGTAAATTTCTCTGGGTCAGGATTGATCCAAACCACTTCATCAGGTTGGGAACCATCGGAAAGAGTTGGGCCATAATTTTCTAATGGCAGTTCACAAACAGTGGTATCCTGGAGCTGGACCTCTGAATCAAATTGATTAACTGTAACAGCTGCAGAATCTATGAAAAAATTGCCACCTGCATTTATTGTCAAGATCACATTATACTGCCCAGGATCTTCATAAATAACATTCGGGCTTATGGCATCGGAGGTTTGTCCATTTCCAAAATCCCAAGAAAGGGAGGTGATATCATCCAAATTTCCGTAATCTGCAAAGAAAGAAACCGGATTGTTTTGACAAACCGTTTGATTAAGTGCTGACGCATACCAGTCAAAGCCAACATTACCATCCAAAAGTGCTGGAGGTGCAATATTTGGTAGATTTCGTGCTTGACCAAAGGTATTGCCATTAAGTAAATTCCATTCAATTGATAGAGAGTCAGGAATTGAATCAGCATTTATTATTCTACTTAAAAACTCTTCTGCTCCATTATTATACAAAAAGTACAAATTTCCATCTGGTCCATTTTTCAATGCGTCAAGCGAAGAAACAGGTCTATTCAAAATGTTTTCAGCGCTTGCACTATCCAGGTTTAACTGAATTAATCGACCTTCGCCTGTATTTAGATTATTGCGGCTGTAGTATAAATTTCTACCTCCTATAGACCATTCCAAATCAGTAATTAATTGACCTACAGCTCCTGTATTTGGCAGAATATTTTCATTTTGAAATGTCGGATTTGAAATATCGGATACATCTAAATCAAACAATACAATATTTTTCGGGCTTCCGTTTACATTATTTGATGATAGAGCAAATTGTATAGTATCACTCCCTTGAGCTCTTAAGCTCGCATTAGTTAAACTAAATTCTACTGAGATTTGATGATCAGCAATACTTAATAAGCTCCCGTCATTTTGTACTTGTGCCATTTCCAATCTATTATCGGATTGAAAAACAAGAAAATAACTATCCCCAAGTCTATAAGAACTAACAAATTCAGCCAAATTAGAGAAGCCCGTACCTTGAGGAGAAGCAGTTGCTTCTCCAAATTCTCCAAGAGCCATATCAACGCTTAATACTTGTAAATCACCAGATGAGTTAATTAGATAGACAAAGAAAATGTCATCATTTGGATTATTAGAAGGTACAATTGTCACCGGATGTCTTAATGAATTATCAGCACCGATGGCATTTCCTCCTGGCAAAACCAAATGGTTTTTCCCATAAATTACAGCGCCATCCGTATAAAACAACAATTGGCCATCTACAGCATTTGTCGCCACAGCAGTACCATTGTTTCCAAAAGGAGTGGCTTGGTTTTCAATAAGTAAGGCTTGTCTGCCACTGTTTTTATCAAATTGTACAGCATCACTTGTATTGCCAAAAAACCAAAAAGACTCTGAAAAATCTTGAGAAAACACTGTTTGGGTACTACACAGCAAGAAAACAAACACAAACTTAAGCAAACTACTTTTCATACAATCGGACGTTGATAACCTTAACCTGAATAACGTAAAACAAATCAGATAAATTTTCTTTTTTTATAAATATATGATTTTAAAAAAAAGATCGTTTTAAGTATTAAATCGAAATTTAAAAATAAATAGATAAAGAAGGGAACAATTTACTGTTTTTCAATTTTATAACAGAATTTAATAAAATTTTTATCTTGAATATCTGTCTTTCTATCTAATTTCCTATCTTTCGATAAAATTTTGAATTTAAATTTGTGTTGTGCAAAATAAATTAAAAAGAAGAAGTTTATTTATAATATTGCTATTGAGTTTTTATTTTATTGGTTCAAATGAAATAAAAGCACAGGACCCGCAGTTTTCTCAATTCTATGCGGCACCCTTATATCTAAACCCTGCCTTTGCCGGAAATACTCAAATGAGCCGTGCAGGAATCAACTACAGAAACCAATGGCCAAGTATTAATGCTAATTTTGTCACCTACTCTGCCTATTTTGATCACTATTTTGACAGATTAAGAAGTGGTGTGGGACTAATAATCTCCAGAGATGAGGAAGGCATTGTTGGACTTAGATCTACATCAGTGGGTGCACAATATGCATATCAACTTAGACTAACCGAAACTCTAACTTTTAGGCCGGGAGTTCAAGTTGGAGTCTATAATAGAAATTTAAATTTTGGAAATTTAACCTTTGGTGATCAATGGGATCCTGACACTCAAAGTTTTCAAAATCCAACCGGAGAGACTTCTGCCGGACCTAGCAAAACATTTTTTGACCTATCTTTTGGTGGAGTGCTCTACTCCGAAAATTTTTGGTTGGGCTATTCAGTATTTCATTTAAATCAACCGAATCAATCCATTCTAGGAGATGCGAGCCGACTGCCCATGAAGCATTCATTTCATCTAGGTTACAGAATCCCATTACCAACAGGTTACAGAAAAGGATTTACTAAAAATGGAGATGAAAGAAGTATTAGTCCTACAGCTCAGTTTAAGATGCAAGGCAGTTTTCAACAATTAGACCTAGGCCTTTACAGCACGCTTGAGCCTATGGTTGTTGGCCTTTGGTATAGAGGAATACCGTTCAATACTCCAACTGGATTTTCGGCATCGGAATCTTTAGTAGCATTAGTGGGTTACTCTTATGAAAAGTTGGCTATTGGTTATAGTTTTGATTACACTTTATCTGATTTGGGAATTAGGAGTGGCGGTGCTCATGAAATCTCTATCACTTATGTGCTCTCACTTACTGATCCCAGGAGACCACCAGCTGACAAATTGGTAATACCTTGTCCGAAATTTTAATCTAACTCATGATTTTTAACTCAGATCAATTCTTTACGATCATTCTTTTGGTGGTAGTTTTAGACTATGCGCTAAATACTATAGTTGATTTACTAAATTACAAAAAAGCAAATTCTAAATTACCTGCTGATTTACAGGATATTTTTGATGAAGAGAAGTATCAAAAAGCAATACAATATCAGCGAGCGAACACGAAATTTGGATTGTGGAGCGGCTTTTCAAGTTTAGTAATAATGCTGTTAGTACTAGCTTTAGGCATATTTGGGGATTTAGATTCTTATGTAAGACAATATTTTGGCTCGGTCATAACTCAAACCTTGGCTTTTTTCGGTATCATATATGTTTTAAACGACATATGGAATATTCCATGGCAGTGGTATTCCACTTTCAAGATAGAAGAGAAGTTCGGTTTTAATAAAATGACCCCTTCCCTATTCTGGAAAGACAAATTAAAGAGTTACTTATTAACCATTATAGTAGGTGGTATACTATTAAGTGTACTGGTTTTTCTTATCACATGGATCGGCCAATCATTTTGGTGGATATTTTGGATCGTGATTACTGTATTCATGATCGGGGCAAATTTTTTCTATACCAGCTGGATTTTACCACTATTCAATAAATTAATTCCACTTGAAGAGGGCTCGTTAAGAGAAAAAATTATGGCATATGGGAAATCCGTTGAATTCCCAATTGACAATATCTACATTATGGATGGTTCCAAAAGATCGTCAAAGGCCAATGCCTTTTTTTCAGGATTTGGAAAAAGAAAGAAAATCGTCTTGTTTGACACACTGCTTGAAAAGCATACTGAAGAGGAATTAGTTGCTATTTTAGCACATGAAGTTGGACATAATAAAAAGAAACACACAATTTCAGGAATGATAAGCGGGGTATTACAGACTGGAGCAATGCTGTTAATTATGTCATTTATGATTTTTAATCCAGAATTAAGCCAGGCCTTGGGAGCTGAACACTTGAGCTTTCCTGTAAATTTTATAGCGTTCGGGATCATCTACACCCCTGTCAGTTTGGTTTTGTCTTTATTCTCCAATTTCATTAGTCGAAAACATGAATATCAGGCAGATGAATTTGCTGCAATTACTTACAATGGGGATGCCTTGCAAGATGCGCTTAAAAAGCTGTCAGTTGATAGTTTAAGCAATTTAAAACCACATAAACTGTACGTATTCTTTCATTACTCACATCCTCCTTTGTTGCAAAGGCTAAGGGCCATCGATAAGCACAAATAAGGATTGTATTATTTTTAAAGAAAAAAATTATCTTTATGGCACAATAATACTAATGCCACTTTAAATGGTTATATTTCTTGAAATAACAGTAAATAATTAAATTACGTTGAGAAAGAGTATTATCGAAGCTAAATCAAGCCAAAAATAATTATAAAGTATATTATTATGAAAAAATCACTTATTGTATTATTCTTCATAAGCATTTCTACAATGGTTTTTGCCCAACAGAATAAAATAGATGACCTAATCTATAGAGGTGAAAATCTTTTTAAAATTCAAAATTACGAAGGCGCCATTAAATCTTTATCCGAAGCAGTTGAATTAGGAGCCAATGAGCCTTACGTAAATTATATGTTGGGTGTATCATACTTAAAAATGCCCAATGCATCTGATCAATTAAAAGCTTCTGCAATATTCAATAATTTAGAAAAGCAAGTGGACTTTTCTAATTTACCAAAAGATGCTTCTTATTATATGGCTCAAGCTTTTCACAAAAATTTGATGCTAGAAAAAGCAAGTAAGTATTACAATCAGTATCTGAAAAGCCTTGGAGAAAGTGATGCAAAAATCCGATCAGAAGTCCTTTTGGAACTCACTCAAGTAGAGAATGCTAAACGGTTAATGGGGCAGAAAAAAGATATTAATATACAAAGAATGGCTCCTCCTATCAATTCTGAGTTCACCGAATACAATCCTGTAGTCTCAGCAGACCAGTCAGTAATGGCTTTTACCTCTTTACGACCAAACGCAAGAACCGGTAGGTCAGCAGAAGAAGTTTATATCACTTATAAATCCTCAGGAGATTGGGGCGAACCAAACAAGATAGAAATCCGAACTGATGAAAATGTTGGCACGGCTGGTATATCTCCCGATGGACAACAAATGTTGGTTTTCATCGGGTCTGGAAACAAAGGTAATCTATACATCATGCGAAAAGAAGGAAATGGTTGGAGCCAACCATCAGCAATCGATGGCCTGAATTCACGAGATTTGGAAAGTACTGGTTCAATTACGCCCGATGGTAAGAAAATATATTTTGCCAGTAACCGACCTGGTGGATATGGTGGAATGGATATTTGGGTTGCTGAAAATACTGGAAACGGAAAATGGGGAAATATTGCAAACCTTGGACCGGAAGTAAATACCAAGTATGACGAAGATGCTCCATTTATCCACCCAGATATGAAAACTTTGTACTTTACATCAAATGGTTCAAATTCCATGGGAGGTCGAGATATTTTCAAAACAAATGTGCTAGGGGGAAAATGGACAAATCCAGAAAATATGGGCTACCCAATCAATACGCCACTAAACGATAATTATTTCACCTTATCAGCTGATGGAAGCAAAGGATACTTCTCTTCTGACAGAGAAGGTGGTTATGGAGGTCAAGATATTTATATCTTTGACATGCCTGAGAAATATGCCAACATCCCACTAACCATGTTGAAAGGTAAAATTACAGCTGGCGAAGACGAACAACCTGTACCAACCAAGATAAAGTTGGTGGATAATGAAAATAACACAAAAGTGGACTATGTGTACGATCCTGACCCAAAAACAGGCAACTATTTGATTATCTTGCCTCCTGGGAAAAACTATGACTTAATCATAGAATCAGAAGGGTATTTGCCATACACATTGAATATCAACGTACCCAATCAAACCTACTTTTACGAGCTGTATCAAAAAATCAATCTAAAATTGATCAAGCAGTTTGATGTGGTGGTGGGACAGGAAGTGTCAGTGAATAACGCCTTTTATGACACCAAACAAGAAGGCACCTATTCACCAAGGCAAGCCAATGAAGCCATGCTGGTTCAGAGTGATAGTTTGGACGTATATGACATGATGGACGCCATAATTGCAGCAGAGGACACAGCAGCCTTTAACTATATGATGGATTTGATGTATTCAGTAAATCCGATCGAAAATGTGAATTTCGAGGCCAATGAAGATGAAATGGAAATAGCTAGCAGAACATACTACTATGATGAAAGCGATACTACTACTTTAAAAAGTAGAGTAGTTGAAGGCGAAACTATCTATTCACTTCCTACCATGTACGTAACAGAAGAAGCTAAAAAGCAGAAAAGAGATAAAACTCAAAAACCTGAAGCAAAATATGATAAGTCATTGCTGGAGCCAATATATAAAATATATTTTGATGTAGGAGCTGCTAATTTTGACGATAAATATAAACAAAGCCTACAGGAGATTTATGAGCATCTTCAAGAGAATGAAGCTCTTGGTATTCAAATATCAGGCTATGCCTCTGCAGAAGGCGATCCGGAATTTAACCGCAAATTATCTAATAAAAGAGCAATTGAAGTGGTTAATTTCTTCAACTATAAAGGAGTGGTGAGAAGAAGAATTATTGCTAAAGGTTACGGATCTACTAAAGCTGACACCAAAAACCCAGCTGAAAATAGAAGAGTAGAGGTTCAAATAGTAGATTTAAACAAAGTAGATAGATAATAAAGCTTAAAACCAAGTAATAAAGGCTATCCTGAATAGGATGGCCTTTTTTGTGCCATAAATTTACAGTTTGGCCTCAAAAAATTCGTTTTTCAGCTTCCCTATCCTATCTTTGAAAGATTATAATTCTAGGATACTACTATGGGAAAAAACGATATGGAAAAACCTGTTTATACTAAACCGACAAACAAAGGGAAAAACGAACTGCTTGCAGAAAAAAATAAACAAGCCTTAAAAGGTGGTGGTGAAGCAAGAATAGAAGCCCAGCACGAAAAAGGAAAATTGACAGCCAGAGAAAGAATAGATCTACTAATGGATGAAGGTTCTTTTGAAGAAATTGGCAAATTCGTTATGCACCGATGCAAGGATTTCGGATTAGAAAAACAACACTACCCGGGAGATGGTGTGGTAACAGGATACGGAACTATTTCAGGTAGATTAACTTACGTTTTTAGTCAGGATTTCACCGTTTTTGGAGGCTCGCTATCCGAGACCCATGCAGAAAAAATAGTGAAGATAATGGAGATGGCTACGAAAAATGGGGCTCCGGTAATTGGTTTAAATGACTCAGGTGGAGCTAGAATTCAAGAAGGAGTTGTTTCTTTAGGTGGTTATGCCGATATATTCTATCGAAATGTAAGAGCTTCAGGAGTAGTTCCGCAAATCTCCGCAATCATGGGACCTTGTGCTGGTGGAGCAGTTTATTCACCTGCTATGACTGACTTTATCATGATGGTTGAGAATACCAGCTATATGTTCGTCACAGGTCCAAATGTTGTAAAAACAGTAACCCAAGAAAACGTAACTTCCGAAGAATTAGGAGGGGCTAGTACCCATAGTACTAAAAGTGGTGTAACTCATTTTTCTTGCGCCAATGAATTGGAATGCATCAATAACATCAAAAAATTACTTAGTTACGTTCCACAAAATTGTGAAGACCCAGCACCTTCAGTTCCTTATGATCTTAAGGATGATGAAGCCAGAGCGCCGTTAAATGACATAATTCCCGACAATCCTAACCAACCATATGACATGAGAGAGGTGATTGAAGGAACAGTTGATGATAATAGTTTTTTTGAAGTTCATAAAAACTATGCTGAAAATATAGTGGTGGGTTTTGCTCATTTAGCTGGAAGAAGCATAGGAATCGTAGGAAATCAACCTGCCTCTTTAGCTGGGGTTTTAGATAATGATGCTAGTAAAAAAGCCGCTCGGTTTGTACGCTTCTGCGATAGTTTCAATATTCCACTCTTAGTATTTGAAGATGTACCTGGTTTCCTTCCAGGAACTGATCAGGAATGGAACGGGATTATCACGAATGGTGCCAAGTTATTGTATGCTTTCAGTGAAGCCACTGTTCCTAGAGTCACAGTAATTACCAGAAAGGCGTATGGTGGAGCTTATGATGTGATGAATTCCAAACACATAGGAGCAGATATGAATTATGCATGGCCAACTGCTGAAATTGCTGTAATGGGTGCTAAAGGTGCCGCTGAAATCATCTTCCGTAAAGAAATTGCAGCTGCAGATGATAAAGAAGCCAAACTAGCAGAAAAAGTAGAAGAGTATACTGAGAAATTTGCCAATCCATATAGAGCAGCTCATAGAGGTTATATTGACGAAGTGATCCTTCCTTCGAATACGAGGAAAAAATTAATTAAAGCTTTTTCAATGTTGGAAAACAAAGTGGACAAACTTCCAAAGAAAAAACATGGAAACATTCCATTATAAATTTGAAGGCCTCCAATTGGAGGCTTTTTTATTTCTGAAGACGTAGTTGAATGTAATATCGGTTACAGAGTTGTGAACAGCTCATAGTCTATCTTCGTTGTAGAAGCCAAATAAGATAAATGGAATACATTGATATATTTATCAACTCGTTTAAAGACTATGCCCGCTATGTGGGCAATGAAGTTTTCAATTTACATTGGGGTAATTATCTATATTGGTTACTAGGTATATCGCTATTCTTTTATACCCTGTAATTAATCATGCCCTGGAGAAAGGATCAACCCAAAATCAGAAAAGATTTCTGGCTTGATGCGTTCTATATGTTTTTCAATTTTTTTCTATTCTCTCTGGTAGGCTACTATGCCATATCCAATGTCTTCGTACATTTATTTAATGATTTTCTAAGCCTATTTGG